>NZ_DAMAUN010000039.1:0-53445 GCF_032078915.1 Lacrimispora sp. | reverse complement strand
TCAGCAAAAATGAGGTTAAAAACCCGGCAAAACAGCTCACAACAAACAGCCCAAATCCCCTTCCCAGAAAAACAGGTAATGTAATCATACTTGGAAAAGCAAAGGCCATTGCCTGAGCTCCCGAAAAACCCGCTATGGCTCCTCCTATCCCACCGCCGATGCATACTGCAATCATGGGCTTTTTTAACGGCAGGTTTACGCCGAACATGGCCGGTTCTGTAACTCCGAAACATGCGGACACTACGGCGGATAAGCAGAGGGACCGGAACTTTTTATCCTTACTTCTCAAACACACCGCAAGCGCCGCACCAGCCTGGGCAAATACTGCCGGCCCGATCAAAGCCAGTATGGTATCAGAGCCTTTTACAGAAATATTATTCATCGCGACCAGTACAAAACTCCAGTGAAAACCAAATATGACCATCGGCTGGATCACCGCTCCTAATATTGCACCGGCAATCATTGGGCTGATCTGATATACAAATTCATAAGCCGCAGCCAGACCGTCTCCTATTACATTCCCGATTGGCCCGAATACAGACAGTGTGACCAGTCCAACGACCACAATACAGATCAAGGGGCCAAAAAAACCTTTTATCAGATCCGGCAGTATTTTATTAACCAACCGTTCCACATATACAAGAAGTCCCACCGCCAGGATGATAGGGATTACACCGGAATGATATATAACAGCCTTCATGGGAATTCCGGCAAAAAATATGTTAGTGCCAGCCTCAAATACTTTAGTCAGGGAAGGATACAAAAGCACTCCGCCGATGACCACTGCAGTAAATGGGTCACAGCCAAATTTTTTTGCCGCGGTAAATGCCAGTACCATAGGCAGAAAATAAAACAGGCTGTCTGCCATGGCATTTAACACCAGATAAGTCTCACTTGTTCCTGACACAATATTACAAGCGGTGAGAATGGTCAATATGCCTTTTAATATTCCTGCCGCACTTAACAGATTGATAATAGGCAGGAAAATTCCCGAGATCCCATCGATCATAACATTAATCATTGACTTTTTTTCTTTCATGTTTTCCTCTCCTATGGTGAAACGTTCTCTGCGTAGATTTCCTTTTTCCGCTTCTGCCATTGTAACACATTTCACATCATTTTCCATATTTAATTTTACCGATCCCTTGGTGCAGACGGTATCACATGATAGCAATGAAACCGGATAAAGAAAGCCTGGAAAATCCCGGAATATGGGGGAAAACAGATGACCGCGAAAGAATTATGTTTGATGTTAAAAAGTAAGGATATTAGACGAAATCCCCTGCATCTGGATTAACCGCAGATGCAGGGGATTTCAGAAGGAAGGCAGCATTCCATAAAAGCACTGATCAACAACTGCCTTATCAATAAGTGCTCTCTGTCTTTATGGCAATTTCTTTTATCATACGCATCAGTTCCAAAGCGCTTCGGAAGCTTATATACTTTTGTGATGTTATTTTTCCGATCACTCTTCCCTGCATGCTGGCATTCTGACGAAACTCTATTTTGATTAAGAGCGTGTTCTTCGCCCGGCTGGCCTGTGAATACAGAACCATACTGTTCTGCAGCTGAATACTGGCCTTTTCCGGTATTCTATTTTTACTCCTGGTCCTGAGCGCATACTGCTCAGCCAATTTTTTATTAAGAAACCTTGGTTCCATAGTTGTTTGAGGGGTACCGATCCAGTCGCACATTTCATCTAATTTAAGAATCAGATCACCGATACCAAAAAAGCAGACAGGCTTTTCTATGTAACAGTTAAGGATTTCACCATAAAAATCTTCCCCTTCTTTTCCATGAAAGCAAATCAGCATTGTGCTGATGCGGTCCGTTACAGTCATGGTGCTGCAGATGTCCTGAATTTCTTCATTTTTTACCATACAATCCTTCTCCTCTTTCGTATCTGTGCTTGTCGGATTTTCTTCTGTCAGTCTGAAAGCAGTGTATAAATTTTCACAAATCGTTGCTGCGGCATGTTTTGGCCGATAAGTTTTTTTATTACTCTATCCCATTTTTCTCAATTTGTATTGATAAATGGATAAACAGCAGTCTTTTTGCTCCAAACTACACCACTGTTCCCGTAGTTGCTAAGCAGTCTTTGGCTTGTCGGTTTCTCCGACTTTCCTGCTATAAAATTCTTATCTTATTCTTGCAAAAACGTTAAAGAAAATAAAACTGAATTTCATATTCAACAGATACTTCATCAAATTTCGGGTTCACGTACTTCAGGTAAAATGTCAGAATACCAAGGATAAGCCATCATATTGATTTTTTAATTCAAAAAGCCGGTGCCAGGATTTGAGTCCTGACACCGGTTTTTTGAACGTTAATAATTCTAAATTTTTGACATCAGCAAAAAGAGACTACACCTCCATTATTACCGCGGTAATCTTATTCCGTTTCATAATATCTTCAGCAGCCACCAAAATGTGTTCCAGGCTTTATACCCAAGCCTTTAGAACCTCCTGTATTTTTATAAAGCAGATCTGCCAAGGTTCCCGGACATCTCATCAAGATACGCCAGCCATAAGTCAGGGCTGAAATCCAGTAATTTCATCGTACTTTCTGATGTTTCCCTGCTTAAAATCATATTAAAAAGATCCGTTTCAAAGCAATGGATTTTTTCAGTTTTATAATCATGATCAATCGTGTAAATCAGATTTAGCCCCTGTAAACAGAATACTGCCGCTTTCGGCTGTTCACTGTTCACGATCCTGACTTTATCAGAACTTTTATCATTAATAAAGGTATTAAACCTTTGTAGGTATGGGATACGCTCCTCAGGCGGAAAGTCTACGACGCCAAAAAGAGGTACAATCACTTTTCCCGTAGAGCAAAAACCAATCATCGCATCCACGGTCACGAAAAAAGTAGTCTCCTTATCCAGTATTCTATGAAAAAGTTCCAGAATGGCTCTTTTTGAGACCGCCCTGCCGTTCACAGGCTCCAAATCCTTTTCTCCGATTAAATAACCAATGGATATGAAATTATATACGGCTTCCACATGCATGTCCATAAGCCTGGTTAGAATCGATGAATCTGCTTCTAAAGCAGTTACTGCTTCCCTTCCACTATAACTTATTTTCTTAGCCTCCTTCTTTACAAGTGAATTATAGAAGACGTTTAAATAGCCTTTATGGCTGACAAAGGTCATAAGGGGCATCCTATCCAGCTGCAGACTGAAGATCAGAAGAAATTGCCCCTTTAAAAGTAAAAAGGTGCAATTCATTTCCTTTGTGATCTGCCATAAATTTAAGTCTACATACTCCTGTGCTCCGACTATAGTGGAAAGAATATCGGTATTATGTTCGATGGCTGACGCCTCAATCACGGACATATCAAAATAGTGGTTAAAGGCAGCTTTTTCCCGCTTCCGTGAGCCTGATACTTTTATCCTTTGGAAAATATCGGAATATGACTGGTCAAAGAAAGAAAGTGTACTGTAAAACTCAAGGGGAATATCATGATTTTCCATGATATGATCGGAAACAAGCACACAAAACATATTCAGAATGGTCTTTTTCCCCAGAAAACTGGCTTCCCTGTCCGGATAGCCCAGATTTCCATTGTTCTCCTCGTCAAAATCTTTATCAAAAGCATATTCTACGGCATAGGCCAGAAACATTTCCAGTTCATACCTGGAACTGAAATTATATATGACCGGAAAGATATGAATAAATTTCAAATAGCAGCCATGGCCATACAAAATCTCGGCAAAATAAGCGGCAGCCTGCCTGCTGAATGCTCTCTTTTCCTTTAAAAAAGGCAGCCTTCCTCCTTTTAGGATCTTACTTAATCCACTAGGAGTCATATTCATGCTGATTGCAAAGTCTGTTTTCGGCGTCTGTGCAATAACGATCAGCTCTTCCAGCAATTTACCGGTTTTCATCTCTTGCTCCCCCACTATTTCATATTCTGGAAAATATTGTAACATGATTTTTCTCTTTTGTCTATTTCCGTGTAACCTGTTATGCCTTCTTTTCCTGTTTTGGAAAATAATGTTACATATTTTTTCATTCCTGTCTATTTTCCCGTAACTTTTTCTTCAAACTTTCAAGCGTCAGTTAATGCAGCTTTATATAATCTTCATAGGATTCTTTACGCTAAAGTCGATCAGCGGAAGAATTACTACAAATATAAAGCCGTAATTCTCAGGCATATGCCTGAAATCAGATGAAAGGCAGTAACAAAAGGAGGAATGAGATTGAAAATAAGAAAACAAAGACGGCTGGTAAGCTGGCTGTTGGTACTAATGATGGTGCTGAACGTGTTTTCGCCGCTCAACAATGTTTGGGCCGAAGGACTGGATCCATTGAATAAAAGTTCTGACAGTGTAATCGAGATCAGTAATCACGGCAATATCGCTACCGGCAGTCAGGCGCATAAGCCGGATTCTTCTGAGAAAGAGGAAAAAGCCAATATCCCGGATGAGCCAGAAGAATTGGATGAAAAACAGGTGAACGAACCAACCACAGCCACAGATTCCAACGCTTCCGTGCCTTCCGGCATAGTAAGTCTTCTGCCGGAATTTATGGATATGGTACCAAAGGATGTAACAGAATTACTTGGTAATTTAACCATATCAATCAAGCAGAATGGTTCATCTGTCACAGAAATCATTGCCGGGCAGAATTTTACAGCAGAAGGTTCTTTTGATGTACCGGTAGAGGGAGATGGCATAATCGATCCTGACCAGTGCGTTAGCTATGGAGACTTTGCAATTTTAAAGCTGGATGACAGCATAACAATAGTAGGTTCACCAACACTTCATTTAACGTTTAATGGAGAAAAAGTAGGAACACTTACTTTCGAGAATCATCAGGCAAGGATCGACTTTAATGGTGAGGTACTTAAGGATCCGGGCATATCGAATGTCAGCTGTGAATTCGGAGCCGCCATGAAATACACCGGCACCGACGTAACGGAAGAAAACCCAAAAAACAATATTTATATTTTAGGAAAGGAGTTTACTGTCAAGGCACCGGAGATTCCAATTACACAGACCCAGATAAAAACAGGCCGGCTTTCCGATGACAAGACACAAATTGAATGGACTGTCAAAGTAAACGCAAAGAAGGGCAATGACATTTCTTTACTTGGTTATACATTCCAGGATAATCTGACGAATGTTGGTGAGTATGTGGAAGATTCGTTTATGATCAATGGCAGTGAGCCAAACCCTAAGGTCATTCCTGATGCTGGTAATCTATTATCCTATGAATTTGGAGATGTGAAAGGAGAACAGATCATCACCTTCCGCACGAAGATTCCTGGGGATATGCTGATCAAGGGCGGTACGATCAGCAATACCGCAACGTTCGGAAAAGATACGCAGGTAAATACAAATACAGTCCCGATTAACATTCAGAAAAAAACTCTGATAAAAAAAGAGGGGAAGCCGGGAGACGGGCTGAGCGGAGATACATATAACCCCAATAACCGCACGATTACATGGTCGATCACCGTTAATCAAGATCAGATCCCCTTACAGGACTTGACCATCACTGATAGTCTTCCCACCAGCCCTGCAGGATTAAGCTGGAAGTCAGCGAAATGGGAATATGAATCAGCGGCGGACACATGGACAGAACTCACTACCGGCGATGGGCTGACCAATGTACCAACCTATGCAACTGAACCCGGAAGCGGACAGTATACGCTGACCGGAACTACCAGCAAGAAAGTTCGGCTGACGATTGTATGTGATGTTGCAAATGATGCATATGTAGGAGCAGTCAAAACCTATCGAAACACCGCGGCTTTGACCTGGACCGGAATGCAAGATGGAACCTTTTCGGATTCCGCTGATGCAGGCATTGGTATTGACAGCCTTACAAAAGGTCATGTGTCAACGAATTACGCCTTACGCCAAATCGAATGGACGGCAACCGTTGACTTAAAAAATCAATCAGGCTTTTATGACCCTGCAAGTCTTAAAGTATATGACCTTTTGATTTACGGTAACTCTGTAAATCTGGACAGCACAAACCTAAATACTTTGGTTGGCGGAGAATATAAAAAGCTTACACCAAAGTATGGTCAGAAAGCTGTTGATGAAAGCGGGACTGAGAATGAAAACTGGACTAAGAATGGTCTGAATTTCACCATCCAGCCAGTTACGGCAGGCTCTGCCCGTGTCGGTGATCTTCTTGTGGTCAGTGGGTTTAATACCGATAAAGCATACACTTACAACTTCAAATCACAGGTCCTCGACCCGAACATCTTTGCTTCAAATACTGGCAAATATATTAGCAATACTGCTTCCCTGTATTATGGAACAGCATATTTAGACGACGGAAATGCCGGAACCACTTACAACAGCAGCGTTTTAAGCAAGCAGGTTCTTAAAGCGGAAACAAATACGGTTGGCAATAGCGAAAACGGCTTTAATTCACTGGATAAGACAGCAGTATTTCGCCTGAACATTAATACGGAAGGCTATGACCTGACCGGTGCAGAAATTGAAAACGGAAAACTGGGCAAGGTGACAGTGACAGATATATTACCCGTTGGCTGGTCGTTTGTTGACATTAGTTCTGATGTGAAGTATCAGCTTTATACCAGCAGCGATACTCTGGTCATGGATGATTCTGATATAATAGAAAGCATTGACATATCAGGCCAAAGTGCTGCATTTGTGTTCAAGAAACTGGATAAAGCTTACTACATTTTAGTAAAGGCGCAGCTCTCTGATGACCAGTATTTAAAATATCTGGAGACATCATATGCAAATGGAAGAACCGATCCGTATCAGACCGCGGTAAACACGGTCAAGATGACTGCAGAAGGCGATAATAACTGGAATCCAGGAACAACAACATCAGTTCAAGTATCAACGCAATTCCTGATTAAAAATGTAAATACAGGCAAAGAACCACTGGAGTGGACAATTAAATTTAATCCCTATGATTTGCCGGATTTTAAAAATATAAAAATCACGGATAAAATACCCGTAGGACTTGAACTGCCTTTTGAACGGAACGGCTCCCTGGATCTTACCGCTTTCCATATCACAGAGTATGATCAGATGATAAATGGAGCATTTCCAACCTCAGGAGGAAATGTGTTAACCATGGAGCAGTTGCAGGACAGAGTCTCGTATGATAAAGATTCGCGCCTGTTGACCTTTACCCCTACAGACGGCAAGCTATATCTGATCGTTTATACGACCGAGGTAACCGGTAATGTCGGCAGCACCTTAAAGAATCAGGTCTCAGTGTCGGGCAGTTCAATCGATGGTACTGACACCAATGCCTCTTATCAAGTCGATAGTTCTCATGCCAGCGCGACCTTGGTGCGCAATGGCTACCTTGACATCCGTAAGGTTAATACTCAGAATCAGATCATTAACGGCGCTGTGTTTACATTATACACAGATAAAACACTGCAAAACCCTGTTTTGACCAGCATCCTGAGACCGGATGGTACATTGAGAATCAACCCGATTCCTGCGCCAAAAGCTTTTGGTGATCCTGCATTTACCTACTATTTAAAGGAAACAACGGTCCCTGACACCTATGAATCAGACAATATGATTTATATTGTGACCGTTGCAAAGGATTCAAATAATAAAACCATTACTACGGTAGCAGGAAAAACAGCTGGTGAGGTTCTAACAGTTGTAAACTACCAACCGGACACAGTCGGCAATCTATCCATACGCAAGCTGGTTGATGGCAATGCTGGTGATATCAACAAAGATTTTGATTTCACAATCAGGCTTACCGGACAAAATATAGACGGCACTTACAACTATATAGGCTCCGGTAATAAAGAAAACGGCCAGCTTACTATCACAGGCGGTCTTGGAACGGTTCAGCTTAAGCATAATGAAAGCATCACAATAACCGGACTTCCAAAGGATACGATCTATACAGTAACCGAAAAAGATTATTCCGCAAGCGGATACTCCTCTGCCTCCACTGGTTCATCCGGTAAAATTGAAACAGACAAAGTGCAGACAGCAGCCTTCTTAAACACAAAATATCTTCCTGGCAGTCTGATTATCAAAAAAACAGTTGCAGGAAACAGCAACGAAACCGGTCCATTTGAGTTCACTGTTACCTTTACAAAACCGGACGGTACACCAGATGACAGCTCCTATGACTATACCATTACAGGAGATGCCCTGGCAAAACACATCAGGAGCGGGGGTACGATTTCTATCTCTGACGGGCAAAGCGCCATCATAACCGGACTTCCAAAGGACACGGACTATTCGGTAATTGAAAAAGATTATTCCGCAAACGGATATTCCACTGCCTCTACAGGCTCATCCGGCACCATTAAGACAGATGAAGAACATGTGGCTGCCTTCATCAACACGAAGATTTTGCCCGGAAGCCTGACCATCAGCAAGACAGTTGCAGGAAGCGGAGCTGATACCAAAAAGAAGTTTGATTTCACAGTGACCTTTAACGCAAGCGGTACCTACTTCTATACGGGAAAGGGTGTCTCTGACGGAACCATCAAGAGCGGTGATAAGATCTCACTTGCCGACGGGGAAAGCATCTCCATTACCGGATTACCTGACGGAACCAAATATCAGGTGACAGAAGCCAACTATTCCTCTGAAAGATACGCTGCCACCCAGACAGGAGACACAGGCACTATCCGAACACTGGAAACTTCAACCGCTGCATTTACAAACACATACCGCAGACCCACCAGCTCTGGCGGCGGCGGTGGCGGCGGAAAAACACCTTCCGTAAAGCCCAAACAGCCAGATCCAACACAGCCGGATCCCATAAATCCTGCCGAACCAGGCACACCAACGACCAACGTAAAGCCCAGGGAAGAAATGACCCCTCAAGAACTATATGATGTTTATGGAGAAGTACCTCTTGGCTATATGGTAGGTTCGAATGGAACGCTCCATCCGGCTGGCCTTCCTAAGACCGGCGATGACATATCCGATGATATCATAATTTACGGTTTTCTTATCATCTCGGCACTTCTAGGCCTGACCTCTTCGAGCATAATGTGGAGAAAGCATTATAATAAGTAGCGGCTGAAGATACTACACTACAGGAACAAACAGACAGGAGGAAAATCATTCAATGATTTTCCTCCTGTCATACTACTTCTAATCAACTCTCCGCATAAATCAGACTTAAAATATTTAGCTCACAACCTTAATCCCTTCTCTTTGAGCAACCGAAAGCACCATTTTTTCCGGCACTCCCAACATTTTAACCGCCTGGTTTACATGATTGTCATTATGTAAAAAGTTGGCAATTAATTGCTCCATTCCCTGTTCCATTCCTTTTTCCAGTCCCTGTTCCATACCTTGCTCGATCCCTTGCTCGATCCCTTGCTCGATCCCTTGCTCGATCCCTTGTTCGATCCCTTTTTCCAGTCCTTCTTTCCAGCCCCTTTCAATCGCATCATCAACAATCGCTTCGCTTAAATTACACATAATATTGATCCTCCTTTCTAAATCTGGTTCCATTGGTATTTTAAAATCTTCTGATAAAATCTCTCCTTTTTCTTTTGCTGATAAATGGGAAGAAAATAAAGTTCCTAAGAGTCTATGCAGCTTTGATCCGTCGTTTTCCCCTGCAAGTTCCTTCGAAAGACCAATGATTATAACGCCGAGCAGATCATACCTTCCCAAATCACCAGACTTTCCTACAATCTCTCTCTTATTCATTCCAAACTCCGTGATGGTGTTGCCGACTCTTTCTGACGAGTTCATGCAGATCCAAATGGAGTACACCTTTTTAATATCGTCATAATTAGGAATTTTAAATTCTGTATCCAGCTGAGCTGAAATCATGCGGGACGTATAGAAAACTCCTCTAGTGACAATTGGGTAACCTGGATAAAAATTTTTCTGAGCCTCAATATCCAGTATCATCTTCATCTTACCCCTTTTTCCCGGGGCCCAGACGAAGAAATGAACATCATAAGTAACCCTGCCTTCATAAGGAATCTTGCTCTCTGTGTTAATCCCGGTGATAGCAGGCATAACTCCCTTTTCACCATTGTCCGAGTCTTCTTTCAGAGAGTTTGTTTCTCCTGGATTTACGGGAACCATTGATACTTCCGGCACCCCTTCAATAAGAGGTACCACATGTTCAGGCTCCATTTCTGCAAATTCAGAAACCGTGCTTACAAGAATGTGAGCCAGAATAATCTTCTGTGCCAATAGTTTTTTCGCATGTTCATCATACTCCGCATTTATGCCGGCTGCATATAATTCTCTTTTGAGACTTTCCTCCACTTGTAAAACCTCCTCTTATTGTTCTTAAAATTCTATATCAACAACAGGAGGCATTATTTATGATATCCTGCTGAAAAATGGATTCCGCAGAACATCACCTGTGAGGTCACAATGAAGCTTGTATTTTTGTTTTTGCACGTCAGATACTGTATAACCTGTGCGCACAAAAAAGCATAACGATATTGCTGCAAAGCCAGATCATTACGAAAAGCCGGCTCATTACATATATCCGTGAGTACGGGTTATAAGAATTATAACATTTCAGATATTTGGTTGCAAGAATGGAATACAGCGATAATGACTTGGGAATCAGATATTATATGATATGGGATTTTAAAATGATTTCATTGAAAAATTGAAAATAAAAAATAATGAATTAGATTAAAAGATAAGTACTTTAGAAAAAAATTATATCTGTCATTATAAACCAGTAAATCAAGGATGTAAATATAAAAATCAACCTTTCTATCAAAAGTAATTTTCAGCTTAATTTAACATGGAGCCAACTGTATTTTGGCATTTATCCTTACCATATAAAAGATAAACAGAAAAAAGAGGGTAAACTTTAGCTGACACCCAATGAAGAAGCAAATTGGCAGCTCTTTTTCCGTTTGCTGCCTTTGCAAATCCATGCCTTCCCAGCCTTGTAATACCGCCAGTCAAGTGACATTTCGGGAAAAGACTCCGACAGCCTGTACAGAAACTGTTCATATGATGCGGAGCCTTCCCCCAATGATTCATGGACCACTTCCGAGGCAGGGAAAATATACTTAAGTTTCCTTATCTTCGGTATCAATACAAAAAGGAGGACCGTTTCTTTGCGGTATACTCTTCTGCTTTAGCGGAGTGGCCGGGACGCATCACGCCAATTTATCTCTGCTGCTGCAAATATTTACTGACCGTCCTCTGAAATATCTTCATGCTGCTGTCAACATTCTTATTTTCCTGCAGAATCTTGGATACCTCCCCATCGGCCAGATTCATGATCTGCTGGTACTGCAATAGCTTAGACTCAATGATGCCATCCTCAATGACATTATAAAGCAGGGTGCTGCTGATTACCTGCTCTCCCTCATCCATGTCCTCCTGTATGATATTTGCCCCTTCTTTAGAGGAAGCTACACTCTTTAAAGCTGGAACTCCCTGGGAGTACTGAAATACATCCATCTGCATTTCCGGACTATAGGTCAGCTGTTTCAAAAATTCCCATGCCAATCTTTCATGCTTTGTCTTGCTGTTGATCCCCATCAACAGAGCATCTACCTTTGATATGTTTTTCCCTTCCCTTCCCGCCGGGAAAGTGATGCAGTCCCACTGAAACCTGGTGTACTTTTTGATCCGGTATGGATAGGTCTTATAGGTACGGTATTCCGCAAAGGTCAGTGGCATAAACGCAACCCTTCCCTCATTAAAATCTTCCTGGGTAACACTCTGTCCCTGGTTTAGGTCATTCAGCCGTTTGATATATTTGATTGCGTCCAGAACCCGGCTGTCAGTAAAGGAAATCTGTTCCTGGTTTTCGTCATATAATTTTCCTCCGCTGGTGTAAAACGCATCCCGCCAGCTGTAATTATAAGTACCGAACTGATCCAGAAGTCCATCCTTATCCGTATCCTTTGTCACCTTCCTGCATATTTCGTACATGTCCTCCCAGGTCCAGTCCTCCCTCGGCATCTGGATTTTCTCCTTTGCCAGCAGAGATTTATTTACAAACATGAGAGTGGGAACTGTTTCATAGGGAAGAGCATACTGACGTCCGTTGCGACGCCCCGTATTCAAGGCCGTGGTAAAAAAATCCTCTTTATGAAAAGTATCATCCCTTGTAATCAGCTCATCTAAATCCTTCATGACTCCCAGGGAGGTGAACTTGTCAAAGTCCGAATCCAGAACCATGAACACATCCGGCATCTCCCCTTCCAAAAGCTTACGGGCGCACCATTCCGAATAGTCTTCCTTGGCGATTCCGCTGTAATAATGGATCTTCACATTGGGGTGAGATTCCTCAAAGCGTTTCACCGCTTTGTCTATGATCTTATAGCTGTTGGCACTGGCCACATCCCAGTTGCTCCCTGTGAACATGCCGAATTCCAGAACTGTTTCCTTGTGCTGATCGCGGTAAATTAAGGCCGCTGCAGTCAGTGCCCCTAGTAAGACACTCATGCAAAGGCGCTTTCTCCACTTCCCCATTCCTGCTTCCCCTTTGTTCTTCTATTTACGTACTAAGTTTCTATCCGCTTTCTTACATTGGTCTGGACAGCCCAGATCGCCAGCTGGGTGCGGTCCCTTAAATCCAGTTTGTTTAAAATCGTACTCAAGTAATTGCGGACCGTTCCCTCAGATAGGTTCAAGGTCTTTGCTATTTCCTTATTGCTGGCTCCCTTCTCCACCTGGGCGATGATCTTCCATTCCGTTTTGGTCAGTTCGTCCATGTTTTTCTCCCGGACAGATATGGTATCATCCGCCTGGGCCATCTGAGAAAAGAAACGCAGTACCTTTGTTGCAATATCCGGATTGATCATTGCCCAGCCATTGAAAACCGTTGTAATGGCTCCTACCAGTTCAACCATGGAAACCCCTTTCAGCATATAACCGCTTGCCCCGAATTTTAACGCGTTATATACGTATTCGTCATCATCAAAGGTGGTCAGTATAATGATCTTGATCTGGGGATAGCTTTCCTTAATGATCTTTGTGCACTGCACTCCGTCCATCATTGGCATCCTCACATCCATTAAAATCACATCCGGCACGTTCTTCCTCACGCACCGGATCACCTCCTGGCCGTCTGCGGCCACATCAGTCACCGTCATATCCTGCCTGCTGTTTAACACGATCTGCAGGCTCTGACGGATTAATTCCTGATCATCCGCAATCAATACTTTAATCATAAGTCTCCCCCCTCCGAATCGGTATTCTTGCATTGACGATGAACCCATTGCTTCCGTCAAATGTCACAACTCCGCTTAACATCCTGATCCGCTCTTTCATGTGCTTTGTTCCGAAACCGTTTTTCATTTCCTTACACCCGACTCCATTGTCCTTAATCTGAATCAGGATGTCCTGATTTTCCCTTTTCATAGTGATCCAGATCTCCCTGGCATGGCCGTGGCGCATGGCATTGGTGATCCCTTCCTGAACCACACGGTAGATGGCATTTTCCTCATCTTCATCAAACTTTAAGTTCTGGACCCTGCAATCAAAATAGATCCTGGTTTCTGAGACCGCATTAATATCCGTGACCATTTTGTTTATCGCATATTCCAGGCTGAAACGCTCCAAGGCATCCGGCCTTAATTCGCTCACCGAGCGGCGGATATCCTTTATCCCATCTCTGGTTACCTTGGAGATCAGTTCTAACTGCTTCTTTGTTTGCTCTGGCGAAGTCCCGATAATGGCAAGACAGGCATCGATCCCTGCTGCGATCCCGGTCAGGGTATGGCCCAAAGTGTCATGTATCTCTCTGGCCAGACGGTTCCTCTCCCTTGTTTCAGCCATTTTTTCAGCCATGAGAGAATACTTTTGAAGCTGCTCATTGACCTCCTGAAGCTTTTCATTGAGTCCATGAATCTCATCTAAATTTCCCTGCTGCTCGTTGATGATGTTAACACAGTATACAACAAACACAATAACATTTAAGGATATTAAAATGTTATATGCGCTTAAAAGGTACTGCTGCACCGATGCGCTGTAATAGGAGATGTAATCCTGGATGGAATACAGACGGTAGGAAATGGACAAAAGCTCATAGTCAGCCAATATAAAGCTTCCGATGGCAACGGCAGCCAGGATATATCTGGATTTCCCGTTCTTCACATACATGATGACATTGGAAAACACGAGAAGCAGGATTCCGTTATAGTTAAAATTTAAAAGAATGATGATCATAAAACAAATGATAAAATCTGCAACCAGGCTGGTAAGGATGACCTTGCTGTTATTGGGAAACAAACGGTCACGAATCACCATGCTTAAGGTCAGCAGTCCTAAAAGAAGGGCACAGAGCCAGATTTTTGCATAAGGATACCATACAACCGCCTGGATCCCGTTTAAGAATTCCCTTGCGGCGTACGCCCTGCGGATTTTTTCAATTGTCCAGTAAATAAATATGCTGATCCCCATGACCGAGATCATGTTTAAGGCCAGAATCCCCACCTGAAGGAGGCCGATCCGGCTGTTGATTTTTTCTGCATCCATTTGTCCTACCTACTGCCAACCGTCAATTTCGTAATTATCAAGATTGTCCTTTGTAATCAATGTGCTGGGCAGGCTTATGTATTTTTCCACCGGTTCTCCTGCCAGATACCGGTAAGCCGTTTCCGCCGCCACCCTGCCGATGGACTTAGGGCTTTGTGCGCTGGTTCCGGTTACATAGCCCATATCCAGGATCGATTTAAAATCAGGGGAACCGTCGATCCCGTAGATCAGGATTCCTTCCTCCCGCCTTGCCTGCTGCAAAGCCGCAAGAGCTCCCAGGGCCGTAGGATCATTGCCGCCCAGAATGACATCAAAGTCAATGTTTTTACGCAAAATTTCCTCCATCACTTTGGAAGACACCTCAATTTCCCCGGCAGCTGCATGACGGTACACCACCCGGTAATTGTCATTGCCTGCAATTGCATCGGTAAATCCCTGGGAACGGTAGGTGATGGACATTTGTATGGGGTTGTCCAGGATTATTATATTGGCGGATTTTTTCCTCTTCATCATATCCAAGGCGCAAATCTGCCCTGCCTGATAATTGTCCGTTTCTATGATGGATATGACAGAATCCCGGTCCTTTACCACGGTATCCACATTGATGACGGCAACTCCTGCCTCTTTGCATGCGTCAAGGGCAGGGGTAACAGCCTCCCAGTCCACAGGATTTAAAAACAGCATGCAGATTCCCTCATGGATCAATTCCAAAATCTGCTCATTCTGTTTCTCCTGGTCCTGAAGGGGATCCCTGGTGAGAAGGATATCCCCGTTGGCTACAACCACTTCTTCGATCCCCTGGTTCAGAATGTCAAAATAAGGGTTATTTCTTGTCATATAGGTCGCCCCAAAAAGGAGGGCCTCGTGTTGCCTGGGGCCTTTCTCATTTCTACTGCATCCGGGCAAAAGAGCCAATATTGCTATGATCAGAAGGAATCGTCCTGTCCTCATCTTCATGTGCTTCACTCCTCAAATGCGGTTTTTTTCATTATATCATACATCCGCAGTGCAGCGAACGAATCCTGAGGATTCGTTCGCTCACGGGCATTCGCCCTATGAAATAGGACAGGGAAAGATTTTCTTATGTGCAGGCACAACGAAAATCTTTCCCTGTCCTATTTCGCACTGCTCATTGCTTTCGTGGATATCACAAAAAGCGTCTCTCCGTTAAGGAAACGCTTTTAGTAAGGATGTGATTTCAATCCTTCTTTTTATTTCTTAAATAGTCGATGAATACAGCCAGGAGTATGACGATGCCCTTTACTACATATTGCCAGAAGGAATTGACATTCATCAGATTCAGCCCGTTGTTTAACACACCGATAATAAGGCCGCCGATAATGGTTCCGCCGATCTTTCCGGAACCGCCAGCCATGGAAGTACCTCCTACCACTACTGCTGCAATGGCATCCATTTCCGCTCCGTCACCTGCTGTTGGCTGCCCGGAGTACATTCGGGAAGCCAATACCACGCCGGCAAGACCGGCCATGATACCGGAATATGTATGAACCAGAAGCTTTACCCTGGCTGTGCTGATGCCGGAAAATTTCGCCGCCTGGGCATTGCCGCCCACTGCGTAGATATGACGCCCCAGCTTTGTCTTGTTCATGATAACCGCAGTTATGATCAGGACAAATACCAGAAGTATGACTGGCGTTGGAACTCCTCCGATGTAACCGGCGCCGAGAAACTGCCATGCCTTTGTAACCACCCGCACCGGTGAACCGCCGGTATAAACATATGCCAGGCCCTTTGCCACGTTCATGGTAGCAAGGGTCACGATAAACGGCGGAATGGTGGTTTTGGAAATGACCACACCATTCATCATGCCCACTGCCATGCCGATGAGAATACCAATGATGATAGCTGCAAATATGGGAAGGTTATAGCGGGACACACAACCGGCAGCCACACAGCCGGACAAAGCGATGATAGATCCGACGGAAAGGTCGATGCCTCCCAAAATGATGACCATGGTCATGCCGCATGCCAGAAACAGGTTTGATGAAATCTGCCTTAACACATTGAACATGTTCTTATGTGTCAGGAAGGCGCCGCTGGTCTTTGGAAATACGGATAAGAAAATACACAGGATCAGCAATGCCCCGATAATACCGATATTGTCTTTTAAGTATTGTTTTATGTTTTTTTGAAGTCTTGTTGCCATTTGATTTTCCCCTCTTTCCTACTTTGCTGCCAGCTTCATGATCTCTTCCTGAGTGACGCTCTCCTCATGGCTGAAACAGCCTGTGATCCTGCCGTCACACATGACATAAACCCGGTCACTCATGTTTAAGATCTCCGGCAGCTCGGAGGAAATCATGATGATCGACATGCCGTCTTTTACCAGCTCGTTCATGATTCCGTAGATCTCTGATTTTGCCCCTACGTCCACGCCTCTGGTAGGCTCGTCAAGAATCAGGATCTTAGGAGAAGTGGCAAGCCATCTGCCGATCATGACCTTCTGTTGGTTTCCGCCGGACAAGTTTCCCATTAACTGCTCCTGGGACGGAGTTCTGGTGTCCATCATATCGATATATTCCTGAGTGATCGTTTCTTCCTTTTTCGAATCCACCCAGATTCCTTTTATAAAGGATTTAAGCACCTCAATGGTAGAGTTAAAGCGGACGGTCTGCACCTTGTAAATTCCCTCCTGCTTTCTGTCCTCCGGTACCAGGGCGATTCCGTATTTCATGGCATCGACGGGAGATTTGATCTTCACTTCCCTGCCCTCCACGTAAATCTTTCCGGTAGAACTTTGAGTAAGGCCGAAGATGCATTTTATGGCTTCACTGCGTCCTGCCCCCACAAGTCCTGCAAATCCTATGATTTCTCCTTTGTGCAGCTCAAAGCTGGCTCTCTTTACCATGTTTCCGTCTGCAATATTTTCACATTTTAATACCACTTCGCCCGGTTCCAGATAATCCCGGGTATAGTACTTGGTCAGCTCCCGGCCGACCATCATGGCGATCAGCTTCTCCCTCGTCGTATCCTTAACAACTTCCGTTCCTACAAAGGCACCATCCCGCAATACGGTCACCCTGTCACAGATCTGCTCCAGTTCATCCATTTTGTGGGAAATGTAAATGATGCCTACGCCTTTCTTAGTCAGCGTTCGCATGGTCTTAAACAGGAACTCCACTTCTTTATCCGAAATAGAAGAGGTCGGTTCATCCATGACCAGGATCTTTGAATGATAGGAGATTGCCTTTACGATCTCCACCATCTGTTGCTGGGCGATCGTCAAATTCTTAACGAGTGCATCTGCATGAATGTTCATATGATAGTCATCAAGTAATTTCTGGGCTTCCTTTTCCATGGCTTCATGGTTGATCCAGCCGCCCTTTCCCGGCTCCCGTCCCAGAAAGATATTTTCCGCTACGGTCATATGAGGTACCAGTACCAGCTCCTGATGAATGATGGAAACACCGTTTGCATGGGAGGTATTTACCCCGTCAATGATCACCTTATGGCCATCGATGAAAATCTCTCCCTCTTCCGCTATATAAATGCCGCCTAATACCTTTATTAACGTTGACTTTCCGGCTCCGTTCTCCCCAAGAAGCGCATGGACCTCACCGGTACGGAGTTCTAAGTCCACTCCTAAAAGCGCCTTTACTCCCGGGAAGGATTTATGGATATTTTTCATCTGAAGCAGAATCTTTTCGCTCATATACTCACCTGCCTGTTCTAACGATTGCTTTGTCTTCTTGGATTTGCCGTTTTAAAGCGCCCGGAGGGTGTCCCAAACCCAATGTTTCTCCTGTTTGAGACACCCTCCCACAGCACTTTTTATATTTTTATTGCCAGCCGTCTGTTCCGAAATCCTTTACATTATCAGATGTGATCAGGAAGGTTTCTACCGGATAACGGTCATCTACTTTATCACCATTTAAATAGGAATACATAATATTGACTGCAGACTGTGCGATCTTAACCGGGGACTGTGCGCCGCTTCCTTCAATAAGGGAATCGCCGGAAGCCATCTCTGCCTTGATATCAGGAGAACCGTCTACGCCGTAGATCTTACAGTCCTTGATTCCTGCTGCATTGGCTGCTGCCAGGGCTCCAAGTGCTGTCGGATCGTTGCCGCCGAAAATAGCAACTACATCGCCGTGTGCCTGGAGAAGGTCTTCTGCAATGCCCATGGCAACCTGTAAGTTGCCCTTTGCATCCTGCTGGGCTACGATATTAAAGTTATGTCCTTTAATCGCATCCAGGAAGCCGTTGGTTCTGTCGGTTACAGAATTCATGGTAGGGGAATCAAGTACAATGATATCTCCGCCCTCCGGACATTTCTTAACCAGGTCTTCGCCGCATACGAAACCGGCATTATAGTTATCGGATCCTGTGTAGGAAATCAGATAAGACAGGTCAGCCACTTCCGTATCAAAGCCTACGATGGGAACATTTGCCTCCTTTAACTGATCCAGGGCCGGCAGAATGCCTTCTGCTTCCGCCGGGTTCATGAACATGGCATCAATACTCTGGGAAATCAAATCTTCCACCTGGGTGATCTGAAGAGTTACATCATTGGCCGGGTCCACAGAAATAAGCTCATCGCCCTGGGCCTCAACCATTTCCCGCATGGTCTTCTCAATGGTAACAAAGAATGGGTTTGTGCCATCCATACAGGTATATCCGAATTTGTAATGTTTGCTTGCATCCTTTTTCTTTACATTGGCATCCGCCATATTGACGCCGGATTCGGATTTTACCGCTGCCTTTGTCTCTGCAGCTGCGGCTGCTTTTGTCTCTGCTGCCGTAGTGGCGGCTGTCGTTGTCTCAGGCGCTTTCGTCTCTGGCTCCCCATTGCTGCACCCTGCCAGAGAGATTCCTGCAAGAGCTGCACAAATCAACATTGCCGTTAATTTTTTTGTGCTTTTTTTCATGTCACTTCCTCCTTGTACACAATATGTTTGTTGTATTTGCTACATTTTCATCATATCATGAGTTTATTTTCAAAACATGTGCACAATGTAATGAGTTTTATGTGACAAATGTAACATTCTTATGCAGCTCTCTTGAGAATCCGGGTCTTCCAACGCCTTATTCCGCTGCCGGATATTCGTTGCAAAGAAGACGGTAGGGAGGCTCATCCTCTTCAATTTCCGGAAAACGCCCGGCAGGCAGGTAAAACCGGTTGTCCCCGTTGTCATCGTTGCACATGGAAACCTCTCCCAAAAGTACAGGACCGGTTCCCGGCTCCAGTTCAAAATCATGGTACAGCCCCGGATAGATGGTAATGCTTTCTCCCGGACACAGCTTTACCTGGGTCCCTGCAGCCACCTTGTATTCCCGCCCGTCACTGTGAACGGTCACATCCGTATCCGCAAATCCCCCATCTGCCGTGGACTCATAGACCCGGATGAGCACATTTCCTCCGCCCCGGTTGATAATGTCCTCCATTTTCGTCCAGTGGAAATGCATGGCTGCGGATTGGCCTTCCTTAATATAAAGCAGCTTTTCCGCATATGTCTTCGTATACTTCTCCATGTTCACATTGCCGTTTCGCAGTGTGATCAGAGAAAATCCCACCTTATCAAAGTCGCCCATTCCAAAATCCGTAATATCCCATCCCAGCATGTTGTCACGGATCTCATCATAGTCATGGCCTGTTTCCTTCCACTCATCCGGTGTAAAATGGCAAAATGGGGGAAGGGCAACCCCGCATTCCTTTGCCATCTCTTCCATCTCCCTTAATGCTTTGTTAATTTCTGAACGTTTCATAGGAAATCTCCTTACTCCAAATTGGAAAATACTTTTATGGTATGAAGCACATCCTTCTTCATGGCTTCAATCCCCCATAAGGTCACATCATGATAATATACATATCCTTCCAACTCCATGGCCTTTTCTTTTACATGCATTCCGCCTGCCTTCGCTAAGTATGTATAATAATTGATCTTGCGGACGCCGTTATTGATGCACTTACGGAAGTCCTGGTCACTGACACCGGAGCCTCCATGCATGACGATAGGAAGTCCGATCCTGCTTTTTATCTGACTGATCCGGTCAAAATCCAGCTTTGGCTCCGTAATGTAAAGTCCGTGAACCGTTCCAAAGGAGCATGCCAGGGCATCGATTCCCGTGGTTTTTACAAATCTCTCCGCCTGCTCCGGGTCCGTATAGCAGCCTTCCGTGGCTTCTCCCTCTTCTCCCTCTCCTATACTGGAGAACTCCTGTCTTCCCATGGCGCCGATTTCCGCTTCCACAGATGCTCCGTATGTACCTGCCATCTCGACTGCAATCCTTGTGTTGGCTGCATTCTCCTCAAAGGACAGGGCAGAGCCGTCATACATGACTGAAGTAAATCCCATATCCAGGGCCTTCTTCAGTATGCTTAAATCATCGCCATGATCCAGATGCACTGCTACCGGTACCGAAGCCCTTTCCGCCATCATGAGCATAACAGGGCCTATGACCTTCATGGGGATGATGGCCTCATGGACCGGGGCAAATTGCAGGATTACCGGCTGGTTTAATTCTTCTGAGGCCTGCAGCACCGCCTGGATCCCTTCCAGGGAAGTAATGTTAAATGCCCCTATTGCTATGTTTTTTACTTCCGCCAGTTCTAAAATTGCCTTCATTGTGATCAGCATATCTTTTTCCTCCTGTTCAATAATTTTTATTATGGGTGTATGATGTTCTGTTGTTCCCACCCCTTTTGTATCTTTTCCCTAAGAGCCTCAAAGGGCAGAAGTCCGCTGATGGCATCATAAGCCGTCACACAGGAAGCACCTGTTGCCGCCGCAAGCTCCAGACATTCCTCCGGCCTTAATCCATCCAGCATAGCCTTTATAAACGCAGCAATGCTCGTATCCCCTGCCCCGGTGGCTGAAAGGATCCGGTCAGGGACAAAGCTGTTCTGGAAACAGGCGATTGCACCCCAGCCTTTCAAAAAATGCTCCGGTGCGGTCTTTAAATACATGCCGGCTGCCCCACATTTTAACAATACGGTTTTTGCGCCCAGACTCAGCGCCCGGTCCGCAAGGACCTCCACATCCCCGCTTAAGGAAAGTATGGATGTGACGTCCTCTCCGCCTGCTCTTTCCTGCCATTTGTCATACAACCTTTTGTCAAGCATGTATCCCAGTTCTTCAATGCTTGGAACAAAGAAATCCACGTAAGGAAGCACAGATGCCAGGATCCTCTCCCAGTCACAGCCAGCCGCCTCAGAATCAGGATCAACTGCTGTTAAATCCAGGGATGTGGTAAGGGAAAGCTCCTTGAGCTTCCGGAAAAGGCTGACCAGCTCTTCCCCATTGTTCTCATAAAATCTGCGCATCAGCGTGGGATATCCAAAATGAAAATGGGAAGCCCCTGACACCTGTTCAAAATCCACATCCCTGCAGCAAAACGTATCATTGCACCCGGGATCATGGATAAAAAACCGGTCAAAGCCCTTTGGAGCTATCACCACCGTATAAGATGTGGATTCTCCCTCCACTGCCGGAATGCTGCTCTCACATCCGCTCTGCCTGATCTTTTCTTTTAATATCAGGCCGAAGTCATCATTTCCGACCTTTGCCATCAAAAGCACTTCAGCTCCCAAGGCATGAAGGCCCAGACCCGTATTGGAAACAGCCCCGCCTGTGGATATCTGAGCCTTTCCCACACGCAAAAGCTTTCCCGGACGCAAAAGAGCAGAGAACTTCTGATCACCGCTGTTATGAAAAACCGGCGTAATGTCCAGGGAAATATGTCCGGCCACTATAACTTTTTTCTTCCCTTCCTGATATTTCATGTTTTACCCCCTTTCTCTGTAATCATCATAACAACTCCAAGGAAAAAGTCAATATTTTTTATGCATTTATTACTAATGTAATTAGATATATGACATTTGTCATGTGTATATTGCACAATACATTGAAATAGTCAATCGGATATTCCCAATCTGTGCCCCTGCTTGCTCATCGATATTAAATGTTCAAAATTTTATAAAAAATACCTTTTATTTCCCATAAAAATATTTTTATAGTCTATCATTAATACTCTTTTTCTTTAGATTGACAAACAATAATCTTGTATTATATAATGAACAATGTCGATATTTGTCTAAAAATGGATGGCAGCGATCTGGTAAAACCACTGCCTTAAGATGTTCACAAAATATTGATTCATATTGTATACCGAAAACGGAGACTCAGACGTTGTATGTATACACCAGTTCGTGTTTTGAGGAACATGACAAACCAAACGAAAATGATTATACATAAGAAACTGAAGAAAAACCAGGAGGTATCAGTATGAAGAAATTCAGAAACTACAGTATTACAAAAAAATTGCTTACAGCCTTTCTCAGCATGGTATTTATTATGCTTATGATAGGCATCACAGGGATTTTGGGCATGTCCAAAATCAACAGGATGGACACCTTTATGTACAAAGAACAGACGGTTCCCATGAAGGACTTAATCATTGCCACCAAAAATCTGTATCAGCTTCGTGCAGATGCCAACGCAATGGCCAGCCATGCCGGCGATACCATGGAACTGGAATCTCTGGAGAAAAGCTATGTGGAAGCAAAGAACAGCTTTCTTAGCAGTTCCGCTGAGTACAGGACAAGCATCAAGAATTCAGAAGCTCTTACTTTAATAGACGAGGCGACTCAATTATTTACGGATTCTTTTGATCCCTCCATCCAAAAATGCTTAAACGTAGCCAAACAGGGGTCTAAGGACACGGCATTACACGCTTTCGATAATGAGAAGGACAACATCCAAAGAATGTTTGATAACTTTGACAAGCTGGTGGATGTCCGGATGAGGGTGGCTAACGAGACCAGTAAAACCAACGATTCTACCGCAATCATCCTGACGTTTGTTCTTTGCGTCATCCTTTTAGCAGGAACAGCCGCTGCCATATACCTGGGCTTAAGAATTTCCCGCATGATCAGCCTGCCCATCGGGCAGATCGTAAAGGCTGCCGACAAAATCGCTCTTGGACATTTGGATGTTGACTTAAAGGATGTTAACTCCAAAGATGAGACCGGCCAGCTTGCCTCCTCTTTTACCTCCATGCTTGACGGCATCAGAAGGCAGGTCCTCATTGCCGAAAAAATCAGCAACGGAGATTTTACACAGGAAGTACCCCTTCGTTCTGAGGAAGACGTCCTCGGACTTGCACTTCGCAAAATAGAAAAGGATCTCAACCGGACCCTGCTTCTCATAAGCACCGCGGCCGATCAGGTCAATTCCGGCGCAGGACAGGTATCCTCCGCAGCACAGGCCCTGGCTTCCGGTTCTACAGAGCAGGCTGCAACCGTAGAAGAGCTTAACGCTGCCATTACCACGGTAGCAAAGCAGGCCGGCCAGAATGCGGAAAATGTCCGTTTGGCATCTGAGTATGTAGAACAGAACGGAGCCGGAGTCAATGAAAGCAATACACGCATGCAAAGCCTGAATGCATCTATGAATAAGATCAACGCAACTTCCGAAGAGATTTCCAGCATCACAAAAGTAATTGAGGACATCGCCTTCCAGACAAATATTCTTGCATTAAATGCCGCCATTGAAGCCGCCCGTGCCGGCAGCGCCGGAAAGGGGTTTGCAGTGGTAGCGGATGAAGTGCGGAACCTTGCTACCAAATCTGCGGAAGCGGCAAAGGAAACGGCAAACCTCATCGTTCATTCCGTAGAAGCCGTTACCGAAGGCAGGCAGATGGCAGTTGATGCCGCCAAAATCCTTCAGGAAGTGGAAGAAAAATCAAAGTTTTTGGAACAGGCGATCCGGGAAATCGAATCTGCTTCTTCCCAACAGGTGGTGGCAATCGACCAGATCAACCAGGGCCTGTCACAGGTTTCTGCAGTCATACAGACAAATGCAGCAACCGCGGAAGAAAGCTCCGCTTCCAGTGAAGAGCTTGCCGCACAGTCCGAGACACTGCAGCAGGAAGTTGGAAAATTCAAATTAAATGGAGAACAATCGGATTTTCATAAGGAATACGTTCCTTCCTTTGAGAGCGCAGAACCGGTATTTTATACAGGCACTTCAACACTCCATGATTACTCCGGCAAGTATTGATCAAGGGAATCAATCCCTGATTACATAGGGCTGCCGCAGCATAGCCCAGTCACAAAATAGGATATAAAAAATGAGCTTTGATTGGCCCAACAGCCACTCTCAAAGCTCATTTTTTTATTAACGTTCCATGCAAATTTATTTTTTAACAGACTTTTACATGCCTTCTTCATAAGCCGTATCAAACCATTCCAGACACAGCTCATGCCAGTCCTCCCATGCCTTTTGCTGCTCTTCCTTTAGTTCCTCATAGCGGCCGGACTCTTCCCACGTTTCTTCCTTCCAGAAATCTTCCGATCCCAGCCACCTTTCTTTCATCTCCTCCATGGCAGCCGTCAATTCCATCACCCTGTCTCCCGCCGGCAAAAGACGTTCCAGAACCAGACCAAGCTTCCAGTCCAGGTAGGCTTCTTCCACCGGTATCTCCCTTAACCTGTGTTTTTCTGCCTTGGGGACTGCCCGCATTCCGGCGATCAGAGCCTGCTCTTCCGCCCTGATCTGAGCCGCAAGGCCTTCCCCCTTCTCTGCCCTTCTGCTCCGCTCCAGATAATGCTCATAACCGAAGGGATAGTAAAAGGCGGACTGATTCTCAAAAATGAGAACCGATTCTGCCACCCTGCTTAGAAAATAGCGGTCATGGGATACAAACAAAATGGTGCCCGTATAAGCACGGAATGCAGATTCCAGGGTTTCCTTCGCCCTGATATCCATGTGGTTGGTAGGCTCGTCCAGGATCAGAAAATTCGGCCTGCTCTGCAAAAGCTCTGCCAGGACAAGCCTTGCCTTTTCTCCTCCCGACAGAAGGCCCACCCGTTTTCCAGCCTCTTTTCCTCCAAACAGATATGACCCCAAAATGCTCCTGACCTCTTTTTCTGTCAGGGAAGGGAACAAATCATGGAAATGCTGGGCAACGGACTTTTCGGAGTCTATCTCTGAAGAATGCTGGTCAAAATAGCCGATGGTAATCTGGTTTCCCAGAGAATACTCCCCGGAGACCGGAGGAATAAGTCCTGCCACTGTTTTTAAAAAGGTGCTTTTTCCGGCCCCGTTTGGGCCCAGGATTCCTATCTTCTGTCCCCTTCGGATCCTCATGGTCAGTTCCATGAGAGGATGGTCATAACCGATTTTTAAGTGTTCCGTTTCAAAGACCCATTTGCTTCCTAAAAAGGCGGGTTCCAAAGGCCCTGTGAACATGTGGATATCATCCTCCACCGGTTTCACAGCCTGGCCCATCCGTTCCATCGCCTTTCTTTTTGCTCTGGCAAATGAGGCTTTCCGGGGCTTATTCTTAAACCGCTCCACCAGATCATTTAAGCGTTTGATCTCTTCCTGCTGCCGTTCATAGGCCTTCGTCTGTATCCTGACCGCTTTCCTCTTTTCTTCCCGGTAATGGGTATAGTTACCAGGGTACCGGGTAAGCCTCTTTCCCGATAATTCATAAACCACTGATGCCGTCTGGTCCAGAAAAAAGCGGTCATGGGAAACCATTACCACTGATTTCTCATACTGCTTCATATACTGCTCCAGCCATTCCACAGCTTTAATATCCAGATGATTGGTAGGCTCATCCAGAAGCAGGATATCCGGTTTTAACAGCAGATAACGGATAAGGGCAATCTTTGTCTGTTCTCCGCCGGAGAACTGGGAAATCCTTTTCTTCTTATCTTCCTTTGTAAATCCAAACCCGGTAAACAGCGTATCATATTCCCGCTCATATTCAAACCGCTCCCTGGCAAAGAGATCCCAGGCAGGACAGGAGGACAGCAGTTCTTCCTCTACCGTCCTGTCCTTATCATCAAATGCCTGTTGCTTTAAGTATCCGACCGTCAGTTTTCTGGAGCTGGTGATTCCAGGGCCTTCCCGTTTATCATCCCGGTCTAAATCCACTTCCCCGGCTATGAGTTTTAAAAGAGTGGTTTTTCCGGCTCCATTGTTTCCTACCACCGCAATTTTTTCTCTGCCGTGTATTTCAAAGTCAATATGCGACAGGATCAGACTGCCTCCGGCAATCACTGTCCCATCCTTTATCTGATACAACATTTTCAAATTTTCCTGTTCTCAAATTAATTTTATTCCGGCTTCCGTTTCTCATGAAGCTATAAGGAATCATGGACCTTGGCCCGCGCACTTCTGTCCCGTACAGACTGGTACACCGGTACCAGGAAGGTGGCTATGAGACCTCCTGCAAAGCCGTTGTTATAAAGGTTCATTCCGCCGTAAACAATGCCTACATTAAGGGCAGCGGCAGAATGTAAAAATCCCGCTATAATCCCCGCTAAAATGCCGAACTCACCGGCAATCGGCGCAAGGGTTGTAGACAATAAAAGTGCAAGAAGAGCGTTGGGATCCGTAATGCTCCAGTTCTGGATCGCTCCTCCAAGTATCACTCCCATCATAATAGGGAGAATGTTACGCAGGTGCTTTCCTGTTGCACTGAAGCCAACGATGGTGAATATCCCTCCAATCGTAGGTCCGTTTAACGCCCCTCCTGACATAACAAGTAACAATGTTGCTACAATTCCGTTGATTCCCATATTAAGGAGTGTAGGCGCAAATCCCTCACTCTTTACATAATCGGTTCCGCTGAGACCATAGGTTTTTAGTATTTCCAGATAACGCTTTCCAACATTCTCTGATAACAGGAATGCAAATATTATCATACCAAAAAACAAAAACAGAAGCAACCTTGCAAACAGCTCATTGTTGCCCTCAAACCAGATCAGTCTTGTCTCTATGGTAATTCCAAAGGATTTCATCAGTGATACAATCACCGTGGCAATGATGCCGGCGGAAAATCCCACATTATAGAGAGAATATCCCTTGTGGGCGTAGTGCGTATGAGTGGACAGGGGCGGAAGTACAAATCCAATTCCCAATCCAACAAAAATGCTCAAGATCAGCCTGGACGCCAAATGTAAATTACCGATCTGCATGATCTGAGTAATGATCGGGGACAATGAGGTCCCGTAAAAGCCAACATAAATATAACGTGTAATGGAAGTTTTGTGATAATAAGAATACAGGCAGATACCCAGCATGATAGCCCATATGTTCATGATATTTTTCCCAAACAAAGAAAAACCAAACATAAGAAAGCATGAGGTTATAGTATGGCCGCTCATCTCCATACCAAGAAAATATACAATTGCAATACTTAATAAGGTTAATACACCCGCATTAACAAATGCAGCTCCTACGCCGCCAATGGCAAAATAATCCGTAATCAGGAAATCTGGCTCCCTGACAATCGTAATGATACCCCTCCAGATTTCATCGAACGGCTGCAGTAAGAGTCCTGCAACAATAAAATAAATCGGCACCAGGGCAAGAATTTGGAATTTCGTCCGCCTGGACAGCGGTCCGCAATTTCTCACTTTTAGTGAAAGTTGTCCTGTCATGTGTCGTTCCTTTCTCCTATATTTAATTTTTATGTACGGAAATATTTTAACATTTTTAAAAAAGAGGTTCAACACTTTTTTACGGTTGAACCTCTTTTTTTAGTAGTAATTATTTCCTGTTTTCCTTTATGATTTTTGCTGACTGTATGATGATCGTAGGAATGACTGCAAGACCATATATGATGCCAATCTGGCTAGCTGTAAGGGCTGCTACAGAAAATAACTTTCCTAGGACGGGCACAAACATAACAAGACTTAACAGGAAAACACCTGCAAGGAATGCTCCAAGACTGTACCAGTTGCTTGCAAAACCAAGCCGGAAAATAGAATGGCGGCTTCTGCAGTTAAATCCGTGGAACAACCGGGAAAGGGTCAGGGTACAAAAGGCCATGGTGCTGGCTGTGGCTGCACTGCCCTGCCTTAATCCGATATGGAAAGCCGTCATGGTACATGCGGCAATCAGTGCGCCCTGCACCAGTATCTTAATCATAAATTCTTTGGACAGGATTCCCTCTTTGGGATCTCTTGGCTTCCTGTCAAGCAGGCCGTGCTCCGCAGGCTCCATGCCAATAGCGATTGCCGGAAGGGAGTCTGTCAGCAGGTTAATGAACAGCAGATGAACCGGTGCAAAGGGGACAGGAAGAGCCATAATCGATGTATACAGGACGGAAAGGATTCCCGCCATGTTGCCGGACAGCAAAAACTGAATGGCGTTTTTTATGTTCCGGTAAACATTACGGCCGTTGGCAACTGCCTTTATAATGGTTGCAAAATTATCATCTGCCAGAATCATAGATGCGGCATCCTTGGAAACCTCCGTACCGGTGATTCCCATGGCCACTCCGATGTCGGCCTTCTTTAAAGCAGGCGCATCATTGACTCCGTCTCCTGTCATTGAAACAACATTTCCCCGCCTCTGCCATGCGTCCACAATTCGGATCTTATTTTCCGGTGATACTCTGGCATATACGGAGGTCTTCGTAATATTTAAGTCAAGCTCTTCATCGGTCATAGCGTCCAATTCCGCGCCGGTAACAGCCATATCTCCCTTTTCGAAAATACCGATCTGCTTTGCTATGGCAGTTGCCGTGATCTTATGATCTCCGGTGATCATTACCGGCCGGATTCCTGCCCGTTTGGCATCGGCTACCGCCTCCTTGGACTCTTCTCTCGGCGGATCAACCATGGAGATAAGCCCAATAAAGATAAAGTCGTTTTCTGATTTTAAGGAAAGCACATGGTCTTCTTCCACTTCCTTATAGGCAAAAGCAAGCACCCGAAGTCCATTCTCTGAAAATCTCATATTCTGTTCCAGGATATCCTCCCGGTCTTTTTCTGTCAGTTCCCTGACTCCTTCAGAGGTACGGATATGGGCGGTCCGGTAAAGCAATACATCCACCGCACCTTTTGTCAGTATGGTAGGAACTCCATGGAGCTGGTATTTGGTGCTCATCAGCTTCCGGTCGGAATCAAATGGAATCTCTTCCAGACGGTGCATCATTTCCCTGATGAGATCATGGCTTAAACTGACCTTTCCTGCCATTTCAAGAAGGGCATACTCCGTAGGATCTCCAATCCCTTTTCCTTCAACAATAGAGGAATCGTTGGTCAGCAGCGCATCGTAAAGAAGGTACCGGTGAAGCTGGCTGCGAAGGTCTAACTCATCCGGCTGACAGACTCTGCCATCCACATAGATATCCTTTACGGTCATCTTATTTTGGGTCAGGGTTCCGGTCTTATCCGAACAGATGACGGAAACGCAGCCAAGGCTTTCCACCGCCTTTAATTCCTTTATAATGGCATTTTCCCTTGCCATTCGCTGTGTCCCCATTGCCTGTACAATGGTTACGATGGAGCTTAATGCCTCCGGAATCGCAGCAACTGCAAGAGCCACAGCAAACATCAGGGAATCTAAAAGGGGCATTTTACGGTAAATACTTAACAGGAACACCAGGGCGCAGATCACCATAATGACCATGGCAAGCCGGCTGGAAAACTGATCCAGGCTGACCTGCAAAGGTGTTTTTTTCTCCTTAGTCGCATTCATCAGGCTGGCGATCTTTCCGATCTCCGTATCCATTCCGGTTCCGGTGACAGCTACCACCGCTCTGCCGTAAGTAACCAGGCTTCCGGAATAAACCATGTTGGTCCGGTCTGCCAGAGGCGCTTCTGTATCAAGATTCCCATCTTCCTTATCCACATTGGTAGATTCGCCGGTTAAGGAGCTTTCGTTTACCTGCAGGGAATAATTATTAAGGATCCGTCCATCAGCCACTACCATATCTCCGGCTTCCAGAAGCAGGATATCTCCGGGCACCACGCCTTTTGAGGCGATCTCAACCTTTTGTCCATCCCGGATCACCTTGGCAGTTGGTGACGATAAGGACTTTAAGCTTGCCAGGGATTTCTGGGCCTTTTCATGCTGCACGGTTCCAAGAACCGCATTCAGCACAATGACCGCTACGATAACGATGGTACTCTCTGTATTTCCTGAAAGCATGGAAATGACAGCCGCTGCAATCAGAATGACCACCAGCAGATCACGGAACTGCTCGGCAAATACTTGAAGGGTGCTTTTTTTCTTTCCCTCCTCCAGAATATTTTCTCCCTTGCTGGCAAGAAGTCCCGCTGCTTCCTTTGCACTTAAGCCTTCCTTTGACGTATGAAGCGCTTCTAAAACTTCTTCTTCTGTTTTCTGATACCAGTCTTTCAAACTTTCCTCCATTCTGCCGCCCATACGGACAGCCTGCATCAACATGTACTGTTTGATCTCTCTGATTTATTATTGCCCCAAAAAGAAAAAGAAAAAGACTTTTAATGCACTTATTCTGAAAAATATTAAATCTTCAGAATAAATACATTAAAAGTCTGGTAACCATTGTCTGGCATGCACCACCAGGCTGCCCTTTGGCAGTCAGGATGTTGACGATGCATTAAAACTACTCCCTCTTAATGAAGCATATTTATTTGTAAATCAGATGCTTGTGTCTTCGATCCAGACAATTATACGTTCTAATGCTTTATTTGTCAATCATCATTTTCTTCTGTATGACTTTTCGCCTGCCATCTGTTACAGAATTACGTTTACTTTCATATAGTTACCGGAATTTTGTTCAATATCAGCGATCACTGCCGGGGTTTCTTCCATCGTAACGGTTTTGGTCAGTATTTTTCTCACATCTACCCTGCCCGAATGGATCAGCTCAATGGCTTCTTCAAATTCATTGGCACTGGTACGGGCTCCGCGGATATCAATTTCTTTTCTGGTGATCATATCGGTAGGAAGCGGAGTCTCTTTTTTCGGCCAGCCGGTCAACGTAATCCGGCCTGCATTCGCTGTAATGTCCAGGGAAGAACGGACTGCCGGGTTTGCGCCGGAACACTCCATAACAAGCTCTGCCAAACGGCCATTGGTATATTCTGATATCTTTTCTGTCAGATTTTCTTCTGCTGAATGAATGGTATATTTTACTCCCAGCTCTTTTGCAAAAGTAAGGCGCTCAGCTACAACGTCAATGACAATAGGCACTGCCTCATAGGCCAGAGCTGACATGGCTGCCAGAAGGCCGATGGGGCCTGCTCCTATGATCGCCACATGCTCCCCTTTCTTTAAACCGCCTCTGTGAATGCCATGTAAGGCAATGGTAAGAGGCTCTGCCATCGGTGCAATATCCCATGGCATATCTTCAGGAAGCTTCCACAGCATATCTGCCGGATGTACCATATAGTCGGACATTCCTCCCTCCACATGGACGCCAAGCACCTTTAAATCGGTACAGCAATTGGTTCGTCCAATGGAACAGGGGTAGCACTGTCCGCAGAAGAGATAGGGATCCACGATCACATGGTCTCCTGCCTTAATTCCTTTCATGTTGTCCTCCGGAATGGATATTACCTCTCCCACGACCTCATGGCCGATGATCCTTGGATAGGATACCAGAGGATTGGTTCCCCTGTAAGCACCTATATCACTTCCGCAGATACCTGCTGCCCGCACTTTTATAAGGGCCTGCCCTTCCTTTGGCTCTGGTTTTTCATTATCAATACATGAAATCTTCCACGGTTCTTCTAAATAAATAGCGCGCAATTTCTTTTACCTCCATTCATTATGTAAACACTGGGAGGCTGTCAGCCTCCCAGATAAGCTTTTTTAATTTCATCCGAATCCATCAGTGCCTTGCTTTCTCCATGGGTGACAAGGTTACCCACTTCCAATACATAGGTCCTGTCAGATATGGACATGGCCATAAATGCATTCTGCTCCACGATAGCGATCGGTATATTTCTCACTTTGTTCACGCGGACAATTACATCAAACATGTCATCAACAATGACTGGTGCAAGACCAAGGCTTGGCTCATCAAGCATCAAAAGCTCCGGATCTGACATAAGCCCTCTTGCTATGGCTAACATCTGCTGCTCGCCTCCTGACATGGAACCGGCTTTTTGTTTTGCCCGTTCCTTAAGCCTCGGAAAAATATCGTACTGTTCTTCCAGATGGCGCTCCATTTCCGCCTTTGATAACTTTACAGAATAGGCGCCCATTTCCAGATTTTCCTGAACAGTCATATTGGGGAAAATTTCACGGCCCTCAGGGATATAAACAATCTTTTTACTTACCACCTTATGGGGAGGGAGACCGCTTATGACCTGTCCGTTGTATTCGATCGTACCGTTTTTCGGTTTATTGATTCCCATGATGGATTTCATCAGGGTAGTCTTTCCTGCCCCGTTGGCTCCGATGATGGATACGATTTCCCGGTCACCCACTTCAATGGATACGTCAAACAGAGCCTGAACCTTGCCATAATATACGTCAATGCCATTTACCTTAAGCATTAGAAGCCCCCCTTGCCATATTCTGTTTATACCGGTCGCCTAAATACGCCTTTATAACCAACGGATCCTGCTGTATTTCTTCCGGTGTGCCTTCGGCAATTTTAGCGCCGAAGTTAATAACGGTAATATAATTGCTGATATTCATGATGACATCCATATTGTGCTCAATGAGGAAAATATCGATGCCGGAATCAAATACCTTCAGCATTATATTTACAAATTCCACACGCTCGGAGGGATTGAGCCCTGCGGCAGGTTCATCTAAGAACAGAAGTCTTGGATCTGACATGAGGGACCTGGCAAGCTCCGTAAGTTTTTGTTTCCCGTAAGGCATATTGGCCGGATACTCTTCTGCCAGATCCTTTAATCCCATAAACTCCAGGATCTGGTCCGCCTTTTCATTCATCAGCTTCTCTTCCCTGTAAGCGTTCTTCATATCAAACAGAAAAGGCACAAAGCCCTGCTTCCGGTCTGTCATATTACCCATCATTAAGTTTTCTTTTACTGTCATGGAACGGTATAACTTTAAATTCTGGAAGGTCCGGCTGCAGCTGGTCTGGGCGATCTGATGGGCACTCATGCCGCTTATTTTCGTATCCTCATGGTAGATCTCACCCTCTGTTAAGGGCAGAAGGCCGGTGATCATATTGATAGCCGTTGACTTGCCCGCTCCGTTTGGTCCGATCAACGCATGAATGGTACGTTCCTTCATATCCAGAGTCAGATCATTTACCGCAACCAGCCCGGAAAAGCGTTTTGTTACATGATTCAGGGTCAAAATAGATTTTCCTTCTCTGTTATCTGCCATTTGCCTGCGCTCCTTTCCCTGCTTTTGCTGCCCTCTTCTTTCCCTTAAATAGAGAAACGATCCCATTTGGCATAAAGATGACAAACAGCAGAGTGATGATGGAAAATACCAGCCAGTAGTAATTTTCCATAAATCTTAAAAATTCCGGCACTAAAGTAACCAGAATCGCCCCGAGCACATTGCCTGGCACAGAGCCGATTCCTCCGATAACCAGCATGACTACGTAGTTAATGGAATACTCCAGGTTATATGCACTTGGATTGATGAAACCAACATAATGGGCATAAAGGCTTCCTGCCACTGTTGCATATACCGCCGCAAGGGTAAACGCTAAAATCTTAATGGACGCAATGTTGATCCCTCCTGCTTCCACCGCATCCGGATTATCCTTAACTGCCAGGAAAGCCCGTCCCCATTTGGAATTAACAATCCGGTATGCATTAAAGATAAGAATGACCGCTATGACCAGATAAAGATAGTAAATCTCTTTATTGGTCTGGAACTTATGGCCCAGGATAGAAAATGGGGGAATTCCCGTCACGCCCAATGCTCCTCCTGTCAGGCCTGTCAAATTCGTCATCAGAATACGGACGATTTCAGAAAAACCAATGGTAGTAAGGGCCAGATATACTCCGGATACCCTTAAGGAAGGATAGCCAAGACCCATTCCTATTAAAAATCCCATGCCCACGGCTGCGATTAAGCAAATCCATGGATTGATCCCAAGTCTTGTGGCCAGCAGGGAAGACGTATATGCTCCCATAGAGAATATACCGGCAGTTCCCAGATTCATCTGACCGGTAAGGCCGGTTATGAAATTAAGACCCACTACTATAATGATATTAATCAACACCTGGATCATCAGATTCAGATGATAGTTATTGGAAATGAACATGGGTAGGATCGCTGCCAGAGCAATGGCCGCTGCTGCAATTAATGCCGATGTTTTGTTTATTTTCATTGCTTTCCTCCTCCCTTATCTCTTATTTCCCAGAATTCCTGACGGCCTCACCAACAAGAAAATGATTAACAGTACAAATGACAAACAGTCTTTATAAACAGACGGGATCAGCATACTTCCAAAGATTTCAACCACTCCCAGAAGGATACCGCCTACAATTGCCCCGGGAAGGTAGCCAAAACCGCCGATGACTCCGGAGGCAAATCCTTTTAAGCCGATCATGGATGACATTTGAAGTTCCACATTGAAGATAGGAATTACCAGGATTCCGATGGTGGCGCAGACAATCGCTGATAAACCAATGGTAAAAGCGATGTTCATGGGAACATTGATTCCCATTAAGGATGCTGCCGTTTTATTTTCCGATACACAACGCATGGCTTTTCCGGTCTTGGTTGCTTTAAAGAAAACCTGGAGGCCAGCGGTAATCAGGGAACATACCACAATGATCACCAAATGAGCTTTTGAGACTACCACAGAACCAAAGTGAATGGATCCTCTCATGAAGTTGTCCAATGTGAAGGGAAGAGGCCCCCAGATCAGGCGAACCGACTCTATCATGATCCTGCCAAGGATAACGGTTCCGATCACTGCGAATAAATTGGTGGAAAGCTTGCTTAGCGGATTAAAAATTACAAACGCACTGACAATTCCTAATAAAAACATGGTAAGGATCGTGAAAAGAATTGCTAGTATCGGCGGAAGCCCAAGACCCAGCACATAGGTGCCGGCAAACATATAAGCTCCAAATAAGATGAACTTATCATGGCTGAAATTTAGTAATCCTGTTGCGTTCCAGATAAGAGTGTACTCAATACCTACCAGAGCATAGATAAAACCCATGGCAATCCCGGTAATGAGCAGCTGTACAAATACCTGCATATGTAGTACCTCCTCGTTATTTGCACCCGGCAGCTGTTTTGAGCCGCCGGGTGCCGTTCATTCCCTCTTTATAATCAGTCTAAGGATACCTGCTTGGATACAGACATATTCTTTTCCCCGTTAAACTCCAGAATATAAAGGTTCGTATTCATCTCTCCCTGCTCAGAGCAGTTAAGCTTTCCAAATACAGCATTAAAATCTTTTGTTTCAGAAAGAGCCTTGCGAATATCTTCCGGTTTATCGGAGCCGGCCCGTTCAATGGCATCGGCTGTTAAGTAAGCAGCCGTATAATACATCGCTGCATAACGTTCCACATCAGCTCCCCAGCGCGCCTTAAAATCATCTAAGAATTTCTTCATGGTCTCATTGGTCTGGTCAGCATAGAAATCTGTAGATGCATAAGTACCTTCCAGCTGTTTTGCGTCGCATAAATCATAGGTCTGGGACTGTGCCAGAGCATTAGGTCCAACATGAGGAAGATCTCCCATACCAAGCTCGTCCAGCTGGCGGACAATCAAAGCCGCCTCTGCGTCATGGGAAAAGTCAAAGATAACATCAGGTCCCCAGCCTTTTATTTTAGAAAGCTGTGAAGTTAAGTCCTTATCGCCTGAGGTAAAGCCTTCTGAGTAATACTCAATTCCGTTCTTTTCGCAATACAGTTTCGTGGCATTGTCGGCCGCTACACCGTAATCATCCGTATCATAGAGTGCTCCAACCTTTGCAGCACCAAACTGGTCTTTGGCAAATTCCACCATAGCCGGTCCAACGGCTCCATCAGAAACGGATATACGGAAAAAGTATGGATTCTGTGCTTCTAAAAGCTTTGGTGAGGTGGCTGCGCTGATGAACGGTACTCCAGCCTTCCGATATAACTCCTGAGTTGCAGATGCCATGGGAGAAGTATGAGGCCCAATTGATACCGAAACATTCTCGCCCAGAATCTTATTGACTGCATTTACCGCACCTGTGGGGGTTCCTGTGTCATCAACCAGAACCATCTCCAAAGGTCTTCCCCCCAGCACTCCCCCTTTGGCATTGATTTCTTCAAACGCCATGGTTACGGCCTGCTTCATACGAAGCCCACCGGCTGCCATAGGGCCAGTTACCATGTTGGATACTCCTACTTTGATCGGAGCGCCGGTAGCCGTTGACTGGGCTCCTGCCTGCGTTTCTCCTGAAGCCGGAGCTTTCGCTGCACCTGATGTACTGCTGCCGCAGCCAGCCAGGGATGAGACAGTCATACCAACCGCCATTGCCATGCATAAAACTTTTTTCATCCTTCTCATGTTGTAATCCTCCTCTTACGAATTATGAGTTCACTTAAATTGCTTTAAAAATATATTAATTCAACAGTAATATATTTTCATGGCGTTAGTATACTATAGCAGTGTTTGAAAAGCAATAATAAATATTTTTTTAACAAGGATTTTGTTTCTTTTATCTATTTAAAACCTCTATTTTTTGTGCACTTTAACGATAATATTCTTTTTTCATGTGATAATTGTATAATTTTTTATTTATATTTATTATTTTCATCCATGGTAAAAACATTACTTGTACCGTATACTGTATCTATTGTGCTGATTTTTATTGAAAGTAATATATTGATTTCAATTTAAAATATCCATGTCCGAATCTTTCCGTGACATAGCTATAACGCAAAGGAGCGCTGAAATGACGAAAAAGTTTACCCAAAACCCGGGAGAGTCTGCACGTGAATATGCCCTTCGGTTTCTTCTGGACCAGATTATTAACCTGGAATTCACGCCGGGACAAAAAATCTCTGATATAGAAATTTCAAAAGAATTAAACATCAGCCGGACTCCGGTCAGAGAAGCCATTCTTTCTCTGACCAATGGCCATTTGATCGAAAGTTATCCTCAAAAGGGGATTTTTATTTCTTTGATCGATAGTAATATCGTGGAACAGGTATGTACCATGAGGAAAATGATTGAAGGGCCGCTGGCAGAAATGAGCTGTGATTTTATCACCCGGGAGCACATGGATAACTTATATGACTATATAACGCTCCAAAAAGATTACGCTTCCAACGGACCGAGGGAGAACTTCGAGAAATTTCTGACTCTGGATATTGCTTTCCACAAAGAATTTTATGATATATGCGGAATGACCTTTATCTATGATACCATGCAGACCATCATGCCTCACTTTGACAGGCAGCGGAAGCTAAGTTATCAGATCAATGTATCAGACCGTGTCATCAGCGATCACTCCGCCATCTGCAAAGCCATCATGGAAAAGGATAAGAAAAAGGCTTCTGAAGCCATGATCCGGCACATATCCACCGCACTGGCAGATCAGACCATACTTAAAAAAGAATTTCCCGATTATTTCATTTAATGGATTGGTACATATTTTGATACCATAAGCAGCCGTAAAACAGGACTGTTTTACGGCTGCTATAGATTGCCGGATCTTTATTATTTCTGCAGTTCGCCGGCCGGCACAGATTTTGTCACAATCACATCTGCATCATATCCAAGAATATTTTCCACGATAACCGTTCCGGCTGTCACAGGTGCTTTCAGACTGCACTTCTTGATCTCTTCCATGGCATCAAAGATTCTGGCTTTTGGGATCGGTTTCGTCAGACGTACGCTGGCTAATGGCAGAATTCCTCCTTTTACCAGAACTGAAGTTGCAATATTACGACGGGGATCGATCAGTTCCTGCTTCACATAAATCTCCCCTCTGGGACAGAGGGCGCCATCTATGGACCGTATCAGGCTGCCGCCGCCTTCCTTTATTTCTATATCTGCGCTTATTTCGCATCCATTGGGACAGATGATACAGGTAAATTCCTTCATCATTCTACGCACACCTCCAAATCTGAGCCGGATACCAGCTTTTCATGAGAAATGACAAAGCGGATCATTTCTGCGGGTATGGCTTTTTTCATCTTTTTAGCAGCCACTTCTTTCCCGTCCTGGCGCACAACAATGCGGCAGTCCTTCATCGGTCTTTTTACCCTTAAGGACAACGTGAATTCTTTCGATCCGCTGACTCTTTGAGGCACCGTATACCCGATGCTGCAATCCGTTTTAATCGCAATGGCAGCCGGTTTGAGACTTCCCTCTTTCACGTATTCCGCCACGGAATCGGCCAGACTCTCCGCCTCTATCGATACAAAATCAACCAGGTCATGTACATGAAGGACGTTTCCTGCCGCAAAGATCCCTTCTGTTTCCGTCTGGAAATATTCGTCCACGAGGGCTCCCCTGGTCCGTTCATCTAATACAACTCCCGCATCCAGGGATAGTTCATTCTCGGGAATCAGGCCTACGGAAAGAATGAGCGTATCACATTGATACTCTTTTTCGGTTCCGGGAATGGGCATAAAATTCTCATCCACTAAAGAGACAGTGACTCCGGTAAGCCTGGTAGTTCCATGAATTGCGGTTATTCCATGGCTTAAATACAATGGTATGTCATAATCATTCAGACACTGTTCGATATTGCGCGGCAATCCGCTGGGATAAGGCTGGATTTCAAATACAGCCTTTACATGAGCCCCTTCCAGGGTAAGCCGGCGGGCCATGATCATACCGATATCTCCAGAGCCCAGTATTACCACTTCCTTAGCCGGCATGGTATTAAACAGATTCATATAAGCCTGGGCAACGCCTGCTGTAAATACGCCCGCTGGCCGCTCACCTGGAATCCCAATGGCTCCCCTTGTCCGCTCGCGGCAGCCCATGGTCAGGATCACCGCTTTTGCCTGCCAGGTTCTCATGCCTTCTCTGGAAACTGCCGTCACCTGTCTTTCACGGGTCACCTCCAGTACCGTTGCATCTGTTATGTAAGGAATATTCAGTTCTTCTATTGTGTCAATGAAACGCTGTGCATATTCAGGACCGCTTAGGGCAGTCTGAAAGCGGGTAAGTCCGAATCCGTCGTGAATGCACTGACGCAGAATGCCTCCCAGCTGCTTTTCCCGCTCTATGATCAGCAGGTTGCGAACTCCGCGGCGGTAAAGTTCCGCCGCTGCTGCAAGCCCCGCAGGTCCTCCGCCTATAATTACAACATCCACCGGTTCTGTCTGGATCTCTTTTCGTTCTGCATTCATGACTCCACCTCCTGCCGTACTTTGCCAAAGAACATATTAGAACCTTTTCTGGCATATTGGATTTGATCTTCTTTTTTCCCCAGCTCCTGCTCCAGCAGCTGTGCAATGCGCATCTGGCAGTAACCACCCTGGCAGCGCCCCATCATCGAGCGTGTTCTATACTTAATCCCAGTTAAGGTGTCAACTCCCAGAGGATTATGGATCGCCTGGAGGAGCTCCGCCTTAGTCACCTTTTCACAACGGCAGATCACTTCTCCGTATTCAGGGTTTTCCAGAATTTTAAGGTTCTGCTCTTCTTTTGAAAGTTCTGCAAACCGCACCACACCTTTGCGTATGGGATTAAAGGAAGAATTAAGGGTAAGCGTTTCCCTCTCCGCCATGAGCCCGGCCGCATAGCGGGCAATCGGGACAGCCGCAGTCAGTCCGGGAGATTCTATGCCTACCAGATTGATGGCCCGCGGCGCTGTCAAATCCTGCACCTCAATTTTAAAGTCCTGGATTGCTCCATTCTCATCTACCCATTTGGGAAGGATTCCGGAATAATTACGGATATAATCCTTCTTATGGATGCAGGGCCATAAGTCGGAGGCACTCCTGGCTAAATAGTCCATATTTTCCTGGGATACGCCATAATATGTAAAATTCTCTGTCAGCTCCGCATTAGGCCCGACGATCACATTACCGTCTGTCGTGTTGGTCACATGGATCCCCATATAGGTATTGCTTGGAACCGGGTATACCGGCATAGGAAGCAAAGGACCGGTCCTTTTATCCAGAATGATGTAATCTCCCTTGGAGCCTATGATCTTATATCCGCCCATACCAAGCAGCTCCGATATCTTCCCGCAGCCCAAGCCGGCGCTGTTCACTACCCAGCGGCTGTAAAAGGTTCCGCCGGATGTGGTGATCACATAATTGGAATCCCCATCTCTTTCAATAGCTGTCACCTCGCGGTCAAAGAAAAAATCCACACCATTTTCTGCGGCATTCTCAGCCAGGGCAATGGTATATCCGAAGGGATCTACGATCCCGCTTTCAGCAGAATACATGGCAAATTCCCCTACGACAGCAGGCACCAGTTCATGAAGCCGCTCTTTTCCGATCAGTTCCATCCCGTTTACTCCATTGGCTTTGCCCTGCTTCATGGTCCGTTCCAGCGCTTCCTGATCCTCCGGTGTATTACCTACCAGAACCTTTCCGCAGCGCTTAAAAGGAAAATCCAGTTCTTCGGAAAGTTGTCCCATGATTTGGTTGCCTTCTACACACAGTTTTGCTTTTAGAGAACCGGTGTCATAAGCGAATCCTCCGTGGACCACCCCGGAATTTCGTCCGCTCGTCTCACAGCATACATCCAGATTCTTTTCCAAAACGCCTATTTTCAGGCAATATCTGGACATTTCTCTCGCAATTGCGCTTCCAATGACCCCGCCTCCGATAATAAGTACATCATATAATTGTTTCAATATTTTTGACCTCCCGAAATAAATGAACACTATAGGGTAAATATTCATCCTACAAATATATTCTATTTTTATCACATTTGATGGAATAAGTCAAGAAAAAGTAAAAAATAAGGCATATACTCATCCCATGAATATATGCCTTATCTCTTCCTGTATGATTTCAGACCACGGCTCAATCAGTTTCTTTCCCGGTCTTCTTCCTTATAGCGGTTGTCGTTGTACATTAAGTGGAAATGCATTGCCTGCTGTGCCTCTACAGGCTTCCGGTCCCTGATCGCCTCATAAATCCTTCGATGAGACAATAACGTCTGGGCATATTCAGTCTCCCGGACCGAACCGGCAAAGACCCTGACCCCGTCGGTAATGACAGGTATCAGGTTTGCTATGACCAGATTATGGCTGCAGTTGGCAATCTGGGCATGGAACTGGGAATCCTTTTCCGAATAATCCTCCCGGTCCTCCATCATCTTTTCTAATTCCAGAAGTATCTGCTCCAGGCAAAGGATGTCTTCCAAGGCCGCGTTCTGAGCCGCCAGGGCTGCAATCGGCGGCTCCAGCATGACCCGGATCTGGATCAAATCCTCTGTCAGCTTTCTTCTGTCTTCTATCATGGTAAATCCCAGAGGATCATCGGCCACGCCATTTTTATCCGACAGAAAGGTCCCCGATCCCTGGCGAATGGTAACGATATTCCGGGACATCAGGATCCTTAAGGCCTCTCGGACCGTATTACGCCCTACCCCCAGAACTTCAGACAGTTCCGCCTCAGTAGGCAGCTTGTCTCCAGCCGTGTATCCTTCTTCCTGTATGATCTGCAATAATTTTTGGGCTGCAATTTCTGCCAGTGTCTGTTTTTCCATGATATACTCCTCCCCCGTTCTAAACTACATTTCCATAATAAAAACAGACAGCAAACGGATATTGGCCTATCTGCTGTCTGCCACAGGGCATAGCTGTTTTATGCTGTTTTATACTGTTTCTTTTGATTCTGTTTCAGCTTTTTTCTCTTCTGTCTTTGCAGCCAGATCTCCCGGCTTCATGCTTAAGTTGATTCTGCCCATCTTGTCGACTTCCATTACCTTAACGGTCACTTCGTCACCGATGTTGACAACATCTTCAACCTTTGCCACCCTCTTATCAGACAGCTTGGAAATGTGAACCATACCATCCTTGTTGGGAGCCAGTTCAACGAAAGCACCAAAGTTCATGATTCGGACAACCTTGCCTGTGAAAATCTGACCTGCCTGGATTTCCGTAACAATGCTCTTAATGATCTGGATCGCACGGTCGATCATGGCCTGATCGGTTCCGCATACGGATACATTTCCGTCATCGTTAATATCGATCTTCACGCCGGTTTCTTCAATGATCTTATTGATCACCTTCCCCTGCTTTCCGACCACATCGCCGATCTTTTGAGGATCAATGGAAATCTGGTCGATCTTCGGAGCATACTTGCCTACTTCCTTACGCGGCTCTGCAATGGCTTTTGCCATAACCTCATCAAGAATGTAAAGCCTTGCCTCTCTGGTGGTGCGGATGGCTTCCTCAATGATCGGTCTTGTAAGGCCGTGGATCTTAATATCCATCTGGATCGCAGTGATACCCTTGTGGGTGCCGCCTACCTTAAAGTCCATATCGCCGAAGAAATCTTCCAGACCCTGAATATCGGTTAAGACGATATAATCGTCATCGGAATCTCCGGTAACAAGTCCGCAGGAAATACCTGCAACAGCCGATTTAATGGGTACACCGGCAGCCATTAAGGACATGGAGGAGGAACAGATGCTTGCCTGGGAGGTAGATCCATTGGATTCCATGGTCTCGGAAACGGTACGGATCGCATATGGGAATTCTTCCTCAGACGGAAGAACCGGAATCAATGCTCTCTCTGCCAGGGCACCATGGCCGATCTCCCGGCGTCCCGGTCCTCTGGAAGGCCTTGTCTCTCCTACAGAGAAGGAAGGGAAATTGTAGTGGTGCATATATCTCTTGGAGGTTTCCATATCATCAATGCCGTCTAATCTCTGGCTTTCTGATAATGGAGCCAAGGTACAAATATTTAAAATCTGAGTCTGGCCGCGGGTGAACATGGCGGAACCATGAACTCTTGGAAGCATATCGATTTCCGCTGCCAGATGACGGATCTGATCCATGGCACGGCCGTCAGGACGCTTATGGTCTTTTAAGATCATCTTGCGGACGGTCTTTTTCTGGTACTGGTAAATGGCTTCTCCAAGCACTGACAGCCATTCTTCCTTTTCTGCAAAGGCTTCTTCCAGTTTTGCGGTGATCTTACGGATGTTTTCTTCTCTTATCTGCTTTTCATCGGTAAATACGGCAACTTCCATCTCCTCAGGAGTAACGATCTCCCTGATGGCAGCAAATAACTCTTCCGGCACTGCGCAGCTGGTGTACTGGTGCTTCGGCTTTCCGCACTCTGCTACGATGGTGTCAATGAATTTGATGATTTCCTGGTTTACTTCATGAGCCTTGAAAATGGCCTCGATCATCTTATCTTCCGGCACCTCATTGGCTCCGGCCTCGATCATGATGACTTTCTCTCTTGTAGATGCAACCGTAAGCGCCATATCAGAAACCTGCTTCTGGGACTGGGTCGGGTTGACGACCAGCTCTCCGTCTACAAGTCCAACCTGGGTGGAAGCACAGGGTCCGTCAAAAGGAATATCGGAAATGCAGGTTGAAATGGCTGAGCCTAACATCGCTGTCAGCTCCGGGCTGCAATCCTGGTCTACAGACATAACGATGTTATCTAAAGTCACATCGTTACGGTAATCTTTTGGAAACAGAGGTCTCATTGGACGGTCAATGACACGGGAGGTCAAAATTGCATTCTCAGACGCTTTTCCCTCTCTTTTGTTGAAGCCGCCTGGGATCTTTCCTACGGCGTATAATTTTTCTTCGTATTCTACGCTCAGCGGGAAGAAATCGATTCCGTCTCTTGGTTTGTCAGACGCAGTTGCGGTTGCTAATACTACGGTATCGCCATAGTGCATAAGTACCGCGCCGCTTGCCTGCTTTGCTACTCTGCCGACATCAACGGTTAATGTTCTGCCGGCCAGTTCCATACTAAAACTCTTGTACATACTGGTATCTCCTTTTACTGGATTAATATTTATATTAACAGTAGAAGACGCCGAAACTACTGATCTGCGCGCAAAAAATAAGTTTGCTTGTGCGGCCCGCTGGGGGGCATAAGCAGATTCTGCCTTGGGCAGAATCCGCAGCCGCAAATTCGGGACTTTCAGTCCCTCATTCGCGGTTGCTCGCCAAGAGCCTGGAATAGGGGAAGGATATGCTGGCATATCCTTCCCCTATTCCCGACTTTTGGCTCTGCTTATTACGCGCACATCAGCGGTCTCGGGGAATGCTTCTACTTTTAATATTCTTTTCCTAATAGACAGATAGGGTGGAGATGTCCTCCACCCTAAATGGTTTATTATTTTCTGATTCCTAACTTCTCGATCAATGAACGATAACCTTCTAAGTCTGTCTTCTTTAAGTAATCAAGAAGACCTCTTCTCTGTCCAACCATCATCAGAAGTCCTCTTCTGGAATGATGATCTTTTGGGTTCTTCTGAAGGTGATCGGTTAATTCTGTGATTCTTTCTGTCAGAATTGCAATCTGTACTTCTGGTGAACCTGTGTCTCCGGCTTTTCTGCCAAATTCAGCGATAATAGCTGCTTTCTTTTCCTTTGAAATCATGTTGATTTCCTCCTTTAGTCTTAAAGTCTCACCTCATACCAAGTATTGGTTGGAGTATCCGAAATACCAAGTATCGGCGCGTATTTGTACTGATACAGTTTACCACAGGGCAATATGGTTGTCAATTATTTCTAATAAATAACAAGCGGCGAATTTATAATTAAAACCTCTGTTTATAATATACCTCTGATGGATTTATTATAATCACCCTGCAAACCCTTTCTTCAATAAATATTTCCCACTTTTTCCATATAAATTCCAAAATCCGTTTTTTTCATTTTATTTATAAGCATTTTCCTGATTTCTGCCATGTCTGCCTTTACAAGCTTCTTCTCCCTCACCACACATTCCCCTGCAACGTATACAGCCTCCACATTGGAAGGATTGGCGCTGTAAACAAGGGCAGAATAGGGATTGTAAACCGGAAACATGTTGGCGGAACGGGTTTCAACTAAAACAAGATCCGCCTGCTTTCCCGGTTCCAGGGAACCTGTATGGTCATAAAGGCCCAGGGCCTTTGTTCCCAGATCCGTAGCCATTGACACAATGGTTTCCGCCGGAAATGCGCTACGGTCCCTGGTTTCATTTTTATGAAAATCCGCACAAAGCTTCATTTGCGTAAAAATATCCAGAGTGTTCCCACTGGCAGGGCCATCCGTTCCAAGTCCTACCGGAATTCCCAGCCTAAGCATGGAGCTTACCGGTGCCACTCCCTTTGCCGCCTTTGTATTGGAGCCGATGCAGTGAGCCACCCTTGCTTCCCGTTCCTTTAAAAGCAAAAGATCCTCTTCCTCCATATGAATGCAGTGGGCTGCCAGAGTCTCTTTTCCCAATACCCCGATGCTGTCTAAATACTGAACCGGGGACATGCCGTATTCCTTCCGGAAATAATCCATTTCATAATCCATTTCCGCCGTATGTAAGGTAAACGGAACCTTGAAGGACGAATCCAGACGGCAGGCTTCCAAAAGCAGCGTTTTCCCGCAGGTATTGGTTCCATGAGGAGCAATGCAGGCTGATATTCGGGGATGGGACTGATATTTTTTTATCAATTTTTCCCCATAAGCCAATGCCTGATAAGGATCACTGAAATCGCAGGCCCCCTCTTCCATCACTGTCTGCCCTGCAATCCCTCTCATTCCCATCTCATCCATGGCCTTAGCCGCTTCTTCCTCAAAGTAATACATATCAAGGGCTGTGGTCACGCCGCCAAGGAGCATCTCCCCTGCCGCGTAGCGGGATGACAGGTATACAAGCTCTTCATCCATTGCCTTCTGTTCCATTGGAAGCAAAAATACCCGGAGCCGGTCCTTGCAGTCATCCCCAAGTCCACGGAAAGGGATCATCCCCATATGCGTGTGGAGATTCACCATTCCCGGCATCAGGATGCCGTTCTTTCCGTCCACTGTCACCGTATCCAAATGCCAGGCTTCTTCCGGTAGATCTTTCATACCTCCCACTGCTGTGATGATATCATTTTCAAACATCACAAAACCGGGATCGTGAATCTTCCTCTGTTCATTCATTGTTACCACAGTTACATTTATGATTATCGTTCTCACATTTATCAACCTTTTCCTTATTACTGCCCGTCTTTATTGGGCATAAAGGGATACCCAACGGGTGCTTCCTCATGACTGCCCATATTGGAGGGGGCATAAAACACACCCATAGGATGTCTTTTAATTATTTCCTTTAAGACTCATATTTTTCCACCAAAGGAACCCTTTGCTTCGTCTTTACATCAAACAGGCCCTTGTCGCTTATCTTTAATTCCGGGGAAACCAGTAGCGTCAGGGTGGAAACGGACATGATGACATTGCTGTTCACATACCCCATGGCCTCGATTTCCTCCCGCACCTTGGCCAGTTCCTCTGAAAGCTCTGTGAGACTTCCGTCGGAGAGGATTCCGCCTACGGGAAGGGCTGCAGAAGCTGTGATTTTGCCTCCCCGGACCGTCACATAACCGCCCTGCATATGAACCACCCGGTTCTGGGCAAGCACCATATCCTCCACCGAATTTCCAAGCACCAGCAGATTATGGCTGTCATGGCTCCAGGTGGTTGCAACAGCACCGGGAGACTTTAAGGCATGTTCCACAAGTCCATAGGAAACATCCCCTGTCTTTCCGCAGCGTTCAAATACCATTGCCAGGGAAAGCCCTGCCTCCTGCCAGCATATGCAGCGGTTCCTGACAGGAATTTCCCTTTTCACATGCTTAACCCTTGTTCCAAAGTCCTGGATCTCCATGACATTAACGGTTGCAGTTCCCTCCCGGATCTCACACCGGTTCAGTTTAAAATCAGAAGCCAGAGCCAGGCGGCATTTTACAGACTGGTAAAAATGGTCCGGGAAAACTGCTTTTGGAGAATCCGGGATTTTTACATGCAGTTTTCCGTTTTTATAAACCGCAGTAGGGCAAAAGCTTACCAGATCATCAAGTACAACCAGATCCGCCAGCTTTCCAGGCGCAATCATTCCCCTGTCATCAAGGCCCATTCTCCGCGCAGGTGTAAGGGTCGCACAGTAAATAGCCTTCTCTGCCGGCATTCCCTGCTCCACAGCCAATTTAAGTATCTGGTTTAAATGTCCCTTTGCCAAATGATCCGGCATGGTATCATCTGTTACAAGAGCCACATTTTCATAAAGACCATGGGATACCACCGTTTCTACCACATCAGATGTCAGGGATTTTGCCTGAAGTTCCAGAAACATGCCCATGTCCGTCTTTTCCAGGACGGACTCGGGTGTCTGCTGGGTATGGTCCGCATCTACGCCGCCCCTGATAAAGCCTGCCAGCTCTGATCCTGTCAGGGCAGGGCAATGCCCCTCGATCTTCAGCCTGCGGTCCCCGTTTTGACACAGCCGGATAATGCGTTTGATCAGAGTATCTTCTCCGGAGACTAAGTCTGAATCATTCATCACCTCTCCAAGGCAGATGACTTTATCCTCTTTTAGAAGCTCCCGGACCTCCTCTTCCCTGATTTGCCCGCCTGAGGTTTCTAAGCTGCTTCCGGTGGAAGGAACACTTGATGGAATCCCGTAGTAAATATCCAGCTCCGTTTTCTGTTCCATAAAGCTTTTTATTCCTTCTAACCCGAATACATTGGCGATCTCGTGAGGGTCAGCCACTACGCAGGTGACTCCCCAGGGCAGGACCGCCCTGGAAAACTCTCCCGGATATGTCATGGAGCTTTCGATATGCATGTGAATATCGATCAGTCCCGGTATAAAATATTTTCCTGTACCATCCACCACACATTCAGCCTCATAAGGAATTTTGCTCCCATAATAGGAGGAAGGGGAAATGTCGTAAAACTTTTCCCCTACAACCGCAATGTCCATTTTTTCAAAGCATTGCCTGTATGTCCGGTAGACCCATCCATTTTGAATAAGCAAGTCAACCTTCATTTTCCCTCTGTCCTTAATTATTGATTGTTCGGTTCCACTGATCAATCCAATCGCTTAAGACCGGATTGACAAAGGAGTAATCTAACACCTTTGCACTCTCTGCCGCAGGGCCATAAGTCATATTTGCCGAATCTTCCTCGGAAACCTCCACCTGGTTGTTGGTAGGTGCTTCGTTTAAAGCCTTGGTGGTTTTGTCCTGAAGCTCTTTGCTCAAACGGTAATTGATGTAGGCGTAAGCCAGTTCCTTGTCCTTGCAGTTCTTGGTAATGCTGATGGTATTGAAATTTGCATAGGTCACGTCAGGAGTCACATACACCAGGCCCGGGTTTGCTTCATTAATGGTTGGAACACCGAAGTCGCCTACGATGGCAGCCTTGATTTCGCCGGAAGTAAACATATTGATTAAGTCCGAAGACTTTGCATAGGTCTTTACAAGGTTTGGCTTTAATTCCTCCAATGCCTCAAAAGCGGCCGCTCCTTTGTCACTGGTCACATCAACGCCCTTGTAATCGCTTGCCATATAAACCATGGCAGGACCAAAGGTAGTCGTGATATCCGGAATGGCAACACTTCCTTCCAGCTCTGCCTTCCATAAATCGTCAAAGCTTTTAATCTCAAAGCCCACTGCTTCCGGATCATACATAATGCCGATGCTGTTGATGGTATAGGCAATTCCCTGTCCGGCGTCCGCCATGGTCTTTGCCGCTTTGATCAGATACTGGCTGTTCTCGATCTTACTTAAATCCAGAGGCTCAAATAAGTCCTCTTCGATTCCCTTTGCCGTCATGGCCTGGGACAGCTCGATTACGTCAATGGTGGTTTGTGAGTCAGCAGAAAGCTTTGTGTAACGCTCATTGGTACTGCCTGTCTCTGTAACGATCTTGCAGTTGTACTGGTCCTCAAAAGGCTTGTACACCTCTTCCTCAGAAATATCTTCGCTTAAGCCATAAGTGGATAACACCAGTTTCTTCTCTTCTGTGCCGCTCTTTTTCTCTGCTGCCGTTCCCGTAGTTCCGGCACCGCCGCAGCCCGTCAGTACAATGGCTGCACATAGGGATAATGCCAATACTTTCTTCATAATCTTGATCCTCTCTTTTTTATAATTGACCGGCTGTATCAGCCGCAGTTACCTTATTACTGCCCAAGTCCTTTGGGCATATTCCAATTAATTCACAAGAATCAGCTTAGACTCCGGCAGATAAAGACGGATCCGGCTGCCCTCTTCATAAGCTTCTTCTGCAGGCCTGTTTACCAGGAACTTTCCGGCAGCGGTAAGGACCTCATACTGATAACCCTTTCCAAGAAATGTCCGGACGCCTACCGTACCTTCCAGGATATTGCCCTCCTGCCCTTCCTCTGCCACCCGGATATCCTCCGGGCGGATGGTGCCGGTGCATGCGCCTTCCCTGTGTGTGTTTTCTACGTTAAATACTGCGCCGGTCTCCGTTTTATATACATCTCCCTGTCTCTTTAAAGGAAGAAAATTCTCAAAACCAATAAATCTTGCAACGAATTCCGTATTTGGCCTTTGATAAATATTTTCCGGCGTATCAAACTGTTCGATCACTCCCTGGTTCATAACCGCCACCTTATCCGAGATGGAGAAGCACTCCTCCTGGTCATGGGTGACAAACAGGGTGGTAATGCCAAGCTTTTTCTGAATTCTCTTAATCTCCATCCGCATATTGATGCGCAGCTTTGCATCTAAGTTGCTTAAAGGCTCATCAAGGAGAAGAAGCTTTGGCTCAATTACTAACGCCCTGGCAAGGGCCACTCTCTGTCTCTGCCCGCCGGACATCTGCTGGGGAAACCGCCCGCGAAATTCCGTAAGACCGCAGACCTCCAGGATCTGATCCACTTTTTTATCAATCTCCGCCTTATCAAGCTTTCTCATCTTAAGCCCAAATGCCACATTGTCATATACGCTTAAATGAGGAAACAGGGCGTAGCTTTGAAATACGATTCCAAAATTCCTCTTATGGACCGGAACCTTGGTAAGGTCTTCGCCATCCAGAGCGAAAACTCCATTCTGGGGCTCAATAAACCCGGCTACCACACGAAGGGTCGTGGTTTTTCCGCAGCCGCTGGGCCCTAAAAGGGAAACCAGCTCCCCTTCCTGCACTTCTAAATTCAATCCCTTTAAAATCTGTTTCTTCTTATCATAACGGACATCAATATCCTGCAGTGTCATATACGCCATGGTTTCTCCTCCTATTTTGCCAAAGCTGCAATTCCCAGTGTCTTATCAACAATTACCATAATAAGGACCGTTACGGCCATTAAAAGCACGGATACCGCCGATACGGTGGGATCATAATTATATTCGATGTAACCCATGAGAGTCGCCGGGAAGGTAGACACACCGGGACCAGAGAGAAACATGGAAACCGGAATGTTATTAAAGGAGTTTATAAAAGCCAGCATAAAGGCAGCGGAGATACCGGATGTGATATTAGGCAGTACCACACGGAAAAATGCCCCCGTCTTTGTGCACCCCAAACTCCAGGCCGCCTCTTCCACTGAAAAATCAAACTGGTCCAGACTGGAACCGACCACCCGGATCACATAGGGCAGAGTCACCATAAAGTGCCCGGCCAAAAGTCCGGCAAACACCGGAACTCTTAAAGTCAAAACCAGAAACTGATAGAGCACGAAGCCGATTACGATTCCAGGCACAATGGTCGGAGAAAGGAACACGGATTTTAATATCCCCTTTCCCTTTAGGCCCGACCTAGCCAGAGCATAGGCAGCCGGAATCCCTGCAAAAAGGGCGGCAATGGTCGCAAGCAAGGCGATTTCCAGGCTGGTTAAGAAGGAAACCCGGAAGGACTTTAATGCAAATACATTGACAAACCACCGAAAAGAGAAAGAGTCAATGGGAAAGGTGATGGCACTGCCCTCCCCAAAGGCGGTCACAGTGATGATGACAAGCGGCAGAACCAAAAACAGGAACACCACCACAGCAAAAGCAGTCAGCATTTTATTCTTACGCATGATTTCCTCCTCTTCTGTCCAGTCTGGCTGACAGGGCATTTAAACCTTTGATCACAGCCAGGGTCGTGGCGATCATGATCAGGGAAATGACTGCGGCCCCGTTCCAGTCTCCCACACTCATGGCCCTCTGGTAGATGAATGTGGCAAGGACCATATGTTTATTGCCGCCAAGCAGCTGAGGCGTAGTATAGGCCGTCAAGGTTCCGGTAAACACCAGAATGCCTCCAACAATGATTCCGGGAAGACTTATGGGGAAAACCACCTTCATAAAAGCCTTGAACCGGTCCGCTCCCAGGCTGAGAGCCGCCTCCATCATGTCATCCTCAATATTTTCCATGACACCGGCCACTGTAACGATCATCAGGGGAAGAAATAGGTAAACGGAACCAATGATAATGGCAAAATCCGTGTACAACAGCTTCGCAGGCTTTTCCACAAGGCCGGCCGCCATAAGGAACCGGTTAATGATACCGTTGCTTCCTAAAATATTGATCCAGGCAAAGCTTCTGATGACAGAATTGGTCATCAGGGGGAAAATGGAAACAGACAGCAAAATCCCTCTCCACTTTTTCTGGCACCGGCTGATAAAATACGCGGTCGGAACTCCTGCTGCCATACAGACAGCCGTAGTGATGAACGCAACCTTTACCGTCCTCATAAAAATCTTAAGATAATACTCATCCTGGAAAAATTCCACATAAGCGCTGAACGGATAGTCTCCGGTATGAAAAGACGGAATCAGCACCCTTAAAAGCGGTAAAAACAGACACACTGCCAGTATTACAAGCCCTGGCACCACCATGATAAATGCACTACTTTTCTTCATCTGGACCTCCCCATGCTTTTTACATCAATCATTATAAACTTATCATCACTTATAAGTTCTGTTAATTTATGTCTATACTTTTATTATAAATTATGATATACTGTACGTCAAATACATATAATCTATATTTTCTATGCATTAAAGCTATAAGAAAACGCCATCACCTGCGCAAAGGGGGAATATTTATGGAATTAAAGGAAGCAAGATACATTCTGGCCATCGCCAGACAGAAAAACATCAGCAAAGCAGCAGAAACTCTCTTTATCTCCCAGCCATCCTTAAGCAAATATTTAAAAAATTTGGAGCATCAGCTTGGAGCCCGTCTTTTTGACCGTGTTGGAAGCTCCTATTCTCCAACCTATATCGGAGAACGTTACATTCACTATGCCGAAAAAATCGTGGAATTCGGAATCGAATGGGACATGGAGTTTGATGATATTATGCACCAAAACCACGGACGTTTAAATATCGCCATTCCCATTATGCTTGGAAACAGCCTGATCGGTCCCACCCTTTCAAACTTCCACAAGCTATATCCCCATGTCACAGTCAACATGATGGAGGAAGTCAACTTTGTGGCAGAGCATACCCTGACCGATCATACCGTAGACGTGACCATTTACAACGTCCATGAATTTCCCACCGGCCTGGATTATCAGGTGATCGGAAAGGAAGAAATCGTTCTCGTCCTATCCGGATCAAATCCACTGGTAAAAATGGCTGAAAAAAAAGATGGCTTTCAATATCCCTGGATCGATCTTGGTCTTCTTGCAGACGAGCCCTTTATTCTTCTCTATCCTGACCAGAATACAGGCGGCCTTGCTTTAAAACTCTTTAAGGATTATGGGCTGGAACCAAATATTCTCCTTCATACCAGAAACAGCGAAATGTCCATCCGCCTTGCCATGGAAGGCTTAGGAGCCGCCTTTGCCCCTGAAAGCTACTATCATTATCTGAATGACAGAGAACTTAAATCCTCAGTCTGCCTGTCCATTGGGAAAGAAACGATTGAGAATACCCTGATAGCCGCCTATCAGAAAAACCGCTACCTTCCGAAATACGCCAAGGCTTATCTTGATATCCTGACAAAATATTATCAGACAAAGCAAACATAATTACCGGTCCCCTTCCTATTATTTGCTTTTTTAAGAACTTATGATAATATAGATTTAAAAAAGAGGTTTCCTATGATTAGAAAAATACAAAGAATGTTTTTTCTTCTTATCATTCTTATATTATCTCTTACCGCATGCCAAAGCCAGAAAAAAGAGGCAAAGGGCCTTACCGGCATTCCTATTGACACAGAAAAAACTGAATCCGTTTCCATTTACTATGGTTCCATCTGCTATTCCTTCTTTGACGAGAGCAGGGAAACCATAGAAAGGGCCGCCGATCTCTTTCACGGCTTCTCTTTAGAAGAAGTTCCTGACGGAGCTCTTGACAGCGCTACCACCTACCAGATTTATTTTTCTAACACCGACGGCCAGACTGCGGCAATTAATGTGGACGAAAACAGCATGTTTTATTTGGCGGATACGAAAAAATTCTACAAAGTATCTGAAGGGATTTTTCATCTGGAAGAATTGGAAAAACTTTATCAGGACAGCA
>NZ_DAMAUN010000038.1:0-53721 GCF_032078915.1 Lacrimispora sp. | reverse complement strand
GGAAGCCATTGATTATGTGATCGGCAGAGGACTTCTCTCCGGCATCTCGGAAACTGCCTTTGCACCTGACACCGCTATGACACGGGGAATGCTGGTAACGGCTCTCGGCAGACTGGCAGGCGTGGATGTGAAAGCATACACTACAAACAGCTTTACCGATGTGAAAGCCGACAGTGCCATCCGTCCTTATATCGAATGGGCATACGAACAAGGTATCATTCAGGGTATTGGCAGCCAGCAGTTTGCACCTGACCGGGGAATCACCCGTGAAGAAATCGCGGTCATCTTCGCAAACTATGCAAAATCTACCGGCAGCAAGCTGCCTGTGACCCGTGAGGCCACTACCTATGCGGACGCTTCCAGTATCGGCAGCACCTGCAAAACAGCAGTAACGGCTATGCAGCAGGCGGGCATTATGATGGGCGGCAGCGGAAATAAATTCAATCCCAAGGCCAGCGCCACCCGCGCCGAGTTTTCCGCCATGCTCCACCGTTATATCAAGCTGACAATTGATCCTGCCACAGCACAGGGTTGGGCGAAAAACGACGCCGGACAGTGGCTCTACTACAAGGACAGCAAGGCTCTTACCGGCTGGCAGGATATGGGCGCGAACGGCGGCAACAAGCGCTATTACTTCGACACCTACGGTAATATGGTATCTGGCAAGTGGTTTCACATCGACGGCAAGTGGTATTACTTCTATGCTGACGGTTCTCTTGCAGTGAATACCAAGATCGACGAGTATGAGGCGGATGAAAACGGCGCGAGAAAGGAATAGGAAATCCCTATTATAAATAGCAGCCATGTGAAAAGCGGTCGGTTTTCACATGGCTGCTCCAAGTGGGTGCCGAAAGCGGGATCCCCTGATTGTATCATGAAATAGGGAGGTTATGCCGCAGTTCGTACATTTCAAGGGACCATATCCAAAGGAGTGCAGGATTCAATCACGCCAGCGGTTGAAGGAAAGATATATTTTGCGTTCGCCTGCTATGCAGAGTGATAGCAGTTGTGATATAATTTTTCCAAATAACCTTAAACAGGAGGCCTTTTCCAATGAAAATCACCTATATCCATCACAGCGCATTTCTGGCGGAGCTTGAGACAGTAACTCTGCTGTTCGATTATACAGAGGGTTCTCTGCCAATAATCAATGATAAGAAACCTCTGCTTGTTTTTGCAAGTCACCGACACGGGGATCATTATTCTGAAAAAATTCTGGAGCTTATAAAGGAGCATGAGAAGACCAGGTACATTCTCTCCGATGATATCCCAAAGAGCCGCCTGCCCAAAGAACTTCTCGATGAGGTGGTCTTTATGAAGCCCGGGGAAAGGATCTGTTTTTCTAATTCAGAAGGAAATCTCACAGGACCCATCCCTGCAGAAGAAAGGGCAGATGCAGAGGTTCTGACCCTCCGTTCCACCGATGAAGGCGTTGCGTTTCTTGTGAAAGCGGAAGGAAAGGTCATTTACCATGCCGGAGATCTAAACAACTGGAGATGGGAAGGGGAACCGGACAGCTGGAATGACCGGATGGCAAAGCAGTATTCCGGGGAAGTGGATAAGCTGTCAGAGATGCACATAGATGCAGCGTTTCTCCCGCTTGATCCCAGACAGGAGAAGGCCTTTTCTCTCGGCTTTGACGAATTCATGAGAAAGACCCGGGTAATCCATGCATTTCCCATGCACTTCTGGGGAGATTTTTCTGTGATCGGCAGGTTAAAGGACATGGATATTTCCGCGCCTTACCGTGACCGTATCGTGGAGATCCATGAAGACGGGGAATGCTTTGAAATTAGGTAGGAGACAGGTTTTTATGGAAAACGAGAAGGAACAGCCAGGGGAGCTGACCCCTGAGGCGCAGAGGGAGATTTTAGAGGCCGCCATGCAGGCAGGGCATATTTTACTGGAAAACGGGGCGGAGATCTTCCGGGTAGAGGAGACCATGGACCGGATCTGCTGTCACTATGGAATCCGGTCCGGGAATTCCTTTGTTCTTAGCAATGGAATTTTTACGACCTCAGGCAATGAAAGAGAGGAAATATTTGCAAAGGTCCAGCATATTCCGGTGAGCGGAACCCATTTGGACCAAGTTGCGGCGGTAAACCAGCTATCCAGGGAAATTGAGACAGGCTTATTAAGTCCTGGTGATGTGAGGCACCGGCTGGACCAGATTCGGGTCATGCCGGGAAAACCAAGAACCATGCAGATCCTTGCCTCCGGCATTGGAAGCGCCTGCTTTTGTTATTTGTTTGGAGGAACCCTAAGAGACAGCTTATCTGCCTTTGGCTCCGGGATTCTTCTATATGTATATGTGATTTTTCTAAGCAGCCCCCATCTCTCAAAGATCGTAGGAAATATCGGGGGAGGAGCCCTGGTCACTTTTTTGTGTACAGTTCTATATCTGCTTCGTTTAGGAGAGAATTTGAATTTTATGATCATGGGTTCCATCATGCCCTTGATTCCAGGAGTTGCCTTTACCAATGCCATACGGGATATTGCAGATGGAGATTATATCTCGGGTTCCGTCCGGATGATTGATGCACTGCTGGTATTTTTCTGCATAGCTATGGGTGTTGGTCTGGTTTTCAGCCTGTTCCACCGGCTGACGGGAGGTGTGTTTCTATGAGTGTGTTTATGGAAACCGCCGCTGCGGTTGTTGGTACGGTTGCCTTTTCCCTTTTGTTTGGGGTTCCCGCCAGGTTTTATCCATACTGTGGGCTGATCGGAGGAGCAGGCTGGCTGGTCTATGGGGGGCTCATGAATGGGATGACGGCTCCGTCGGCCGCTTTGGCGGCCACCATTGTGGTGATTTTTCTTTCCAGGACTTTTGCTGTAAGAGAACGGTGTCCTGTCACTATATTTTTAATATCCGGTATTTTTCCCCTGGTGCCTGGGGCGGGAATATACTGGACGGCTTATTATATTGTGACGGATGAACTGGCGCTGGCTGTTCGGACCGGTTTTCTTGCATGTAAGGTGGCGGTTGCCATTGTACTTGGCATTGTATTTGTTTTTGAGCTGCCCCAGAAATTTTTTACATTTGCTGCAAAGAAGCAGGAGGAAGTGGACGATAGATAAGAGAGAAAGGTAGGAATAGAAGATGATTTGGATTAAAAATGCTCATGTAGTGGACCCTGGGAATCAGGTGGAAGGAACTATGGATATCTGCATTGCAGATGGGAAGATCGCCGGTATGGGAGAACAGCTTAAGATGGATGCCCTTCCCGTTTCAAAGGAGGATGTAGTAATCGATGCTTCCGGTTTTATCGTTGCCCCTGGGTTTGTGGATGTCCATGTTCATTTCCGGGATCCTGGTCTTACTTATAAGGAGGATATACAGACCGGAGCCAGAGCTGCGGCAAAAGGTGGGTTTACAGCGGTTGTTTGTATGGCAAATACAAGGCCTCCCGTGGATAATGTGGAAACCCTTCAGTATGTGATGAGGGAAGGGAAGAAAACAGGCATCCATGTGCTGCAGGCTGCAGCCGTATCAAAGGGACTTCTTGGCAGGGAACTGACGGATATGGAGGAATTAAAAAACCAGGGGGCGGTGGGATTTACCGATGACGGGATTCCCCTCCTTGATGAGAAGCTGGTAAAGGAAGCGATGGAACGTGCGGTAAAGCTTAATGTTCCATTGAGCTTTCACGAGGAAGACCCTGCTTTTATCGCAAACAATGGCATCAACCATGGCAAAGTATCCGAGCAGCTTGGAATCTTTGGTTCCCCGGCTTTGGCAGAGGACTGTCTGGTTGCCCGGGACTGTATGATTGCCCTTCACACCGGCGCGGCGGTAGATATCCAGCATATCAGCTCCGCCGCATCCGTTAAGATGGTAAAGCTTGCAAAGGAGCTGGGGGCTCATGTGTATGCGGAGGTAACGCCCCATCATTTTACTCTGACAGAGGAAGCGGTATTAAAGCATGGGACTCTGGCAAAAATGAATCCTCCCCTTCGGACGGAAGAGGATCGTAAAGCCATAATTCAGGGACTAAAGGACGGAAGTATCGATATCATTGCCACGGATCACGCTCCTCACAGTGCCGAGGAAAAGTCAAAGGAACTGACTGAGGCCCCAAGCGGGATCATCGGGCTTGAAACCGCGCTGGGACTTGGTGTGACAAACTTAGTCCGTCCCGGACATCTGACCATGATGGAGCTGATGGAAAAGATGAGTTTAAATCCTTCGAAGCTGTACCGGCTGGATTTTGGCTGCATAAAGGAGGAATGTGCTGCGGATCTGGTGATTTTTGACCCCAATGAAGAATGGACAGTAGGAGAATATGCCTCCAAGTCCTCCAATTCCCCGTTTACAGGAGAAAGATTGTTTGGAAAGGTGAAATATACCATCTGCGGCGGTCGGATCGTTTATCAGGATGAAAAAGACTGATTGATGTGAAAGGAGCCAAAAGGGAGTGATAACATGGAGATAAAGGCACAGGATCCGCCGTCTGCAGCGGCTCCCAAAGGCGAACCTGCGGCCGTGGACATTCAGCGGGCCGTTATGGAAGCTGATATAAAGGGAAGGATCGAGGCCAGTGAGCGGTTTATGGAAGAACTGAGCCGGAGTGAAGAGGAAAACCGTGAAAAAAGGAGTGAGGAAGGAGGGGAAGACAGGAGGGAAACAAGATCTGCCCGGGATACCGCCGCCCTGTCTGATGAAAGCGCCTATTATAAGCTAAGCACTGATGAGCTTTCTGATCTTGATAAAATGTGGGGAAAGGAAGAGGCTGATTTGGCATGGGAGGATATTCTGTCGTGGAGTCCGTCTGCCTTAAAGCCCTTCCCTGAGGAACTGGAGTATCTTGCCTTGATTTATAAGGATCTGCTGCAGGCAATCCTTGAGAACACGACTGCAGGAGTGCAGGAGGATCAGCTTGCTGCACTGGAAATCGTATTATCGGATATCCTTATGAAGGTGCTTGAGTCACGCATGGGGGAAGTGAAAATCCTCTTTGGGAGTTTCGGGTCCCAAAGCTCCATGGCGGCCTTAAAGGCTGCGCTTTACCGCAGCGTCACAGGAAATACGCTAAGCAGCGGAGAGCTGGAACGGATTTTTGAGGAGCAGGAGAATGCCGGAGATACGGTTAAATTAAATTCGGGCAGCATTAGAATCCCGGTAAATGAATCCGGAAATGAATCAGAGCAGGGAATGATCTATCAGCCTGCCGGGGAGGGACGGATAAAGAATGATCCCAGGTATGCCTGGCGGATGCGAAGGGAGGTTCCGCTGTCCGCCCTGGAAGGAAGCGGCTTTTCGGGGAGTAAGACATATGGTGCCAAGGCCTCCATTTCCTCCATGGGGAGAAATATGGTTTATACTCCTTCGGATCTTGAATCGGCGGAGGCTTTTGCCGGGTACATAAACCACAGGGGAAATTTGTTAAGGGGCTCCGGGCTTTCAGGAGGAAGCAAGGAGCTTTATGGGTTTCTGGCCGCGCTGATGGCGATTAAATCACAAACCTTTGGAACTTATTCCGGAATCAACAAAGGACTGGCGGCTGATCTGCGGGAGGCGGTTGACCGAATGATCGATTACTACATACAGGAAGCATTTAAGCAGTCGGAGGGCGCCGTGAAAAGGCTGGGGGGCAGGAACATACCCTTTCAGCCCAGAGCTGCTTATAAAATCTATTATTATATGATGAACCTTTATCAGACCACCAGAGATCTGCGGGAGACCGCAAATAAGGGGATAAAACATGCCTATCAGCAGTTTTTAAAGGATAAGGAATGTCCGGAAGGCAAGGATGATTCCGGATCCTTTTTTACAAAGGACAAAAAGGATCCAAGGGAGGACTGGAAAGAGGGTAAGAAAATAGTAGAACGGGACTGGAAGGAATTTCTGTCCTTTATGGGAAGAGAGGATTTAGGCGGGATTCCCTTAGGAATCCTGGAATTAAGTCCCTGGGGAATGCTTGCGGAGCCGGAGCTGTCTTCCAGAGGAAGGGGAGGTACCAAAAGTCCTGTCTTCCTGGCGGGAGCTGCGATTGCAATTCTCATCCTGGTTTTATTTCTGTTCTTTCTTTGAAACTGATTTATAATTGCAAATTTCTTCTTTACAGAAGCACTTTACTGTGCTACCATGGTAACACATGAAAAGCAAGAGGAGGATGCAATTATGAAAAAAGGAATTTTAATAGCAGCAGTGTTAGGAGCGGCGGTCCTGCTTGGGGGCTGTTCCGGGCAAAAGAGCGGAGTTACGGCTTCTGCGTCTTCCGATACCACTGCAGCAACAGCAAAAGAGACTGGAAAAGAAACAGAATCAGGCACTGATACATTTACCGTTGGATTTGACCAGGATTTCCCGCCCATGGGTTTTGTCGGAGACAACGGAGAATATACCGGTTTTGACTTAGAACTGGCACAGGAGGTGGCAAACCGCCTTGGCAGGAAATATGTTCCCCAGCCCATTGCCTGGGATGCCAAGGACATGGAGCTGGAAGCAGGAAATATTGACTGCATCTGGAATGGCTTTACCATTACAGGCCGTGAAGACGGCTATACCTGGACAAAGCCCTATATGGAAAACAGTCAGGTGTTTGTAGTGGGAAAGGACTCCGGCATTAAGACCTTAGCTGACTTATCAGGAAAGATCATTGAGGTTCAGGCGGATTCCTCCGCGGAAAAGGCACTGCAGGCGGATGGAAAGCTGGCCGAAACCTTTGGAACCCTTCAGACAACGCCGGATTACAACACCGCATTTATGGACCTGGAGATGGGAGCCGTAGATGCCATTGCAATGGATGTGATTGTGGCAGGATACCAGATCGAGCAGAGGAAGGCGGATTTTATTATACTGGATGAGGCCCTTGCTGCTGAAGAATACGGCGTTGGATTTAAGAAAGGCAATGACGCCTTACGGGATCAGGTCCAGGAACAGTTAGAGGCCATGGCAGCTGACGGAACTCTTGAAACGATCTCAGAAAAATGGTTTGGCAAGGATGTAACCACAGTTAAATAATCAGATACTTTGTAAAATGCCAGGAAGTATTTGGCCCTTACTGCATTAGCCGGATGTAGAATGCAAGCATTCCTGCACCTGGCTCATTGCCTGCAGAAATAAAGATTTTATAATGGGTTCCGGTTCCACAGCCATGGGCCGGACCCTATTTTTTAGAACATGGAGGAGAAATCATGGCTTTAACGAAGATATTCTTACAATTGGCAGGGGGAATGTGGGTCAGCATCCAGATATTTGTAGTGACGCTGGTCTTTTCTCTGCCCCTGGGACTTTTGGTATCCTTTGGAAGGATGTCTAAAAACCCTGTCATACAGGCCATTGTTAAATTCTATATTTCAGTCATGAGGGGAACTCCATTGATGCTGCAGCTGATGGTGGTGTATTTCGGACCCTACTATTTATTCGGCATAAAGGTTGGGAACGGGTACCGTCTCTGGGCCGCATTTATTGGCTTTGTCATCAACTACGCAGCGTATTTTGCGGAAATATACCGGAGCGGGATCCAATCCATGCCGGTAGGGCAGTATGAAGCGGCAAAGCTTTTAGGCTATACAAAGACCCAGACCTTTTTCCGTATTATCTTTCCCCAGGTGGTGAAGCGGATCCTGCCGTCTGTGACCAATGAGGTCATTACCCTGGTCAAAGACACCTCTCTGGCTTTTTCCATCAGCGTATTAGAGATGTTTGCAACTGCGAAGGCCCTGGCCTCGTCCCAGACAAGCCTTATTCCTTTTGTGGCAGCAGGCCTGTTTTATTATATCTTTAACCTTATCGTGGCAATCGGGATGGAATACATAGAAAAGCGGATGAACTATTATCAATAGGAGGAAGAAAAGATGTACTTACTGGAAATGAACCATGTAAAAAAAGCGTTTGATGGCCAGGGCGTGCTTCGGGATATTTCCCTGTCGGTAAAGGAAGGCGAGATCGTTTCCATCATCGGTCCATCCGGTTCGGGAAAATCCACCCTGCTTCGGTGCGCTACCATGCTGGAAGAGATGGATGGGGGAGAACTTAATTATCTGGGAGAAAAGGCCGCATGGAACGGGCCAGATGGAAAGGCCATCTATGCCAAAGGGGAAAGACGAAAGGAAATACAGAAGAATTACGGCCTGGTATTCCAGAACTTTCACTTATTTCCCCATATGACGGTTTTAAAAAACATTACCGATGCGCCGGTTCATGTACAGAAACGGGATAAGGAAGAGGTTTTTTCCGAGGCTATGAAGCTTCTTAAGAAGATGGGACTGGAGGATAAGGCAGAAGCATATCCCTGCCAGCTTTCCGGAGGGCAGTGCCAGCGGGTAGCCATAGCAAGGGCACTGGCCCTAAATCCCAGGATCCTGTTTTTTGATGAACCGACTTCCGCTCTGGATCCGGAGCTTACGGGAGAGGTATTAAAGGTCATTAAATCCCTTGCGGATATGCATATCACCATGGTCATTGTGACTCATGAGATGGCCTTTGCCAGGGATATCTCAGACAGGATCATCTTTATGGCTGACGGCGTGATCGTAGAGGAGGGAACTCCGGAAGAGGTATTTTCCTCCAGCAATGTGCGGACCCAGAGCTTTCTTGGAAGGTATGGCGAAGGGTGAAGAAAAGCAGTATTCAACGATAGAATTTGGAAAAATCAAGAAATAAATATTTTTATTAAGCCCCTGAAACCCTTTGCTTATGCATGTTTCAGGGGTATTACTTTGACTGCATTGTAAACCGGCTGGCAGGTAATTGCTGCAAAGAGTTTTACTTTGAGCCCAGGGCCAGGCACCCGTTGGAATGTGCAATGTACAAAACGGATAGCAGTGGAGCGCACATACCAGCTGAAATTTAAACCGGTGACAAAAGAACAAGACAAGTACTATAATATCGAAATCTGGCTGGGCGAGTATTTTTTCTATTTGCATGATAAATTTTATTGTGCTAATATAACATTACTTTTATATCATTTTTTCAATATAATAAGCCACAAGCATAAAAACTTGTGGTTTTAGCCTTTGCCTATTACTTATAACATTTACGAATCAGATTAATTCGATAAAATTTAGTATGAGGAGGAACGATATGCAGTTTCAGCATCAATCAGCCTTTAAAGAGTTAGAAGATAATATTATTGAAGTTATAAAGGAAGAACAGATTAAAATCGGTTATAGAAGTGAAACCATAAGATTATATTATCCAATAGAATCAATTTGTAATCTATTAGGCGAATCTTACACTGTTATAGAATTACGTAAAGTATTAGACCAGTTTTGTGAATTTGTGAAGGAACGGTTAGGAATTGTAGAGTACTCCAATTTAGAGACAAGGTTTTGCTTTATTATTCCCCCGGAAGGAGTTGACTACGTTCATGAAGACATTGGGGAAAATTATTTTTTAAAAGATTTTATTGAAAAAATCAGTGCACATGATTGCTCGCTGGATGAACTGTTGAAAATATTTCATAAGTATTCCAACAAGGTTGTCTGTGAAAAAATGAACAATGGTGAATTTGATTATTTAATATACTTTAAAGATGGTATACCGGACGCTTACCGGTATTGTGTAAAGTTTGAGGGTTGTCATATTATCTATCATAGATTCACTGAAGCAGATTATGAGAGTTTTGGATTTTAGATTGATACTTAATTAGGCTGCATTTAGATAGCTCGTTTGTGTTAATTCCAGCAGATTGTATTTATATAAATAAGTGACTGAGAAGAGGTAGGGATGCCATATCCCTACCTCTTATAATATGGGGCCTGATCCTGTTGAATCCGCGAAGTGTGTGAAATAGAAAAAAGTGATTTTAATGGCAAACGAGAGCAATAGACTTGTACATACGATTAGAAATCCTCCGTGATACATTAAAGTAGTTGTGTAACTATAAAGGTGCAGAAATGACATAGGGACATATCATGCCAGATGAGGTACACATACTGCTAAGTATTCCGCCCCTAAATTACCAATTTTAGGAAATTTGTTAAATAATTAAGGAAAAAGATAAAGAATTTTCACAATCGGATGATATACTAAATGTGGAATCATAGGTGATTTAGGAAAGAAAGAAGAGGATGCTTATGAAAAAAACATGGATTATGGCAGTCGCTGTTTGTGCGGCAGTTTTATTTACGGCCTGTGGAAAATCTACAAAGAATACAGAAAGTGTGGCAAATACGGTAACGGAAAGTACGGCCCCCAGCTCTGAGAGTGCGGGAGAGGTAAGCCAGGAAGCGCCGGGCAATGGGGCAGAATTTAAGATATTGGCCGGCACGGTCAAAAAGGTTGGGGACAACTTAGAAAGCATGACCGTGGTAAACGACGGCAAGGAAATGTCCTTTGACTTAAGCGGTACGGTGGTGGAGACCTCCTACGCGCTGGAGCCGGAGGTGTCAGTTTCCGTTATCTATAAAGGGGAAATTTCCGGTTCGGATGCCTCGAATGCCAAGCCTGTCCTGGTATTGGACGGGCAGGAGAACATGAAGGTGCAGGAAGTGACCGGAAGCGTTATGGACCAGGCCATGAGCACCTTTACCATTAAGACGGAATCCGGCGAAGAGATAGGTTTTATCAAGGACAACTGCGAGGGTCTGGACACGGATGTGCTCGGGACCGCCACTGATGACAGCAATGGAAGCGGGGCCATGATAAAGGTGACCTATGTGACCGTTGACTATGACGCAGGAAGCAAATCCAACTTTCCCTTAAGGGTGGAAGCCGCAAAGTAAAATGATTAAAATCCCGAATATGCAGGCATAATTTATTCCATGGAGACAAGCATTTCATAAGCCGGAGGCGTAATGAACTTCTTTTTCCAAGATAAAAAGCTTGCAAATTCGGGATTTTCATGTACAATAATAGAGATGACAGAAGAAGGGGCCAATGGACCCCTATTTTGATGATTTTGGCTAGCGAACGATAACCAGATTGCAGAAAGGGAATTTAAGATGATCAGTGCACATAACGTAACATTAAGACTCGGGAAAAAAGCATTGTTTGAAGAGGTGAACATTAAGTTTACTGAAGGCAACTGCTACGGGATGATTGGCGCCAATGGCGCGGGAAAGTCCACTTTCCTTAAAATTCTTTCCGGTGAGTTGGAGCCGACTAACGGCGATATCGTCATAACGCCGGGACAGAGACTTTCCTTCTTAAAACAGGACCACTTTAAATATGATGGCTTCCAGGTGCTTGACACCGTTATTATGGGAAATACCAGGCTTTATGAGATCATGAAAGAAAAAGATGCCATCTACATGAAAGAAGATTTCAGCGATGAAGACGGTATTAGGGCAGCGGACTTAGAAGGTGAATTCGCTACCATGAACGGCTGGGAGGCAGAATCCGATGCGGCGAACCTCTTAAACGGCCTGGGAATCGATACAGATCTTCACTACAGATATATGAGCGAATTAAATGGTGCTGAAAAGGTTAAGGTGCTTCTTGCCCAGGCTCTGTTCGGAAACCCGGACATCCTGCTTCTTGACGAGCCTACCAACCATTTGGATCTGGATGCCATTGCATGGCTTGAAGAATTCCTTATTAACTTTGAAAATACGGTAATCGTGGTTTCCCATGACCGTTACTTCTTAAATAAAGTCTGCACCCATATCGCAGATATTGATTACAGTAAAATCCAGCTTTATGCAGGTAACTACGACTTCTGGTATGAGTCCAGCCAGCTGATGGTAAAGCAGATGAAGGAAGCCAACCGGAAAAAGGAAGAAAAGATCAAGGAGCTGCAGGAATTTATCCAGCGTTTCTCCGCCAATGCTTCCAAATCCAAGCAGGCGACTTCCAGAAAGCGTGCGTTGGAGAAAATCGAACTGGATGACATCAAACCATCCAGCCGGAAATATCCATACATTGATTTCCGCCCGGCCCGTGAAATCGGCAATGAGGTTTTAAGTGTTAATAATTTATCAAAGACCATTGACGGAGTAAAGATTTTAGACAATATCTCCTTTACCTTAACCCGTGAGGATAAGGTGGCTCTGGTGGGACCCAATGAGATGGCAAAGACCATTCTCTTCAAGATACTTGCAGGGGAAATGGAGCCTGATGAGGGCGATTACAAATGGGGCCTTACCACCAGCCAGTGCTATTTCCCTAAGGACAACACAGCGGAGTTTGCTAACGATGACACTATCGTTGACTGGCTGACTCAGTATTCTCCGGAAAAGGAAGCCACTTATGTGCGCGGATTCCTTGGCCGTATGCTGTTTGCCGGAGAAGATGGCGTAAAAAAGGTACGGGTTTTGTCCGGTGGAGAAAAGGTGCGCTGCATGCTTTCCAAGCTGATGATTTCCGGCGCTAACGTGCTGTTGCTTGACGAGCCTACGGACCATTTGGATATGGAGTCTATCACGGCACTCAATAATGGTCTGGTAAAATTCCAGGGAGTTCTGATTTTTTCCTCCCGTGACCACCAGATCGTTGAGACAACGGCTAACCGTATTATGGAGATCGTAAACGGACAGCTGATCGATAAGATCACCACTTATGACGAGTATCTGGCAAGTGATGAAATGGCTCGTAAGAGACAGGTATTTACCTTATCAGAAGAACAAGTCGAGGAAAACGAATAATAAATATTCAGGCAGACGCCGCAGTTCTGGCAAAAGGAGTATCAGGCCGGAACTTCAGCGTCTGTTTTTTGTTTCACGCGGATATAACGGCACTTACCGGTTTTTCGGGAATTATTGCGCATTTTTTTCTTATGACGTATAATCAAACAAGAAACACCCTTCGGGTATCCCTTTACACCCGGTAAAACGGGGTGTGCCCTGCCCAAAAAGCATGGGCAGGAATATGGAAAGGAGGTGAGAACGATTGATACCATAGATTATTATGCCTATGCCTCCCGTATGAGAGGCTGGAACCCCCAGTTTAAGGCGGTGACAGCGGCAGCTTCCCTGCTCTTTTGTATCGGAGCCAATGACAGGAAGGTGTCGGTACTGGTGCTTTTCATTATGTCCGCTATCACCATACTGGCAGGCGGGGTTCCCTGGAAAAGTTATTTGTCCCTTCTTAAGATCCCTCTTGCATTTCTCTTTTTGGGGACAGCAGCCATTGTCATCGACATATCATCGGTACCACATGGACGGGTGCTTGTTTCTGTTCAGGGAGTTTCCCTGTATCTGACAGAAGGCGGACCGGAACTGGCTTTAGGACTGATTTTAAAGGCGCTTGCTGCTTTAAGTGCCATGTATATGCTGGTGCTTTCCACTCCGGCAAGCGAGATCATCTGTGTGTTCCGAAGGCTTCATGTTCCCAAATTAATTCTGGAACTGATGAACATGATTTACCGGTTTATCTTCGTAATGATGGATACCCAATGCTTCATGAAGCAGGCCGCCGAGTCAAGGCTGGGTTACTGCGATTTTAAGACTTCCTGCCGCTCCTTTGGAAACACGGCCGGAAATCTGTTCGTGGTTTCCTTAAAAAAGGCCAATACCTATTATGATGCACTGACCGCCCGCTGCTATGACGGAGAGCTTTTGTTTCTGGAGGAGGAAAAAAGGGTGAAAGGGTGGCAGCTTTGGGTGGCAGCCGGTTATTTTATGGTCCTGTTATGGGTGCGTCTGCTGGCTTAACCGGCTGATGGGACAGAAACAGCAAAGAAGGAGGTGAGGGAAGATGGAGGAAATACTTTTGCAGGCAGAAAACCTGTGCTATTCATATGGACAGGACAAGCAGGTATTAATGGATATCAATATTACCGTGAGAAAGGGAGAGAAACTCGTGATTCTCGGTTCTAACGGTGCAGGAAAATCCACCTGCTTTCTCAATTTAAACGGGGTATACCGCCCGGATTCCGGAAGGATTCTTTACCGTGGGAAAGAGATTGGGAAAAAGGATTTAAATGAGCTGAGAAAAAATGTAGGGATCGTCTTTCAGGATGCAGACAATCAGATCATCGCTTCCACCGTGTTTGCGGAGGTGTCTTTTGGCCCTATGAATTTAAAGCTTCCAAGAGAGGAAGTGAAGAAACGGGTGGAGGATGCCCTGGAATACATGAATTTAGGGTCGATGAGGGACCGGCCGCCCCACTATTTAAGCGGGGGAGAGAAAAAGCGTGTCAGCATAGCGGACATCATTGCCATGGAATCCGAGGTGGTCATATTTGATGAGCCTACGGCCTCTCTGGATCCGGTCAATGTGGAAATGTTAGAGGGTGTTCTGGATAAGATGAATGAAATGGGGAAAACTCTTTTGATTTCAACCCATGATGTGGATTTCGCCTACCGTTTTGCAGACCGCGCAGTGATTTTTGCCGGGGGGCGCATCATAGCAGACGGTCCGGTGAGGGAAGTGTTCGGGGATGATGAAGTATTACATCAGGCCAATTTAAAAAGGCCGATTCTTTTGGAGGTTTATAACAGCCTGGTGAAGCACCGCATTTTAGAAGAAGGCGGGGGCTCTCCCAGAGATGCCGGAGAACTGGAAATGCTCTTGCAAACACAAAGAAATTGACAGAAATGTAATAAACAGCTACAATACTAACGTATCATGTGAAAGGTGCCTGTGAAAATTCTCCGCAGGATAATAGGGAAAAGGGTGTAAATCCCTTACGGTCCCGCCGCTGTAAGTGTGGAGCAGGGCTCAAGAAATCACTGGGAAACCGGGAAGAGGAGCTGCTGTGAAGATACACGAGTCAGAAGACCTGCCTTTCATAAGGAAGTTCGATTCGCCTTTGGCTCATCGAACGGCTAATTTACTAAATTCAGGCTACGCCTTCATTTAGTAAATTATGCCTGCGACGCATCTGGTTACGAGCGATGATCAGATGCCGGGAAGTCTTTTTGTTGTATAAAGATTTACCCTGTGAGCGCCGGTCTGATGAGTGGGAATCATCGGAATTTGGTGCTTATTTTATTGGAATACCCTTTGGGTATACCTTTACATCCGATAAAGCGGGGTGGGACCTACCCAGAACGCTGTGTGGGAAAACGGAAAGGAGAATGAAAATGAGTAAGAAAGAAAAAAGAGTCATGAAACTTGTCGTTGCATTTGCTCTGGCCTTTGGAATTGTTCCAAGCGCTTATGGAATGCACATTATGGAGGGGTATCTGCCGGTTGGATACTGTATCGCCTGGGGGGCCATTTGCGTGCCATTTCTGGCAGCGGGATTTTTCTCCATCAGGAAGAAGCTGAAAGAGAACAGGAAATCCATCACCATACTGGCCATGTCGGGAGCCTTTATTTTTGTCATATCATCTTTAAAGATCCCGTCCGTAACCGGAAGCTGTTCCCATATGACAGGAACCGGCCTTGGAGCACTTTTATTCGGGCCGTCCGCGGTCAGCATTCTGGGAATGATCGTGCTGATATTCCAGGCCATATTACTGGCCCACGGCGGTCTTACGACGCTGGGCGCCAATACCTTTTCCATGGCAATTGCAGGACCGTTCGTGTCTTTTGGAATTTATAAATTATTAAAAATGCTGAAGGTAAATAAACTGGTCAGCATTTTCCTGGCAGCGATGATCGGTGATTTGTTTACATATTGTGTGACCGCCATTCAGCTTGCACTGGCTTATCCTTCGGAAACAGGCGGCGTCTTTGCTTCTGCCGTTAAGTTTTTAGGGGTATTTGCACCGACTCAGCTTCCCCTTGCAATCATTGAGGGAATCTTCACCACAGTGATCATCATCACCCTTGAAACGTATGCCCTTCCGGAACTGAAGGCAATTGGATTTTCAAAGGAGGTTCAGTAATATGACCAGTAAAAACAAAACGATCGTAGCAACTCTCCTGATTTTAGCTTTCCTGATTGCAGCGGTTCCCCTCTTTGCCTTAAAGGGAGCCGAATTCGGCGGTTCTGATGATGCAGGAAGCCAGATGATATCAGAGATCCAGGGAACGGAATATGAGCCATGGTTTACACCGGTCATGGAAACCTTCATTGACGGGGAGCTTCCCGGAGAAGTGGAAAGCCTGCTCTTTTGTATCCAGACCGGTATCGGTGTAGGAATTCTGGCCTTTTTCATGGGACGGTTCGTGGAACGGAAGAAGTGGCAGGAAAAAGGGAAATAATGAAATAGGATAAGAATTTATAGGATAAGAACCTGATAGAGGGTGTCTTAGAGGTAAAACACCTTTAAGACACCCTCAAATTACAATGTTATATAAGCATTTCATTTACATGAATGATTGCGCCTAATATATTAGAATCATTGTTATAGCTGCATTTATCAATTTTAGTTGTTATAAATTCCTCACCCTTAAAATAGCTCTTGCATGTGCTCTGAAACTTTTCTCTGACAGCTTCAATAAACCAGGCTTCTTCTGATATCCCTCCGCCGATGCATATGATTTCCGGATTATAAAATACAGCGATTGTCAGCAATTGAATGGAAATATTATTGATCCATTCATCAACTGTTTCTATGGCGGTTCTGTCCCCATTTAAATATTTATCACATACTTCGTTTCCATATACAGCCTTATCTTCTTTCGTTAACTTACTGTTATATATTTTAATCAGAGCTGTCATGGAGCAATAATCCCCTTGACAGTCAAGGGCTTCAGTTTTAAAATTCATGAATGGCAGGTGGTGGAATTCTCCTGCATAGCCATCCTTACCATATATAACCCCTTTCTCATCACATAAGCACCCACCGGTGCCTGTTCCGATGATCAAAAATGCAGAAGAGCGGCTCCCTTTTGCATTTCCCATTTTAAGTTCACAAAGGCCGGCGGCTTTGGCGTCGTTGATTGTTGCCACCTTCTTATTTGTCCTTTTTCCTATTTCACAATTAACATTGCTTTCCTTCATAATACATACATTTGCCGCAGCATAAGATTTTACATTGGAATTTTCATCAATGAGCCCTGGAGCGCTTACTCCTATATTTTTTATTGAGTCGAGGTCTTTGATATTTGAACATATGTAATCATAAAACTCATGTATGTTGTCAAACTTTTTGGTCTTAGCTTTCCACCGGTCAACAATATGATACGTTTCATCTGCTAATGCATATTTAATAAATGTTCCGCCTATGTCAATCCCTAAACAATATTCCATATCCCTCTCCTTAGCTCACTGATTATTCTTATATTCTGTGAAACGAATACGATGGAAACGCCTTTCCTTTCATTATTATTAGAATATCTCAAAAGAAGTGGATTCGTCAACGGGAAAATGATATACTATTCCTATCTTTTATAAGAGGTGAAAAACAATGAAAAAAATGATTTCTTGGAATGTAAACGGCCTTCGCGCCTGCGTGGACAAGGGCTTTTTGGATTATTTTAATGAGGTGGATGCGGATGTATTTTGTATCCAGGAAAGCAAACTCCAGGAGGGACAGATCGAGCTTGATCTTCCCGGATATTATCAGTACTGGAATTATGCGGAAAAGAAAGGCTATTCAGGGACTGCCATATTTACAAAGGAGATGCCTTTGTCAGTGGCTTATGGAATCGATGTAGAGGAGCATGACAGGGAGGGCCGGGTGATCGCAGTTGAATATCCGGAATACTATGTAGTTACCTGCTATACCCCCAATTCCCAGAATGAGCTGGCTCGTCTGCCTTACCGTATGACATGGGAGGATGCTTTCTTTTCCTATTTAAAGAAGCTGGAGGAGAAAAAGCCGGTGATTTTCTGCGGAGACTTAAATGTGGCTCATAAGGAAATTGATTTAAAGAATCCGAAAACCAACCGGAAAAATGCAGGCTTTACCGATGAAGAAAGGGAGAAGTTTACCTTCCTTTTGAAAAATGGTTTTATTGACACATACCGTTATTTCTATCCGGAGCTGGAAGGCGTATACTCCTGGTGGTCTTACCGGTTTAGCGCCAGGCAGAAAAATGCAGGCTGGCGCATTGACTATTTCTGCGTTTCTGAAAGCTTAGAGGACAGGCTTTTAAGCGCGGACATCCATACCCAGGTCTTAGGCTCCGACCACTGCCCTGTGGAGCTTGTGATCCGTTAGAGAGTACCAGACAGGAGAGAACGATAAGGAATGAATTTACTGACGATTGAACATTTAACAAAATCATATACGGAACGTCTGCTTTTTGATGATACCAGCTTCAGCATCAATGAAGGGGAAAAGATCGGGTTGATCGGCATTAATGGAACCGGGAAATCCACATTGCTCCGGATCGTGGCAGGTCTTGAGGAGCCGGATCAGGGGACTGTGGTCAAGGGGCGGAATTTAGATATCCGTTTTCTGTCTCAGAATCCAATCTTCCATGAAGGTGATACCATTTTAGAGAGCATTGTCCGGGACAATGAAGGGCATGAGCATGTCTGGGACCTGGAAAGCCAGGCAAAGGCCATGCTGACCAGACTGGGATTTTCGGACTTTGATTCCAAGGTGGAGACCTTATCAGGAGGACAGAGAAAACGAGTGGCGTTAGTCAGCGTTCTTCTTGGGAATACCGACTTACTGGTTCTTGACGAGCCGACCAACCATTTAGACAGCAGCATGGCGGAGTGGCTGGAGGACTATTTAAAGCGTTTTAGAGGGGCACTTTTGATGGTAACCCATGACCGGTATTTTTTGGACAGCGTTACCAACCGGATTGTAGAGCTGGATAAGGGAAAGCTCTACAACTATCAGGAGAACAAGGTGAATGGCGGTGGAGCCGACAGAGAGGGCACCCTGGGGTGTTATGAAGGGTATTTAAAGCTGAAGGCAGAGCGTATGGACATGGAGGCGGCCACAGAGCGGAAACGCCAGTCCATCCTTAAAGTGGAGTTAGAGTGGATGCAGCGGGGCGCCAGAGCGCGTTCTACCAAGCAGAAGGCCCATATCCAGCGCTATGAGAACCTTCGTGACCAGGAGGGGATTAAGATCGATCAGACGGTGGAACTGGATTCTGTTTCAAGCCGTCTGGGGCGTACCACAGTGGAACTTAATGAGATCAACAAAGCCTTTGGGGAAAAGGTTCTCATGAAGGACTTTACCTATGTGTTCTTAAAAAATGACCGCATCGGCATCATCGGGCCGAATGGAAGCGGTAAGTCCACGCTGATGAAGATCATAGCAGGGTGGCTGGAGCCTGACGCCGGGACGGTCACCATAGGGCAGACTGTGAAAATGGGATATTTTTCTCAGGAGAGCGAAGACGTGGATGGCAGTGTAAAGGTCATTGACTACATCCGGAACGTAGCAGAGTATGTAAAGACAAAGGATGGAAGTGTCAGCGCCTCTCAGATGCTGGAACGCTTTCTGTTTCCTTCAAGCGTTCAGTTCACCACCGTCAGCAAGCTGTCCGGCGGGGAGAAAAGAAGGCTTTATCTGCTCCGGATCCTGATGGAAGCGCCGAATGTGCTTTTGCTTGACGAGCCGACCAATGATCTGGATATCCAGACGCTGACGATCTTAGAGGATTATCTTGACAGCTTTCAGGGGATTGTAGTCACGGTATCCCATGACCGGTATTTTCTTGACCGGGTAGTGCGCCGGATCTTTGCCTTTGAGGGCCAGGGCCGGGTGACCCAGTATGACGGAGGCTTTACTGAGTAGCAGGCGGCATTTCAGGAGAAGTATCCGGAAGGTCTTCCAGGTCAGGATGAGGAAGCTGCAAAAAGTTCGGAAGCCACGGAAAAGAAGACCAAGGAAAAGCCAAAGGGAGAGAGAAAGCTAAAATTTTCCTTTAAGGAACAAAGGGAGTGGGAAACCATAGAGGAGGATTTAGCGGCCCTGGAAGGAAAGATCGAAGCCCTGGACAGTCAGATGGGAGAAGCTGCCAGCGATTACAGCAGGCTGAATGCGCTGATGGAAGAAAAGACAGAGCAGGAAAGGCTGCTGGAAGAAAAAATGGAGCGCTGGATGTATCTAAACGACCTGGCAGAACAGATTGAGAACCAATAGAAGCACGATAAAATTCAGCAGGAACCATTCCGGGATCGGACCAAGAGACGGAGGAGAAAAGCGATATGGTACAGTACAGGATTGCAAAGCATGAGATGGGAACCTATTCTATGGGGCTCTCAAGGGTATCCGGCGGAATCCGCCTGTGTGTGGCTGCGCAAGGAGAGGAGTGCAGGGTCCTGATGTATAAGGCCGGAGAAGAAACGCCGGTCCAGACCCTCACTTTTCCTGCAGAGTCCAGAAAAGGTGATGTTTGGAGCATGACCATTCTGGGAGAGGATTTTGAAAACCTGGAATACTGCTTTGAAATCGATGGAAAACTGTTTTCTGATCCTTATGGAAAGCGATTTACCGGACGTGAGGAATGGGGGGATCTTGAACGCGCTTCCGCTATTTTAAGAACTCCCATGGAGTTTTCTGATTTTGACTGGGAAGAGGATAAGCTTCTTCAGATTCCGTATGAGGACAGTATCATATATCGGCTCCATAACCGGGGTTTTACTAAGCACATCTCTTCCAAAGTAAAGAACAGAGGGACCTTTGATGCCATACGGGAAAAGATCCCTTATTTGAAGGAACTGGGCATTACTGCGGTGGAGCTTATGCCGGTGAATGAATTTTCCGAGGTCATCATGCAGGAATCTGTGCAAGGGAACCCGTTTGGTGTGGATAAACCGGTTGGAAAATTGAATTATTGGGGATATACATCAGGCTTTTATTTTGCTCCAAAGGCTTCCTACGCCTCTATAAAGGACCCGGTTTTGGAGTTCAAAGGTCTTGTGAAGGCTCTTCATAAGGAGGGTCTTGAGTTGATTGTGGAGCTTTTCTTTACCGGAAAGGAACCGCCCTCCTTTGTTCTTGATGCAGTACGGTTCTGGGCGGATGAATTTCATGTGGACGGGATCCATCTTGTGGGAAACCCGCCCCTGGACCTTCTTGAACGGGATCCCTATCTAAGCCGGATCAAGCTGTTTGCGGTTTCCTGGGACCCGGCCTTTGAAGGAAAGGTTAAGCACTTAGGGGAGTATAACGACGGCTTTCAGGTGGATATGCGCCGGGTATTAAAGGGTGACGAGGAACAGATGAAAAACCTTGCTTTCCGCACCAGAAGTAATCCGGCAGGATGCGGCGTCATTAATTATATGGCCAATACCAACGGATTTTCCATGATGGATATGGTATCATATGATACCAAACATAATGAGGAAAACGGAGAGAAAAACCAGGATGGCAATCCCTATAATTATTCCTGGAACTGCGGCGTCGAAGGGCCGACAAAGCGGAAAAAGGTGGTGGAACTTCGGAAAAAGCAGCTGAGAAACGCATTCCTTCTTTTGCTTTTAAGCCAGGGAACGCCCCTTATTATGGCTGGAGATGAATTCGGCAATTCCCAGTCAGGCAATAATAATGCATATTGCCAGGATAATGAAGTGTCGTGGCTGAACTGGAATCTGGTTAAGACCAATCAGGATATCCTGGAATTTGTAAAGGCAGTGATCGCATTTCGGAAGGCTCATCCAGTGTTCCATATGCCGAAGGAGCCAAGGATCATGGACTATCTGGCGTGTGGGTTCCCTGATGTTTCCTATCATGGAGTAAAGGCATGGTGCCCGGAATTTGATAATTTCCGGCGCCAGCTTGGAATCTTTTACTATGGGGAATATGGAAGAAAACCGGATGGGACTGCTGACGGCAACTTTTATGTGGCTTATAATATGCACTGGGAGCCCCACGAATTTGATCTCCCTAATCTGCCTAAGAAGGAGCAATGGCATGTGGTCTTTCATACAGATGAGGGGGAAGAAAACGGCATGTACCCGGAAGGTAAGGAGCCTGTGGCAGAAGGGAAACGGTTTCTGGTTCCGCCCAGGTCCATCGTGGTGCTCATGGGCAAGAAATGATCCGTGGTATTTGAAAAAGTTATTTACGGTTATGATGTTTTTGAGGGCAATCAATGGATTGCCCTTATTTTTTATGTATTTTTTATGAGCACATTTTTGTTTGTTTTTAAAAGACAAATTTAGGTATCAATTAAGGTAGAAAATAAAGTTTAATTATAATAATTCATGAAAGCCAGTGATATATTGCATAAAAGAGGTGGGGCAATGCAAGTTATTGAAAAGCGCGCGTTCAATTTATTGCAGTATTTACTGAGTGACAGAAATTTTTCTGTTAGCAAAGCCATGGATTTATTAGGATGTTCCAAAAGGCAGATTGAATATGATGTGAGTAAGATCAATGAGCTGCTGAAAGAAAATGAGATTGAATTAATCAGATTGTCGAGAGGGAGATTTCTGATTAATAAGGAGACAATTGACAAAGTAACGAAGCTAAACCTGCCCCATCAGAAATTCATTGTTAATGGGGAAAATAAAATCTGGTTGATCTGTATTCAGATTTTTTGTACAAGGGAACCTTTGGGGTTGAATCATTTTATTACGAAGCTGCAATCAAGCAAGAATACGGTCTTAGGTGATTTAAGAAAGATTGCAAGGATAGGCAGTCAGTACAAGGTGGAATTAAAATACTCACGAAAATCGGGCTATTACTTTGAAGGTGAGCCCATTAAAATCCGATCTCTGGTATTGCTGTCAATTATTAACCTGAAAGATAACTTTTTATGTAAAGAACTGATCTCACTGGCAGTGTCGGACAATTCCTATGATGCTGTATTTGAAGAAACAAAAGACAAGACAGAGTCCTTGATTAAGGAATTTAATCTGCCGATCATGAAGGAATATCGAACCCTGGTGATCTATTTTATCAGCTTACTGCCCTATCACTGTCAGTCAATTACATACGTATCCCCCCTGATCCATGAACCCATGTGGAACCACCTCCCTCTTTATGCAGCTGTAACAGCTTTTTATGAGTCACTGACGTTTCATTTGTCCAAAGAAGAGATTGACTATTTATTTGTACTTTTGTTAAGCGTGACTTTGGGAGATAACATGTATTTCCAGCTTTACGATCAGGAGAGCATATTTTTACAGGAGATGTGCCAAAGCCTGATCAACCGTTTTGAAGTTATCACAGGTACCGTGGTGCAGAAAAAGGCGGGCATAACAGAAAACATGCTGATGCATTTACGTTTGGCCTATTTTCGGCTGAAGTATGGAATACCGGTAGTGAATCCGGCATTGATGCAGGTTAAAAAAGAGTACGGAGAGGTATTTGACATATGCAGATTCGTGCTGGAGCCTTTTGGGGACTATTTGGACTGCTTGATTCCCGATGATGAGATTGCCTATATTGCCTTGCATTTTATGACGGTAATGGATTTGCCGGATCAGGATAAGATCAGAAAAAGAGCGATCATCGTATGCCAGAACGGACTTGCAAGCTCTGTTATGATGAAAAACCAATTAATAAAAGTATTTCCCGAAATACACTTTGTGGCCACCTGCAATGCAGAAGAGTTTAAAAGGATTCCGGTTGAAACCTATGACATGGTTTTTTCCACTACCGAGGGGATCGATGTGCCTGAAGAGAAGTATTTGTTCCTCTCCTCCCCCATTTTAACGGTGGAAGAAAAATTTATAATGAGTGAAGCGGTATATTCTTCGGTATTCGGAATCAAATCAGAAGCTAATGTAACAGTTCATTCCATTTTGGAAGTCGTAGAGAAATACGCAGTGATTCATGATCAGAAGGGATTAAGCAGCGACTTAAAGAACCTCTTGCAGAAGAAGTATAAAAAAGAAAGCGGCAGAGAAGGAGGATTACCTGTGATAAAAGACCTTCTTACGAAGGAAACCATACAATTTGCTTCCCGTGTGAACAGTTGGGAGGAAGCAATCTGGCTGGGGGCAAGGCCTTTATTGGAGAATGGTTCCATAACAAAAGCTTATATCAATGCAATGATAGACAATGTAAAGGGCTATGGTCCCTATATCGTAATATGCCCCTATGTAGCGATCCCCCATGCACAGAATCAAACAGGGGTCAATAAACTGGGAATGAGTTTTTTAAAGCTGGAAGAAGAGGTTTGCGTGCTGGATAATCCCCAAAAGCCAGTCAAGGTTTTCATTACCATGGCAGCGATTGATAATCACACGCATTTAAGAGCGCTTGCCCAACTATCTAATATTTTAACCAATGAAGATACCAGGGAACAATTTTTAGCTTGTAACTCAGTGGAGGAGGTCCTCCAATTGCTTGATATTGATGAAGAATAAAAAAACGAGGTAAATGTCATATGAAGATATTGGCGGTTTGCGGTTCAGGGCTTGGAAGCAGTTTTATGATGGAAATGAATATAAAAAATGTGTTAAAGGAGATCGGGGCAGCAGGAATTGAGGTGGATCACAGTGATTTAGGGGGTGCGACACCTGGGGCGGCAGATATCTTTATTGCAGGAAGAGACATCGCAATGGCAATGACCCATTTGAAAGGAGTCGTAGAGCTTGATAACCTGCTGGATAAAAAAGAACTGAAGGAAAAATTGGAAGAGTCCTTAAGGAAACTGAATGTAATCTAATTGCGCAAAGAGAGGAGAAGACAATGGCTGTTTTAAATATAATACAGGAAATTCTTTCGACCCCTGCAGTATTAGTGGCATTAATTGCATTGATTGGTTTATTGCTGCAAAAGAAACCCGCGGCAGATACCATCAGAGGTACGATAAAATCATTTCTTGGTTTTATCGTGTTATCCGCAGGAGCAGATGTGATCGTCACATCCCTGGCCCCGTTGGGAGGAATGTTTCAGGAGGCATTTCATACGGCAGGAGTTGTGCCTAATAACGAGGCAATTATTGCGGTGGCATTAAAAGAGTATGGTCAGGTTACTGCCCTGATCATGTTTTTCGGTATGTTCGCCAATATCTTAATTGCCCGTATTACCAGGTTTAAATATGTTTTTCTCACAGGACATCATACTCTTTATATGGCTTGTATGATTGGTGTTATCTTAATTACCATCGGCATGTCTACCGCTGCGACAGTAGTTGTGGGAGCGGTTGCCCTTGGAATTGTTATGGTGCTGTTCCCTGCCCTGGCACAGCCAACGATGAAAAAGATAACGAAATCCGATGATGTAGCTTTCGGACATTTCAGCACCATCGGATATTGGTCTTCTGCAATGATCGGTAAATTAGTAGGGAAAAATTCTAAGTCCACGGAAGAGATAGAATTCCCGAAATCACTTGCATTTTTAAGAGACAGTTCCGTTTCTATTTCCCTGACTATGGTTATCTTTTATCTGATCCTTGCACTCTTTTGCGGACCGGACTATGTAAAGAACAACTGGTCGGACGGAACGAATTACATTATGTTTTCCATTACAAAAGGAATTCAGTTTGCGGCAGGAGTATTTATCATTTTACAGGGAGTGCGTCTGATCCTTGCAGAAATTGTGCCGGCATTCAAGGGTATTTCGGAAAGGCTGATTCCCAATGCGAAACCGGCGTTAGACTGCCCGATTGTGTATACCTTTGCTCCAAATGCTGTATTAATTGGTTTCTTCTCCAGTTTTGTAGGCGGGATCGTAGGTATGATAATGCTTATTCTTACCGGAGGAATCATCATATTGCCGGGAGTTGTGCCCCACTTCTTCTGCGGCGCTACGGCAGGAGTTTTCGGCAATGCCAACGGAGGGGTAAAAGGAGCTGTATTCGGATCCTTTATAAACGGTTTAATGCTGACCTTTGCTCCCCTTCTCTTAATGCCATTGCTTGGTGATCTGGGTTACCAGGGAACAACCTTCTCTGATCTGGATTTTATAGCCTCCGGATTCTTAATCGGTAAAGCAGGGCAATTAGGGCCTATAGCTGCTGCCATATTCGTATTTGGGGTATTGGCAGTCATGATTGCTGTCTCAATTAAGAAACCTGGGAGAAAAGAAACGGAATCATGATACATAAAGAGGAAGGCTGTAATGCTTGATGGTATGTTTAAGCATTACAGCTCTTCTTTCACCGGAAGACAGGATTTTCTGTCAGAGATTAAAGAAAGAGGGATTGGAATGGAGTATAAGGAGCTGCAATTAATAGCCAATGATATCCGCAAGGGAATCATTGATGCCGTATATCATGCAGGCTGCGGACACCCGGGAGGGTCCTTATCCGCAGCGGAAATACTGACGTATCTGTTTTTTAAAGAGTTGAATATTGATGAAAAAGACCCGGGAAAGGAGGACCGGGACCGGTTTATCTTATCAAAGGGTCATATAACGCCAGGGTACTATGCAGTACTGGCTAACCGTGGATTCTTTCCTGTGGATGAATTATCGACTTTTCGGAAAATAGGTTCCAGGTTACAGGGGCATCCGGATATGAAGAAAACGCCTGGCGTGGATATGTCCAGCGGCTCTTTGGGACAGGGTATCTCGGTTGCTGCCGGGATGGCTTTGTCAGGGAAGCTGTCTTTAAAAAACTACCGCGTCTATGCGTTGGCAGGTGACGGGGAAATACAGGAAGGGCAGGTATGGGAAGCTGCCATGTTTGCAGCCCACAGGAAATTAGACAATCTGGTGGTGATTGTAGATAATAACAAACTCCAGATAGACGGAACCGTTGAGGAGATCTGTTCTCCTTATCCCATTGACAAGAAGTTTGAGGCTTTTGGGTTTCATGCCGTGACAGTCAATGGCCATAACTTTGAGGAACTGGAAGAAGCCTTTCTGACGGCAAAGCAGGTGAAAGGGAAACCAACGGTCATTATTACGAAGACAATAAAGGGAAAAGGCATCTCATTTATGGAAGATAATTTGTCCTGGCATAGCGGCGTACTGAATGAAGAACAGTATCAGCTTGCTATGGACGAATTGGAAAGGGAAAGGAAGTTGTTATGTCAGGGATCATAAAGAAGGCAACCAGGGACAGTTATGGCGAAGCATTAGTGGAATTAGGCAATATCCATGAAGATTTACTTGTATTGGATGCTGATCTGGCTTCTGCAACAAAGACCGCTTATTTTAAAAAGGCATTTCCTGACAGACATATCGACTGCGGGATAGCAGAGTGCAATATGATGGGGGTTGCCGCGGGCTTGTCTTTAACAGGTAAGATTCCCTTTGCCAGTTCCTTTGCCATGTTTACGGCAGGCCGTGGGTTTGAACAGATACGCAATTCCATTGGATACCCCGGTTTAAATGTAAAAATCGGAGCCACTCACGGAGGGATCTCTGTAGGAGAGGATGGGGCCACACATCAATGCAATGAGGACTTTGCTCTCATGAGGACCATACCGGGAATGGTTGTCATATGTCCTTCGGATGACATAGAAACAAAAGCGGCGGTAAAGGCAGCGTATAACCATAAAGGGCCTGTTTATTTAAGATTTGGAAGAGTCCCTGTTCCTTCTGTTAATGAGAGGGAAGACTATCATTTTGAAATTGGGGAAGGAGTCGTATTAAAAGAGGGCAGGGATATCACTGTCATTGCAAATGGAATCCTGGTAAATGAAGTGCTGGAGGCAGAGAAGGTATTGGCGGAAAATGGGCTTCAGGCACAAATAATAAATATCCATACCATTAAGCCCCTCGATAAGGATTTAGTGATTCAGTCAGCAAAAAAGACAGGAAAAATAGCAGTAGTGGAGGAGCATTCCATTATCGGCGGATTAGGAAGCGCGGTGTGTGATGCCCTGTCTGAGCATTATCCGGTCCCAGTTTTAAAAATAGGTGTAAATGACGTCTATGGAAGATCCGGATCTGCAAGGGAACTGCTAAGAGAGCATGAGCTGGATTCAGAAAGCCTGGCAAATCGCATTCTTGATTTTTATAAGCGGAAATAATACGTTTTACAATATTTAAAGAAGACACACCATGGAGGAAAATGGACCCTGGTGTGTTTTTTATGCAGTTTTTCAGGGAAGGCTGCATGGAAGCGTTGGACGGAGGGGAGCCGTATCATCTTGACAACTTCTTGACATGGCACCATTTCATTTTAACACCGTCTTGATTTTTTCTCTGATATGATTGTGAGCATAGGGAGAAGGAAAATAAAAGGATCAGGAGAGGAAATCATGGGAGCTATTTTGATGCTGGTAAGCATTATCGGTGTTTCATTGTTAATTTATTTATTTTACATTCTATTTCGAGGTGATCAGCTATGAGCCATATTGTTTTGCAGGATATATTTTATATTGCTGTTTTAGTTGGATTGTCCCTTCCTTTGGGCATTTATATATACAAGGTTATGACAGGGCAAAGGGTATTCTTAACACCTGCCTTCGCTCCTGTGGAAAAGGGGGTTTATAAGCTTATGGGCATTGCCGCCGAGGATGAGATGAACGCAGGCAAGTATGCGCTTTCCGTTTTTTTATTCAGCGGGGCAGGCTTTGTTTTTCTTTTCAGTTTACTGATGCTGCAGGGGGTTCTGCCATTTAATCCGGAGGGAATGAAAGGAGCCAGCTGGCATCTGGCTTTTAACACAGCCGCCAGCTTTGTTTCCAACACCAACTGGCAGTCCTATTCAGGCGAATCCACCCTGTCTTATTTCACCCAGTTTTCAGGTCTTGCTGTCCAGAACTTCGTGTCGGCGGCAACGGGGATCGCCGTACTCTTTGCCTTGATCAGAGGCTTTGTCCTGAAACAGAAAAAAACCATTGGAAATTTCTGGGCAGATTTAATAAGGTCCACGCTTTATATCCTGATCCCGATTTCTTTTCTCGTGGCTTTGCTGCTTGTTTCCCAGGGGGTGGTACAGACGTTTGGCTCCTATAAAGAAGCTGCCACGCTGGAAAATGGAGCCTTGCAGACAATACCCTTAGGCCCTGCGGCAAGCCAGATCGCGATCAAACAGCTTGGAACAAACGGAGGCGGCTTCTTTGGGATGAACTCTGCGTTTCCTCTTGAGAATCCAACTGCCTTCTCGAACCTGATACAGGTTTTATCTATTCTGCTGATTCCTGCGGCGCTTTGCGTAAGCTTTGGAAGGGCGGTAAAAGACGGCAGGCAGGGGCGGTCAATTTATATTGCCATGATGATTTTCTTTGCCGCAGCTCTTGGTGCCATGACCGTCAGCGAGCAGTTCTCGGCCCCTGTGTTTGAACATGCAGCAGCTTCCGGCAGCATGGAAGGCAAGGAGGTAATTCACGGCGTTGGTGCTTCCTCTTTATGGGCAGTGGTGACCACGGCGGCATCAAACGGCTCCGTAAACGCCATGCATGACAGCCTTACGCCCCTTGGGGGAATGGTTTCCATGTTCCTTATGCAGCTTGGGGAAATAGTATTTGGCGGCGTGGGAAGCGGACTTTATGGAATGCTTGCATTTGTACTTCTTACCGTATTTATTGCGGGTTTGATGGTTGGCAGGACTCCGGAGTATCTGGGAAAAAAGGTAGAACCTTTTGATATGAAGATGGTTTGCTTAATTGTCCTCGTCCCCCCGCTGCTGACGCTCATAGGAACTTCCGCAGCCGTCTCCATGCCTGGTGTCCGGTCATGGCTGACCAATTCAGGAGCCCATGGATTTTCAGAGATTTTGTATGCCTTTTCTTCCATGGCGAATAACAATGGCAGTTCCTTTGGAGGATTTTACGGGAATACCCCGTTTACCAATATTTTAGGCGGGATCATTATGCTGATGGTTCGGTTCGTTCCCATGACAGCCGTCATTTTCCTTGCCGGCAATATGGCAAAGAAGAAGGCCGTAGCCGTCAGTGAGGGCACATTGTCCACAAGCAACGGCATATTTATAGGACTTCTGACCGGAGTTATCCTTATCATCGGTGCGCTTAGCTTTTTGCCGGCGCTGGCCCTTGGTCCCATAGCCGATTTCTTTACAATGCAGTGACAGAAGGTGATTAGAATGGAAAAAAAGAGTGTTGATAAAAGCATCTTTTATGATGCGCTGAGACAGTCCTTTGTAAAGCTGTCTCCCAGGGTGCAGGTGAAAAATCCTGTCATGCTGGTCGTTTATATAGGAGCAGTCCTAACCGGCGTTTTATATTTTCTTTCCTTTGCAGGACTTAAGGATGAAAATTCGGGTTATACCTTAACCATATCCCTGATTTTATGGTTTACCGTCCTGTTTGCAAACTTTGCAGAAGCGATTGCAGAGGGGCGGGGGCGGGCACAGGCGGACAGCCTGCGCAGTGCCAAAAAGGACGTAAAGGCAAGAAAACTGAAAACGCCATCCAATATAGACGATTATACGGAGGTTCTTTCCAATGCCCTGAAAAAAGGAGATATCGTATATGTCAGGGCAGGAGAGCAGGTTCCAATGGATGGGGAAGTGATCGATGGGGCAGCCTCTGTGGACGAAAGTGCCATTACCGGGGAATCTGCGCCGGTCATCCGGGAATCCGGCGGAGACCGAAGTGCTGTAACAGGGGGAACCACCCTGGTTTCTGACTGGCTGATCATCGAAGTAACGGCGGAAGCAGGAGAAAGCTTTCTCGATAAAATGATATCCATGGTGGAAGGTGCGGCCAGAAAGAAAACACCTAATGAAGTGGCTTTGCAGATTTTGCTCATAACCCTTACCATCATTTTTCTTGTGGTTACGGCAGCCTTGCGGCCTTTTACCGGCTTTGCAAGCCTCCAGGCAGGGTCTGGCTCCGCCATCTCCATCACCAATGTCATTGCCCTTTTGGTATGCCTCGCGCCTACTACCATTGGTGCGCTTCTATCCTCCATCGGCATTGCGGGCATGAGCCGCTTAAATCAGGCCAATGTTCTGGCAATGAGCGGGCGGGCCATTGAAGCAGCCGGGGATGTGGATGTACTGCTGCTTGATAAGACCGGGACCATTACCCTTGGAAACCGCCAGGCCAGCGAATTTCTGCCAGTGGCCGGCGTCACAGAGCAGGAGCTTGCCGATGCGGCCCAGCTTTCCTCTCTTGCAGACCAGACGGCGGAAGGAAGAAGCATTGTGGTCCTGGCAAAGGAACGGTTTGGGATACGGGGCAGGGAGCTTTCGTCCCTGGGGGCAAGCTTTGTGGAATTTACAGCAAAAACAAGGATGAGCGGCATCGACTATCAGGGAAACGAGATCCGGAAAGGTGCTGCTGATACCATCAAAGCCTATGTGCTGGAAAAGGGAGGCAATTACCAGGAGGAATGTGAAAAGCTTGTAAAGCGTGTCGCCGAGGCAGGAGGTACTCCTCTTGTGGTGGCAAAAAACAATCAGGTGATGGGCGTGGTCTATTTAAAGGACATCGTAAAAAACGGCGTAAAAGAACGTTTTGAGGATCTGCGTAAAATGGGCATCAAGACCATTATGATCACCGGCGACAATCCCATGACAGCGGCAGCGATCGCTGCAGAGGCAGGCGTTGATGACTTTCTTGCGGAGGCTACGCCGGAAGCAAAACTGGCCCTCATCCGTGATTACCAGGCCAAAGGCCATCTGGTCGCAATGACCGGAGACGGCACAAATGATGCTCCTGCCCTGGCTCAGGCAGATGTTGCGGTGGCTATGAATTCAGGAACCCAGGCTGCCAAGGAGGCAGGAAACATGGTGGATTTGGATTCCAGTCCTACCAAGCTCATCGATATTGTCCGGATCGGCAAACAGCTTTTGATGACTAGAGGCTCTTTGACGACCTTTAGTGTGGCAAACGATGTGGCAAAGTATTTTGCCATCATTCCTGTACTGTTTTTTGGCATTTATCCTCAGCTGGAAGCCCTGAATTTTATGAGCCTGACCAGCGCCAAAAGTGCCATGCTTTCAGCGATCATTTATAATGCGCTGATCATTATTGCACTGATTCCCCTGGCTCTTAAAGGAGTTAAATACCGGGAGCTGCCGGCTGAAAAGCTGCTGACAAGAAACCTGCTGGTCTATGGCCTGGGCGGAATCTGCGCGCCTTTTCTCGCAATCAAGCTGATAGATATGATTCTGACCGCTTGCGGTCTTGCGTGAGGTAAATAAGAATGATAAAAATCATAGAATTATTCAGAACCGCTGTTGTATGCTTTGGCATAATGACCATATTGTGCGGTATCATTTATACGGCTGCAGTTACGGGGGCTGCCCAGCTGCTGTTTCCGGATCAGGCAAACGGCAGCATGATCGTTGTCACCCAAGAGGACGGAACACAAAAGATATATGGATCCCAGCTGCTGGCCCAGGAGTTTACAAAGCCCCAATATCTTGTTGGAAGGCCCTCCGGCGTGTCAAACCTCTCCCCTGTCAGCAAAGAGCAGCAAACCCTTGTTTTAGAGCGCATAAACTGGTGGCATTCCTTTGACCTCGGTAATCAGGAAGATATTCCCGTGGATCTGGTTACGGCATCAGGAAGCGGCGTTGATCCTCATATCTCCCCTGAAGCGGCAGAATACCAGGTGAAAAGGATTGCAGCCGCCAGGAATTTGACAGAGGATGAAGTGAGAGGCATTATCAAGACCTGTACAAAGGGGAGCTTTCTTGGATTTATCGGGGAACCGGGCGTCAATGTTTTAAAGGTGAATTTGGCTCTTGATGGTTTGCTGCAGATAAAAAAAGTGGTATGATATCTAAAAAGTAAGGTGGTGGCATATGGATGGAAGCATTTGATTACAGACCTGACCCTGACGCGATTTTAGAGGATATTCAGACGCACCGGGATCAAAGGCCGGGCAGGTTAAAAATATTTTTTGGATATGCTGCCGGTGTGGGAAAAACCTATGCAATGCTTGACGACGCAAAGGAACGCCTAAAAAGCGGGATCGACGTTTTAGTCGGCTATATCGAGCCTCATACCCGTCCTGAGACCATGCAGAAACTGCATGGTCTGCCGGTGCTTCCGCCTGAAACCGTATCATACCGCAATATGGAGCTAAAGGAATTCGACTTAGACAAGGCTCTGGAACTTAAACCGGAATTGATTCTTGTGGATGAGCTGGCCCATACCAATGCAGAGGGAGGGAGGAATAAAAAGCGTTATCAGGACATTGAAGAGCTTCTGGGAGCAGGGATCGATGTTTATACAACCGTGAATGTTCAGCACATGGAAAGCCTGAATGATGTGATCGAGAACATCACAAAGGTAAGGGTCCGGGAAACGGTACCGGATTATATCTTTGACCGGGCGGAGAAAATCGAACTGGTGGATATTGAACCGGACGAGCTGCTGCGCCGCCTGGAAGGAGGTAAGATTTACCGCACTGACCGGGCGGAAACGGCCATGCAGAACTTTTTTACACAGGATAACCTGCGGCTCTTGCGGGAGATCGCCCTGCGCTACGCTGCGGATAAGATCAGCTCGGAGAATCAGAGTGAGCGGAGCTTATCCGATAAAATGGCTAACACCAAGCTGCTTGTCTGCATCGGCGCTTCTCCTTCATCGGCAAAATGCATCCGTTGGACAGCGCGGGCGGCGGAAGCATTTCACGCCAGCTGGGCCGCCTTATACGTGGAGAGTACGGAAAGCGAGGGCCTTAGCGCTGAACAGCAAAAGACCATCCGGGCGAACCTGGACCTGGCAGAGAAGCTTGGGGCTGAGATCGTCAACTTAAGCGGACATGATATTGCTGCCACCGTATCGGAATATGCCAAGCTTTCCGGTATCACAAACATCGTGGTGGGCAAAAGCAGAAATAAGAAAACGCTGAAAAATCTGTTTGACATGGATTTTGAAGATAAGCTTATCTCTCTTTTACCCAACATAGAAATCCACATCATACCAGGGAGCGTCGCCAAACGCAACTATAAGGAACCAAGAAAAAAAGTGAAACATGACAGTTTTCATTTTTCCTGGACGGACACCGTGAAAACACTCTCTATTCTGGGCGGTGCCACCCTGCTGTCTCTTTGGCTTAACAGACTCAATATTATGAACCAGAATATTATTATGGTTTATATCTTCTCCGTTTTGCTGGTTTCCCGAATGACGGAAGGGTATTGGTACGGAATTTTTGCTTCTGCAGTAAGCGTACTGACCTTTAACTTCTTTTTTACAGAGCCTTATTTCACTTTAGACGCGATTCAATCCGGCTACCCCCTGACCTTTGTCATTATGCTGTTAGTCGCTTTAATTACCAGCGCTTTGACCGTGCGCATGAAAGCGGAAGCCCGGCTGGCCGTGAAAAGAGAACACCGCACTGAAATCCTGTATGAGATCAATAAGAAGCTTCTTGCCACAAGGGGACTTGACCGGATCGTGGCTCTTACAAACGACTATGTGGTCAAGCTGTTTGAACGTTCGATCATTTTTTTTACCACGGATCCTGAACATGGGGCGAATGGTGAAGCAGTGCAGGCGGCAGATGATATCGGTTCCGATGTCTTAAACTCCGCCGGTGAGAAGGCGGTTGCACATTGGGTATTTTTAAACCAGAAGCGGGCAGGGGCAGGGACCGATACCCTGATGGGAGCGGCAGCGTTTTATATGCCGGTGATCTCTCAGGGAAAGGTTCTTGCCGTCTGGGGAATTTCCTGTGGGAAAGGAAACCTTGACCATAATACCCGCCTGTTTTTACGCATGATCGCATCCCAGGTGGCTATGGCCCTGGAGCGGCAGCGCCTTTCCGATGAGCAGCGGAACATGATGGTGGAGTCGGAAAAGGAAAAGATGCGAAGCACCCTTTTGCGGGCAATATCCCATGATCTGCGCACGCCTCTTGCAGGCATCCTGGGTGCCAGCTCCGTGATTCGGGAAAACGGAAAGATGCTTGATGAAAATACTAAGGACAGCCTGATCGCCAACATACAGGAGGAATCACAATGGCTCATACGGATGGTGGAAAATCTGCTTTCCGTGACACGGATCAGTGAAGATGCTTCCAATCTTAAGAAAAGCCCGGAGGCAGCGGAGGAGGTCGTAGGGGAGGCTGTCAGCCGTATCAAACGAAGATTTCCCCAGAGTAAAATTCATGTTCATGTCCCGGAGGAATTTTTAGAGGTCCCAATGGATGGAACCTTAATAGTGCAGGTGCTGATAAACCTTCTTGAGAACGCTATAAAATATTCTCCGGCCGATTCTTCCATTGAGGTCCGTTTGGAGAGGGAAGGAACATGGGCAAGATTCGAAGTGCTGGACAGGGGGAGGGGAATTCTAAGTGAAGATCTTCCCCGTCTGTTTGCAGGTTATAAGCCAAACGAAAGCAGGAGCGCGGATTCCTCAAGAGGAATGGGGATCGGCCTGTCCATCTGCAAAACCATTGTCAATGCTCATCAGGGAAACTTAGAGGCTGAAAACAGAAAGGACGGAGGAACGGTATTTTGCTTCACTCTGCCTTTGAAAGGAAGTGAATAAATATGGATATAAAACCAATGGTGCTGATCATTGAAGATGAAGATGCGATTTGCAATTTTATATCTGCCATTCTGACCTCAAATGGTTATCAGGTGGTTAAAGCCAAAACAGGGAAGGAAGGGCTTTCCCTGTTTACCTCCCGTGTTCCTGATATCATCCTTCTGGATCTTGGCCTGCCGGATATTGATGGTATAGAGATCCTTAAAACGATACGTCAATGGTCAAAGACTCCTGTGATTGTGGTTTCCGCCCGTGGCCACGAACGTGAGAAGGTGGCTGCCCTTGACTTTGGCGCTGATGACTATATTGTAAAACCATTTGGAACCTCAGAACTCCTTGCCCGTATCCGGACGGCAATGCGGCACAGCCCTCAATCGGCTGCAGCGGGAGCTGTGGGGGATGAAATGTTTACCACTGGGAAGCTGGAAATCGATTATAACAAACGGGTCGTATACAAAGATGGAGAAAAAATCCATTTAACACCTATTGAATATAAGCTGTTGGTTTTACTTTCTAAAAATGCCGGAAAGGTGCTTACCCATGATTTCATCATACGGGAAATATGGGGAGTCTATACCGATGAAAGCCATACCCTTCGCGTCAACATGGCGAATATAAGGCGTAAGATAGAGGAAAATCCAGGAGCGCCCCAGTATATTCTAACGGAAATGGGCGTCGGGTACCGGATGGTGGAGGAATTGGAGGAAGGGTAAAAAGACATATCGTTTGAGTCTAAATGGTTTGATTTGCAAATGATTTTGTGATAAAATTCTAATGTTTCTAAATGAGGAGAATTTTGACGAATAAAGGATAGACCCTCATCAGGCAGCGAAATGGATTGGGAACATCCAATTGACTATTTGGAAGTCAAAAACATGAACAGGCAAGTCAAATAAAAAAGAATACGAAACTTAAGGCGGAAAAATAATGAATATTATGAAATACTGTATTGATGTAATTCTTCATTTAGACAACTATATGAACTTGATAATCCAACATTTCGGGGCTGGAACCTATTTGATTTTATTTTTTATTATTTTCTGTGAAACAGGACTGGTTGTGACTCCGTTTCTTCCAGGCGATTCCCTGTTATTTGCGTCTGGTGCTTTTGCTGCCCTGGGTTTCCTTGATATTAAGCTATTGCTTCTGATCAATGGTTTAGCAGCAGTACTTGGAGATACTATGAATTATACGCTTGGGAGAACCATTGGACGCAGGATATATGAAAAAGAGAATTTGAGATTCATAAAGAGAGAGCATCTCATAAAAACCCGCAGCTTCTATGAAAAATACGGTGCCGCAACTATTATCATTGCAAGGTTCATACCCATTATCCGTACCTTTGCTCCATTTGTAGCCGGAATAGGTGAAATGAGGTATATGAGATTCATTTCATATAATATAGTCGGCGGACTGGCCTGGGTCACACTGTTTACTTTGGGCGGTTATTACTTTGGAAACCTGCCTGCGGTAAAGCATAATTTTACATTTGTTATATTTGGCATCATATTTATATCCGTCATACCAGCAGTTTTGGGATTACTGAAAGAGAAAATGAAGCAAAGAGAAGACCGAAGAGAAGAACGAATATGATTATGGAAAAAGGCGCTCTGCCTGACATTTTAATATTGTCAGGCAGGGTGCCTTTTTCATAAAGAAGCGCGGCTTCCAGGTATAAACGTCCCTTAGTCCTCAGGATAAATAAGCTGGTCGTCATCGATTCCGTACAGCACAGAATCAAGGAATTTTCCAGCCAGGTATTTTGCCATTCCAAGATTCATGTCCAGGTAATTGCCGCAGTCTTTTGCGGCTGCGCCTGGTACCTCGCCTTCAAAATCCCGGATGAATTCATACATTTCCGTGATCAATGGAACAATATCTCTGGACTTGTAATCACCGGACAGCAGAAGGTAAAAGCCGGTGCGGCAGCCCATAGGGCCAAAGTACAGGATCCGGGAAGAAAAAAATTCATGGTTGCGCAGGAAAGTGGCTCCCAGATGCTCAATGGTGTGGATTTCCGCTGTATTCATAACAGGCTCAAAATTGGGGCGGGTCATGCGGATATCAAAGGTGGTAATGACAGAGTCCCCGGCCTGATCCCTGCGGGAGACATAGATGCCTGGAAGAAGTTTTAAATGGTCGATGGTAAAGCTTGTTATTTTTTCCATGGTTATCATGTCCTTTCTTAACATGGTTGCTTACGATTTGCGGGTTGCTTATCCCATGGTAAAATTATAATAAATAAAACGGTCCCATGCAATAGGAATCATGGATATTCTTAAGCTTGCAGCTGTATTTCATAAGGGCCTTACGGTAATATCTGCCATCTGCCGCTGCCCTCCGCTTAACTGGTCTGAATACCGGTCTGATAGAAAACATTCATGCGTTTGTCACGGAAAAATCAGTAATGCTGTTGACAATAACCATTTATAATAATATAATGAAAAAAGTTAGTGTTAACTAACTTAATATATTTATTTAATGAGGAGATGAAATGAAAAAAAATAATGTATTAAAAACAACTGCCATTATGGCAGCGGCTGTTTTAATGATGACAGCCTGCTCAAGTCCAAGCAATTCAAAAACAACTGAAACCATTGAGACCACTGAAGCGACTCAAGCTGCTGAAACCACTGAAGCTGCTAAGAGTGAGGAAGCTTTAACGGTTGAAATCAAAGATATTCATGGTCTGGTTACAGTTCCTGTAAATCCTCAAAAGGTAATTTCTCTGGATAACAGAACTTATGAAACATTATCAGACTGGGGAATTGAATTAGTCGCAGCTCCAAAGGGTGTAATGCCGGCGGATTCCCCATATGTTGCCGATGAGTCTGTTCTGGATATCGGAAATCACCGCGAACCGAATCTTGAGATTATAGCAGCTGCAGACCCTGACCTCGTAATAGTCGGTCAAAGATTTGCGTCCTATTATGAAGAAATAAAAAAATTAGTGCCAAATGCAGTTGTGATTGATTTAAATTTTGATGTTTCTGAGGAAGCGGATACACCTGGAGAAAACTTAGTAAACGGACTTAAGGATTCCACTGTTGCACTTGGAAAAATTTTTGATAAAAATAAAGAAGCTGAACAATTGACAGCTGACTTTGATCAGGCGATCGAAGCTGTTAAATCTGCATATAACGGAACGGATACCATTATGAGTGTTGTGGTTTCCGGTGGAAATATTGGCTTTTCAGCGCCTCATTCCGGACGAGTTTGGGGACCCATGTATGAAGTGTTCGGATGGGTTCCGGCATTAGAAATTGACAATACGACCTCCGATCATCAAGGGGATGATATTTCTGTTGAAGCAATTGCACAAAGTAATCCGGATTGGATTTTCGTATTAGACCGTGATGCCGCAGTATCTTCTACAACGGATGCGGTTCCTGCTCAGGACGTTATCGATCAATCACCTGCTCTTCAAAACGTAACTGCTGTTTCTGAAGGACATATCGTTTATGCACCAGCTGATACTTACACAAATGAATCCATACAAACCTATCTGGAGTTATTTGGAGACCTTGCAAAGGCTTTGGCTGAATAGTATATAGGAGTATAGCTTAGAGTTGAAAAATACAGCAAAAAAAATGATTGGGGCTGGGAATTCTCAGCCCCAACGTTATTATAACAATAAGAAATGGACAAAACCTTTTATATCAGCGATTATCGTTGTTATTATTTTAGGTATTATATCACTGTTTACCGGAGTTTATGATATACAGGGTCAAGTGGATGGAAGGGATATGTTTTTCATAACACGGGTACCTAGAACAGCTGCACTCATGCTTACTGGAGCTGCAATGTCAATGTCAGGACTTGTCATGCAGCTTATTACACAAAACCGTTTGGTTGAACCTACTACAACAGGGACGATTGAATGGTCGGGTTTGGGACTTCTTATTGTCTATCTATTATTTCCGGCGCCAACTTTGGTTCTAAGAATGACCGGGGCAATCATGTTTTCTTTTATAGGAACTATGATTTTCTTTTTATTTTTAAGAAGAGTGAAACTTCGTTCATCTTTGATTGTACCGATCATTGGGATGATGCTTGGAGCGGTTATTTCTGCATTTTCTACGTTTCTAGGACTTACCTTTCAAATGACGCAAAATATTGAAAGCTGGTTTGTAGGTTCGTTTGCAGCCGTTCAAGTCGGAAGATACGAATATTTATGGCTGATTATCATAGTTACCGGCCTTATTTTTATTTGCGCTGATAAGCTGACGTTAGCCGGTCTGGGGGAAGATGTTGCTACAAGTCTTGGAGTAAACTATAATATGATAATTATTTTGGGGACTGGCCTTATTTCTTTTGCAGTTGGAATTGTTACAGCTGTTATTGGAAATTTACCTTTCTTAGGTTTAATTGTACCCAATATTGTTTCCATGTACAGAGGAGATAATCTTAGGAGTAATTTGCCTTGGGTATGTGTGTTGGGAATGGGTGTAATAACTCTTTGTGACATTATTTCCCGAACGATTATAATGCCTTTTGAAGTACCTGTCTCTTTGATTCTTGGAACAGTGGGGTCAATCGTATTTATTGTTATCTTGTTGAGGCAAAGGAGGCTAAGATGAACGGAATAGAATACAATACCGGTCTTCATCATGAACACAGATCAGCGAGAGCTTTTCGTTCTAAGAAAGAAGAAAAAAAATATTGGATTTTGCTGATAACATTGATTGTTTTGGGCGTTCTTGCTTCCTATGGACTCTTGGTTTATAATAATCCGGTTCCAATTGATTCTCCTTCTTTTCTCCCGGTTGTCAGAAGAAGGACATTCGCTCTTACGGCAATGATCATTTCTGCAGTTTGTCAGAGTTTATCGACAGTCACTTTCCAATCGATTACGAGTAACAGGATTATAACCCCTTCCCTTTTAGGCTTTGAAGCACTTTACTCAACCATTCATACCAGTACCATATTTTTCTTTGGTGCCAGTGCCTTTATTAATTTTAGTGGGATTGGATCCTTTGTATTTCAAGTGGTTGTTATGGTCTTGATGTGCCTGATCCTTTATGGCTGGCTGCTTTCCGGAAAGTATGGAAATTTACAGCTTATGCTTTTAGTTGGCGTTATTATGGGAACCGGGCTGAAGTCTTTATCATCTTTTATGAGAAGACTTCTTGCACCGTCAGAGTTTGATATTTTACAGGCAAGATTGTTTGGCTCTGTCAACAATGCGGATTCGGAATATTTTCCTATTGCAATTCCGGTTGTAATAATTGCAGCACTGCTTCTTCTTGCTTATTCCAGGAAGTTAAATGTTGTGTCACTTGGAAAGGATTGCTCTACTTCATTGGGCGTCAAACATCAAGCTCACGTGATTTATGCCCTGATTTTAGTATCAGTTTTAATGTCAATTTCTACGGCTTTGGTTGGGCCGCTTACTTTTTATGGATTTTTAGTTGCAACTTTAAGTTATCAAGCGGCGCCAACCTATGATCACAGATATATTTTTCCAATGGCTCTTGCGATTGGATTTTTGATAATAACAGGTTCATACTTTTTTATGTACCATATATTCAGGGCTCAAGGTGTAGTTTCAGTTATTATTGAGATGTTTGGTGGAATAGCATTTTTAATCGTGATTTTAAGGAAAGGTACTTTATGATAATAATCGATAATGCCAGAAAGTCGTATGATGAGGTTGAAATAGGACCTTTGAATATTAAAATACCAAAAGCAGGTCTCACTTCTTTGATCGGACCCAATGGTGCAGGAAAATCCACCACACTTTTGATGATTGGAAGGCTTTTGGATATGGAAGAAGGCCATATTAAGGTGGCAGATATGGATGTTACTGAATCAAAATCAGAGGACTTGGCAAAAGTTTTGACTATTTTGCGGCAGGAAAATCATTTTGTAACAAGGCTTACTGTCAGGCAGCTGGCTGGATTTGGCCGTTTTCCTTATTCAAAAGGAAGATTAACGAAAGAGGATGAGGCCATTATTTCTAAATATATTGATTTTTTAGAGTTGACTGATTTGGAAAACAGATATTTGGATGAGCTTTCCGGCGGCCAAAGGCAAAGGGCATATGTGGCAATGGTTTTGTGTCAGGAGACGGAATATGTACTTTTGGACGAACCTTTGAACAATCTTGACGTTGCCCGTTCTGTTCAGATGATGGAGCATTTGAAGCATGCGGCCAATGAATTTGGAAGAACAATTGTGGCTGTTATGCATGATATTAATTTTGCGGCCAAATATTCTGATCGGATTTGTGCGATGAAAGACGGACGAATTGCCGCTTTTGGAACGGTAGATCAGATTATGGATTCAAACGTTTTAACCGATATTTTTGAAACGAAAATAGAAATTATTGATGGGCCGTATGGGCCAATCGCAATTTATTGAGTAAGTGCCTGATATCTGGTCCATGTTAACAGCAAGCTAAAATCATTCATGAAATTCACTACCTGTCTCATACCATAGTATGAGAAACAGGAAGGAGCGTCAGAATGGAAGAATGGTTTCGTTTATCAGAGGATGAGGCCCTTGCTAAGCTCGGCGCAGGCAGGAACGGCCTGGATTCCAGGGAGGTCCTGAAGCGCAGGCAGATATATGGTCCAAATACACTAAAGAAGGCGGAACGCAAAAGCGCTTTCCAGGTATTTTTGGACCAGTTTAAAGACCTGTTGGTCATCATCCTGATTATAGCAGCAGTGATTTCTATGATATCCGGTGACGTGGAAAGCACAGGAGTGATTTTTGCAGTGCTTCTGCTGAATGCGGTGTTGGGGACCGTGGAGCACCAGAAAGCAGAGAAGTCCTTAGACAGTCTTATGGCCTTGTCGTCACCGGTAGCAAAGGTGATAAGAGAGGGAAAAAAGCAGGAGATTCTATCCAAGGAGATCGTTCCTGGGGACATCCTGCTCTTGGAAGCAGGGGATATGGTATCGGCAGACGGCCGAATCCTGGAAAATTATTCCCTTTTGGTCAATGAAAGCTCCTTGACCGGAGAATCCATTAATGTGGAGAAACTAACGGGAAGGATCCAGGAAAAGAAGGTACCTTTGGCCGAGCAGACGAACATGGTGTTTTCCGGCTCCCTGGTTGCAGCAGGCAGGGCAAAGATACTGATCACAGGTACCGGAATGGATACGGAAATCGGCAGGATCGCTTCCCTTATGAATGACACCGGGGAAAAAAAGACACCTCTCCAGGTAAGCTTAGACCAGTTCGGAAGCAGGCTGGCGGCAGCGATCCTGTTTATATGTGCAGTGGTTTTCGGCCTTAGCATTTACCGGAGGATGCCGGTTTTAGATTCCCTGATGTTTGCCGTAGCCCTGGCGGTTGCAGCGATACCGGAAGCGTTAAGTTCCATTGTCACCATCGTTCAGGCAATGGGTACACAGAAAATGGCAGGAGAGAATGCCATCATAAAGGATTTAAAGGCAGTGGAAAGCCTTGGCTGTGTTTCAGTCGTCTGCTCCGATAAGACGGGAACCCTGACCCAAAACCGCATGACCGTGCAGCAAATCTACGTAAACAGCCGTCTTTATCCTCCGGAGCTTCTAAACAAAGAGGTTCCCGTACATAAATATCTGTTGTATGATGCTGTTTTAAATAATGATTCCGCTTACATAGAAGGAAAGCTGTTGGGGGATCCGACGGAAGCGGCACTGGTACAGATGGCCGAAAGGGCGGGAATGAACGAGGAAGCCATGAAATCCTATTACCCCAGAGCAGGGGAGATCCCCTTTGATTCCCAGAGAAAGCTTATGAGCACCATGCACAGGATCGAAGGAAAAAGGGTTCTGTTCACAAAGGGAGCGGTGGATGTGCTGCTTCCCAGGATCAGCCATATTTGGACAGGGGAAGGGATCCGCCACATGAGGGAGGGAGACCGTCAGAACCTAATGGAGCAGAATATGGAATTTTCCAAACAGGGGCTCAGGGTTTTGACCTTTGCCTGCCGGGAAATGAATGAAGATGAAAGGCTGACGGAAAAATCAGAGGCCGGCTATACCTTTCTTGGAATGGTGGCGATGATGGATCCACCCCGTCCGGAAACAAGGAATGCGGTGTTAAACGCCAAAAGAGCGGGCATCCGCACGGTTATGATTACAGGAGACCATAAGATCACTGCATCTGCCATAGCGGAGAAAATAGGCATTCTGGGAGACGATGATATGGCAATCAGCGGACCGGAGCTTGATGATATGCCGGAGGAGGAATTGAACCGAAAGCTGGAGCACATCAGCGTCTATGCCAGGGTTTCGCCGGAGCATAAAATACGGATCGTCCGCTCCTGGCAGAAAAAAGGCCACATCGTAGCCATGACAGGAGACGGGGTCAATGACGCTCCGGCCTTAAAACAGGCCGACATCGGGGTTGCCATGGGAAAAATGGGGACAGAAGTGTCAAAGGATGCCTCTGCCATGATCCTGACGGATGATAACTTTGCAACCATTATTAAGGCGGTTGCCAATGGCCGTAATGTTTACCGGAACATCCGGAATGCCATTAAATTTCTTTTATCAGGAAATATGGCTGGGATACTATGTGTATTGTATACATCCTTTCTGGCTCTGCCCCCTCCCTTTGCGCCGGTTCACTTACTGTTTATCAACCTTCTGACCGACTCTCTTCCAGCCATTGCCATTGGCATGGAAAAGGCGGAGGCGGACTTATTGGCCCAAAAGCCCAGGAATCCCAAGGAAGGAATCTTAACAAAGCGTTTTGTACTTCAGATCCTGCTTCAGGGGGCCCTCATAGCGGGCTGTACCATGACCTCCTACCACACAGGCATGGTGACCGGAAGCGAGGCTGCCGCCAGCACCATGGCATTTTCCACCCTGACCCTTGCAAGGCTGTTCCACGGCTTTAACTGCAGAAGCGGTCATTCCATCTTGAAGATAGGATTTAAAAGCAATTTATGGAGCATTATGGCCTTTGAGGCAGGAGCCATTCTTTTGGCGGCGGTTCTGTTCATACCAAGGCTTCATACCTTTTTTTACGTGGCAGATTTGACCGCAAGGCAGTTTATCACCATTTTCATATTTGCAATGATTCCTACGCTTGTAATCCAGGCATTTAAGACCATAAGAGAGAGTTTTCATTAGGAACATAAAGCCGGCAATGAAGGGTGAAAATTTTACCAACGAATTTTACATAAAGAACAAGACTTTCTGCGAAAAAGAAGTGTAATAAAAGAAAACTTTTTCGCAGAAATCCAATCAAAGTATCTAATCAAAGCATGCAGTGATTTACTTGCATGGATTCGGGTGGCTTAATCTTTTTATGGACAATCAGAAATGTTTACACAACAAGGCAGAGGGGCTGGAAGATATAAACTTCCGGCCCCTTTGGGTATGTCTGATGCGGGAAAAAGATAATATTTACCTGTTTCTTGTCCGGAGTGAACGATAACCCCAAATGAGTTTATTGACAGAAGCGGCAAAAAGATTTAACATAAACTTATTGTTTTATTTTCTCCCATGCATTCAGCCAGATCATGAAGATCTGCATAGCACAATTAAATGGAGGATATTATATGAAGGATTATTTCAGTAAGGGGATCCAGGAGTCTGTCAGGGAGTTAAAAACCGACCTCCTTCAAGGATTATCCGGGCAGGAAGCCCAAAAAAGGCTTGAGGAAAACGGCCACAACCGTCTGCAGGGGGTGGAAAAACGGACCCTGTTACAGTTGTTTGCCGAACAATTTAAGGATTTTCTCGTAATTATTCTGATTGTTGCAGCCATCATTTCCATGGTTGTGGGAATCGTGCAGGGAGAAGGGATTTTTGACAGTCTCGTCATCATTGCGATCGTCATTGTCAATGCGGTTATCGGTGTAAATCAGGAAACAAAAGCGAACAATGCGCTAAAGGCTCTTAAGGAAATGTCAAGCCCGCAGGCAAAAGTCATCCGAAACGGAGACATCGTAAGGATGCCTTCCGACGAGCTTGTAACAGGCGATGTGGTAATCCTCGATGCGGGAGATTATATACCGGCGGATATAAGGCTTGTAGAGAGCTTTAACTTAAAGATCGATGAGGCGGCGCTTACCGGTGAATCAGTTCCGGTGGAAAAGAACTGCGAAAGCATTCTTCCAGATGATGCGCCTCTGGGCGACCGTGTCAATTCCGCCTTTATGGGAACTGTGATCACCTATGGAAGAGGCAAGGGCATCGTATCCGCGACCGGAATGGAAACCCAAATGGGCAATATTGCCGCCATGTTAAATGAATCTGAAGAGGAGACAACCCCACTTCAAAAGAAGCTTGACAGCCTGGGTAAGGTTTTGGGAATTGTCTGCATCGCCGTATGCGCCATAATTTTTGTCCTGGGACTGCTCCAGGGGGATGAGCTAATGGAAATTTTCATGGTTTCCGTTTCTCTGGCCGTGGCCGCCATACCGGAAGGGCTTACGGTAGTCGTTACCGTAATTCTTGCATTGGGCATGCAGCAGATGGTGAAGTCCCACGCCATCATAAAGAAGCTTTCCGCTGTCGAAACGCTGGGAAGCACAACGGTTATCTGTTCCGATAAGACGGGAACTCTCACTCAGAATAAGATGACCGTGGTCAAGGTATTTGACCATGAGAAAGCTTATGATGTGACAGGGACAGGCTACAGCAGGGAAGGCTCCGTCACCGTAGAAGAAGGCGGCAGGCTATCGTCCAATATTACGGAACTCATAAAGGGCGCCGTACTTTGTAATGACGCGGTCTATGACATAGAGAAAAGCCAAATCATCGGAGATCCTACGGAAGGCGCTATGCTGGTTTTAGGAGAAAAAACCGGTCTCAGCAAAGACCGGTTGAATGAAGAATACCGGAGGGTTCAGGAAATACCCTTTGATTCCGACAGAAAGCTTATGTCCACGTTCCATGAAAAAGACGGAGAACTGACCCTTTATACAAAGGGTGCTCCCGATGAAATTTTAAAACGGTGTACCCACATATATAAGGATGGAGTGGTTTCAGAAATTACAGAGGCTGACCGGAGAAAAATCCTGGAAGCCAATTCAAGCTTTGCAAAAAGCGCTTTGCGCGTGCTTGGCGTTGCAAGTAAGGCAGTGGAAACGCTCGATGACTTTGACAGCCAGGAAAACTCTCTTACCTATCTTGGGCTCATGTGCATGATTGATCCGCCCAGAGAGGAAGTGAAGCCGGCCGTAGAAGAATGCAGAAAAGCCGGAATCCGTGTGAAGATGATCACAGGGGACCACAAGATTACGGCCAGCGCTATTGCCGGGGATCTGGGAATCATGTCTCCTGGAGAAGAGGCTTTAGAAGGAGCTGAAATACAGCTTCTTTCCGATGAAGAGCTGAGAGAAAAGGTGAAAACCGTCAACGTATTTGCCCGGGTTTCTCCAGAGCACAAGGTACGGCTTGTATCCGCATGCAAGGCAAACGGAGAGATTGTCGCTATGACTGGAGACGGCGTAAACGATGCGCCAAGCCTTAAGAGAGCGGATATCGGCGTTGCCATGGGCATCACTGGAACAGATGTTTCCAAGGAAGCGGCCGATATGATCCTTACGGACGACAACTTTGTGAGCATTGTTCATGCCGTAGAGGAAGGAAGAACCATTTATAACAACATCCGAAAGGTGGTTGGCTACCTTCTCTCCTGCAACATTGGTGAGATACTTCTCATATTTTTGGCGATGCTCTTTAACCTGCCCATGCCGTTGATGCCCATTCACCTGCTTTCCATCAACTTAATCACCGATGCATTTCCGGCCTTTGCCCTGGGAATGGAGGAGAGGGAGCCGGGGATCATGGACCAGAAGCCAAGAGATCCCAATGAATCCATTATTGATAAGAAGATGCGGGTAGCTGTTGCCATGCAGAGTCTTTTCCTTGGTATCGGCGCTCTGACCGCATTTTATATCGGGCATATCAGCTACAGAAGCGTCGAAGGCGGAGAGACCATCGCCCGTACCATGTGCTTTGTAGCCCTTATTTTAGGAGAACTTTTCCGTGCATACTCAAACAGAAGCGAAAAGAGGTCTATATTTGGAATCCGGCTTTTATCAAACTCCTTCTTGAATAAATGCGTAATCGCTTCCTTTGCATTTTTAGTGGTTGTGGTTTATGTGCCGTTCTTAAACACAATTTTCAGCACGGCGCCTCTTACTCTCACACAGCTAAGCGAGGCAATCGGCTTTGCGGTAGTTCCTACTCTGGGCGGGGAGCTTGCAAAGCTTATTACAAAAAGAATGAAGTAGCAGCAGGAAGCTGTGTCTTCCAAGACCTGAATAAAGATTGAATAAATGCAGGAAATCTTGACATAATTTTTGCTCCGTGGTACTATTAAGTATACATAAAAGTATACATAAATAGTTAGCCTAAGAGATGACAGAGCCAGGTAATGAGTGCGGGTAACCGTTCATTTCCATGGCTCTTTCTTTATCCCTTGAGAAAAATTTAACAAGGAATAAAATCCGGGGCGTTTACTGGAAGGGGAAGGAACTATGGGAAGATACGTCATTGCCCTGGATCAGGGCACGACAAGTTCCAGATGTATCCTGTTCGATGAGCAGGGGAACATCTGCAGTGCAGCACAAAAGGAGTTTACTCAGATTTTTCCGGAGCCGGGCTGGGTGGAGCATGACCCTATGGAGATCTGGTCCTCACAGCTTTCCGTGACCATGGAGGCCATGGGAAAGATCGGGGCCCATTACAGCGATATAGCCGCAATCGGGATCACGAATCAGAGGGAGACGACGGTAGTCTGGGATAAGGAAACAGGGGAGCCGGTCTATCATGCAATCGTGTGGCAGTGCCGCAGGACCGCGGACAGAATCGAGAAACTAAAGCATGACGGCCTGGAGGGGCTTATTGCTGAAAGGACGGGACTGATCCCTGATGCTTACTTTTCAGGAAGCAAGATCGAATGGATCCTGGATCATGTTGAAGGGGCACGGGAACGGGCAGAACGAGGGGAACTTCTGTTTGGCACCGTGGATACCTGGCTGATCTGGAACTTAACCAAGGGCTGCATCCATGTGACAGATTATACCAATGCATCAAGAACCATGCTTTTTGATATACACAGAAAGTGTTGGGATGAAGAGATTCTTAACTATTTCCGCATTCCCAGATGCATGCTGCCGGAGGTAAAGCCATCAAGCTGTGTTTATGGCTATACATCTTCGGATGTCATGGGAGGAAAGATTCCCATTGCAGGAGCAGCAGGCGACCAGCAGGCCGCTTTGTTCGGCCAGTGCTGCTTTGAAGCGGGGGAAGTGAAGAACACCTATGGAACCGGTTGTTTCCTTCTTATGAATACCGGAGAAAGGGCGGTAAAGTCCGGGCATGGGCTTTTGACCACCATAGCTGCCAGTGACCAGGAAAACATCCAGTATGCCCTGGAAGGAAGCGTATTTGTGGCAGGAGCTGCCGTTCAGTGGTTAAGGGATGAGATGCGGATGGTCCGTTCTGCCGCCCAGACAGAGGAATACTGCAGCGCTGCGGAGAATACGGGGGGCGTTTATGTAGTACCGGCCTTTGCAGGGCTTGGGGCACCTTATTGGGACCAGTACGCAAGAGGGACTATTGTGGGAGTGACCAGAGGAACCAGCAAGGAGCAGTTTATCCGCGCTACGGTGGAATCCATGGCTTATCAGGTCAACGATCTCATTGAGGCCATGGAACAGGATTCTGATATTCATTTAAAGCAGTTAAAGGTGGATGGGGGCGCCTGTGCCAATAATTTCCTCATGCAGTTCCAGTCTGATTTGTTAAACACAGAGATCGTAAGACCGGAATGTATTGAGACGACTGCTCTTGGAGCCGCATACCTGGCCGGACTTGCGGTGGGCTATTGGAAGAGCCGGGAAGAAATCAAGGCAAACTGGAAGGTATCCAGGGCCTTTGAAAGCCAGATGGAGGAGGAACACCGGAAGAAGCTGGTAAAAGGCTGGAAGAGGGCGGTAAAATGCTCGCTCTACTGGTCAGAAGAAGAGGAGTAAAATTTGAAGGGGTAGATTTGGAGGGGTAAGATTTGGAGGGTACATATTTATTGTTTGGGGGAATTACCTTATCATACGTCATGATCCAGCTGGAATATATGCTGCGTATTATAACGGCTGGGCTGTTAGGGTTTTTGATCGGCAGTGAGAGAAAAAACCGGAACAAATCGGCTGGAATCCGGACCCACGCCATCGTGGCGATCGGTTCCGCTCTCATGATGGTGGTATCAAAATATGGGTTTCCGGACATTCAAAACAGCGACGGATCCAGAGTCGCGGCCCAGGTGGTCAGCGGAATAGGATTTTTAGGTGCAGGGGTTATATTTGTGCGGAACAATCTGGTAAACGGACTGACGACGGCAGCCGGAATATGGGCGACCGCAGGAGTCGGGCTGGCTCTTGGGGCGGGCCAGTACATTGTGGGCATATTGTCTGCGATTCTCATCATCGTCATGCAGACCATGACCCACCGGATCAGTTATTTTGCTCAGGCGCCTTCCTGCGGCTGCTTAAAGATGACCATAGCACAAAAATCCGGAGCGGTTAAAAACATGGAAGAATTTCTGGAAAAGGAAAAGGTTGAGATCGCTTCTGTGAAGATTAATAAGAATAAAAAAGATGAGATCAAACTGGAATTTGAAGTCATTTATCCGCCGGGTTTTGACAAGGGAGCCCTGCTTTCCAAACTGGCAGAAGAGAATTCCGTCATGGCAGTCAGCGAATAGAGGAAGGGGATGCCCTGTCAGAAAAATCTTGACAATCCGGACAGGATTGTGCTAGCATTAAATTAATAAAATAGAAAAACCTTTGAGACGAAAGAGTAAGGGAATTGAACGGACTGATCCGTTTATTTTCCTTACTCTTTTTTTGTATGAATTCCATTAAATAGGGTGACCATTACGGATATGGAGGAAAAGAACATGAAGGAAATGAATTACGATGCAGCGATTATTGGCGGCGGCGTAATCGGCTGTGCAATTGCAAGAGAACTGGCCCGCTATGACCTTAGCATTTGTGTTATTGAGCGGGAGGAAGATGTCTGTTCCGGTACGTCAAAGTCTAACAGCGCCATTGTCCATGCAGGATACGATGCGGTACCTGGGTCCTTAAAGGCGAGATTCAATGTAGAAGGCAATCATTTAATGGGAGAGCTTTCAGAGGAACTTGATTTCCAGATGGTCCGAAATGGCTCTCTGGTACTCTGTTTTTCAGAGGAAGATGTGCCCGCTCTTAAGGAACTTTATGAGAAGGGCATAAAAAACGGAGTCCCCGGCTTATCCATCCTTTCCGGCGATGAAGTGAGAGCCATGGAGCCCAATGTGACAGAGACGGTAGTGAAAGCTTTGTATGCGCCTACCGGGGGGATCGTATGCCCCTTTGGTTTAACCATTGCACTGGCGGAGAATGCCTGTGACAACGGTGTAGAATTTTTATTTAACTCTGAGGTGAAAGAAATTGAAAAGACGGAAAAAGGCTATGACCTAAAAACCGGAGAGGGGATCATCCATACCACTTATGTGATCAACGCAGCCGGTGTTTATGCCGACGTATTCCATAATATGATAAGCGGGGAGAAGATCCACATCACGACGAGAAAAGGCGATTACTGCCTGCTGGATAAGGAGGCAGGAACCCATGTGTCCCATACCATCTTCCAGCTTCCCGGAAAGATGGGAAAGGGTGTTCTGGTGACCCCTACGGTCCACGGCAACCTGTTAATCGGGCCTACGGCAATCAATGTGGAGGATAAGGAAGGCGTCCAGACAACCGCAAAGGAACTGTCTGACATCATGGAAAAGTCTGCCTGGGGAGTAAAGAACATTCCGCTCCGGCAGATCATCACCTCCTTTTCAGGCCTTCGCGCTCATGAGGATGGGGATGACTTTATTCTGGGCGAGATTTCCGATGCCGCCGGCTTCTTTGATGCGGCAGGCATTGAATCACCGGGTCTTACAAGCGCTCCTGCCATTGGTGTTTATATAGCAGATCTGGTTGCAGAAAAGGCAAAGGCTTCCCGAAAGGAGAATTTTAAGGTCACCCGAAGGGGAATCCTGGATCCCCAGAAGCTGTCTTTTGAGGAACGGGCAGAGCTTATTAAGAAGAATCCTCAGTATGGCACCATCATCTGCCGCTGCGAAGGGGTCAGTGAGGGAGAGATCGTGGATGCCATTACAAGGACTCTTGGTGCGGTTTCCTTAGACGGGATCAAACGCCGTGTCCGTGCCGGCATGGGACGGTGTCAGGCCGGCTTCTGTGCCCCTAAGACCATGGAGATCCTGGCAAGGGAAACAGACAGGAAGTTGGAAGATATCTGCAAGAACAGACCCGGCTCCAATATAGTGACCGGTCATAAATAAGGAGGACAGCAACATGGCAGAGCATGATATAGTGATAATCGGAGGCGGTCCGGCTGGTCTTGCTGCGGCAGTAGCGGCAAAAAAGGCGGGCATTACAGATATATTGATCCTGGAAAGAGAAGCTTGCCTTGGCGGCATCCTAAACCAGTGCATCCATAACGGTTTTGGCCTGCACACCTTTAAAGAAGAATTAACAGGCCCGGAATATGCGGCCCGTTACATAGAGATGGCGGAGTCGGAACATATACCGTATAAATTAAATACCATGGTTCTTGATATTAACAAAGAGAAAGAAGTGACGGTCATCAACAGGGAAGATGGCCTGGCAGTTATAAAGGCAAAAGCCATTATCCTGGCCATGGGCTGCAGGGAGCGCCCCAGAGGTGCCCTTAACATACCGGGCTACCGCCCGGCAGGAATCTATTCCGCAGGCACTGCCCAGAGATTAATGAATATCGAAGGCTTCAGCGTGGGGAAAGAAGTGGTGATCTTAGGCTCCGGAGACATCGGGCTCATCATGGCAAGGCGTATGACCCTAGAAGGAGCTAAGGTGAAGGTGTTGGCAGAGCTTATGCCTTATTCCGGCGGCTTAAAGAGAAATATCGTCCAATGCCTGGATGACTATGGGATTCCCTTAAAGCTCAGCCATACGGTAATAAACATTGAGGGAAAGGAACGGTTGACAGGCATTACCCTTGCCCAGGTCGATGAAAACAGAAAGCCGATTCCAGGTACAGAGGAATATTACAGCTGTGATACCCTTCTTCTTTCCGTAGGCCTGATTCCGGAAAATGAGCTTTCCAAAGGGGCAGGCGTAAAGATGAACCAGGTGACGTTTGGACCCGAGGTAGGCGACCAGCTGGAAACCAGCAGTCCTGGGATCTTTGCCTGTGGTAATGTGCTTCATGTTCATGACCTGGTTGATTATGTATCTGAGGAAGCCTCCTTGGCAGGAGCAAACGCTGCCGCCTATGTAAAAGCAGATGGAGAAAAAGAGACGGCTCGCGCAGTAGAACTGGCAGCTGAGAACGGAGTACGCTATACGGTGCCTCAGAAGATTGACGTAGAGAACATGAAAGATAAGGTTACAGTCCGTTTCCGCGTGGCCGATGTATACAAGGACCGCTTCATCAGTGTTTATTATGATGATGTAAGGGTTTCCCACAAAAAGAAAAAAGTCCTGGCTCCCGGTGAGATGGAGCAGGTTGTATTAAAGAAGGACAGCTTTAAGGAATATCCGGAGCTAAAGAGAATTGTTGTCTGTACGGAGGTGGAATGATATGGAGGTAAGAGAACTGATCTGTATCCGATGCCCTCTAGGCTGCCCGTTGACGGTGCGCATAGAAGGGGACCAGGTGGGAGTAACAGGGAATTCTTGCGGCCGCGGGGAGGAATACGGAAAAAAAGAGGTTTTAAGCCCTACCAGAGTGGTGACATCCTCGGTCCATGTCCTGGGCGGTGACTTGGAAATGGTGCCGGTTAAAACAAAGCAGGACATACCTAAGGACAAGATTTTTGCCTGCATGGAGGAAATCCGAAAGATGGAAGTTTCCGCACCTGTTTCCATTGGAGATGTGATCATTCCTGACTGTGCAGGAACCGGTGTTTCCATCGTTGCGACAAGGAATGTTGAAAAAGTGTAAAATAATTTCACAAAAAACCTCGTAATTGCCGTAAGCAGACGGAAGCCCTATTGGAAGCCTGCGGATTTACGAGGTTATTTTGCATAAAACAGGGACAACCTATAGAAAATTTATCCAGGAGATGATATACTGAAATAAAGATATTTTAGAAAGGCTGAAAGGAAAGAGGGGTTGATATGAAGGTATTTGCACACAGGGGTTACAGCGGAAGGTATCCGGAAAATACCATGCTGGCCTTTCAAAAGGCAGCAGAGACCGGCTGTGACGGGATCGAGCTGGATGTACAGCTTACAAAGGATGGAACGGTGGTGGTGATCCACGACGAAAGCATTGACCGGACCACGGATGGAACCGGCTTTGTGAAGGATCTTACCTATGAGGAACTGAAAGAATTCAATGCAGATGCTGTCTGCGGTGGGATTCATGGATTTGTGCCTGTTCCGAACTTTGAAGAATACTGTATATGGGCAAAGGATCAGGAACTTGTTACAAATATCGAAATCAAGACAGGCGTATATTATTATGAAGGCCTGGAAGAGAAGACTCTGGAACTTGTACGTAAATACGGGCTTGAAAAAAAGGTCATCTTTTCTTCCTTTAACCATACTTCCATAATCCGCTTAAAGGAGCTGGCTCCCGGGATCCTCTGCGGCGCGCTGCTTGATCATCCGGGCCTTGGAAATGCAGGATACTATTGTGACCGGTATCATGTTGAGTGCTACCACCCAGGAGTAAAGGGATTAACAAAAGAGGCAGTGGACAACTGCATAAAATACGGAATTCAGGTGAATGTTTGGACGGTGAATGACATGGCCGCATTGGAGCAGGTCTATGAATGGGGCTGTGACGGTGTCATCAGCAACTTTCCGGAGATCTGCAAGCGG
>NZ_DAMAUN010000037.1:0-53996 GCF_032078915.1 Lacrimispora sp. | reverse complement strand
AGCAAGGTTGAATAAATGGTAGAATATGCAAGTCCTGCGATTCCTGCAAAGGTACCGCTAATGATATATGCGATAATCAGATACTTGTCAACATTAACACCGGATAGCCGTGTAGCCTCTTTATTGCTTCCAAGGGAAAGGATATACCGGCCGGTTTTCGTTTTGTTCAATACGATGGCCATAATGACGGCTGCTGCGATCAGAAGTACAAAGCCGGTGGGGATCAGTAGTCCACTTGCTGTTTTTATCTTGAAAAGGCAGCGGTACCAGCCTTCAGGATCAGAGCCGGATTTCCAGGTAACTGACTGGGCACCTGTGATAATGGAACCGATTCCCTTTGACAGCATCATCGTGCCAAGGGTAGCGATAAAAGGCGGCAGCCCCATTTTAGCCACCAGCAAGCCGTTTATCACACCAAAGATCATGCCGATGAGAATACAGATAATGATTGTCAGCCACATTGGAAAACCTTTGTTTACACTCAGATAACCGGCCACCAGACCTGACATGGTCAATACAGTACCAATCGACAGGTCGATCCCGCCCGTTGCAATTACAAAGCAGATGCCAATCGCCATAAATCCGATATAATACGATGCGTCAAATATATTTACCATGGTATTGTAGGTGGCAAACCGGGGATTCATTATGCCAAATACCCCGTAAATGACAATCAGTGCCAGCAATGCCACCAGTCTCTGTGTACCGATTGCCTTTACAACCGGATTGTTTTTCAGTTTTTCCATCTCTTTCTCCTCCTGGATTAATTTCTCAAGGTGGCCGCAGTCATGATACGTTCCTGCGTCACTTCTTCAATGGGAAGCTCTCCTGTGATACGTCCCTCACACATTACGATGACTCTGTCACTCATACGAAGGATCTCTGTCATTTCTGATGATATCATGATGATGGATTTTCCCTGCTTTACCAGTTCATTCATTAAATGATAGATCTCACTTTTTGCACCTACATCAATTCCTCTTGTCGGTTCATCAAAAATCAGGATATCACAGTTTTTGATCAGCCATTTTGCAATAACTACCTTCTGCTGATTCCCTCCTGATAAGTTCATTACCAGCTGGTTCACGCTGGGAGTCTTGATGTTCAATGTTTTCACATATTGTTCTGCTTCCCTCTGTTCTTTTTCTTTTTCAATGAACAGACCCTGGGTAAAATCAGGCAGGGAGGCCATAGTTGCATTTTCGGCTACGGTTTTCTGGATGACAAGGCCAAACCGCTTGCGGTCCTCAGACAAATATCCGATTCCATGCTTTACCGCATCCTCTGTTGTCTTTATCTCCGCTTTCTTTCCATTAATGAATATATCTCCGCTTTCTTTTCTATCAGCCCCAAAGATCACTCTGGCCGTCTCTGTTCTTCCTGCTCCCATCAGACCGGAAAAGCCCAGGATCTCGCCCTTACGCAGTTCAAAGCTGACATCCTTCACCAATCTTCCGGCATTTAGATTCTCCACCTTAAGGACAACCGGTGCGTCCTCTGGAACATTGCTCACCTGCTTTGGCGTCTCATAAATGACACGCCCTACCATCATATTAATGATGTCATCCTTGGTGCAATCTCTGGTGACCAGCGTTCCTACATAACTGCCATCACGCATAATAGTCACCCGGTCTGTAATTACTTTGATTTCATCCATCCGATGGGATATGTAGACAATTCCCAGTCCTTTGGCCCGTAGATCCCGGATGATTTTAAACAGCTCCTCGATCTCTGCCTCTGTCAAAGCTGCTGAGGGCTCATCAAATACAATCAGCTTCACTTCTCTGGAAATAGCCTTTGCAATTTCACACATCTGCTGCCTGCCTACAGTCAGGTTCCCCATGATTTCCGCCGGGTTAATATCTATGTTCAGTTTATCGAACAGCTTCCTGGCCTCCCTGTTCAACTGGGAATCGTCGATCAGACCGCCCTTCATCATCTCCCGGCCAATGAAGATATTCTGTGCGACCGTAAGATGATTCATCATATTAAGCTCCTGATGCACAATGGCAATTCCTGTGTCCTGGGCTTCCTTTGGAGTGGTAAACTCCATCTCTTTTCCTTCAAACTCAATCGTACCGGAGTCCTTTGAATAAATACCGGTAAGTATTTTCATCAGTGTGGATTTTCCTGCACCATTCTCACCCATTAACGCGTGAACCTCGCCGCTTTTCACTTCCAGGTCCACATGATCCAGTGCATGCACACCGGGAAACGACTTGTCAATTCCCTTCATTCTAAGCATCACGTCGCCCACATTTTCACCTTCCATCTCCTCTGATTATGAGAGCGAACCGTTTCGCTCCTTCTTCTATCATTATATATTCTTCAATATTTTTTCCTATAGAGGATCTTACAAAAAAAGAGGAATATTTTACTTTTTCGTAAAATACTCCTCTTTTTCTTTCTTCTGTTTGATTGATGATGCCGTTATAACGGAAACTTTTTCTCGATTAAAACGGAAACAGCAGTTTCTGGTTTTCATCCGTGTAGATATTGTCTACCGTAATGATCTCAGTTTCAGAATATATGATCTTCTCTACCTTCTTTCCCTTTGCGATTTCCACGGCCTTTTGTATTCCTAAGTAACCCATGTTAAAGGGTTTCTGGACAATGAGCGTATCAATGATCCCTTCTTCCAGATACTGGATTCCCTCCACATCATTATCAAATCCCACAATATATATCTTATGTTTCAGATCCATTTCCCGCACGGCCCGGGCAACTCCGACTGTGGAATAGAGATTTAAACCGGCAATCAGATTGATTTCCGGCTTTTCTTCCAGAAGCTGCTTTGTCTGCTCATAAGCCTGTTCATAGTCTGAATTGCTGTATAATACAGTTTCAATCCGATTGTCGTATTTGCCTAGTCCATTCCTGACCCCCTGTTCACGTTCAATGGCGGTGGAAGAAGCTTTTACAAAAGACATAATGGCGATTTTCGTATCCTCTTTCATATAATCCAGCATTTTGTTGCCCATCTGGGTTCCTGCCTCTATGTTATCCGTGCTGACACAGCACTCTGCCAGATCCTCATCCAGCATGGAATCCAGCAGAACCAGTTTGATGCCGGCTTCCTTTATTTTCCATACGGAACCCGTCATCTCCGAATATCTGATGGGTGACAATGCGATCACATCGGGATTCAGCTTAATTGCTTCATCAATATATTTTTCCTGTGTTACATAATCGTTTTCAATTTGAGGAGCAAGGATGACGATATCAGCCTGGTACTCCCTGGCCGCACTTTTTGCGCCGGATATCATGGACATCCAAAAATCATTTGTTTCATCCATGACCTTAGGAATAAAAACAATCTTTACCTTTTTATTCTCTCTGAATTCTCCCAGCCGAATCAGGGATAAGGCAAAACAGGAAGCAGCCAACAGAAGCAACACTAAAACAATTCCATTTTTATGCTTTTTCATCTGTATCCTCCTTGCGCTCCGGCAGCAGAAAGGGGATTTCAATGGTAATGGTCGTTCCTATTTCCCTTTCGCTGTCCACCCAAATTCCATATTCCTCACCGTAATACAGCTTTAAGCGGTTCTGTATATTACCCAGCCCTACTCCATTGTGTTTTCCGCCGGTTTTATTTTTGTTCCGGAAAAGATTCTGCAGAGTCTCTTTTTCGATCCCTATTCCATCATCCATCACCTTAAGGATAACTTTATTTTCCAGACGATACCCTGTGATCCAAATATGACCGCACCCTTCTTTATACTTAAGTCCATGATACAGCGCATTCTCTACAAGGGGCTGCATAACCAGTTTTATGATATGGCATTCCAGTATATCCGAATTCACCTGGATATCAAAGGTTACCTTATCCCTATAACGCATCTGCTGAATTAAGAGATAATTTTTCGTGTATTCCAATTCCTGGCTGATTGTGACAAACACATCGGAATTCCCGATGGCCTGCCGAAAGAACCGGGCCAATATGGAAGTCATTTTTATGGCCTGCTGCGAATCATCGGTTTCAATCATCCAGATGATAGAGTCCAGAGTATTATATAAAAAATGGGGATTGATCTGTGACTGCAAAGCTTTCAGTTCGCTTTTCCGCTTTTCCACCTGTTCCGCCATATTCTTCTTCATCAATTCATCAATATGTTCCGTCATTCGGTTAAAGGACCGGTTTAAGCTGGCAATCTCATTATCTCCTCCTGCATCAATGTATACCGGCTGAAATCTTCCCTCCTGCACTTTCTTCATACCTGCCTGAAGCTGCTTGATGGGTTTTGTTATGCTGTCGGACAGGAATATGGCAATTACGCCTGCCAGGACGATCAGCGCCAGTGCCATGCCAATGTACATGGCTCTCATGGCCTGTTCTCTTTTTACCAGCTCAGAGGTATACACAACTCCTACAATGGTCCAGCCGGTTTTTCCTGAGCGAAAGGTGGTATAAATCTTATTCTCCCCGTTCTCATCTTTATAGGAGATTCCAGTTTTCTGATTCAGAACTTCTTTCAGCAGCTCATTTTTTACCCCGCTTAAGATCAGCTGCTGCTGGGGATGGTATACGATTTCCCCTTTCTGATCCACAATATATACATATCCTTTATTCCCCAGATGGATTGATTCACATAAGTCATTGATCACATCATAATTTAAATCAAGAATAAACAGTCCTTCCACCTTTTGGGTCTTGGGATTCTGGATTCCCCTGCTGAGTGTCACCACCCATTTATAATCTCCCTTCACCAGATTCTGGACATGGGAAGAGGAAATGACAATTTCACTTCCTGCCTCTTTTGCCTCCCGGTACCATTCCTTCTTTTCCAACTGTGCTCTGGTATTCATCGCACGGTTTCCGCCATTGATAAAATACCTGCCATTGTTTCCAAGGATCGCAATATTGTAAATATCCTTTCTCACCTGAAGAATGGTCTGGAATTCTTCCTTCAGATGAGGCCACACTCCGGTTTCATCATCACCAAACAGATATTCCCGCATGTCCCGGTTGCTGACAACCACATGAGAGATGTTTTCCATATGATCTACATAATTTTCGATGCTTAAGTTTACCTGTTCAATCAACCGGCGGCTGTTCTCTTCGGAATTTTCCATCAGGTTCTCTTTGGTATATTTTATAGAAAAGAACATGAATGCAGTCACAATCAGCAGAACCAGGCAGGAGAAATAAATGATCATGCTGGTACGAATGCTTTTAAACCTTATTTTCCTAATCATTTTTTCCCTTCTGTCCGGTTACGGATTTTGCATATTCCCTGGGTGTAATCCCCACAGTCTTTTTAAAAATAGAACTGAAATAATTGGAATCACTATACCCACAGCGTTCTGCAATCTCATAGGTTTTCATGGTTGTGTTTTTCAGCAGTTCCTTAGCCGCTTCCATCCTGGCCTTTGTCAGAGCCTCCACAAAGGTCATACCGGTATAATTTTTAAATGCGGAGCTGAAATAACTGACACTGATCGCCAGCTTACTGCACACCTCCTGAAGGGAAAGACTGCATTCGGAATAATGCTCCGAGATATAATTAAGGGCCATTGCCGCCCGTTCTTCTCCATAGCTGCTGCGGTTCCTGTTCATGATATCTGCCGCAGAATCAAAAAAATCCAGCAGCTTTTCTTCCATTTCAGAGATATAACTGCATCCGTAAAGGCCGGAAAGAAGCTCCTGCCCCTTTAGGAAAAGATCAGCATCCTCCATGTTCAGACGCTCCAAAGAATTCATCACGGCCAAAATAAGGCTCTGACAGAAAATTACAACCTTGGTTCGTGAAAGCCATTTCTCGCTGCATTCGTCCCGGATCGAGGAGACTTCCCGTCGTATCTCCTCCTTTAAATTGCTCTGGACGGCAAGAACCAATCTCTTTTCCCTGTCATTTTTTTCAAATCCGGCATCTGGCTGAAACCGGCATTTCTGGTATTGATCCCATTCATATACGTGGGTTTCCTTTTCCAGATAAAGGTATTCCTTCATTCCCAAGGCTTTTTCATAAGAAAGATTTAAGCCGTTTAAATTCATGACAGCGATCCCCATCAGACAGAACACTTCAATCCCTAATCTGCTGCTGATGTCCTGTACCATCGTTTGGCATAAGCGGGCCATATTATGATCCGTATCGTCGCTGCGGCACCGCTTAATATACGCAATCATGGTTCCGTCATTTCCTTGAAAGGCCAGAACATCCTCCGGGTATTTGGCCCTGGTAAATTCCGTCATTTGCTCCAAATCCATCCGGCTGACCGGCTCTCTTGGAAAGAAAATTGCAGCACAGTAGCTGTCTCCACGAAAATTGATTTTAAATTCTCTCAGCTTTTCCCCTATGGCTTCCTCCGGTACCTTTCCCTGGGCCAGCTGAAGCAGAAACTGGTTTTCCAGCAATGGATAGCTGTCTTCGTACCGGATACGCACCTGCTGATTATTCCTCTCATCCTCCAGAGTCTTATGGATTTCCATTAAGTTTTCCGTCAGCTCAGCCGATGTGACAGGCTTCAATATATAGGAAAACACATGATATTCCAGCGCTTTTTTTGCATATTCAAATTCTTCATATCCCGTAATAATTGCTACCTTGGTATTTTGGGCATTTTCATATACATACTTTGCAAGTTCCAGCCCATCCACATAGGGCATGCAGATATCTGTGAGAATCAAGCTGACCGGTTCCCGGTCAATAAATGCTATGGCCTCCCTGCCGTTCTCACAGGTACCAACCAATTCGTAGCCCAGTTCCTCCCATGGGATTTTTTTAGAAATCCGTTCCCGGATTAATATTTCGTCATCCACCAGCAATACTTTATACATGTTTTCCCCCGTCAAACAATCCTTCCTATGGACTCTCCCTCTGACAGCATGGTCTGGAGTATTTCCACCTGTGGTTCCCGGCAGTTGCCGTTCTTTAACCGTTCCATCATAATCTCAGCTGCCCTCACAGCAATTTGTTCCATGGGCTGTGTGATCATCCAAAGCTTAGGCTTCACCACCTGAGCCAGCATCATATTGTCAAACCCGATTACGGAAATTTCCTTTGGAAAAGAAACATTCTGTTCATTCATAGCAATCACGGCCCCAAGTGTAATCTCATAATTACTTAAAAACACTGCTGTCGGCCGTTCTTTCATGTTTAACATTTTTTTCATGGCTTCATACCCGTGCCCAACAGTCAATTCTCCCTTCAGGATGCAGGCTTCTGCCCCTGGTTCATCCATGGCCCCGCAAAAACCATAAAGCCGCTTTCTGGCCGTATAATAATGCTCATCCCCGCAGATCATTCCGATCCTGCGGTGTCCATATGCCAGCAGCTTCTCCACCGCCAGCCTTGATGCCGTTTCATTGTCAACAATCACGCTGTCAAATTCCTGATCTTCGAAAATCCGGTCAATCAGTACAATAGGAATCCCCCGTTCCCTGGCAGGTTTTAAATAACCGGAATTTTCAGACGTGGGAAAAGTGATAATTCCATCCACCTGTTTGCCCAGGAGAAACTGTATCTCTTCCGCCTCTAATTCAGGATTTCCACGGCAGTCACAAAGAAACATCCCATATCCGTGCTGTCGGAGAATGTCTTCCATCCGGGATATGATGGTTCCTGCAAAAATATTTTTCAAATCATGGAGCAGGACTCCTACGATCCTGGTCTGCCTTGTTTTTAGGCCCCGGGCAACTTCATTGACTTCGTAATGGAGTTCCTCTATGGCCCTGCCGATTGCCGCCCTGTTTTCCGGCAGAACATTGCCGCCATTTAAATATTTGGAAATCGTAGCCAATGACAGCCCTGTCAGCTTTTGAATGTCTCTTATTGTTGCGCCCATAGTCTTCCTTTCCTGACCGCGAAACGTTTCGCTCTTTTTCCTTTTCATTATACATAATCTACGGCAAAAAGAACAGTATCAAAATTACATGCTCCCCACGGCTCACAAAAAGAAAGAGGAGCTTCCTCTCCGGCAGCTCCTCTTTCTTTTCCCTATTTTACAATGTAGCCATCCTCATCCCACAGGTCATGCCAGTCTGATGCTCCTTCCCAGAGGAACACCTGCCCTTTTACCAACCGGTTATTGCGCTCCAGGGTTGCAATTGTTTTCATCTCATCCTCTGTAAGCGGATCTTCTGTCATGGCTCTTAAGTTGCTGACATACTCTGCTTCATAAATGGAAAATGGAATGGGGATCTGCCCTCTCTGTCTGGCCCATTTGAGTGCAATAAGGGCCGGATGGCATCCGTGAGCCTCTGCGATTTTCTTCATCTCAGGCTGCTGTAAGTCTGCAATATCTTCCTGGCACATATCCCGTTCCGGACGCTGAGGCGAACCAAGGGGCATGAAGCCTACAGGCTGAATCTTATGTGCCACAAGATAATCAAACAGCTCCTGCTGCTGGAAGCAGGGATGAAGTTCCATTTCACAGGCGGCGGGCATAACCTTCATCAACGGCAAAACTGCTTCCAGCTTCGGTATGGTCATATTGGAAATGCCAATGTTGCGGATAAGTCCTTTTTCTACAAGAGCCTCACACTGTCTGTATGTACGGATGAATTCCTCTGTGCTGAAGGGTCTGGAATCCGGATTGCGGGAATCTGCATCACAATGAGGGGCATGATAGTTCGGAAACGGCCAATGGATAAAGAACAGGTCCATATAGCCGCACTGCAAGTCTAAAATGCTCTTTATGCAGGATTCCTCTACCCGCTCATGCATATCATTCCACACTTTTGTCATGATAAACAGTTCTTTTCTATCCACCACGCCTTCCTCAAACGCATCCTGGAATACCTTTCCGATCTGGTCCTCATTGCCGTAGCAGGCGGCACAGTCAAACATCCGGTATCCGCAGCGGATTGCCCCTGCCACCGCAGAGGACACCTGCTCCGGGGTAAAACGGTCAGAACCAAAGGTTCCCATTCCAACACAGGGAATCTGCTCTCCCGTATACAGTGTTACTTTCGGCACATCTGCCGGATTAATAAATTCTCCCATCTGTTTATTCTCCTCTTCATTTTTTCTTGTTTATTATAAAATCGTTATGGTATAACTTAACTCTTCTAAAAGCCCTGGTTCTGCAATCAATACATTTCTCTTGTGCTCCAACACATCGTCTTCATCGCTGCAGGTGGAAAGACCGGACCATGGCTCCATAGCAATAAAAGGTCCGTTGTTGTTCGAGGACCACAGAATCAGATACGGAAACTGTGGAAACTCCAATTGGATTCCTTTATGCTCCTGCCTGTGGATGTACTGTATTTTCCGGGATTTTAACTGATCAAAGATCATTGCATCCTCTTTAAACAGGTCGTTATTTAAGCGTAATGTATTACTGCCTTCCAGCATGGCCGTTCTTTTTCCCATATCGATCAGTCCTGTCTCTGTCACAGGAGCAGGAACCGTACAATTTTCCTCCCGTTCAAAAACAATCTTATAGTCGGAATAATCCTCACCGCTGTCCAGGGGACAATTAAATGCAGGATGACCTCCTATGAAAAACGGCATATTTGCAGTATCCCCGTTCAAGATCCCATAGGTTACCTGTATCTGCTTTTCCTTCAGCGTATAAGTGATGGACAGACGGAATTGATAGGGATACTGAGCAAGCATAGACTCATTTTCCTCAATGGAGAAACAAATTTTGTCTTTGAAAATGAATTCCAGTTTAAATTCTTCCTTCCGTACAATGCCATGCCTTGGCATGTGAACCGGCGTTCCATCTTCCGTCACTGCCTGGTCTTCTCTCAGACTTCCGCAGATGGGAAACAGCACAGGCGCCTGGCCGCTCCAATACCGGGAGTCTCCCTGCCATAAATATTCCCGTCCACTCTTGTCCCTGATTGAGGTCAAACCTCCGCCTTTTGTTGTAAATTCCACGCATAAATCGTCATTCTCCAATTGATAATTCATTGCATCCCCCGATCCTGCATATTTCAATCTCCGGCAGCAGCCGTTCCATATCCTCAAGTCTGTAATATCCGGTTTCTTCCCTTAATGCTGCGGCTGCTGAAATAGCGCTGGCTTTTCTAAGGATTTCTTCCACAGGCAGGCCCTGGCTAAGCCCCAGGGCAAAACCGGCAATCATTGAATCCCCGCACCCCACCGTATTAACCGCATGGATCTTTGGCACTGTGGCCCGGTAAACTCCCGTATCACAAACAACGAAGGATCCGTCTTTTCCAAGAGAAACCGCCACGATTTCCACTCCACGCCTATGGATCTCACCGGCTGCCCGGATCATCTCATCCAGGCTGTCACAGGACTTTCCGGTCAGCATCCGGATTTCGTCCAAATTTGGCTTAATCATGGTTGGCCGGGCCTCTATCCCCATCTCAAGAAGCGATCCGCTGGTATCCAGTATCACCTTTTTTCCAAGGTCTTTTCCAATCTTTATCAGGCGCTGGTATGCAGTTCCATTAAGACCTTTTGGAACGCTTCCAGATATAGCCACCACCTCTGCCTGTCTGGCCAATTCTTCAAACTGCCCAGTAAACCGCCAGAAATCTTCCATTGAAACTGTAAAACCCGGCTCCAGAAATTCTGTCTGGATTTTATTTTTCTCATCCCAGATATTAATGCAGGAACGGCTTTCCTCCTTTAAATGACAGAATGCACTTTTAATCCCAAATGGCTTTAATGAATCCTCAATATAGCTTCCCGCATGGCCGCCGATAAAACCGGTAGCAACCACTTGGGCACCGGCAATAGCAGCCGGCTTGGAAACATTCAGTCCTTTTCCGCCAGGAGTATAAGTACATTCCTTTACCCGGTTTACTTCTCCTATGCAAAACCCATCCACTACATAGCGTTTATCAATTGCCGCATTCAGTGTCACCGTCAGTATCATAGCTGCCTCCTATTCTTCATTTACCAGCAGCACTTTTCCCTTGACATGGCCTGGTAACTTGAACATCTGGAAGGCCTCCTGTGCCTGGCTCATGGGAACCTTTTTATAGATAAAACCCGGATCGAACTTAAGCTGTCCAGTCGCAAAGTAGTGTGCAGTCAGGTTCCACTCTTTTCCAGGGAATGGGGAACTGTATGACATCCAGGAACCGGTCAGATAAAATTCCTTCCGGTTCATATTTTCCCACATGGCCGGAGTAAACTCAAGTTCCTCGTGGGGAGTGCCTACAAAGCACACATGGGCTTTATTAGCCGCCAGCTCAAAGGCCATATGCATGGTGGGAATCTGTCCGGCTGTCTCAAATACGTAAGAAAACCCTTTCCCATCAGTGATAGCCATGGCCTTTTCCATATAGCCATCTTCTGTGGTGTTGACGGTTTCATCGGATCCCAGCCTTTTTGCAAGCTCCAGACGCTCATGGCTGATATCAAATACCACCACTTTTCTGGAACCAAATATTTTAGCCCACTGCATCGTAAACATGCCTATGGTTCCGCCGCCTAAAACAGCAACATACTCACCGCCCTTATACTCATTCTGGAAAATCCCATGAAGGGCAACAGTAGATGGTTCAAACATGGCGCCCTGCTCATAGGAAATGCTCTTATCAAACACAACCGCGTTCTGCTCCGGTAATACGACGTAATCCGCATTACTTCCCTGCTGTCTGGAACCGATAAAGCTATAATGCTTGCAGAGGGAAAAGTTTCCATTCTGACAATCATCACATTTCATACAGGGAAGCAACGGTGCTCCGGATACTCTGTCACCGACCTTAATTTTCTTAACGCCCTCTCCTACTTCCACCACATCACCGGAAAATTCATGTCCCAGCACGATGGGATAATAGTGGACTCCATGATGCAGTACTCTGGGTATATCAGAACCGCATATGCCGGATGCTTTCACTTTCACTTTTACCAGTCCCGGTCCTGCCACCGGTTCCTCATAATCCTGATATTTCACATTTTCATTTGCACAAACTACTGCCGCTTTCATTTTCATCCTCCTACTTTTCCATAATTGTCTGTAAGGAATCGTATATGTCCAGATAATTCCGGTAATTCCGGTCATATACCTCCCGATTGTCCTGATTTGGTACATGGTAGCGCTTATTTTTAACTGTTATCTTTACCGCATCTTCAAAATTCCCATAGACGCCTACTCCTACGCCAGCCAGAATGGCAGCGCCAAGGGTGGTGGCGGTATCGGAAGAAGGAACTGCAATGGGCTTTCCCGTCACATCCGACTTGATTTGTGTCCATAAAAGGGAATTTGCAGAACCTCCCATTGCCCGGAGTACACTCACCTTAGCGCCTGCATGCTCGGCAACCTCCAGATTATGCTTTAAGGACATGGCAACGCCTTCCATGGCTGCACGGATTAAATGCCCTTTTGTCTTGCTGAAATCCAGGCCATAATAAACACCCTTTGCCTTTGGGTTCCAGATAGGAGAGCGCTCACCTGCCATATAAGGCAGAAAGATCAATCCATCACTTCCCGGAGCAGTTTCCTGCGCCAGATCATTAAACAAATCCAATGAGCTTCTGCCGCAGCGCCTGCCTTCTTCTCTCTCATAATCAGCCAATTCCCGCTCTAGCCAGCGCATCACTCCGCCGCCGCCTGTTGTACCGCCCTGAAGCAGCCACAGGCCGGGAATTACATGGTAACCAAGAATCAGCCGCATATCTGCCTTATATTGATCCATACAAATGCTCATTCCGCCTGCCTGCCCGCCCTGTTCCTGTGTTTCTCCCGAATGGATCACACCGGCGCCAAGGGTTCCGCAGGCAGCATCAAGACCCCCGGCCACGACAGGAGTCCCGGCAGCAAGGCCGGATTGTGCCGCTGCATGGTCAGTCACTGTTCCGATCACTTCATGGCAGGAATAGATCTCGGGCAGGATCCCTTCCGGGATACCCAGCGCTTCACACATTTCCTGATTCCAGGTACCTGTATGCATATCAAAGCAATGCAGTCCGTATCCCTGAGAGACATCCTGCGTCATTTTTCCAGTCAGCTTACATGCGATGTAGCTGTTAGACTGGAGAATTTTATATGTATGCTCATACACCTGAGGAAGATTTCTCTGATACCAGATGATTTTAGCTGTGGTATAGGATGGCTGAAGAGAATTGCCGGAAATTTCAAAGATTCTTTTTTCTCCCACCCTGTCATTTAATTCCTTGCAGATATCGTTTGCTCTGGTATCCATCCAGATTGGCGTATCAGCCAGAACATTTCCTTCCCGGTCAACCGCTACTGCCGCCCAGCTCTGCCCGTCGATTCCGATTCCGGCAATTTGCCCTGCCGGGATTTTGGATTGTTCCAATACCCCTTTTATCCCGCGGCAAATCCCTGTCCACCAGTCCTCCGGGTTCTGCTCCGCCCAACCTGGCTTTGGATAATAAACCTCATATTCTTCGCTGGCAGAGGAAATAACATTTCCTCCCTGGTCAAAAAGAGCCACCTTGCAGGCGCTTGTACCGATATCGATTCCCAATAAATATGGTCCCATATCATTCTCCGTCCTGTTTCTATTTTGCCTTATGGTCGCATCCGCATACCAGGATGCGGTTTTTTACAAGTTCCTTTACAGCCTCCATTCCAACGCCTCCCAGTTTTTTGGGATCAAACATATCCGGATTTTCTGCAATCAGCTTCTTACCTGCATCTGTGTAGGCAACTCTTAGTTCTGTTGCAAAATTCACCTTGCACATACCTCTCTGCACGCACTCCCGGATATCCTCGTCTCTTAAGCCTGACGCACCATGAAGTACCAGGGGGATTGAAACCAGCGACCTGACCTCCGAAACTCTTTCTTTGTCCAGAACAGGCGTATCTGCATAGAATCCATGGGCCGTTCCAATGGCTATTGCCAATGAATCCACCCCCGTGCGTTCAACGAACTCCCTGGCCTCTGCCGGGTCGGTATTCGTATCTCCCTCGGCTTCCAGATCATCTTCCTTTCCGCCCACCTTACCCAGCTCCGCTTCCACCGTAACACCGCAGGCTTTTGCAACCTCTGCCACCTTTTTAGTAAGGGCGATATTCTGTTCAAAGTCCTCATGGGAGCCGTCGATCATGACCGATGTATAACCTGCCTGGATGGCCCGCACCGCAAGCTCAAAGCTGCTTCCATGATCCAGATGGAGGCATACCGGAATACCGGCCTTTTCAGCCTCCGCAGCTACCAGGGCCTGATACGTTTTCAAGGTTCCATACTTTACAGTAGACGGTGTGGTCTGAAGGATCACCGGAGCCTGCAGCTCCTCAGCTGCGGCAATGACCGCCTTTACCATCTCCATATTTTCCACATTAAATGCTCCTACTGCGTATCCACCCTTCTGTGCATCCAGCAGCATCTGTTTCGACGTAACTAATGCCATTGTACTTCCTCCTTAAATGTGATGGTTTTTTTGTTCTGACTTTAATTATAAAGATATTTCCCTAAATAATTAGTGCCTTATGAGACAACCCAAGGCTGATAATGTCGTGTTTTCGAACATCTTGACTTAGGTCTCCTCTCTTGGTAAACTGGTGATAGCAACGGAAAACAGGAGGTACGCTATGAGAACGGTATATACTGATCTGAATATTAAGATTACTATTAATGATACAACATTCCTTGTTCTGAACATTGTGTTCGAGCGCTTTCTACGTTCCATGCCCAGGCACAGCCATGGGAACAACAGCTACGAGATCCATTACATTCCCTATGGTCATGGAACTGTCTATATTGATGACCAGGTTTACGATATTACCCCTAATACCCTTTACATGACCGGTCCCCATGTGGAGCATGAACAGATCCCTATTAAAAATGATCCAATGACAGAGTATTGCATCTATTTCAAGCTCCAGAGTTCCGGTGCCGGGAATCTGGGAACAGAAACCGTGGCATATAAATTCCAGCATACCCATTTCTGGTTCGGTCAGGATACCCAGGAGTTATATCCGCTGATGCAGCAGATTTTCTTTGAACTGGAGCACCGGTATACCGGTTATATGATTCAGGTAGAAACTCTGCTTCAGCAGTGTGTGGTGAAGATTGTCCGCAATTATGAAAACATGCGGCAGTCAAAGGTACATTTTTCTCCGTCCAATTTAGTGGACAGCAAATATATCATTGTTGAAGAAAGTTTTCTTTATGAATATGAGACCCTTACTTTAGAAAACCTGGCCGCACGCCTTGGCTTAAGCATCCGGCAGACAGAACGATTTTTAAAAGAATACTATGGTAAGACATTTCTTCAGAAAAAGACTGAGGCAAAGATGTCCATGGCTAAAATTTATCTAAACGACGCCGGCTTAAACATTTCAGAAATTGCCGACCGGCTCAATTATTCATCTGTCCAGCATTTTTCCTATGCCTTTAAGCAGTATTACGGAATTTCAGCAAGCAATTATCGGAAAAACTGTCAATAAAACATGCACTTTTAACGGAAGGCGGTCAAGCCTCACTTTCAAAGTGCATGTTTTTCTACTTTCTATAATTCGGCAGATCCAATATAGTCTCTTGTTATTCCCCATTTTCCTTGGCAGACAAGTTTTTATATATCACAGGAAATTAATCCCTAAGATTCATACATTTTATGAAATACCTTTTTCACAATTACTACGGAACTCATTATAAGGAATACATAAACACATTTAAATATATCCAGCGAAAATAAATAAATCATAGAAATCCTGACGTGACTCGCATAATTTATAATGCTTCCAAACACATTCGTAGATACAAATGCAACAGCATATATAATAATCTGATATAAGTTGAGAACCATCAAAGAATCTTCTGTTTTCACAAGGCTGTGCTGTAGAATTGTCATCATAAGATATACACCAGATGCAATTACTCCGCTTAGCAGTGAAAACATGGTAACAAATACAACATTTATCATACTGCCTGAAAGATTTACAGGGAGCATGATTAAAACCACCATATATATTAAATACAGCCTGCATATGTATCTGCTTCCCTTTTGTAAATTCCTATCTAGGACCCTGCCCATTAATGGAAGGATCAATGTTCCACCTAAATTGTTTAATGTTATATATAATGATACCAGCTTTGAGGAATATCCCAGCACTGTTTTAAGATAAACTACATTCAGCGTAAATCCAATGCACAGAAATAACAGGTCTAAAATAAGCGCCCATAGTATTTTCTTATTATCACTTAGCTGCTGCAAGAATGGTCTGCTAATTTTATTGCCATCATTATTATCTATGATAATCTGTTTCCTGCTTATTTTTCTGATTGCATAAAACTGTAATGAAAGGCCAAATAATGATACGTACAATAGTACTTTGTATTGAAAGCTGTTCATAACATCACCAACAAAGAAAGTCAGGAGAAAAACAAATATTGTGTTCAGTGACATAAATACGAACCGCATACGGCTAAAGAACTGACCTCTGTCTCTAATTGTTGTAATTTCCCTCATTAAAGGCTGCCAGCATATACCAACGCCATATTCTGCGGAAATCTGATAAATAATTATTAAAGCAGTATATTTCCAGACCCCCAGCAAGTTCCATGGAACAGATAATAGTACTGCTATAAAAATTACTTTTACAATAATACTGATTTCTATCATTTTCACTTTACTCCCCCCTCTCAAGACGAATATCAGCGGAAGCCTCACCAATGCAACCAAAGGTATTAATGATAAAATAAAGGTGATATTTTCAATCTTAAATAAAAGAATATCGGTTAGAAACAGCACCATAATATCACCTGTCAGTGTGTTCGTAATTATCTGGTTAAAAGAGTTAAAGATAATCGCCTGCTTCTGGCAATATTTTTTCTCACTATTAACACCAATGTCTTCCATTCTTTTCCTTTCTATTGCCATCCCTCTTATTTTCATATTCTCTGAAATACATTTTCCATTCTTTTTATCATTGCATTTCACAGAATACACGTTTTATTGACAAATCATTTGAAACTATTATAATAATATTAATGTTAAAAAAATATCCATATATTGATTGTTTTTATCATTAAATTGAGGTGCCTATGCAAATTTCAGTTGATCATCAACATAGAGAGTTAAAAATGCATGGATCAAAAGAATATCCCATTTTAATCAGTAAAGAAGTGCTGTCCAGATATGACAGAGGTTATTTTCTGGATCATTGGCATCCAGAAATAGAATTCACATATATTATAGAAGGTGAAATTCTATATACAATCAATGGTATTGAACTTCTATTAAAAAAGGGACAGGGAATCTTCTGTAATCAAAACATGATGCATAGCGGGAAAATGCATAACAGGCAAGAATGTAAGTATTTATCCATCACATTCTTACCTAAGCTCATTTATGGCTTTGAATTAAGTCGTATTAAAACAAAATATATAGATGAAATCGTTAAAAACCCGTTTTTCTCTTACCTTTTGCTGCTAGACAATGACCAAGGTGCAAGAAATATCTTGGAAATTTTATCAGGGATTAATACTTTGCAATTAATCAATAAAGAAATCAATGAATTAAAACTGCTTACACTTTTAACCTCCATATGGATGAATTTATATGATTGCTTTGAAAAATCAAAAGATGAATTATCAGTAAGTTCTTATAATGAAAAGGAGCTGAATCGGCTAAAGAAAATATTAGAATACATACATAATAATTATGGCAATAAGATATCTTTAGAAGAGATCGCCGGTACCATAAACATTTGTACAAATGAATGTTGCCGATTCTTTAAGAAATATATGAATGCAACGATAAGTGCCTATATATTAGACTATAGAATTGAAAAAAGTCTATACCTATTAGATAATACAGATTTAAGTATTACAGAATTAGCCCATAATATAGGTTTTTCCAGTGGAAGCTATTATACACAGGTTTTTCGTAAGAAAATGGGATTTACTCCCATTCAATATAGGAATAGAAAAAATGATCATATATAAAAAAGCGATTCTTCATGGTTTTTATGATGTGACCCCAATAAGTTGGATTTTTTGGTCTAACTTATTGAGGTCAGTTCATTATTATCATTGCAGAACCGCTTTTTTATTTTACAGCTTAATTTTATATTTTAAATGAATAATAATACGACTTCCCCTTTTCCGTCAGCCGCCGGATATCCACCTTAAAGATATCACTGATACAGCTATGTACCCTGTGGTCCGAAGCTTCCTCATAAGCAACCACCCTCCCATTTTCCATCACAGCCAGCCGGTCTGAATAATTGAGAGCCAGATTGAGATCATGCAAAACCAGAACAATGGTTTTTCCAAGTTTCCTGTTTAAACTGCTGATAAGCTCCATAATTTCATAGGAAACATTAATATCAAGATAAGTTGTGGGTTCATCCAGAATAATAACCGGCGTATCCTGAGCCAGCACCATGGCAAGAAAAACACGCTGACGCTCTCCTCCGGAAAGCTGACGCACATTTTTATTTCGAAGAAACTGGCAGCATGTCATTTTCATGGCATATTCCGTCAGCCGTTTATCCTCAGCAGAAGAGAAACTGACCGGAGACTGGTGGGGATATCTTCCTGACATCACCGCATCTTCCACTGCCATATCCGGTACGTGGCTGCTTTGAAGCAGCACGGATACGTTCCTGGCAAACTCCTTCCGTTTCATACCGCCGATTTCCTTATTCTCTAAAAATACCTTTCCCTTATCAGGATGCAAAAGCCGGGAAGAAAGCTTTAACACCGTGCTTTTACCACATCCGTTGGGTCCGACGATGGTGGTTATCTTACCTTTTTCAAAATTTAAGTCCATCCCACGGATCAGCGGCTGCCTGTTATAAGAATAAGTCACATCCTCAAGCCTGATCATAATTTCCATCATCCCTTCCGCCTGTTTTTTAGAATCAGATAAAGAAAAAACGGCCCTCCCAAAAAGGACATCAAAATACCCACCGGCAGTTCATAGGGCAGGAATAAGGTTCTGGCAAGCAGATCACACAAGATTACGAAGATACCACCTGTCAAAGCACTTGCGGGGATGACATACCGGTTGTCCTGCCCGATCATTATTTTCACCCCATGGGGAACCAGAAGACCAACAAAACCGATCATCCCGGCAAAGCTGACGGCCGCACCTGCAAGTATGGCTGCAATGGCCAAATAGATGCATCTGCAGGCATTTACATTCATGCCCAGGGTTTTTGCGCTGTCTGCCCCAAGATTTAAAATGTTTAAACCCTTGGAACAAAGCAACGCCAGAATAAAGCCTGCGGCAATAAAAACCGATGGATATACAAGTACATTGGAAGTAACAGAGGAAAGTCCTCCCACCAGAAAATTTCCTACGCCTACGTAGGCATCCGGATATAAAATCATAACCGTATTCATTCCTGCGCTGAAAATACTGTTAACCGCAAAGCCTGTTAATACCAGCATGACCCTTGACAATCTGCCGGTCATGGTAATGGCAAGAACCAGAAGACAGGCAAGGAGCGCACCGGAGAATGCCGACAAAGGCAGGAGGAGCGGGTCTGCCGGAAGAAATGCAGATGCCAGCAAAACAAAAAGTCCGGCTCCTGCATTCACGCCTATGATATTAGGACTTGCCAGAGGATTGTTTAACACGGACTGAATGATCGCACCGGATACTGCAAGTGCGCTTCCTGAAAGCAGGGCAGCTGTGACTCTCGGCAGGCGTACCGTAAGGAGAATCCGGTATAAAAAATCATCAGGCTCTCCTGCAGACAGGGTCGCTGCGAGAACAGATGGCCGGATGTTACTGGTACCCAGACACAATCCCAGCATAACCGAAATCAAAAGCCCTGCAGCTGACAAAAGGATAAGCAGCCGCGCCTTATTATTTCTTTCCATATAGAATCTCCCAAAGGGTTTGATAGCTTTCTCCCCATTTTTCATTGGGCTTATAAAGGAACTTTTCCTTTGGCAAAAGGATATATCGGTTATTTTTAACGGCAGTCAGGCCATTCCATGCCGGATTCTTTTCAATGCTTTCCTTTAAATTCTTCATGGCAAGAGCATCGTCATTACCCATGGGGATCACAAAAATATAGTCCGGATCTTCTTTTATGATGCTTTCCACGTTAAACTCCTTTAACAGACTCTGATTCTCGTCGGCTATATTTTTACAACCCAGATCATTTAACATTTTTCCTGTCATAGTCTTGGAATTTTGCGCCACCGCTCCGCCGGAATAAGTAATAAGAAGTAAAACAGAGGGTGGCTCCTGAGCGTTTGCCCTGGAAAGGATTTCCTCAATCTCTGTTTTCACAGCCAGCCCATTTTTTTCATACAACTCTTCTCTCCCGGTTATTTCCGTACAGGTCTTAAGCATGGACAGATAATCCTCAAAATATGTCACTTTAAAATAGGCAGCTGTAATGCCAGCTTGTTTCAAAACCTCTTTAAGCGCTGCATGTTCCTTGGTTTCGGATGACAATAGAACCAGATCCGGGTTTAAGGCTATGATTTTTTCTACATTGGGACTGTTATATTTCCCCACGGATACAGTTTCCTCCGAAAGTTCCAGCCCTCTTTCATCAAATGCATCATCCGTTACACCGGCCAGCCTGCCTCCGGCTGATAACCAGACTTCTGCAAAGCTCCCCATCAAAGCAACCACACGCTCCGGTTTCCGGACCGTCACCTCCTGCCCAAGAGCATCGGTAAAACAGTATCCCTCCGGCATGACGGCAGCCGGTTCCCCTGTCCTTTTGCCGCACCCGGCAAGCATATTTACTATCATAAAAAGCATCACTGCATACACCATGGTTTTTTTCTTCAATTTATCAAGGCACCTTCTTTGCATAATTGTTTTCCGTAAGCGCAATAGCTGTCTTCTGCCATATAATCGCCGTCATGATAATATCCTGCTCGCGCACGGCAGCCTCCGCACTCTTCTTCGTAAATGCAGTCACGGCATGTCCCCTTGTAATCCCGGGTGCGCAGGGTTTGAAACAGGCTGCTGTTTTTCCATATTTCATCAAACGGTTCCTTGCGGATATCTCCTGCTTCCTCAACCATATAGGCACAGGGACGGACCTTTCCAACAGGGCTTACCACGCAGTAGGAAAGTCCGGCCAGACATCCTCTGGTAAAGCGGGTATCAACTTCCAACTCCTTTGCAACTCTTGTAAATTGAGGGGCGCAGGTGGGTTTGATATCAATGGAAACCTCCTTCTGCTTCTTCATGATAGTCTGAAGAAGCCTTTCGTACTCCATGACTTTCAGCGAAGTTTCTTCTAAAAATCTCCCTCTGCCAACCGGAATCAGGAAAAACAGGTAATTGGCTGCAGCGCCTGATTTCACACTGAAATCAATAATATCTTCCACTTCTTCCTGATTCCAGTCCATGACCGTAGTATGTATCTGAAAAGGCAGGCCGGCTTTTTTACAATTCCTGATTCCTTCTAAGGTCAGCCGGTATGCATTTTCATCTCCCCTGAAACGGTTATGTTTTTGTTCATCCAGGCTGTCAAGGCTGATTCCCATGACTGCAGCCTTGCACTTCTTTAAATTTTTTGCCGCTTCCTCTGTAATCAGCATACCGTTGGTGCCAAAAACTGGCCGAAGGCCCGCACCGGCTGCATAGGATACCAAAGTATAGATATCCGGGCGCATTAACGGTTCCCCGCCACTGAATATCATAATGCGAAAACCGGCCCTGGCAATTTCATCGATTAGCTTTTTGGCCTCTTCCGTTGTTAATTCATCTGCCTTTTTACTGCCGGCATCCTGGTAACAATGCTTGCACTTAAGATTACACTGGTTTGTTGTCATCCATGAAACGATCATATGCTTTCTCCTTGTACTGTTCTTTAAACCATTCAATTCATCATAATTCCATCAGCCCTTTTTCATTCCATAATTTTATGATTTTTACCGATATATTGAAAACAAACGTTGTTTTCAGGACTTTCCAGAAGTCGAATCCATCATAAGCTCTAAATTCAAAACCAGCGGAAAATCAGATAAATTCTTTAAGACTTTCATGGAAAACAGGTGTAATCATATGGTTTTTAATAAATAGTATCAATAACGATTCCTCATGTGTTGTAATTACAACAACAAAATGGGAAATCATATGTTATGATAAACATATCAAAGAAACCAGACTTTCATCGCATACAGAAAGGAAGAAAAATGGCACACTATATAAAAATTACTGACACCATTTACGATATAACTGAAAAATACCCCGAAACGATCGGCCTGTTTGTTGCAAATGGTTTTGAGCAATTAAACAATCCAATCATGCGCAACACTCTTGGTAAGACGGTCACTCTGGAAATGGCCTTATCCATGCGAAAGCTCAATCAGGAACTTTTCATAGAAAAACTGGAAGAAACCATTAAGCAAAACCTGCCGGACCTCACTTCCGGGCTTACCCCTACGAAAAAAGAAGAAGGCGGCGATATCCGCATTGAAGGGGTGCTCCCCTGCCCCATTCGCCTTCCTCTTTTGGAAAAGTTCGAAGCCTGGATGGCTTCCCAGAAGGATTCCATGGACTATAAGGTAGACTACAATTTAAAATCTGCCAACCTTGGGCTTGATGATGTAAAGGAACGGATCATTGCCGCAGACGGCAACGCTGATGCCTTATCAGATCTCTATCTTTCAGCTGGCTTTGACTTGTTTTTTGATAAAAGCCTTATGGGACGCTACCGGGATTCCGGTACCTTTGAAGATATTTCAGATATTAAGCAAATAAATCCTGATTTTGACAATGAGGCCATTTCTTTAAAAGATCCCAGAAACCAATATGCCATCATCGGCATTGTTCCTGCGGTCATCATGGTAAATACCGCTGTTTTAGGAGACCGTCCTTTTCCCGAAAGCTGGGCGGATTTAATGAAGCCTGAATTTGAAAACAGCGTCAGCATGCCAATGAAGGACTTGGACATGTTTAACGCATTTTTGCTGCACATCCACCGGTATTATGGGGATGAGGGCATTGAAAAAATGGGAAAGGCTCTTTTGCGCAGCATGCATCCGGCCCAGATGGTAAAATCCCATATTTCTAAGGATGGAAATAAGGTTCCTGCCGTTACGATTTCCCCTTACTTTTTTGCCAGCATGGCAGATGAGAAAAGTCCCCTCCGGCCCGTATGGCCAAAGGATGGTGCGATCATCAGTCCGATTTTCCTCTTGGCAAGTACAAAGAACAGGGAGAAGGTTAAACCATTTGTGGACTTCCTGTATTCCAAAGAAATAGGTGAAATCCTTTCCTCTAACGGAAAATTTCCTTCTACCAATCCGCTGGTAGACAACCACTTAAAACCAGATCAGAAATTCATGTGGCTTGGCTGGGATTATATTCACAGCCATGATATCGGAGAGCTTATTAAGACTACAGAACGGCTGTTTTATCAGGCAGCGGAAAAGGAGGCTTTATGAATCTGATCATTGTTTCAGGCCCCCCTTCCTCCGGGAAGACGTCTGTGATATTAAAAACCATCGCATCTTATCAGAGCAGAAATATAAAGGTAGGTGTTGTCAAATTTGACTGTCTTTATACAGATGACGACGCTGCCTATGAAAAAGCCGGTATACCGGTAAAAAAGGGACTTTCCGGTGCTTTATGCCCAGACCATTTCTTTGCTTCCAATATTGAGGAGGTGGTAAATTGGGGCAATGAGGAAAAGCTGGACTTACTCATCACAGAATCCGCCGGTCTTTGCAACCGCTGTTCCCCCTATTTAAAGGAAATCAAGGGAGTATGCGTCATCGACAATCTTTCCGGCATCAATACCCCGAAAAAGATCGGTCCCATGTTAAAATCCGCTGATTTTGTGGTGATCACAAAAGGGGATATCGTTTCCCAGGCAGAACGTGAGGTTTTCGCCTCCTGCGTAAGCTCCATAAACCCCCGTGCCGTTACCATGCATGTAAACGGCTTAACCGGGCAGGGAGCCTACGAGCTGGGAAGCCTTCTCTATGATGAAAACCAGAACATCGAGTCCGTCCAGGGCATGCAGCTTCGCTTCCCCATGCCTTCCGCCCTCTGCTCCTATTGTCTTGGAGAAACAAGGATCGGAGAAGCATTTCAGATGGGAAACGTTAAAAAAATCAATTTGGGGGCAGATAAGACATGATGGAATTAAGCTTAGACCAGCTTCTTAAAGAATATCCCTTTGTAAGCGCATACTTTGAACAAAACAGGCTGGATATTGCCGGGTATGGGGATAAGACCTTCCGGGAATATTTAGAGCATTTTACTGAGGAAGAATTAGAGGACCAGGCCATTGACAAGGAAAAGCTCCTGTCCAATCTTCCTGTTTACTTAGAACAGATGAGTGCGTTTCTGGGGCTTGAAAAAAGCAACCGGGTCCTTTCCATGACAATTCTGCCGGGTCATGACAAATCCGGCAATCCGGAAGGATTTTCAGAGCTTACGGCGGAAACCTCTCAGATCATTTCCATCGTAGGACCTACAGGGTCCGGCAAAAGCCGCCTTTTGGCAGATATTGAATGGGCGGCACAAAAGGATACGCCTACGGGCCGCAGCATCTTGATCAATGGCGGGAAACCGGATAATAAATGGCGTTTCTCCTCCAACAACCGGCTGGTGGCGCAGTTGTCCCAGAACATGAATTTTGTCATGGACCTTACGGTAGAAGAATTTTTAAGGATGCATGCCGTAAGCCGTCTGGTGGAAAACCCCCAGACTGTAATTGAACAGATCATCCTTGCCGCCAATCATCTGGCAGGTGAAAAATTTGACTTGACCACTCCTGTCACCAGTTTAAGCGGAGGACAGTCCAGAGCCCTGATGATCGCAGATACTGCTATTTTAAGCTCTTCTCCCATTGTTCTTATCGATGAAATCGAAAATGCCGGAATTGACCGTAAAAAGGCTCTTGAGCTATTGATCTCCTCCGATAAGATCGTCTTAATGGCAACCCATGACCCCCTTCTGGCCCTTATGGCGGACAAGCGGATCATTATAAAAAACGGCGGAATCAGCAAAGTACTGGACACCAGCGAGGAAGAAAAGCGCTTGTTAGAAGGGCTTGAAAAAATGGATTCCCTGATACAGGCAGCACGTCAGGAGCTGCGTAAGGGAAGTACCTTGTCTGCAAACATCCTGGATATGGAACAATCATTATAATTTGACAGGTTAAATCGTTAACATTTCAGGCGGCGGATGGATCAGACATCCGCCGATTTTTGTATAATGAAGCTTTGGCTCTTTCTGAACCCAGTCAGCCATCCAGCCCTGACGCAGTTCGGCAAAGGAAAACAGCTAATATGACAAAGTTATACATTTTATTTAATAATGGCAAACAGATTGCAAAACAGGACCCTCTTTGGTAAAATAAGGATGTAAGATTATGCGATCTGCAGTATATTATGTCATATTATGATATCTGTATTGATAATGGGAGGGGATACACATCGGTACAAGTAGAATACGAAAATATATCTGTCTGCACTTAGCGGTATTGCTGCTTTTAAGCGCTTGTCAAACCAAGACCGACTCTTCCTCAGATATAAAAGCAGATTTGATCGTCTTTACATCTGCCGATGAGTCCATATATAAGCCCATTATCAAAGAATTCATGGAAAGAACCGGTTTTTCTATTAAAGTAATCACGGGTTCCTCTACTGACCTTGCCGATTGTATCCAGTCAGGTGCTCTCTCCAATACTATTGACGTCGTATTTGCAATAGATTCCGTGATGCTGGAGCTTAATCGTACTGCGTGGTTACCCTATCATGTTGAAATCTCAGCCTTTGACAGCAACCCGGAGATTGTAAATGACGGAGCATGGATCCCTCTTTATCATCTGCCTGTCGTGATCATGTACAACAAGCGGCTGGTTACTTCCGAGGAAGTACCTACTGGTTTTGAAAGTCTGTTGTCAGATCAATGGAAAGGCAAGGTCGCATTTATCAGTCCCAATGATTCGGAAATTTCTGCTTATGCATTATTAATATCCAACAACATCATCGGCAATATCGGTGAATATACAAAAAAACTGGTAGAAAATCTTGAATATCAAACATACGACTCTAACCAGACCCTTAATACTTCTATTGAAACAGGACATATGTATCTGGGAATTTCTTCTGAAGATAATGCCTATAGCCTGACAAAGAATAATCCCGATATCAATTATATCTATCCCAATGAAGGTACATTTATCATTACTTATGGCTCTGCCATAAGTAACGAATGCAACAATACCGACACTGCCAGGTCTTTTATAGACTTCATCTCTTCTGAAGATGTAGCCTTGTTTTTATCTGACAACAACCACCTGCGTCCGGCTAGAACAGATATTTCTGCCCCTGATGGCCTTCGTCCTCTCTCAGAGCTGCCTCAGTTTACGCTTCCCTTTAACGAGATCATGAAGCAGTATAAGATCATGCTGATAGGATGGAACAATCATTTTAACACGAACATTCCTGAAAGGTAGTGAAAATACGAAGCAATTTATTCTCAGTCTTCCATTTAAATATCATATTTTTTTATCTTGCCTGGCGGTATCGCTGATACCAATTATATTTTCCAATATATTTATCGTACGCATACTGGATGAATCTCTAATACATCGTACAGAATCGGAACTCGAATTACAGATGGACCAAATCAAAAGTCATATGGATGAAATATTTTCCATCAGCGAAGATATCTTCAAGGATTTGACAAAGGATGATACCACCTGCCGTTTTATGTCCGGAGCAGCAGACCCTTATCTGCAAAAAGATTTATATATTTTATTATATCAGGCTGCTAATAAGATCTATGGTTATGCGACTATAAGCTTATATGACGCGAATGGCTGCCTCTTATTAGCTTCTGATAACGAAGAAGTGCCGGCCGCTTTACCCTTGTACTGGGGACTTCTCAAGAAGCTCTCTCTCACCTCTGATACGGTATATTACAAGACAGATTCTTTTGTCAGCAGGAATACCAATATATTATATCAAATCGCACGGCCCCTTCTTAACAGCCAGGGTACTGCAGCCGGATATATTGTCTTAAATTTCAATAAAGACAGCTTCGCACATCTCTTAAGCAATGATTATATTGCCTCCGACTGCCTGATGATATTTGATTCCTTATTGGAACCTATCTACACTTCACGCCCGCTTACTGACAATTCGAATATAGTATCTATGCTGGATCATGGGCGGGGCAAAAATCATACGGAACGCTATATATACCAGAGTTATAAGAGTTCTCAATATCACTATGCTATATTATTACAAAAGCAGGCGCAGATCAGTAAAACTTCTATTAATATGATGTATTTGATCACAATGGTCATTACACTTCTATGCCTGTTTCTCTGTTTTGTGGTATCCTTGTTTTTTAGCCGCAGCATATCAAGGCCCATCAATCGTTTGGATCAGGCAATGAAGCAAGTAATAACAGGAGATTTAAGCATCCGTATGCATACAAATAGGAAGGATGAACTTGGCAGGCTCTCCCAAAGCTTTAATTATATGGCAGCAGAGCTTGATCAATATATAAAATCTGCAGTCACCAGGCAAAAGAACCTTGACGAAACCACGCTGAAATTATACCAGACACAGCTAAATCCACATTTTTTATACAATACACTTGATTCCATCAAATGGCTCTCGAAAATCAGCCAAAGCAATGAAGTCACTACATTAGCAGAGAATCTGGCATTAATACTCAGGCACTCTATCTCTTCACAGCCATTTGTCACATTGCGTCAGGAACTAGAGATTATTCGATATTATGTGGAAATACAAAAAATCCGATTTTCCGGACAATTTGTGTTTGCGGAAGAAATACCAAAATTAATTTATGACTGCCTGCTTCCTAAGATGATATTGCAGCCTCTGGTAGAAAATTCCATTCTTCATGGCCTGGAAGGATTTGAAAATGGTTATATATGTATCTATGCCGAAATACAAAAAGGCGGCGAAGCAGACATCTTATCAGTCTCTGTGTCTGACGATGGCAGTGGCATCAATGCAGATATGCTGGATTGGCTGAATCAGAAAGAAGTGGTCAAGAAACGCGGACATCTGGGATTATATAATGTCATACAGATATTAAAGTTATATTATGCTGACAACTATGATATCTCTGCTAGTAATTTAAAAGAAGGCGGGTCCGTTGTCACAATACATATCCCAGTGAAAAGGAGTTAATGTATGTATAAGATAATTGTAATAGAAGATGAGACTCCAGTCAGGCGAGGAATTATATTGACGACTGACTGGGTATCCTTGGAATGTGTACTGGTCGGAGAAGCCGCCAATGGAGAAGAAGGGTTAAAGATGGCTCTTGACCTTTCTCCTGATATCATTATCACCGATGTGAAAATGCCCCGCATGAACGGTACAGAAATGGTCAGGGCCTTGAAGGATTCCGGCAGCCAATCCCATATCATCATGCTTACTGCATACAATGATTTTAACTATGTACAAAGCGCGCTCAGACTAGGGGTAAAAGATTATCTCATAAAGCCTTTGAAAAATGGAGACCTGGAAAACTCCGTTAAAACTGTGATAGACAATATCAAAAATCAAATCCATGCATCATCAGGTGAAAGTACATTGCTCTCCGTTCCCAATCTCCCGCTTTCCGAGCATACATTCAATAAATATATTGCAGGAGCAATCAAATATATCGATTCCCATTGCCGGGAAGATATCAGCCTTACTACTGTAGCACGATATTTGGATATCAGTGAGGGATATTTAAGCAGAATATTTAAAAAAGAGACAAATTATACCTTTACCGATTATCTGATCTATTACCGGATCAAGATGTCCATGCAGTTGTTAAAAGATCAGCGGCTGAAGGTGTATGAAGTGGCTGATTCCGTCGGCTATTCTGATACTACTTATTTTAGCAACCAATTTAAAAAAATCGTGGGAATGTCACCCACAAAATATCAGGAGAGATGCAATTAGCTCTCTCCTGTACTTTCTTAATTCTCATTTTTCAGTTTTCCTTCTGTCATTTTGAGCACCGTTATCTCCCTGTCAGCCGGTATTATATCCGCGCTGTCAATCGCTATTTCGAAAAACATAGATAATATCCCCATATCTGTATCCTCGTCGGCATGGTATTCCGAGGATAGTATCTTGCCATTCTCACGGATATATTCCTTTATATCTGCTATATCTGCCGGTTTCGCCCGAAGCTCCAGATACATTGACTGCATTCCTCTCTTTTTTTGTGCAGCTGACATGTGATGCCCTACGACTAATTCTACAAATAATACGGATGCGGCGGTAAATATCCCTATGAGGAATTGTCCTGCACCGATTGCCAAACCAACTCCCACCGTAGCCCAGATGCCTGCCGAGGTGGTAACACCGCTGACGCTTTTTTTATCTTTATAAAATATAATTCCCGAACCAAGAAATCCAATGGCCGTAGCTACACCAGAAGCGATCCGTGACGGATCTACCCGTACCCAGGCACCTGTCACATCAGTGAAGCCGTACTTGGAAATCAGCATCATAAGCGCGGATGCCATTGCGATGATTACATGGGTCTTAAGTCCTGCTGGTTTGCCTCTGTGCTGCCTCTCATACCCGATCACGCCTCCGCAAATCCCTGCTATTACTAATCTTATTATATGTTGGGCCTGCATATCGAGACTCATCCGGCAAACCTCCTTTTCTCACTCTCATGTCAATATCTTGTTAAAATCATCATCTCCCATATCCTGATAAATCAGATAATCCTTTATACTCAGCCTTACTTCCTGACCGGTTTCTAACGTATCATAGGAATGGGAATCCGATATCACCCTTATACTTGCATCACCTGCTCTTACATGACAATCAGTCACATCACCCAGGAAAAACGTAGTCTCCACCTGCCCGCGAATCTGCTCTCCAGTTTCCACAATGGAGATATTCTCCGGTCTCACGGATACAATCACATCCCCTGTCAGCTCTCCATCATACTTCAATTCAGCGTTTGTACCTTTTAACTGAATCACTCCGGCCTTTGATATACCCTTCAGAAAATTCACCTTACCGACGAAGTCTGCAATAAATTGATTTGCAGGGTTTCTATAAATATCAATAGGCGAACCTACCTGCTGTACCACACCTTTATTTATTACAAATACACGGTCGCTCATTGTCATTGCTTCAATCTGGTCATGAGTCACATAAACAATATTAATCTTCAGCTTTTTCTGAATCTCTTTGATTTCATAGCGCATACTTTCACGCAGCTTCGCATCTAAATTGGACAAAGGCTCATCAAGCAGCAATAATTTCGGTTCAGCGACCAGGGCCCTCCCCAGGGCCACACGCTGCTGCTGCCCTCCTGACAGCTGAGAAGGCATACGGTCGGCATACTGAGACAGATGTACGGTTTCCAACGCAATTTTTACCCGCTGTTCTATCTCGGATTTTGGAAGCTTCTGTATTCTGAGAGGATATGCCACGTTGTTAAACACATTCATATGCGGCCATACCGCATAGGATTGAAATACCATCCCAATCTCTCTTTTTTCCGGAGGAACAAAGGTATCCGTGCTGTTTACCACCCGGTCATCAATCTTGATTGTGCCAGTGGTCGGCTTCTCAAAACCCGCTATCATACGCAGCATTGTGGTCTTACCGCACCCGGAAGGTCCTAACAGTGTGATAAATTCCCCGTCCTTAAATTCCTGTGTGAACTCTTTTAAAACCTGTACGTCACCAAAGCTTTTGGTAACTTGATTCATACTGATAACAGACATATTCTGCTGCTCCTCTCCTATACTGAAAACTTCCCCTTCGTCAGTTTATCCAGAACTACATTTAAGATAATTACCACCAATAATATCCCTGCAGCCATCGCGGATGCAGTCTGCTGGCTGGTCTCTGTCTGAAACTTATAGAGCGCTACACCCAGGGTCTTGGTTTTGCTGGAATAAAGCAGATTTGACATGGTAAGCTCATAAAAACAAGGCATGAAAATAAGAAACCAGCCGGCTACGATAGATGGCACAATCAGCGGGAATACAACATCAACCAGCCGTTTTATCCAGCCTGCACCTGATATCTGTGCTGCTTCTTCAAGGGATGGACTCACCTGCGAAAACGCCGATACCACAGTCCGCATCCCCATCAGCATATATTTAATCATATAGGCTATGATCATGATCGTCAGGGTATTATAGATATTGATGCCGAATTTTCCGCTCATCGTCATGATAAGCGCTAAGGCGATAACCACGCTGGGAGTTCCAGATCCTACCGTAATCAGAAAATCCGGTATCTCCTTCCCCTTCACGGTAGTACGTTTTAATAAATATGCCATTACCAGACATACCACCATTCCAAAGCTCGCTGCTCCAATCGCTGACAATACCGAATTTTTCAGAGAACTGACAATGGTTTTATTTGTAACAATCTTATGCCAATTCTTGAACGTAAAATTGCCTGCTTCAAAGAGAGGTTTTCCCATATTAACAGTAAAAGAGGTCATAAATACGGAAACGAATGGAATCACTACCACAATGACCGCAAAAATTGATACCAGGGCAGTAATTAAAAACCTCCATTTTCCCAAATCCACAATATTCGGTCTGGTTGATTTACCGGATACTGTGATATAATCTCTTTTCCCTACCACAAAATTAGAAACAAACAGTATCAGAAGGGCCATAACCATCAGAAATACAGCCAGATTAGTTGCGTCGGTCAGCCCCTGTTCCGAACCGATGGATACATAATCTACAATAGCTGTCGTCACCGTATAGATATTGCCTGGTGCCCCGATGATTGACGGAATCCCATAACAACTGGCTGCTGATACAAACACCAAAAGAGCCGAGGCGATGATGCTTGGAATCATGAGTGGTAAAGTAACACGAAGCAAGGTTCCAAGGGGTGAGGCTCCACTAATGCGTGAGGCTTCCTCTAACGAGGGGTCCATTTTCTCCATTGCACGGGAGATCGTTATAAATGCATATGGATAGTAAAACGTGGTCAGCACCCAGATCAGCCCGCCAATGGAATATATGTTGAAAGGATTCTCGCTTAAATGCAATACTTCCTTGATCATTACGTTCAGAGTGCCTACTTTGGGATTTAAGAGTCTCAGCCATGCCATAGCTCCTACATAGGGAGGCACCATATAGGTCATAACAAACAGGGTACGGAAAAACTTTTTAAAATATAGATTGGTTCTTCCCACCAGCCAAGCCAGGGGAAATGCGATCAGCACTCCAAAAAACATCGCTGCACCTGCACAGATCAATGTATTTCGCAAAGAATTTAAATTATTGGGGACTGAATAGATACGGCCTATTCCCATGAGCGAAAAGCTTCCATCCGGGAATAAAGAGCGATAGATCAGATATCCCAAAGGAAATAGCTGAAATATGGCAAGAAACGATATAATACCAAGAATAATGAACCATTTTATATCAAAATAAAATTTTTTATCTTTTGACAACTCCTGTCACCGTCCTTTGGATTATGTAGAAGGTGCGGCAGATCCTGCGCAGCCGCACCTTGCATCAATTCTATCGGATAACTTTTTGTTTATTTAAATTCCTTATTGCTTATTTCTTCTCAGGAATCTGAACATTATCCTGGAATAAGGAACGGAGAGCTTCTCTCTCGTTTAAACACTTCTGCCAATCGATCGGCATTGCTGATTTGATAATATCTGCCGTAGCAAGAGCATCATAAGGTGCACTTGGATAATCAGTACGAACGGAATGCATCCAGCCCTTAACGATATATTCCTGTCCCTCTACGGACAAAAACCATTCCTCTACTGCTTCTGCCACAGCAGCATTTCCATTCGCACTGTGCTCATCATTGATTATCATGATAGGAGATGACACTGATATGGTACCATCTGCAGGATAGATGACCTCCAGCTTGGAGCCCTCTTCTTCTCTCTTTTTAAGAACAGATTCTTCCAGAATCATGACTTCTTTACATTCGCCTGTCTCCAGTTTCGTCAAAGCGACAGACCCAGACTCTACCATGACCTGCTGTGCGCCCAATTCTTTAAAATAATCATCCCCATATTTGGAATGAAGTGCTACTATGGATGCATATGCACTGCCAGAGGTAAGAGGATTGCTCATGGAAAGAGAACTCTTCATTGCAGTATCTTTCGCAAAATCTTCAAATGAATTCGGTATATCCTCTTTATTCGTAATCTCAGGATTGTATGCCAGAATCATATTCAGAATACGCACCGGATACCAATAACCATCTTTGTCATATTCTCCAATCAGCTTGTCCGTCTCAGAAAATTTATACGGATGTAAGTAATTATCTGCCATAAGCTCCAATGCATAGGCAGGTTCAGCAACCATCAGGATATCTGCGCCGAGCTTGCCGCTATCCTTTTCAGCTGCAACCTTTTGCTGGATCGTACCGGTTCCTCCCTGAAAAAATTCAACATCCACGTTAGGAAATACTTCTTCCAGCTTGGAATCAATGTTTTCAATGATGTCCTCATACATGGAGGTATAAATAACAACCTTACCGCTCAGTGCGCTATTATCAACAGTTTCAGACTGCTTCTCCGTAACGGTTCCAGTGGTATTCTCCTTTTCACTGCTTTCCGTACGATTCGCTGTAGCCGGAGCAGGTTCTGCACCGTTCTCCGCCTTATTACAAGCTGCCAGACCTAAGATCATGGCAGATGCCAGTAAAACACTTAATAACCTTTTCATAAATATCCTCCTTTTTAATTGTAACATTTTAAGTATTTTTTATTAACCATAAGTATTATAACTGCATATATATGATATAATAAATAAAAAATATTAATATTTCATTTGTTTTTATGACATTTTCCACTATAATATATGATTGTTGAAGGAACAAAAAACATCTGGCATTCTGGCGGCCATCTGAGGGTTCATTTCTGCCAAGGTCATTGGAGGCGCAATGTATGCACCAGCTTCTGATAAAGCTATTGTGATTGATGACCGTTTTTGCTTGACCAACAAACCAACCCCAAGTGCTTCAAAATGAAGTTGCCAGGCGCTATACTTTGCTCCACCCTCATAAGCACTCATCCATTCTTCTTGAAACGGCTTAATATTCACATAATTCCTCCTGACTCTTCACCCCAAAAATAAAAGACGTTCAAACCCTCGCCTTATAACATACCTGCTGGTATGCCATACTTACGGCAAGGTTCTGAACGCCTTTTGAGTTTCTGTTATTTTTTTATCAAATCTCCTTTTACAATCTGTATCCAGTCCCGATACTGCTGATTAGAACCATAATTTGTCGTTTGCATTTAGTTATCTAGTTATAACTAACGATTATGGCTGTCAACCGGCTTAGCCGATTGTAACCACTGTTGCCCTTAAATAATTGATAAATTCTAAATCATGGGTAATGACAATGACAATTTTATTCTTTTCACATAACATATTGATTAAGTCTCCCACCCGTTTCATATTATCCAGGTCCAGACCGCTGGTTGGTTCATCAAAAACAATGATTTCTTTCTGGCTTAAGCATCCCGTGGCTACTGCCAGCCGCTGTTTCTGTCCTCCTGATAAAGCCATAGGGTGTTTTTCTAAAAACCCGCTCAGCCCCATGGTGTTCAGAACTTCTATTGCCTCATTTTCCGAAGCACCATTTCCAAGCATAGCTTCTGACAGCACACTGTCAGAAAAAAGCTGATGATTGACATCCTGCATAATTAAAAAACTGTTTTTGCAAAGCTGTTTCCGGTTCATCCGCCTGCCCTCCAGATACAGCTCACCCTGTTTACACGTTCTAAGGCCGCACAAACATTGAACCAAAGTAGTTTTTCCCACTCCGTTTTTGCCGCAAATAGTTGCCACGGTTCCTTTCAATGCAGTAAAAGAAAGGTTTTTCCATAAAATACGCTGTCCTCTTTTAACCGCAAGATTTTTCACCATCAGACCGTCACTGCTCTGGATCTGAACCCATTCTTCATAAACTTCCACCGGATTAACCGAACGGATTGACCATATTGAGCACTGTTCAGGGGTCAAAGCCTTAAATTCATCCTGGCTCCATTCTTTTGCAATAGCCCCCTCTTCCAGCCAAAGTGCCCGGTCCAGCAGATCAGCCAGATACCAGACTCTGTGTTCCGCAATCACAATGGTTTTCCCCTGCTTTTTTAATTGTTTTAATAATCCTTGCAGCCGCAGTATTTCTTCCTGATCTAAATTAGCGGAAGGTTCATCAAGCACATAAATCTCCGGCTGTTCCATATATGCGGAAGCAATGGCAATTTTCTGTTTTTCTCCTCCTGACAGCTCAAAGACACTTTTCTCCATCAATGGCTGCAGATGATATTCTGCCACAACCTGTTGCATTCGTTCCATAATGGCAGCTTTGGGAACTCCCTTATTTTCCATTCCGTATACAACTTCACTGGTCGTATCTAAATTAAAAAATTGAGTTCTGGGATTTTGAAAAACGGAACCTACTGTTTCTGACAGTTTCCAGGTTGGCTGATCGGCCGTATTCTCGTTATTAATCCACACCGAGCCGCTTAAAGTCCCAGGAATCTGTGTGGGAACCAGTCCATTGATCAGCTTTGTAAGCGTAGTTTTCCCGCATCCGCTTTTCCCGCAGAGCAAAACAAACTCTCCCTGCCCAACCTCCAGGCTGCAATGAAGCAGACTGGCCTTTTCTTCTCCTTCATATGTAAACGTCACATCACAAATACGAATCATTTTGTCTCCCCATGAATTTCTACCACACCCAAATTGCAGCAACTGCCAGCACCAGGAAATACATCAGTGCCAGAACATCCAATGACCGGATCTGGATCTCAACAATCGAAGTCTTAGGGGCCGGATTTTCTATCCCCCGGACAATGGCCGATTGTGCCAGTTCTTCACCGGTCTTTACCGCGCTCATTAAAAGAGGTACATACATACTCTCTATTTTCTGCTCCAGTCCTTTTATATTGCGTAAACGCATGGCATTCCAGATTGAAGTCAGTTCATCTTTCAGCGTGGGGAAATATCTGGCAGACACTGCTACCGATACTGAAATAGATAATGGAATATGCATTCTCCGGAAAGCTTCCAGCAAAACCCGGACCGGCGTTGTTGCGCAAAACAGGGCTACGGCCGCACCACATGGAAAAATCATTTTAAAGTAAACGAATACCGATATCATACTGGCCAAGGTGACATTTACATTAGGAATTACCAAAACCTGTATGACACATAAGACCAGATAACTGATCAAAATCTGAAACATGGTTTTTCTGACCCCGAACCAATCCATTAAAAATAAAATGCCGGACATAAAAATCCATTCTATGTACAGTTTTGTATGGGAAAATACAATAACCACTGACAAAATGATCAGGATCATGCCGATCCGGGGATCCAATCCCCTGCTCTTTCCATACATTACTTAGCAACTCCTGCCTTCACAAAGTGTTTTTTCATCAGTTTAAAGCCTAAAAAACCACCGGCTAAAGAGCCAATCAGAATGCTGATGATAATAAAGACCATTGTCGGTACGGAGACCAGCCGGCTTAATGCTTCAAGATATTCGGCATTCATAAAATTTTCCGAATATTTCAAAAAGGACTCTTTGTGGAACCACAATAAATAGAAATCACCAATAAATCCAAAAGAAAAGAGAACATAAGAAACCATGATCCAGAATTTATTTTCAAATTGCCCTTTTCTAAGAGCCAGTTCTGCTAAAATACCAGCAATGATTTCTGAAACAATGATTGAAATTGCCGCTGATATAAATATAATTCCCGTGACTACGCTGATCACAAAAACCGGGCCTGTTCTCCTGGTTTTTGCTACAATCAACATATAAACCGGGCCAATGAAAATAGCATCAAACATATGGGAAGCAAACCAGGCAACAGGGAGAATGCCCCCTAAGATCATAAAAAGAAAGCGGATCGCAATGCAAATCACCCCTAAAACAGATGCTATAATGATATCTTTCATACTCAGTTTACCGCTGATTCCTCTACTCATTTTATCAGTGACCTCCTTTGATTTGATTTTAGTTAGATATGACTAACTTCAGTGTGTGAAAAAACGGAGCAATCATATACTCCGAGCCTCAATTTCTTTAGATAACACTGATATTTTAATTCTAATTATGACTTTTGTCAAGAAATAATATGAAAATATTGGGATTTAATGGTAAGCCCTTCTTATCGTTTACTCAAAAAAAGGAACGTAAAATTCTATTCTCTGCGATGCAGATCATAAAATATCACGTTCCTCACTGGGAATCAGCGCGCACGGCTCTGATTATAATTCTATTTCCAGAAGTTTAAACCAACCGGCTTCATAAAAAACATACAGCCGTTCGATATATTCTCTGGCTTTTTCCCGAGGCATATCGTGAATCACCGTTTCGAAAATGCCTGAAAACAAAGCATTGGAGACAATATGGATCAGCTCTTTATCGATCCTTAACGATTTACCTCTTTCCGCCTGCAGTCCCTCAATAAAGGTAAGACTGGCTTCCACTTCAATTTGGACCAGCTGATCGATATAATTCTCATAAACTGTCCCTGCAGAACAGCAACAAATCAATTTAAACGCTTCAAAGTGATCATAAACATATTCAATTAACCAATTCTGATCCTGTTTCGCAAGCTGATCCAGGTTTTCGATCTGACGATTCACATCCAGATCCCAAAACTGCCGCTGCTGTTCCTTATACTGAGCCTTAAGCTGTTCTGCAGCCTCTGATACAAGTGCGTGAAATAACGCCTGCTTATCAGTAAAATAAATATAGACAGCACCGGTTGTGGCCCCCGCTGATTTCGCGATGCTGCGCATGGATGCTTTCTGGTATCCCTGAGTTGAAAATTCCTGCTTCCCCGCATCCAAAATAGCTTGTTTTAATTTCTCATTCGTTGGTCTCATTGATTGCCTCCAAATCTTATTTCATTTCAGGGCCCCTAAGGGTTCATTCTCCTTAAGATGATACCGGATACCGATGACAATTACCCTGGGAACGTTAGGATTTGAATTAAGTGTACTGAATTTTTCTAAAATAATCAAGTACCCTTGCGGGAGGAATCAATTAATCGAAGGAATCAATTATACTAAGAAATCAATTATACTAAGGAATCAATTAAACCCAGAATTCAATTATGCCAAGAAATTTATTTGCAGGAATAGATCCTCACTTCAAAGATCCCTGCTTCCCTGCTGCCGTATGTAGAAATTGGGCTGATCCGGATGGCATCTCCTACCGTTCCGTCAATAAAGAGCTGCTGAAGCCTCTGTCCATGGGACTGGGCCGCCATATGCTCCACAACCTCACCTTCCAGAAGGATGTCAACTTCATATTCCTTTAAAAGCTCAGACGGCGGCCCAGACTTTTGTCTGGATAGCACACCCTGGTTTATAGAAGGAGTAATCTCCCTGCTTAAATTGGAGTCCAGCACCAGACGTATTTCCCGGATGGGCGTCTTCTCTGGCAGGGATAGAAGCAGGGAAGGGCGGTCTTCTATGGCAGCACGCCAGCAGTTTGACTCTTCATTCACCGTTCTCGCCACTCCGTTTACCGCCTTTTCCGGCTCACATCCTGGAATATGGTGAGTTGCTGTCACCACTGCCTGCCTGGCGAAATCATCAGGGTCCTGGTTGGTAATAAAGGGGATATAGCAGTCATCCTTTAAAAGCTCCTGCTGCAGTTCCCCCACACAATCAAGGATTTCCCTCGGCCCCAGATTCCTTTTTACTGCCATGGAAGCGGCCGTACCTACCGCCTGACCAACGACCGCGCAAGTTCCCATAACCCTTGTGGAGGAAAATGCCACATGGGAACAGCTGATTGCCCTGCCTCCTAAAAACAGGTTCCGGATGTTCTTTGAATACAGACATCGGTAGGGAATGGTATATATGCCGTTTACCTGGTTCCAGACCGTTGGATCATCGTTCTCATTTAAAAAGCCTTCTACTGTATGAATGTCCATAGGCCAGCCCCCATAGGCTACAGCGTCATCAAACCGGAGGCTCTCCAGACAGTCCTTTTCTGTCAGCACATAATCACCTATGAGCCGGCGGCTTTCCCTTTTTCCAGGCAGAAACCCCACCCATTCCAGTTCCATACACTCCGCACCGTGTTCTCCGCCGTTTTTTATATGATCCCATACTCCAAATACAGCCTTTAACAGATCATCCCGAAGCTCTTCTCCATGGGAAATCACATCCCGTTCTCCGCCTCCCAGCTCGATCCACCAGTATCCGGAGGTGACATCGCTGTGATCCCGCAGCCTAAGCTGCTCCTCAGTATAGGTATTGGCCCAAAAAGGCTTTATAAAGGGCACCTCATGCCCCATATCCCGAGCCTTGAACATGAGGGAATTCCCCATGGTATAGGGGTCTTCTTTTTCCGGAGCAAGGGACTCTCCATATTGGGAGCTGCTTTCCCTTCCGATCCGGTACTCCGCTCCCGCCTTAGCTCCCAGAACGCCGTCACCCGTGGCATCTAAAAACAGAGTACCGAGAATGCGGAAGGTTTTCTCCGTTGTCATCTGCAGGGCACATACTGCCTCGATCCTGTCACCATCGCACAGAACCTCCGTCATATGTGTATTTAAATAAAGGGTCAGATTTTCCTGATAATGCACCTTTTCCCATAGAACAGAATCAAAAATCGGATACACCATCTCCGGATTTCTCCGCTTGTTTTCCAGAAGTATTTCTTCTAATATTCCTGTTTCCCGGGCATTTGGAACCGACATGTGATGGTCAGCCCCACAGATATGCATCCGGATTTCGGAGCTGGCATTACCGCCTAAAACTGGTCTGTCATGGATCAAAGCTGTTTTCACGCCTCTTCTTGCAGCAGCAATTGCTGCGCAGATGCCGGACATACCGCCCCCCACTACGACAAAGTCATAATGATATGTTTTCACGGGCTCACCCCCAGTTCTATGAGACGGCTCTGAACCTTTTTCACTTCAAGGGCTCTCGGCGCCGTACCGGAATCGGCACACATGGCTGCCGCAATTCCCACCGCCTGCCCCATATTGGCACAGATAGGCATAACGCGGTAATTGGAATGGGCCATGTGGGTTCCTGAAATATTTCTTCCCGCCAGATACAGATTATCAATTTCCAGAGGCACGAAACAGCCATAGGGGATGGTATATCCTTTTTCCTGCGGAAAATGCTTTTGACAGCCAGTTTCATCCAGTCCATTGCCCGTCAGATTGTGCACGTCGAAATTGAAGCTGGCCTTTGCTACCACCCAATTGTCAAATACCCTGGCCTCCAGGATATCCTGCGGACGAATGGTCTCTTCTCCCTTAAAATGCCTGGTTTCCCGGATTCCCACAAGGGAGGCGGAGCTGATGATATAACAGTTTTCAAAGCCCGGGACAAATCTTCTGAGAAAAGCAACGATCTCGTCCATCTGCTCTCTGCAGACCAGGGTTGCTTTTGTAAGATCTTCGGCCCTTGTACCGTCCACCCCGGTGCAGTTCGTCATGTTGCAGGTGACCACCCCGGGAAGTGTTGTCTTGTACAGGAGCACATGCCCCGCCGGACTGGGGAGGTGTTTCTTCCCAAGCTCCTGCAAATCCCCGTCAGGAAGGTCAAAGCTTTCTTCAAAGCCGCCAGGGAAAACTCCACGCTCCTCATCCACGCCTGCGACCTTAAACATGATCGTAGCCGGCTGCATGAGTCCGTCGCCTTCTCTGCCCATAAAATAGGGAGCCCCGGCCTTTGCGGCTATGTCACCATCTCCTGTGGCGTCAATGACGATCTTCGCAAGAACAGCCTCTCTGCCAGATTTGCTTTCCAGGATCACTCCTTTTATCACATTTCCCTCCATAATAACATCACTGGCAAAGGTATACAGCCTGAGACTAACCCCTGCCTCCATAAGCATACGGAGTAAAACCGTCTTTAAGCGCTCAGGATTAATGATCTGCCGGCCTCCCCCTGAAAACTCTGCCGAACGGCTCAGGATTTCCTCGTAAAATCCCCCTTCCGTACTTCCTGTCCAGTGGCTCATAAGTCCTGCCGTGGCGATTCCTCCCACATCTCCTGCCTGCTCCACCAGCATGGTCACAGCGCCTTCTCTTGCCGCTGCAACCGCTGCCCCGACTCCTGCCGGCCCTGCCCCCAGCACCAGCACATCCACCTCACGTATTACAGGTATTTCTCTTTTATTTTCCGTTATATATTTCATTTTCTCAACCTTATCCTTTCACTGCGCCAGCCACCAGGCCTTTGACAAGAAACTTCTGCCCCAGTAAAAATACGAGAAAAGCAGGAATCAGGGCAGAGGCCGCTGCCGCCATGACCAGATTATATTCCGTCACACTTTCTTCTATAAAATTCGTAAGGGCAATAGGAATTGTATACAATCGCCAATCGCTTAAAAATACCAGCGGCTCCAGATAGCTGTTCCAGTTCCACAGGAACACCACCATTGCAAGAGATGCCATATTGGGCTTAGCAATAGGCACCATGATCTTTAGCCATATGAGAAACTCGTGGGCCCCATCTACCCTTGCCGACTCTCTCAGTTCATCCGGGATCTGCATAAAATACTGGCGCATGAGAAATGTGCCTGTAATGGTGATCAAACCCGGAAGAATCAGGGTTAAATGGGTTCCAGTGAGCCCCATTTTATTAAACATGACAAACTTGGGGATCAGGGTCACCTGACTGGGGATCATCATAGTCGCCAGATAGATCAGGAAGAGGATATTCCGTCCTCTGAACTTTATTTTTGCAAAGGCGTACCCTGCCAGCGTGCTGGTAAGCACTGATCCCGTCAAATTGATGACGGCGATCTTTATGGAGTTCCAGTATGCCAGGCTAAAATGGTAATCCCTGACTGCCAGGCCTCCCACATTCCACACTTTCTTGTAATTATCAGGATAAAAATATTTTGGTATCCATTCAATCGGCAGCTTCATGACATCCAGGGGAAGTTTCATTGATGCCGAAAGCATCCATAAAAACGGGGTAACCATGGAGACAGCCAAAGCCCCTATGACTACGGTAAACAGGACCCTAAGGATGGTCCGTTGATGTTTCTTCATTTCAGGCGCCTCCTTTCTTCTTTATTGCCCATGTCCTTTGGGCATACAGGTATACCCGCAGGGTGTTTCTTCTTTATTGCCCATACCCTTTGGGCATACAGGTATACCCGCAGGGTGTTTTCTTAATAGCTGACCCATTTTTTCTGCCCTGCCCATTGGAACATGGTTATGCCAAAGAGGATCAAAAACAATATCCACGACATGGCGGAAGCATATCCCATCTTGTAGAAGGTAAAGGCCGAGGTATAAATATAGTAAACCAACACATTGGTGGCCGTTCCGGGGCCGCCTCTAGTCATGATCTGTATGGGTGCAAACACCTGGAACGAGGTGATGAACGTAGTAATGATCAGGAAAAAGGTAGTGGGTGACAAAAACGGGATCGTAAGCTTAAAGAATTTCTGAATCTCTCCTGCTCCGTCAATATCCGCCGCCTCATAAACATCCTGAGGAAGTCCCTGAAGTGCCGATGTATAGATCATATTGGCATATCCCACTCCCGACCATACAGTCATGAGCATCAGCGCTGGCAAAGCCCAGGTTGTATCTCCAAGCCACTGGGGAGGATTCTCCACTCCAAATAACTTCACCATCTGGGTAAATGGCCCCCAGGGGGAATACATCATCACCCAAACAATGGCAACCGCTACGATATTGGATATGTAGGGCATAAAAAGCGCCAGCCTCATGGGAAGTCTGGCAACGCAGTATTTATCAATGATGACCGCCAGAACCAGTGCCAGGAAAACGGTCAACGGCACCACTCCTACCGCAAAAATGATGGTGTTAATCAGGGAACTGGTAAACCATTCATCCTGCCACATATCAACAAAATTTTTAAGGCCGATGAAATCCCAGTTGCCGATCCCTTTGGTATAATCCCAGCTTGTAAAGCTGATGATCAGGGAAAAGATCATGGGAAATAAGGTAAAAAGGCAAACACCCACAATATTGGGCAGAATGAAAGCATAGCCGGTTAAATCCACCTTTAACTGTCTGCTAAGCCTGATTTTCTTCATGTTCAGTGGTTCCCTCCTTTCTTCTTTTTATTTTCCCGGGGCCGGGTAATGGAAAGCAGCCCCGGGAATTTTTTCTCTGATTATTTCTGCAAAAGCTCATCAGCTCTGGCTTTGGCCTTCTTCATGCCTTCCTCCGCCGTCTGCTTTCCGATAAAGATCCCTTCCAGTTCTTCCACCGCGATTTTCTTTACCTCTGCAATATGGTTGATGATAGAAGGAACCGCGTAATTGTCTGCCGGTGTTATGAGGATCTTCTGGGTGGTTTCCGCATCTAAATAATCCTCGGCTCCCATGACAAACGCCTCTGTTACCTCAAGGGCATTATAAGTATTGGAAGCCGGCACCCGGCCTCCTTCCACTACGGGAAGCATTCCCTCGGTGGCGTACCATTTTGCAAATTCCCATGCGGCGTCAATGTTCTGGGACTTGGGATTGATGCACAGATGATCCCCATAGCCTCCCTGGGTATAATTTCTCTGCCCTTTTTCCGCCACCGGATAAGGAGCGAATGCCGTCTTAAAGTCATGAGGATAACTGGCCTGGTCCTTAATACTTCTTACAATCCACGGTCCCACCGTCATGGCAGATTTTCCTGTCAGGAACATGCTTTCCTGAGACAGCTTCTGGGTCACAGAATCCGTATGAGTAGGAGATGTTTTATCCACATTCATCATGTTATTGATCAGTTCTACGGATTTAAGCACCACAGGATCATCAAAGCTGGTTTCCTTGTCATTTTTATACATAGGATCTCCGCCGCTTGTCTGGGCCACCAGGTAAGTGAAAAGATAGGTCAGATCCTGCTGGGAATTCCAAAACATGCCGTAAACCTTATCCTGTCCTTCTCCATGAGTCAGCTTTTTAGCGATCTCACGGAATTCGTCAAACGTCCATTCTGTGGGGATCTCTATCCCAGCCGCTTCAAACATGTCTTCATTTAATACGATTCCGTACTGATCCAGCTTTGTAGGAATGGAATAAGGCTTTCCGTTTATGTAATACGCCTCCGCCAGGGTCCCGAAATATTTTGTCAGTTGGAAATCATCACGGGCAATCAGTTCCGAAAGATCCAGTGCCATATTTCCTTCCGCACGCTTAGTCAGTGCATCCGTACTGTATGTCATATAAAGGTCCACACCGTCTCCTGAGAGAAGATTTGTTTCCAGCTTTAAATTTCCCGTATCATCATTTACAAACCGTTCGTACTCTACCTGTATCCCTTTGTCCTTGTAAAGCTGGTTAAAATTATCACAAACAGCCTGAGGACCTGCTTCCGCAGGAACGCCTCCCCACATCCGCAAAACCACAGGTTCTCCATTTCCTGCTTTTGGCGTTTCTGTTTTTGATTCGTCTGTTTTTGCCGTCTCCGAGGACGCAGTTACCTGTTCTGTTTTCTGGCCGCTCTGGCAGCCGGCCATCACTGACATTGCCATTAGAGATGCCATGCCGAGTGCCCCTAACTTTTTCCATTTTCTCATTGTACCTTCCTCCAATAGTTTTGATTTCTTTTATACTATAGCAAAAACAGCAGACAAGTGATATCCCTCTGTCTGCTGTCTTTCTTTCAATTCTTTCGATTTCCGGCTCCACTGGTTTCTTCTTTTACCAATACTTTAAAATCCTGCTATTTTTCTTTCAGATCCTGCTATTTTCCTCCGCTTTCTTTAACCAGGCCTGGCGATATTCCAAAGGAGACTGTCCCACGCTCTTTTTAAACTGGGTGCTGAAATAATTGGGATTAAAGATACCAACCTCATCTGCGATCTCATTTACCTTTAAATCGCTGCTTTCCAGTAAGTATCTGGCATGCTCCATCCTCACCCGGTATACATATTCCACAAAGCTGATCCCTTCCTCTTTTTTAAATATGTGGGAAAAATAACTGCCGCTCATGTTCACCATAGCCGCAATTTCTGCAACCTGGAGTTCTTCCTTCATATGGCTCCGGACAAAGCTCTTTGCTTCGGCAACCTCTTTTCTCAATATTCTGCCGCTGTTTGACTCATACTCCTTTTTATACTGTTCCAACAATTCCAATACGGATTGTCTGATTTTTTCAAGATATGTATAATCATTGATGGAAGCCTCCATGTTTATTCCGTTCTTATCCAGGAACAGATCTATATCTGCTCGGCTGCGGGCAAAGGAGGCTGCCAGGGTTCCATAGGCCCTTCTCAGAAGATAGCGGATTTCCTCAGGCTCCCACCGGTTCTTTTCATTCAGAAATTTAAATAATTCCTCCAGAAACTTCCTCATCCCGAAAAAATCGTGTTCCGCCGCCAGACGTTCTAAAACAGAGCTGTGAAACTCGGGCGGAAGAACCGCCTCTTCCTTAACATTCCTCCCGTATGGATGAAGCTTTCCAGGTTCCGAAAAAAAGCGCATGTTTAGCGTATCCCGGTTTTGAGCAATGGCATCCTTTAACCCTTTGATCCCCGTACATTCCCTGCTTAATGCTCCGCTTACCTCCAGGCCGTAATACTGTCTTGCACAGCTGGAAAAGATGCCAAACTCCTTCTCCATTGCTGTAAAAAAGGCCTTATGGTCCTGATTTTCTTCCGGATTTACTGCCACGGCAAAATCATATTCCCCATATTGGAACACTTCTGCACGGTGATGGCGGTTGAACAATTCACTAAGGATATTTTCCATGGTAAATATCAGGAGCTCCAAATCCATAAAATCCCCCTTTTTTCTTACCACCTTGAAATCATCGATGGTAATGGAGAGGATATGGAATGGATGGTCAAAATTTACGGAAAGAGGCAGCCTCATCAGTTCTTCTAAATATTTCTTCAAAAAGGTTTCAGAGTTTAAAATTCTTTTAAACAATCCCCTTTTTATGACTTCCAAATTCCGTTCCGCCAGTGCAGAGGCTTCCTGGACTGTGTCGGTCCCTTTTCCTGAGGAGGTGGCTTCATCCATGACTTTCAGCAGTTCCTCCGGCTTCACCGTCAATTTAAAAACATAATCAAACGCCCCCATTTTCATGGCATTTCTTACATTGTCAAAATCATTATAGCTGCTTAAGACAATAAACTGGATGTGAGGATATTTTTCCCTGCACACAGAGATCAGCTCAAAGCCATCCACCGGGCTCATCTTTAAATCCGTAAGTACGATATCCGGCTGGTACTGTCTGATCTTTTGAAGTGCCTCGTCCCCATCCGATGCATCACAGACAATCTGGTATCCATAGTTTTCCCATTTGATCAATGACTGGATTCCCAGGCGCACCAAAACCTCATCATCTACAATCATCACCCTTTTCATCCCCTGACTTCTCCTCTCTGATTACCGGAAGTGTGAACAATACCACCGTCCCTCTTGTTTTAAGACTTTCTATGGTCAGCCCATACTTATTGCCAAAGGTAATTCGGATATACTCATCCACATTCTTGATTCCGATGCCTGTCAGCTTGCTTTCCTTTATCCGGCCCTCTCTGGAGGCCTCAAATTGCCTGATGACATTGGGAGAAATGCCTACTCCGTCATCCTCCACATATATGTTAAGGCTGTCCTCCTCTGCCGATCCGTAAATCCGGATCAGGATTTCCTCCCTTTCCTTGTCATATCCATGGATGATAGCATTTTCTACAATGGGCTGAAGGATGAATTTAGCTGTTTTCAAATTCAAGATGTCTTCCTCAAGATCCATTTCCAGCCTGCAATGATTTCCGTAGCGGCAGTTTTGGATATAAAGATAATTCCTGATGTTCTCCACCTCTTCCGCCACCGTTACCAGGCAGTTTTCCCTGCTCATACTGTATTTTAATATATGGGCCAAGGCGTCGATTCCATCTACGATATTGTCCGCACCTCTTATGATCGCCATCCAGCGGATGGTTGATAAGGTATTGAATAGAAAATGGGGATTTAGCTGAGCCCGCAGAGATTCATACCGGTATTTTTCCTTTATCTCATGCTCGTTTTTAAGCTCTTCGAACAAATGGCGGATGTTAATGGACATTTGCCGGAAGGAGCGGTTTAACTGGCCGATCTCATCGGACCGCTTCATATCGATATCTTTTAAATCCATGTCCAGCGTATAATTTTCCATCTGGCCGCTGAGTTTGACAATGGGCTTTACCAGCATCCTGATGGAAAGATACAGAATCAAGACCAGCGCGCATATGACGATCAGGATGATCAGATTCATCCTGCGCCCGATCATTTCCACCTGATTGGTCACTTCCTGATAATTGGTAAAATGAAAAACTTTCATCTGCTGATCGTTAAACACCCACGGCTTTGGTATGGTGTAATAGCTTATAAGAAAGTTTCCTCCTGCAGACTGATACCGCAGGTTCCCGCTTTTTTTCTTCTCCGTCTCCCGGTATAGATTCCTGATATCCTCATCGTGAATGAGCCCCTGGGCGTCATTTTGCAAAAGCACGGTACCTTCTCCCACACAGACATAGGCCATGTCACCGGCATAGGCGTATTCCATCAAAAGGTCGCTGAATTTCTTCTGGTCAATGCTGATGATAAGCGTTCCTATGACGTTTCCCGTCGAATAATCCTTTAGAAGGGATTTCGCCAGAGAAATATAGGTCTGGTCTTTCTGTTCACCAATGATATAGGCCGGATTAAACATGGCCCATACTATATGCCCATTATTCTCCCTGCTTTTTTTCACCCAATCCTGATCCAGGAGAAACTGGTAATCCTGGTAATTCATGCTCCAGTTGGAGTAAATCCTGCTGTAATCATCGAACAGAATGATCTTCATATCCTGAACGAAATCAAATCCGCTGGCAATGCTCAGCTTATGTATCATCTGGTCAAAGTACTTCGTGTTGTCATATTCAGACGTATTGGGATCTGTGATGCGCTTTTGCAGCTCCTCGTCATAGACAAAGACATTGGTCAAAGCGGCAATGCTCTGTAAATTATCACAGATATTCCGCTCTCCTCTTGAGATGTTCTGAATGACTTTTTCACTCAGCTTATCCTGGATGAAATGTTCCATACTGACTCGTACGTAAATACAGGTCCCTGCCAAAGGCATGACCACGCATAGCAGTAACAGCAGAAACATACGAACAGATAATTTAGAAGGCTTTTTCATCCCTTTTCCTCTTTCCGGTATCATTTATATGCAGCTCCATATATCCGTCGCGACGAGCTTCTTGAACTATGGTCATTTTTATTATAGCAAATATTTTATTTCCTGCAAAGATGGTCATTTTTTTATATATGAAAACATTTCCTGAATCCCACTTGGTATTTTCGCTTTAAATCCAGTATATTTAAATTGATTTTTTTCAGATTTATATAAAAAAGCAATCCTGTCTACGACATCCTTTGAATCGCCATTTATTCGCAATCTGTTATTAACTCAAAGGGCTGTGTGCTAAATAATCAGCACACAGCCCCTGCCGGAATTCTATTCCGCTTTCCTTATTCTAAATATTTTTTAAAACCAGAACAGCCTGTCTTACTTTTTCCTCTGATGTCTGCCAAAGGGCATATTCATTTCTTTCAGGAAGCCCCATGCTATTTCCTGCTTTTCGATATGTCATCATGCTGTCCACCTCAATTTTTCCGGACATATGATAAGAGGTGATTCCGGTAAGCGGAATTAACTTTTCCATTACTTCAGCATTAATTCCTCCTGCTGCCAGGATTTCGATTCTTCCTGCACTTTTCTCATAAAGCTCTTTTAACAAATCTCTGCCGTCCCATGCATTTCCACACTGTCCGCCAGTCAAAATGGTATTCATTCCTAAAGAAACTGCCTGTTCCATCGTTTCCATTGGGTTTATGCAGGCATCAAATGCTCTGTGCAGTGCAGTATCCATGTTTCCGGCTAGTTTTATCAACTCGGACATTCTTTCCTCATTAAGCCGCCCATCCGGACTTAAGATTCCCATTACCACACCGTCGGCTCCACATTCACGGTACATCTGCACTTCTTCTTTTAATTGTTCAAATTCATAAGCATTATAGCAATAATCACCGTATCTGGGACGCAGAAGGACACGGACTTTTACATCCGTATATTTTTTTACCAGCTTAAACAGTGCCATTCCAGGAGTCACACCGCCGATTACCAGATTGCTGCAAAGTTCAATCCTGTCTGCTCCTGCGTTATCCGCATTTACCGCAGACTGCACACAATCTGCACATACTTCTAATACCGAATGTTTCATAATCACCTCATACTCTCAGAATTTCATTTTACCAAAAACCCGTCAGCCTCTTCAACCGCCGTTATAACTCTTTGTTTTTAAATATGCCAGATTCTATCTGCATATTTCTGTTCAAAAGCATTATTAAACTCTCTTCCTCCGTCAATATTAGCGCTCTTATAAACCGGAGGCTCATATCCTTTTGCCATCATATCTTGTATCGCTTCATAAATCATTTGCTGCAGAAGCAGGCATGTGCTGAATGAAGAGGTTCCGCAGACTTTGCAGTCCAGCCCTTCAACTTCCAAGGCAGCATCCCCAAATGTGGAATGGTTATCCAAAACCACATCTGCGAACTCATATAAAAGCTTACCGGAAGAATGTCTGGAGGTTGAACCTTTTGATACCTCCAGCGCAGTTACTACTATCAGCTTGTTTCCTTTATTCTTTATGTAATCAGCCATTTCTATTGCAAACGGGTTTCTGCCGGAGTTAGAGATCAGTATGAAAATATCATTCTCTCCTATGTTCACCTGGCGCATTAAAAACGGTGCATTTCCTTCCACACTCTCATACATTCCTTCTGCCTTGTCACGGATAAGCTTGCTTGGGATCAATCCTCCGGCTCTTCCGCATACTTCAATTGCACCTGCATAGGAATGCCCGCTTCCAAATGCCTGCAGGATTCCTCCATTTCTGATAGAATCAGAAACCAACATTGCCGCCTCATGAATGTGCTCCTGTTCAGCTGCCTCCAGTTGTTCCATAATTTTTTTTGATTTGTTAAAAAACTCTAATCCCATAATCTCTCTCCTTACTGTATCATTTCATGTTCTGCCATTCCCAGACCGGAACTTTTCTGCCCTCTGCCGGGAATGGTATGTTGTCTGTCTATCCTAAAAATCCAATTGCTGCAAAAATGATGGATGCCGCCATAACAATTAAGATTGCCTTCGTAGAGGTCATCTTTTTCTTTCCAAGTAAAACATAGATTGCAGCTACAATCAGAACAGGAACAAGGCTTGGCATGATCTGATCTAAAATGTCCTGTCCTGCCAAAGTGACATCTCCTGATGTAAAAGTTGCTGTAATATTCGCGTTTACTACAGTCGGAATCAAAGCACCGACCACGGTAATGCCAAGCAGTGTTGCCGCACTTGTCAATGCATCCAGCTTATCTTTTGCTGAGGCAATTAATTTTGTTCCCTCTCTGTATCCAATACCTACTGTGAAATAACGGAATGCCATGATTGCTATATTAACCAATAACCAGATCACGACACCTGTTACATTACCCTGCTGTCCCATATAAGCGGCTATAGAACCGCAAATCGTTGGTATCAGGACTCCAAATATGGTATCGCCAACGCCTGCAAAAGGCCCCATCAGACCGGTTTTAATGCCATTTGCTGTTTCGACCCCATCTGTACTGCTGTTTCTTCCCTCCGCCTCTGTGGCAATATCAATACCCAGTATAAATCCGCCCATATGGGGAGTCGTGTTAAAAAACTGCACATGATTTCTCATTGCTGCTTTTAAGTCATCTTCTTTTTTATATAATTTACGCAAGACCGGGAGTATAGAATACAGATAGCCTATTGCCATCATTTTTTCATAATTCCATGTGATCTGTGATGCCAGAATCCATCGTTTGCTTACACGATTTATATCCTGGCTTGTAATCTTTTCCTGATTAGTCTTCATATTCTCCATCTAACAATCCCTCCTGAACTGCACCCTGATTTACTACAACAACGTTCTGGTTTTTCGCCGCCTCCTGCTTAAATGCGATGATTGCCAGTGCAACTCCCATGATTGCCACCCCAACCATTGGCACTTTTAAATACGCTGCTGCAATGAATCCAATAAGTAGATAAGCGATATAATTTTTAACAGGAAGATATCTTAAAAGGATTGCAATACCCACTGCAGGAAGCAGTCCTCCTGCAACTGACAGGCCGCTCATTAGCCATTCCGGCATATGTTCTGTAATGGCATTTACAAGATTTTGTCCGAAAATCAGCATCAGGAAAACTGGTATCGCTCTGGAAAGCCCCCACGAAAAAGCTCCCAGCCATGTATTCCTTGCCATCCCCTTAAAGTCCATTCTTTCGATCGCAGCCTCGACTCTCTTGGAAAAGAACACATTGGAAAATCTTGCAAGGACGTCCAGTTGAACCATCAAAAGTCCTACAGGCACCGCCAGTCCCATACCAAACTCCATTCCCTTTCCTGATGTGATTGCAAATACGGTTCCAATCATCGCACCAGTCACATAATCAGGTATGGATGCCCCTCCATATGTACCTACTCCAAGGATCATCAGCTGAAGAGTCGCTCCTACTGCCAGACCGGTTCCTATATCCCCCATAACAATACCGGTGATCGTCCCAATAATAACCGGCTGGTTTGCAAATATAGATGTAGATAAGCCTTCACAAATAAAAAAGAAAGCTAATAATGTCAATACTATTATCTGCCACACTTGAATTCCCATTCCCTATGCCTCCTTTTTAATTTATAAAAGATGTAAATTTCTTCTTATCGTCATTCGGTACCATCTGGGCATATACTAACACGCCGGATTTCTCTATATCCTGAATATCCTTAATTTCTTCCTTCGTGCAGTAAACGGACTTAAATATTTGTTTCCGTCCGTTTTTCACTCCCATGTTTCCAATGTTTACTTCTTTTACTTTGACCCCTGCTTCAAGCAGTTCACGGATTATATTCGTCCTCCTTACAATGAGGAATACTCTCTGTCCTGTGTAAGCACCTTTGTTCAGCTTCCTCGCTGCAGAAGCTACTGACAGGACACTTAGCCTGATACCGGAAGGAACCGCTGCCTGCAGAGCCTTTTTGCTGATCTCATCGCTCAAGATGTCGTTGTCTACTATCATAATTCTTGTGACGCCAAGGGTACGTGTCCAGTAAGTTGCCACCTGGCCGTGAATCAGACGTTCATCCAGCCTGAAATTCACAATCCCGTTATTTTCCACCGGCTCAGCAGATCCAACAGCTTCCTTTGGCTGTTTTGCGGCGGATACCCCTTCTCCGGTAATTATTTCTCTTGACTGTTCGATCGCACTCTCTAACGTATCACCTATATTCAATGCAATCATCATACCCAGACATAATCCTGATACCAGTGCAATCGTTGGATACTCATGTCTTATGGTAATTGCTGCATTATAAGGCGTTCCCCCCTTTATGTCAGAAATAATCGCCAGACACTGTTCTTCTCCTTTTTCCGCTATAATCTCCCTGTAGGCATTCTCAACCGATTCTTTCGTCATTTCTTCTGTAAATGTCACTACTGAAAACTGGGGTGCTGCTCCGGTAATCATTTCGCAGCTCTTTTTACAAGCCACAGCATATTCCCCATGTGAAGCAATAATATAATACATATCCCTTCCTCCTAACGTCTCCAAAAACTTTTTATTGGCTATGTCACCCTCCCCATCATTTAACGGTCATTAATAACCCTCGAACATCTCTGACTCCTTTCATGACTGAAATTTACAATTTATTATGCATAATAACTTGAGACTTATTATAAATAAAAACACTTTAAAAATGTTTGAATTTCGCTTTTTGGAAACTTTTTTAGCAACTTCCCCTTAATTGTTCAAACATAATTTGGTCATTTCTCACAAAAAAGACAGACTCTTCATGAAAGTCTGTCTTTTCTCGATTTAACTATTTTTCTCTTTTCTCTTTCCTGATTTTTCTATAGCTGTCCACAATTAAATCCACGACGATACGTTCAATCATCAGATGATTCTGCACAACCGTGGTTAAATGATATAAGACCGGATACGTGATACAGGGATCAGATGCCGCCTCTTTATTCGATGTAATAAGCGCGATCCTGCCCTTCGTTTTTTTGATAAATAACTTGGATGAATTCAAGGCTTTCATCCCATCCCTATAAATATACTGGCCTGAATTGGAGAATATAATAATCAGAGTATCCTCGTCTGCCTGATTAATGAATTGTTCCTGCTTTATATCAAAAAGATTTGTTTTTATATATTTCCTCTCCTCAGCAAACATATACATAAAATCCATAGCAACCGTTTCCGAATAAACGGCTCCGAATGCAGCAATTTTATCATATTCATAAATAGCCTCTGCCAGTTTTTGAATCTGCTCCATATTAATTCCGGACAGGAAATTATTAATATCCCCGGAAAGCACATTCAAATATCGTTCTATTCCTTGTGCTTCAATAAACTCGTTCATCGACAATTTTTGTTCGTTTCCGGTATATCTGCTTCTTTTCTTCTCATTCCTCACATTATCCCTAAACTCTTTGTAATCCTCAAAGCCAAGGCGCTTTATGAATTTAGAAAGTGTTGACTTGGAAATGTGGCATTTTGCCGCGACCTGGTCAATGGGTAAAAATTCAACCTCATATATCATATCCAGCAGACTTTTCGCGATATGCGCCTCTGTAGAACCAAACTCACAGTCATTCAGTAAATTTAACAAGCGGTAAGCCACAATATACATCCATCATCATCCCCAATGCAAGAAATGTCTGTTTCTTTTATAGTAAGTATATTGTATATTCTGAATTTGTCAACTTTTTTCTCCTTGAATTCACCGAATTTTCTAACGTGTCCCGGGAATTACTTTAATGGATTTTGTTTCCAATATTCCTCTATAGAGAATCCAATGCCTGCCTCAAATCTTCGATAAGATCCTCCGCATCTTCAATGCCCACGGACAAACGAAGGGTATCATCATAAACTCCTGCTTTTTCCCTTTGTTCCTTTGACTGTCCAAAATGTGTGGAGCTTGCGGAATGTACGATCAAGGACTTTGCATCTCCTACGTTTACCATGTAATCGAAGATGCGGACCCTCTCCAACACCTTCTTGGCCGCCTCCAGGCCTCCTTTAAGGCGGATGGACAGTATTGCGCCAGGGCCTTTAGGGAAATACTTTTTCGCCAGGTTATAGTAAGGACTGCTCTCTAACCCTGGATAGGATACCTGCAGAATCTGCGGATGGCTTTCTAAGAATTGTGCCACCTTAAGG
>NZ_DAMAUN010000036.1:35652-55232 GCF_032078915.1 Lacrimispora sp. | reverse complement strand
TGGAATCGAACCACATAGAAAACCGTTTGCCCCTACCTTGCTTATGACATTCTCGCCCATTCTCTTTCACGAATGCGGTTATAAAATGTAGTTGCCATTTCGTAGTCAATGAATGTTTTAACTGAATAAGTAATACCATTCTCCAGATACTCAACTATGTACTTTTTCATGTTGTCAGCCCTCCTGTTTCATCAATTGGTTGTCGTCAAACCATCTTATAGAACCGTCTCTATTAATTGGAATCTCAACCCTTCCTCCAGTGCTATACTCAATGACCTTTGACAACCTTCCGTCTTCTGTTTTTGTAAATACCTTGACTTCATTTGACATGACCTTATTACCTCCACTAATATGATTTTGACAAGCTGCTATCCTCTGCCTTTTTCATAGCGACTTGGAACGCTCATAGGTGGCATTATAGCAGTTAGGCTTTGGGGATTGCTCCCCTCTGCCTATGGTTTGCTATTTGATTCTTAATACGTTATAAGTAGAAACTTTCTCAAATGGTTTTAAGTCCTCGCCTAAAATCTCGGTCAACTTCTCTTTATCTAATGTTGTACGGCTTTGTAGTTTGTAAGTTATTTTTGCGGTATCCGTAATTTCTGAATCAATTCTCCTTTCATTCATATAGGAAATAATTTCAACTTCTGCCGCTTTTACCTCGTTTTCAAGTTCTTCTTTCATTGCCTTAAGGCTTCTTAATTCATTTACTTTCTTTTCAAGTTCTGATTTTGTCATACACATTTGCTTACTCTCCTTTGAAATAGTGGAAACCCTTAAATCATCTTCCTGTCTATTGGTTTTGCCTCAGCTCACTCACAGGTATATGGATTAAAGTTCATAGCTTTTCGGGCTATTGGTTTCCGTTTATGTAGGTCTGTGTTGCTTGACCTTGTAAGTACATTATGCACATATATATGTGCATAGTCTATTGACATTATGCACAAATAAATGTGCATATATTTGTTAATTATATACACATTTATTTGTGCATATATTATTGACTATGCACGTTTTTTTGTGTATAATGATATTATATTAATAAAGAAATCATCAAATATTCAAAGGAGGCTTTCATATATGAAATACTTTAGTAATGTAGAAACATTGGAAGAATTGAGAAAGCAATACAAAGAACTTTTAAAGAGGTTTCACCCTGATAACCCCAACGGATCAACAGAAGCAACGCAAGAAATCAATGCAGAGTATGACAAGCTGTTTCAGACATTAAAGGATAAACACGACAGCAAGACAGCCGGTAGTCAGGACAACAAATCATCATATGAGGATATGAAGTATGACTTTGCTGAAGATGAAAAGTTAAGAGAAATGCTCAATAAAGTAATACACTTTTCAGATATTACTATAGAAATCATCGGTCAATGGATATGGTTATCAGGTAACACTAAACCTCACAAACAAGAATTAAGTGCATTCGGTTTTAGATGGGCAAGTAAACAAATGGTTTGGTATTACCATAGTGAAGCCTTTAGAAAAAAGAGTCATAAAGTCTTATCAATGAATAAAAAACGGAACTTTTACGGCAGTACAGAGGTTGAGACAGAAGGAAGAAAGCAGTTGAGACAGGCGTAAAAAAATAAGGGTGTAAGATTATTTACACCCTGTCATACAAAAAATTGAAAGGTAAAATAGGCAATGAAGAAAATCAAAGTAAATGATATGGGAGACGGCTTTCTTGTGGATTCGTCTGGAAACACATACATTGTAGATTATGACCTTGTAATTGACCACAACAAAGAGGATTGGAAAGTTTATAGAATATCTGCATATGACAAATCAGGCGAGGTAATCGAGATTGAAACCATTGATTAACATAATATAGATTTTTGAGTAAAAAAATAAGGCTAGGAGAGATTAAACTCCCGGCCTTTTGTTGTGGTGAAATGTGATGCTTACATGGTGTAAATCTATTGCCTTTTTAAGCGTTTTAAGGGTCAATTTCGGCTTGTATATGGCTAGGTGGAGAACTTGTTAGGGTATGACTGAACAAGGGCAAATTGAGCCTAATTTGTGCTTATATGAGTGTGTGTGTTGAGGTGGTACAGTGTCAGTAGGTGTAAGGGTATGGGGGGTATATTACATTTTAGGAACGATTCCTGTTTCTCCAAAAGGGGGTATCTGATGCTTCTACAGATTAACTTGAATTTTCAACTCCGAATAGTTCAATATTCATACTAGAACGATGAAAGTATATTTTTGTAGTTTATAAAAATATTATTCTTGAATTGCCACGACACTTCCATTTTCTAAATAGATATATCTATTATCTTTATAACACCACTGTTCAGTTACTCCCCAAGCATATGTAGTTTTATTGATCTTTATCGGTTTCCCCCATGTAGAAGCAATAACTTCTTCAGATGTCATTCCAATTAATGGATCAGTTTTAGTTTCCGTTATAGTTACCGTCTCATTATACTTTCTTGAAGCTTTTGCCTTTTCTTGCAATTCATCAATCATCTGTTTCCTTTCTCTATTATTTACCTCTCTTTCCTCAGTTACATATGTCGAATCAGTTTCAGTCCGAAAAACAGATATTTCGCCATTTCTAAACTGCATTTTAGTTAAATCTATTTGTCCCTTATCCCCAGAAATACATAATTCTTCTCCATTAGAGTTTAAAGCTGCTGTAGTCAAATAATAATATCCAAACTTTTTTGTTGGCCTTAATGAGTACTGATTTCCATCAATAATCATATTTAAACCATCTATTAGAATAGCTTGTCCAATATTCTCTCCTAAGTCAAATCTATAATCATTATTTTGAACACTAAAAATCAACTTTAAATATTGACGATATACATAACTGTCTTCAAAATCATCTAACTGAACAAACATTTGTTGTGCAGGTTCAAACTCTCCACTCTGAAATTTAGCTAATGCATCATTATATATCTCTTTTCTTGATTTATTTGATGAATCGATTTCTATTGTATCTGCTATTTCATTTACGCTAGATTCTGTTGCAGATTCATTTTCCACGTGGATATTAGTTTCCTCAATATCTATTGTTTCATTACTATCATCTTCTCCATGATCAACTTCATTTAGTTCATCTAATTGTTTTTGCAGCTGATCCACTTTATTTTGTAGTTCGATTTCTTTCGAGGTTCTACTGCAACCTGTACAAATAATAAATATGCTTAGCATAATAACAACGTATCCTTTAGCCATTCATACACCCCTTTTATCAGATAATACATATAATTAATATTAAGGCAATTATAGCTCTCATTTATAAAATAAACAAGGTCTGATGGCAGCGGTTATTATTTGGAAAGGTAGAACAACATAAATTAGAATAAAAAAATAGGCCAGGAGCGTTAAACTCCTAGCCTTTTATTATGTATTCTATGTAATTATTCTTGTTTCTCTAAAAGGGTGTATCTGTTCTACTTTCACATAGACTTAATTTTTCAATTCCGAAACAAACAGTCTATAAGTGTTGGTTTATTGATATATTGATGTCAAATGTGTACAAATTTAAAAGTGAACTCAAAATACTTATTTGCCATGACAAAATTTATATTTTAACTTACTCCCACAATAACATGGCGAGTTTCTGCTAATCTTATTTTTTTTAATGGTTTTATGACCTCTAATAAATTAAATAATAACATTTCATTTTCGAGAATAAGTTGTGTTAATACCATATTGTGATAATTTTCACCACATTTGCCAAAAATAATTCCAGATCGCAAATTATGGTAAATATTATTTCTCAATTCCTTAAGAGTTTTATACGCATCATTTTTTAATATGATATCAATCTTTTTATAAATTGTATTATTGCTTTTTAATTTGGAGAAATCATCAAAGTATTTTATGCACTCAAATTCCGTATAGTGGGATGATAAATACCGACTAATTTTGTCATAGCAAGTATATAATCTCGTTATTGCACTATAGATGATGTAATCAATTTCTATGTAGTTATTAAAATTCACTAGGCTAATATCCTGAGATCCATTTGCATGATTATAAATATCCCTTATACAATGTAGAACTTCATCTAGTCTAAAATAAGTATCTGTTATCATTAAATCTCCATTAAAACATATAATGTTATCTTCTAATGATTTATTGTATCTTTCTAAACCTTCATAATATTTTAGATCAAAGCTTTTCAATTTTAAGTTAATTTTTTGTTTTAAAAATATTTCATGCATTGGAAACGATTGCATATTATAGAAACGATAATTATCTACTATTTGAACAATTTTTTCTAGTATTGAATAAAGTATGTCCATACAAAGTGTTATATTATCTATTTTGGGTAAATAAAATTCTTTATCAACTTGATCGCCATCTAACATTTCACTACGTTTAGTTTCTACGACTTTTTTTGACATATAACTCAAATCATGTTCATTACTATTTCTAATTTCTTCTAGTTCTTTGTAAAGAACATTACCATTCAATTTATTAATTAATGAAGCAAATTGATTCAAATAGTTCTCGTTTTTCTTTATAGCGTTTTTAATTTTAAAAGTTCTGTTCTGGCTTAGATCATCTTTAAAATCGAAGTTATATAATATACCTAATATGACATACATCCTTTCATTCGCTAAAAATAAATGATCAATAGCATTATTTGCAAAAAAACGACCTGAATACATATATTCATTATGGATGAACTTATTTGAAACAGTCCTTTCAAATAAATTAACATCTTTACATATAAGGTTCAGGAAGAAATGCATATCTTCGATTAAAGTTATCAAATAGTTATATGGTTTAAATTCGTCAACTTTGTTTATTTCAAAATAGTTAAAATAATTGGCTGTTGCATTATCCAAATTCTTATCTATAATATCTGATCTTTTTGAATACTCTTCAATTTTTTCTTTTTGTTTAACAGAAATAGCTATAGGATCTTCCTTGATTATACACTGAGAAAGCAATTCCTCAATTGCTTCAAAATCAGTATAAAAATTTTCTTTTATTTCTTCACTAGTAAAATATCCATTATAATCATCATTATTTTTTACCAACTCAATATTTATATCACTATCATCACACCCCTCTGCACACTCACAGCTTTCATCGTGAATTAATAATAATGTATAGTTACCGCACTTAGGACATTTATACTTTCTTCTATACAACATAGACTTATCTGAACGAAATTGTTTTTCCCACATAATTATCTCCCCCTAGTATAGTTCTCTACTATTAATATATCATACCTATAAAATAAAAAATGTTTTCCTTAATACTATTTTATTCTTCTATTTCTGGAGCACTATCTAATAATTCTTCCGATTCAACTGCAGTAAGTTCAGATACCTCCCTGAGCTTACTATTTATTTTCCTTGTTCTGACACCAATAAATTTGTCCAGCTCTTCTCCTGTTTGCTCTATACGCTTCTGAGCTGCGGAAAGAACAGTTTCAGACCTAGTAGATTCTGTTTTAACAGTACATTCCAAACATCACTAGAGCGTTTCTGAATAGCAAGTGTATTAAATCCCATTTGTATGCTATTTAATAATACTGTAAAGGTTGTTGGCCCCGCTATGTTTACACGATACTGCCTCTGCAAGGTATCTATAAGCTCCTTACATACCCCTTAGCGTACAAAGAAATTTAATGATTGTTTATAGTTTTACTTATAAAAAAGGAATGCAGTTTATCTTTAGAAAAAAAAATATCGTGATCCACTCTAAAATATTCACCAAAATAATCTATTCTTGTTATGGTTTTTAAATCTAAATAAGTTTTATTACATTTTTTCCGAATAACTAACCATTTACTATTTGTTTCTATATCACTGGATTTAATGTCTTTAATTTTAGTTCCATTATTTAGTGTAATATTAATAAATTCACATATATATGCATCATATCTTTCATTAAAAAACAATAGACCCGCAATATTCATTACCAATATTATAAAAAATAATAGAACACCAGGTTTTTTATAATAAAACAATGTGTTTATTAATATTGATGGAAGAATTATAAAAATGTAAGCAATAAACTTCATTATTATACTTTTACGATATATAATTTTATTTTTCATACTCTTACAAGAAAAACATAATATTGTTGTTAAGTACCAATTCATAAAAATATGAAACCCAAAAACATCTTCGTCGCTTAGTAATTTTAATTTGCTATATAATAATATTGTAACAACAGCAAGTAATAAATTTATAAAAAACCAAACGATAAACCAGTAAAAATAAAATAAGCCATCTACCGATTCAACCTTTAATTTAGGATATGATTTTGTTATAAATAGCGATTCAACATATTTTGTTATTATGCATAGAATTATCGGAATAAAAATAGCATATAAAATCTTTTCCATACTACACCTCAAAATTTAAATAAAATCTTACTTTTAAAATAAAATTATACCACATCTTCAATATAAAAAAAATAGGGTATATCAGATATTTATATCCAATATACCCTATAATTAATATGGTTTCACTTCTACCTTCAGTAGTGCATTATAAATATAATCTGGAATACTCTCCTTATAATGTGCAGTTACTGAAAGTATATCTGCCTGCTTCATAATCTTATATTCTGCAAACGCTTCTTCCTTTGTATCCCACTCTGATAATTTAATTTGTTTATCTGTGCCAGTAAATTGAATTCGACCGTAATATTTATTACTTTTAGGACTATATCTTATTCCTATTGGTAACATATTATCTTCTGCATTAACATCGAAATAATGTTTCTTGCAATTAGCAAGCATTGTATTTAATCCTTGAGGTAATATGCAACAGGTTTCAGGCGAATATACAATACTGCCATTTCCAAACAAGTCTTTATCTACAGCCATTGATTCGTCTTCAACTTCATAATAGTGCTCCAGGTACCACTTAACAAATTCCTTTGGATAATCAAGCCATAATTGACACATGGAAGAATAATCATAGCATTTACCTATAGACTTGTTGTTTTCTGCATTTATAGTTCTACTTTTAATACTTCCGTAAATTTTCATTGCTTCATAACTTGCTTTATTTTCATACTCAATATATTCTTGCTCATAATTTAGACTTTGCCATGTAATCTTACCAGCTTTTAAGCTTCTATAATCAGTATCAGTTACATAGATCAGATTTTTATACCAGTTGTTTAAATAGTCCCCATCTTTATTCCATATTCTCTTTCTTCCACCGTATGGTTTTAAAAATGTCTTGGCGACTAATTCCTTTGGAGAAGTTTCATGTTTGTGCCTATACTCTTCAATTTCTCCTGTCAATCTACCTCGTCGATTCTTTACAGCCTTTCTTTCAATCTCAAATATTGTATAGTGAACATCTCCCTCTTTATGTTTATAATATTTATCTCTTTTCTTGTGATTAAGATTATTTACGCATCTCCCGTAATTAGAAATCCAATAGTTTTCAGTTCCATCTATCAGCACAAATACCTCAAATGCATTTTTCAAATTATACTTAATTGGATTCTCCACTGGCTTAACTTCTGACTTTAAAATTTCAACTAGATTATTGTCTTCATCTAAAATATATTGTGTTTTTTGCTCTGTATTATTTATGTCCATTATTTTATAGTAAACCATTATAAAACCGATACTTTCAGTTACTTATGTCCGTTTATGGCATAGCAAATAGGACGTTCCCCATGGGAAACAGCCTTATAAATCGCTCATATTCTATTTTTACTTACTTTCATTCTTTATCAATGGGAATAGGTGTGCTGAATTGACTTGGGTTCAAATTGAACCCTACTAACACATAGAATTGACCAGCTTAGAATTAAGCCCGTCAAATAGATTTACTCCTGAATCCTGATACTGGTTTTCTTTTACTTCCCACCAGTTAGGAATTACCATTTCAATAGCTCAATCACCGCGGTGTTTTGATTACTTCTCTCTTAGGACACCACTTAGGACTTGTCTTTGGTGGACTATCTACGCCTAATCTTCCAAACAAGGTGAATGGTTTATTTTCCTTGCAACAATAGAAGTCCTTATAAAACAGATCTGTATATTGACATCTATCACACTCTTTACAATGTGGCACTCTGTTTGACATTCAAATCCTCCATTATTTCTTCAATAGCAACCGCAATATGCTTGTTAATAATCCGTTTAAGATCGTTGACTGCCATATTGCCATACAACCGATAGAGTCCATCTATATTTTCAGGACTGATAATTGTAACTCTGTCTTTTAACTCCAATATGCATACCTCCTATTAATTCTTACTTTTAGTGCGTTCAGTTGAATCGATCACAATAACGTCTTTTGCATTATAATCGCTTCTATCATTAGAAAACGGCCTGAAAAACACAAGATATCCAGGATTTATATGCTCACCGTTTAATTTTGACGCATGAATAAAATATGTCTGGTTATCCTCTCCACGAATGAATCCGTATTTCTTTTCATCAAAATATCTGATCACTCTTCCAATCATTCTTCTTCTCCTTTCAATCCATCAATTCCTTTTTCTAGGTTTTCACTTAATCTTTCCTTTAATTGTTCCTTTAATATATCACTAGTGCAAATGTTCAGTCTTGCGACTGTATAAGAACTATCTTCTCTATCCTTCATTACCGGAAGTCCACAATGTACAGAATGTATTATGTTGGGACGGATCGTTCCTACACCCTTAATATTAATCTTCCCACCATTTATTAATGTTTCCATACATTCCTCTGCATACATCTTCAATATTTTTTTGATTGTCTTCTTGTTATATGTATTGTCCTCTCTTTTGTAGATTTGCTCTGTAGCTCTCTTAACAGTAAAGCCACGATCATATGTTTTCTTATTCATCTATAACTACCTCCTGTGATTTATTTTTCCTTATGAAACTGTCATTTCAACTTGTGCCTATATTCTCCTGTGACATATCAAAGCGCACCATATTCGATCCATATGTCAGTTTATGAACTTATACTATCCTAAAGTTTTACTGAGAATCCTTTACTTTTCAAATATGCGACTGCCAATCTCAATACTTCCCCATTATTAACGGTATTTTCAATTGTGTCGTCCCAAACATGAGGTGTATTGTCTCCCACATCTAATCCACCATGTAACCCTTGATTTGCCCATGTAGCAACCTGATAGCCCGTTGCATCATAATAACTGTCCATAGAATCTGTATCAATGTACACAGAAGCCATTATTTTATTTCCTTTTACTTTTGGCTCAACCTTTACTGCTGAACGTAGAAAATCACGTTGTCTACGATAGTATTTGGGATCGTAGCTACTATAATACTCTTGTAGAAAATAATTCAATGTCTGATACACGCTTTCCGTCATCTCATCAACCATACCTAACATAGTAGGCTTTAAAGCAGCAGCCAATTCATTCATATTACTTACTCTCTTTGCCATAATTTTTTATCCTTTCTTTTCTGTTTTTTGCATCAAATGAAACCCTTATTACAAGATACACCTTTATAATACCTCTGGAACGCACCAAAATAGCCGTATAGCCATTTAAAGCTATGAGTGGGTAATATGTGCCTTTATAGTTTAAGGCACTAAAATAAGCCCTATATCAATCATATTGCTACAACTGATATAGGACTTATGCTAATGTCCTAATTTATTTAATTCCACCGATTTTAGTGTACCATTTTTTGTACCATTTTAATGTTAAAATACCTTACTTCACGATAATTTACGATAAGTGCGATATTTGAATAATGCGCCACAAATGCCGTAAAATCAAGCATTTACAAGGAAATTAGAGGTCTGGAATTTGCATTTACCATAAATTCAATAAATTCCTGCTTATACTGTTCCATATTGTCATTTTCTCCTTATTTTATGCACTTTACAATCTCTTCTATATGTATTGGACTTGCTCTACTACACCATTACTACACCATTTAAGCATGTTTCTGTTCCATTTTCCGCATCTCCGTATACAGTGTATCTTCTGTCACATGACAATATAAATCCATTGTTATTTTAAGTCTCCCATGACCAAGTATACGCTGAAGTGTTATGGGCTGCATTCCATTTTCAATAGCTGTTTTGCAAAAGTATGTCTAAATATGTGCGGTGTAAAATATTTAAAGCCAGCATCTTCCTTTTGAATATTTTTTATAATCACACCTATACATTCTTTGAAAAGAAACAATTGTGTAGGCTGATTGTTTTTCGTAACAAATACAAAATCCTTATAACCTTCTAGTGATTTTTTTCCCTCAAAGATAATATCCTGCTTCTGCGCTTTCTGCCTCTTTAACGCCATGACAGTGTTTCAGGTCAGAGGAATATATCTTCCCATGATTTATCTTGGTATCGCGCATCTCAAATAAGTATTTCCCATCTTTACTAAAATAACATATTCTTCAACCCAAATCACTTTCCCTTTGAGCGATTTACCCAATATGTCCTCCTTCCTGCGTAAATTCGGGGAAAGGATTACTGTTAGAACATCCGTCCCTAATTTTACCATACTCAATACGTATTTTCAATTAACATTCATATAAAATTTGATATAGTAACCATTTGTCCAGCTTGCCCTTATGGGCAAACAATCTATTGCCAATATTAATTGTAAACCATTTACTGGGTCATGCAAGTTTTAAAAAGTAATATTATAAAATTATCAATATGATTTAAATCGTCCGAATTATTTATTAAATGACCTGGACGTTTTAAGCGAGGCTGTGAATATCCATAAGGAAATTTTGAAATGAGGTCCTACCAATACTCAATGCAAAACAAAAAAGAATGCTGACCCTCAATTTTTAATGGGCTTTACATTCTTTCATGATTATGCGACTATTTATGCAATTACATTAATTTTTTCTTTAATTTGTCTAATTTCATTTTCTAACCGATTAACTCTAATTAGAAGCATTTCTTTTTCGTTTTCTACCTTCAATGCATCATCTAATTTCCGTGACAAATCCAGATGACCTTCAGCAATTAAAGCAATATTACGATTTGTTTCATTTTCAAGCGTTAACTGAATATCTTTAATGTCAGTTTTTATAGGTGCCAACATATCGGCCATAGCTTGCAATAATTCACTATCCGTCATGGGTTCGTCCTCCTTTTTATATGTAAAGATTATAACATGACCAAAGTGTAAAGTCTATTCAATTATCAAGGAATATAGCGGGTATGTCCGTTCCTTATGGAAACAGGCGATCTTGAAGGCATGGGAAATATTATAGATTTTTCAGCAAATATAGGCGGTCTAAACTGTATTGTAACAATGGCACCGGTTATTATTGGGAAAGGCAAAGCATTAAGGGGTAAAATATTACGAATCAGTTCTTCCATAATTTTTCCCTGTTCTAAACCCTTTACATAAATCATACCAAATCTAGTTATAAAAATAGGCATATCAGGTGTTACTATCCAATATGCCTATATATTTAATTAGTTTATTTCCATTTGCCGTTCCAGTCAGATAGTTCAGGCTAATTATTTATTGTATCCATTGCTCTTTATGCATTTATCTATGATTTCCCAAATTATACCAATAATTACAATTCCCAAAAATGAGAACGTCCAGATTAGCCACGCATTGTTTGTCCTTCCACCACCTGGATCCATACCGTCTTTATTAAACATTATACCGCATAAAAACCCGATAATATATCCTGCAACAGTAGAAACCATAAGCTTTTTCAAATAGAAGAAACTGCCGATTAAAATAATGACATATCCAAAGAGAAATAAAACCAAAGGCCATTCTTTTGAATTGTGTAAAGTAATAAAACCATACTGACATAATAAATAGGATATAAAATACGCAATAAGAACTTTTATGGCCCAAAAGAGTTTGTGACTTTTACTATTGTTTTTCATAAACAAATTCACCAATCATCAAAACCGTATAATTTGTAGCAGCTTTCCACGCTGTACCAGAGCCTATAATACAAAAGCAATATGCTTATTAATAAACCGCTCAAGATCATTGCCTAACATATTACCTGCATGAAGGAGAAAGGGAGCCTGTCCATGTTTTAAATAGGGTTTTCTATGAATTCAATAAATCCGTTCAAAATAGTACTGCTACCGTACAGCTCCTATCAGATCCCTGATATCTTCTACATGATATTTCTTCATATAATCCTCTATGCCCCTGGCTACTTCTTCCGCAGCATAAGGATTCCGGAAATTGGCCGTTCCTACGGAAACAGCCGTAGCTCCTGCAAGAATGAATTCCATGGCATCCTCGGCATTCATGATCCCGCCCATACCGATAATGGGAAGCTTCACTGCATTGGCTGCCTGATATACCATACGTACCGCAATGGGCTTAATGGCCGGACCGGATAAGCCTCCTGTTTTATTGGCGACTGCAAAGGTACGGCGGTTAATGTCAATTTTCATACCGGTTAGGGTGTTAATAAGGGACAGCACATCTGCGCCTCCGGCCTCTGCTGCCTTTGCCATGACCCCAATGTCCGTTACGTTGGGGCTTAGCTTCATGATAACCGGCTGCTTTGCATATTTTTTAACTTCCCTTGTTATGGCTTCTACCGCTTTGGGATCCTGGCCAAAAGCGATTCCTCCCTCTTTCACATTAGGGCAGGAAATATTGATCTCCAGCATATCCACCGGTTCATCCGCCAACCGCTCCACAACTTCGATATAATCCTCTGTTGTCTTTCCGCATACATTGACAATGATTTTCGTATCATACTTCTTTAAAAACGGAATATCTCTCTTAATAAAAACTTCCATTCCCGGATTCTGAAGGCCGATGGCATTGATCATGCCTCCGTAGGTTTCCGCGATTCTGGGTGTGGGATTACCTGGCCATGGCACGTTGGCCACGCCTTTTGTAACCACAGCGCCCAAATGATTTAAATCAATCATCTCGCTGTATTCCTCACCGGAACCAAAGGTGCCGGAAGCAGTCATAACCGGATTCTTAAGCTCCACTCCGGCCAGATTCACTTTCGTATTCATCTAAAATTCTACCTCCTCAGCCTTAAATACCGGACCATCCTTGCAGATACGCTTATTGTGAACCATGGAATGCTCGTCCACTGACTTGCTTTTGCATACGCAGGCAAGACAGGCCCCAATGCCGCAGGCCATCTTTTCCTCCAGGGAAAGATAACATTCTATTTCATTTTCAAGGGCATAGGCCTTAAGAGCCTTCAGCATGGGGGTGGGTCCGCAGGCAAAGATCACATCGCCCTTTAAGCCCTGTTCCCGGATTGCATCTAAAACATTGCCCTTCGTTCCGGCGCTTCCGTCCTCTGTTGCAATATAAGTGTCTCCATATGGGGAAAATTCTTCATTTAAAAACAGGGCATCCCGGTATCCAAGTACCACCTGTTTCTCACAAGGCAAATGTTTTGCCAGTTCCAGCATAGGTGGAATTCCGATCCCGCCGCCGATCAAAAATGCCTTTTTTCCTTTTCCGCCGGCTTCAAGGGGAAATCCATTGCCCAAAGGTCCCAGGACCTCTACGGAATCTCCTTCCTTGTAATGGGAGAACTCTTCCGTTCCTCCCCCTACTACCCGGTACACCAGCCTTAAAAGTCCCTTGTCCTTATCTGTCTCGCAAATACTGATAGGGCGGGGCAAAAGCTTTGCTCCATCCTTTGTATATAGGTCAACAAACTGTCCCGGCTCTGCCTGGGCAGTGATATCCTTTGTCTTAATCCACATGCTGTATACATCGTCTCCCAGCCGTGTCTGGCTGGCAACCACTGCAATTTCCTTTACCTTTGCCATGCGATCCCCCTATAATACCCTGTTGATATCGGTGACCATGTCAATAACCGCCTGTCTGGAGGCTTCACCGAAATGCTCTTCGCCAAACCGGGAGTAACTTTCAGATTTATAGGCTGCAATAATTCCCCTGGAGGAGTTTACGATAGCTCCCAGGCCGTCTTCGTTAAAGCATGGCTTTAGATCCTCTGCCGTACCTCCCTGGGCGCCGTATCCCGGAACCAGGAAATAGGTGTTTGGCATCAGTTTGCGGAGAATCCTGCTCATCTCCGGATAGGTGGCCCCCACAACAGCTCCCACATTGCTGTAAGCGCCATCCATACAGTCTGCTCCCCATTCCACAACCTTTTCTGCAACCAGTTCATACAGCGGCCTTCCGTCAATCAGCTGATCCTGGAATTCCCCGCTGGAAGGGTTAGAGGTTTTCACCAGAACGAAAAGGCCTTTGTCTTCTTCCTTGCATACATCCACAAAGGGCTTCACGCCATCGGTCCCCAAATATGGATTGACCGTAAGGAAATCTGTACCGAAAGCAGTAAAGCTTTTGTTTCCAACCTTCACCTGACCGATATGTGCTGTAGCATAAGCGGCTGATGTGGAACCAATATCTCCTCTCTTAGCATCTCCAATGACGAAAAGCCCCTTTTCCTGGCAATAATTAACAGTCTTTGTATACGCTTTCAAGCCTTCGATGCCAAACTGCTCGTACATGGCAATCTGTGGCTTAACGGATGGGATCAGATCATAAACATGATCAACAATTTCTTTATTGAACTGCCAAATAGCTTCCGCAGCGCCTTCTAAGGTTTCACCGAATTCTTCAAATGCCTTTTTTATAACATGCTCTGGTATATAGTTTAACATGGGGTCCAAACCTACGCAGATTGGGGCTTTTGTTTTCTGAATTTTGTCTATTAACTGCCTGATCATAGCTTCCTCCTTGGATCTCTTTTCCCTTATTTTTTTTATTCTTACCAATTCTATCATAAGAAAGAACTGGCTTCAAGCCTTTTGCCAAACTGATCGAAAAAATCCTGGTCCCTGTCATAGGGCGTAAGATAAAACTGTTTTAAAACATACATGCTGATTTTATTTGCCAATGTCTGATCCCTATCTTCTTCCAGCTTTCTTTCCAGCCGCTTTAAGAAGAAATGCCAGTCAGACACAAACTTTTCATACCTCTTTGCATCAGGGGTATCAATCCATTTGCGCACTTTGACCTTTGCCCTGTTTTCTCTCCTGCACTCATGTACCTGGAGAAAATACTGAAATCCCTGCTCATCATAGATCCGCCCTAAGGGGAACAAGCGGCAGATCCCCGGCCGGAAGCTATGAACCCCGCATCGCCCTTCCTGGTTTAAAAAGCCGCATCTTTCCTCATTTCCACCCATTTTTAAGTTTGGAAGCACGATTCCATCCACCACATGAAGTTCCAGCTTCTCTGCCAGCAGTTCCTCCAAAGTACAATTAAGATTTACCATCAGCCGGAAACAGTCAAGGGGATCTAAGGTAACCGACTGCCCCATCCCCTGGCAGCAGGCCGAACAGCCTTTGCAGTCGCCGCAATCCGCCTTTACCATATCGTTTAAGCTATATAATTTTCCATCTGAGATCTCTTTCCAATCAATTTCCCGTTTCATGAATCGTTTTCCTCAACTTTCTTTTTAGCAAACATGGTTATTCTACCATCTCCTGCCTGTACATTCAATGGGGGATTCATTTCTTTATTAAAACTGGCAGCGGACGGTATGATATGGTTTATCCGCTGCAAACGTATGGCAGTGAAAATGATCTGGACAGGGTGCATAAGGGAGCAATTACCAACTATTAGCTGTGATGTTCACAAAATTTTCACAATTCAATTAGCACTCACCAGTTGACAGTGCTAACAACGTGTGTTATATTACATGTATAACAAATAGCAATGCATCGGAAAAACCGGTGACATATAAATTTCTAAAAGGAGGAACCTTTATGTTATTAACAAGAAGAAATAGCTTATTTGATGAATTTTTCAACGATCCGTTTTTTACGGATGCATATCACAACAGGCAGTCCCTGATGAAAACCGACATTGAGGACAACGGAAACGACTATGTCATTGATATCGAGCTTCCAGGCTATAAAAAAGAGGAAGTGCGGGCCGAATTAAAAGAAGGATATCTGACCATATGCGCGGACACTGTTTCCGAAAATGAGGTGAAGGACCAGAAAAACTATATCCGCAGGGAACGCTACAGCGGCTCTGTAAAGAGAAGCTTTTATGTAGGCTCCGGCCTGAAACAGGAAGATATCAGGGCATCTTTTGAAAACGGCATCTTAAAGCTTGTCGTTCCGAAAGAAGCTCCTAAACTGATCGAAGAAAACCACTATATCACCATTGAGTAATCTAATATAGGCAAAAAGGGAAGGACCCAAATGGAGGACCTTCCCTTTCTTTCTGTACCAGTCGAACGATCTTTTCAGCATTTTTTCAGCATTTATACTCTTTTAAAAATGCCGTAGCCACATATGCCCCGCTTTTATAAGACTTTTTCTCCATGGCTTCCTCTGCTTCCAGTTTCACATTTATCCACATCTCTTCCGCAGCAATGGTTAAATGAGAAAGCATAATCCCGGTGCTGATCTCCCGCATGGATACAAGAGAAGATGACGGCAGGAATTCCCTGCAGGAAAATACATAGATTTTGTCATGATAAACGATAAAGCGCCAGGGCTGGGTATTCATGGCCGACGGAGCAAGACGGACAGCCTTTAAAATATTTTTCATGGATTCTCCGGCTTCTTCCTTAAACACGCATAATTCCTTTAAAGGAAGCCGTTTTGCCGTTGCAGGATCCCGGTAAAGCAGGGTCTTTGGATAGCCAAAGGCAACTACGATCACCTGCTTCATCCCTGCCGGCCCTGGCTCCGGAATCCTGGTACTCCCAAGATAACAGGTGCCTAGTCCTTTTCCGGTCATATATAAAAGAACATGCTCCAGCACATATCCTGCATTTGCCAGATACCCCTCCTTCTCCTCCGAGTAAAATACCAGATAATAAGGCGCCTCTACCTTCCATAATCCCTTAACAGGCAGATGCTCTTCCATATTTTCACTTATTTCCAGCTTAATCTGAATATCCCCGTGCAGCCTTGGTATATTATCCCCAAAATAAATGATATCCTTTAGCAGCTGCTCCGGGACTTGTTCCTTCTTAAACTTCCTGATCGATCTTCTTTTAAATATCATCTGATACAGATTCATACCTGCTCCCCTCTCCTCTATCCAACAACCAGACTTAAATAAGCCGGCTCATTTCCTCCAAAAGCCCGGCAAACACCTGGAGTGCATCCTTTACCGGTTCTGCTGTCCCCATGTCAACGCCGCAGAGCTTTAATAGGTCTATAGGAGTCATAGAATTTCCGCCGCTTAGAAATTCATAATATCCCTTGACCGTCTTCTCATCTCCCATAAGAATCCTGCTGCTGATGGCAATGGCAGCCGAAAACCCTGTGGCATACTGGTATACGTAAAATGGTGTGTAAAAATGCGGAATTCTGGACCATTCATAATCGATTTCCTGATCAACCACCATATCCGGGCCAAAATACTCCTCATTCAGCCGGTGGTATATTCTGCAAAGAACCTCAGCAGTAAGCACCTCACCTTCCCCTGCACGGCGATGGGTCTCTGCTTCAAACTCCGCAAACATGGCCTGCCGGTAAAGAGTCCCCCGGAAACTGTCCATAAAATGATTCACAAGGTAAGCCCGTTCCTTTTTATCTGACGTGGTTTCCAATAAATGCCGGATGAGCAGCGCTTCATTACAGGTAGATGCCACCTCCGCTACAAAGATCTTGTATCCTGCATCTATATAAGTCTGGTTCTTATCGGAAAACCAGCTGTGGAGGGCATGCCCCATCTCATGAGCCAGAGTAAAGACACTGTCAAGAGTTCCGTTAAAATTTAACAATACATATGGATGGATCCCGTAAACACCCCAGGAATAAGCGCCGCTCCGCTTTCCTTCATTCTCATATACGTCGATCCACCGGTTATTAAAGCCTTCTCGTAAAAGAGATAAATAGTCCTCTCCCAGTGGCTTAAGGCCTTCTAACACCATAGCCTTGGCTTCCTCAAAAGTATATTTACGTTCTTCCCTTGATACCATGGGCACATATAGGTCATACATATGCAGTTCATCCACTCCAAGGGCTTTCTTTCTTACGGATACATATCCATGGAGACTGGGCAGTCCCTCATGAACCGCATTTAAGAGATTGTCATACACTTCCTCCGGGATCTCATTCTCCCCAAGGGAATGGGCTCTGGCAGAGGGATAATTTCTTGCCTTTGCGTAAAAAGCTGCCTGTTTCACATTGGAAGAAAAAGTAGCAGCCAGAGTATTGCCAAACTGACCATAGACGCTGTACAGGGCTTCAAACGCAGATTTTCTTACCCTTCTGTCCTGCTTTTCCATAAGGGCAACATAATTTCCATGAGTGATCCTGACAGGCTGATTCTTTTCATCCATGATTTCAGGAAACTTCACATCCGCATTATTAAACATATTAAAGATTTCCGAAGGGGCGGAGGTGGCTTCCATGGACTTTGCCAGCAAGGCTTCCATAGAAGCTGACAGCGTATGGGCCTTTTTCTTTAAAATAATTTCCAAGGTTCTGTCATAACGAGTAAGCTCGGCCGTATTCTTCCGGTAATGATCAAGGGTTTCCTCCGTCATTTCCAGGATTTCCGGTATCATAAATGATGACAGCCCTGCTGCCTCATAGGAAAGGGACCTTGCCCTTGAGGAAAATTCCTGATATCTGGCATTGCCTGTATCCTCATCGGATTTCTGCTTTCCGTATACAAACAATGTTTCTATCTTTAGGGATATCTCCTCATCAAACTTCAGACAGGAAAAAAGCATCTCGCCTGAATCTGCCAGATGTCCTTCATATCTTTTATAACCTGAAAGCGAGCGTTCTGTTTCACGGAACAGATCCTCCCATGCACTCTCTGACGGCAGAATGTCCTCCAGGTTCCAGGTATCGCAAACCGGTATTTCTTCTCTCTTTTTCAATTAAATCCCTCCACTCCTTCACTTGTGTTTATTCTATCACCCATATTTCAAAGAAACAATCAGCAATATGGAAAATATTTGATTGAATTTATACATTTTATTGTATTATACTATACGAAAACGAACCAGGAGTCTTAAATGAATATTATACGAACGAAAACCCCCAGCGAAACGCAAATCAGTGACTTGCTCCACCTGCAGGATACCTGCAGAAAGCATGACCATATTTCTCTTACTTTTCCAATGGAAGAGGAATGTGTTTTTTTCTTATTATACGAAGAAGACAGCCTCTTATCCGCTCTTTGTACATTTTTTAATGAAAGCGGGGACTATGAATGCTGCGCTTATACCCTTCCGCCAAACAGGCAGTGCGGATATTTCATGATGCTTCTGGAAGAGCTGTTGAAGGAGACTGGAGACAATGATCTGATTTTTCCTGCAGAAGAAACCTGCGAGGATACTGTCCTGACCCTTAACGCCATAGGAGCCGGTCTTTGGTATCAGGAACATTTAATGGAGCTTTCTTCTTCTGATTTTTTGAAAACCGGTCTGGCAAATAACAACCGTTTTTCTGAGTCTCTTACACTCTCCATAACCCACGGTAATAAAGAGGAACCTTCCCTTTGTACCTTTCTGATAGAGGACAGCCCTGTGGGCTTTTGTTATCTGGATTTCAGGGGACAGTCCGCCTCCTATTTTTACGGGTTTGAAATTACCGAAAATTTACGGAACCATGGGCTTGGCAGCGCCTGTCTTTCTCTGCTTTTGGAAACCTGCTTTTTAAGGCCCGGCTCTGAAAAACTTGAAAAGATTTTTCTTCAGGTGTCCGG
>NZ_DAMAUN010000036.1:0-35642 GCF_032078915.1 Lacrimispora sp. | reverse complement strand
CCGGCCAAAACGTTCCTGCCATGGCCTTATATAAAAAGGCAGGCTTCCAAATTACGGAAAGCCTGTCCTATTATATTTACTAAACATTATTATATATACGAATCACTATTTTATATACGAACCACCATTTTATATACGAGCCACTATTTTATATACGAACCACCATTTTATATACGAACCACTATTTTATATCCCGGACCATGCAGTACTGTTTTAAACGAAACCTTTTTTCCACAATACTGAAAACCTTAAACCCGAAATGTTCATAAAATTTTACATTGCTTACATTATGTGTTTCCAGGGAAATCATGAGCTTATTTTTATCTGCGTAATCAATGGCTTCCCTTAACAGAAGAGAGGAAATCCCATGATGCTGCATGGCAGGCCGTACAGCCAGATAAATGAGGTGCAGCCGTTTTTCCTGGTTAAGACGGTCCGTCCAGCTGGAATTCAAATACTCCCTGCCCTGGAAAAAATTCCAGAATGTTTTTAAAGAGGGGTCCTCCTTGATCAGATAGCCGTCCGTTTTTAAAAGGGCGGCTGCTTCTGCCAGATAGTAATGAAAGGCATTGTAAGGCTGGGATTCATCATCCACCACAAGGATCCCGTTAATATCCGGACTGTCGGCATATATTTCGCAGGTCTCTAAAAATTCCTCCATATCACATTCAAATAATTCCGGGAGCAGGCGGCTCCTGGTCTTCCCGTCAGGGATCAATCTGCAATAAAGCGGATCTCCGGCAAAGCATTCAGTGAGCAGTTCCTTTAATTTCTCCACATCTTCTTTTTTTACCCGGTACAATCGGTCGCTATCCATAATCTTAAACCTCTTCCATTTGCTTTAAACTCCGTACCATTTTTCATGGCGTGCTTTTATTGCTCTTCTTCTTTTGTTCGTTACGTTGTTTGTAATTCCCCCTCCAATATTATATAATATAATACGTAAAAGTTGTACAGTACTTTACTACAGAAAGAGCGGCAAAAAGAGCGTGATCGACATCAAAAAGTACCGGAGCTGTAAAGAGGCTCCAAATAAAAAAAAGTGAGGAAGCCTGCTACAGGGCTTTTCCTCACATTTTATTTTTGTAACCTGTTATTCACTCCAGTTATGGTAAGTGGCCTGTACGTCATCTTCCACATCAAGAAGATCCATGATCCGGTTCATCTTCTTAATGGAATCTTCATCTGTCAGTTCCACCCATGTCTGAGGAATCATGGTAACGTCTGCTTCCACCATGGGGATGCCTGCCGCCTCTAATGCCTCACGCACTGCGCTGAATTCCTCAGGTGCGGTAATTATTTCAAAGCTGTCCTCTTCTTCCGAAAAATCTTCGGCCCCTGCATCCAGGGAAACCATCATCAGTTCATCCGGATCCATCTCACATTCTTCCTTATCAATAATGATCTGGCCCTTTTTATCAAACATAAAGGACACGCAGCCAGGAGTTCCCACATTGCCGCCGCCTTTGGTAAATGCGTTTCTTACGTTTGCTGCAGTCCGGTTTTTATTGTCTGTCAGCGTATCTACGATAATTGCAACCCCATTAGGGCCGTATCCTTCGTATGTAATGGTCTCATAATTAACGGAGCCTGCATCGCCGGCTGCTTTTTTAATGCCGCGGTCAATGGTATCGTTGGGCATATTATTGGCTTTTGCCTTTGCGATAATATCACGGAGTTTACTATTGTTTGCAGGGTCTGGTCCGCCTTCTTTCACCGCTACCGCCAATTCTCTTCCGAGAATAGTAAAAACCTTGCCTTTAGCCGCATCGTTTCTCTCTTTTTTGTGTTTAATATTCGCGAACTTTGAATGTCCTGACATTGTTCCAACACTCCTTTTCTTTCTCTACTTCGTCCTTATAATCTCTAATAAGTCAACATCTTTTCCATTTTAGCACTATTTTTTTCATCTTGCAAGAAAAATAATGCACAGCCGCCGATCCCCTCTTTTTCCTGAGAACAAATGACAGCTGTGCCGGTTTTACATTTTTATGTCCGAGAGATCCTCATGAGCCTCCATCTTTCTAAGCTCCTGTTCTTCCTCACGCTCCTCTTCCGGCTGCTCTTTCCGGACCCGGATGGTATGAATGATCTTATTTTCCACACGAAGGATTTTAAAACAATATCCCAGAATAGACACCTCTGTCTCTTCCCCTTCCTGGGGAATCCGGTCCAGCCTGGAAATCAGCAAGCCGTTGATGGTATCATAGGAGTCATAATCCTCCTCATCAAACTCAATGTTCAAGGCCCTTTCCACTTCTTCCAAAGGAGTCATGCCGTTGATTACATAGGAACCGTCATCTGAAGGGACAATGTATTCTTCATCCACATCATATTCATCCAAGATATTGCCCACAATCTCTTCCAAAATATCTTCCATTGTCACAATACCCGCGGTCTGTCCGTATTCATCCACTACGATTACCATATGGATCTTTCTGGACTGCATTTCCTTAAACAGAGTATCAATATTCCTGGTTTCCGGAATGAAATGAGCTTCTCTCAGAAGCCCTTCGATCTCCCAAAGCTGGCGGGATGCATTCCTTTTATTTTCCACAGCAATAAGAGCATCCTTCATATGAAGGATCCCGATAATGTCATCCACGTCCTTTTTGTAAATCGGATAACGGGAATTAGATCCCTCTTTCAGTATGAAATTTACCGCCTCCCGAAGAGTAATCTCGCCGTCCAAAGCGACCAGGTTCTTTCGGTGGGTCATAATATCCCCGGCTTCCTTATCATTCAGTTCGAAGATGTTTGTGATCATCTCCGCTTCTCTGGCCTCTAAAACGCCCTGTTCATGGCCCTCGTTCACCATGGACATGATGTCCTCTTCCGTAACGTTCTCATTATCTGATGCTATATCGATTCCCAACAGCTTTAGGACAAAGTAAGCCACCACATTTGCCAGCCAGGTAAAGGGGATAAGGGGTATCATGATGAGGGATACTACAGGCAGCATACCATAACCCCATTTTTCAGGGTTCTCTGCCGCACAGCGTTTTGGAATAATGATACCAAAGCTGATCAAAAGCACGATCAGTACAACGGAAACTAACAGCAGGCTTAAAAGGGATATCCATTGGCTTGGATAAGCTCCGTCTCTTGAAAAGACGGTCCCAAGCCTTGCTCCCAGCTGCTCTAAAACAAAAGCCCCGGTTACCATACCGATTAAGTTTGTGGTGATTTGTATCGTATTTACAAATCTGGTCGGTCTGTTAACAATATGTAACAGTTGACCGGCCTTTTTACTTCCTTCCTCCATCTGATGCTCCAGTTCGCTTGTATTCACGTTTTGGATTGCTGATCCAAACCCATAAAAAATAGCGTCCAATACGATAAAAGCAATAAAAATAATCACGCGTATAAGCGGATTGCCATCGTCCATTCTAAAAATCTACTCCTTTTGTTATTTATCATTCGTATTTTTTCTCGTAACTAATTAGAAATATACCATTTTATCTGCATTCCGTCAATGGTGAACTATGTATCCAGTTCCAGGCTCACCCTTAATGCACAGTCCACTTCCTGCTGAAGTTCATCGTCGATATGACAAATCTTTTCTTTCAGCCTCTGCTTATCAATGGTGCGAAGCTGCTCTAAAAGAATTACCGAATCTTTTATCATATCGCATTTTTTTGTATCCAGCTCCACATGGGTGGGAAGCTTTGCCTTATTCATTCTTGATGTAATTGCCGCACAGATCACGGTAGGGCTATGTTTATTGCCTATGTCGTTCTGTATAATAAGAACCGGACGGATCCCGCCCTGCTCAGAGCCTACCACCGGCCTTAAATCAGCATAATAAATGTCTCCACGTCTGATAATCACACTCTCACACTCCGTCAATTATTTAGGAAGTTCGATTCGCCTATAAGCTCACCGAACGGCTAATTTGCCAAATCCAGGCTGTATATATCCCTTGCCTTCATTCACAAATTATGCCTAAGTCTAGTATTGACCTTCTTTGACTCGAGTATTCACTTAAGTTTTTCCGCCGCATACCTTATCATATGTTTTGGACATGGAGTTTGTTATCAGACCTTGCAAAACCCTTCATAACAATCGTTGAAATAATCTTTCGTACCTATGACCCGGCCGTTTTCAAGGTAAACCCTGGGGACCCGTTTGCCTATGTCGCAGACGATTTCATAATGGAAGCCGCCTCCGGCCGAAGCCAGCTCTTCTACCGTAATCTCTTCGTTTCCCTGTCTGCCGATCAAAACCACCTCATCCTCTTCCTCTGCGCCCTTTATTCCGGTCACATCTACCATGAACTGGTCCATGCAAACGCGCCCTAATATCCTGGCACGCTGCCCTCTTATAAGCACTTCCCCTTTGCCGGAAAGATTTCTTGAATATCCGTCGCCATATCCTACGGGAATCGTTGCGATCGTCATCTCCCGGTCAGCGGTAAAGATTCCTCCATAGCTTACGGAAGTTCCCGGCTCTATTTTTTTTATGTAAGAAACAAAGCTTTTTAATTCCATTGCAGGCTGAAGCCTGACCGTTTCCCTGTCAACCTCTCCTGACGGATAAATGCCGTAAATGGATATTCCGGCCCGTACTGCATGAAAGTTGGCCCTCTTAAGATCCAGGATTCCGGCGCTGTTGGAGCAGTGAAGGACAGGGATCGTGATCCCCCTGTCAGAAAGCATGGTTACGAACGCTTGGTACTTTTCTATCTGTTTATCTGTGGCCGTCTTATCCCTTTCATCCGCCTTTGCAAAATGAGTGAACAACCCTTCCACTTCAATTCCCGGAAGGCCGCAGATTTTCACCGCCTCCTCTGCAGCCTCCTCTGTGACCGGATATCCGATCCGGCTCATGCCTGTATCCACCACCAGGTGTATCACTGCCTTTTTTCCTGCCTTTTCCGCCACAGAGGACAGACGTTCCGCCCGTTTAAGCTGAAATATGGATGAACTGATCCCATATTCTACCAAAAGGCTGTATCCTTCATAAGGTACTACGCCAAGGACCAAAATAGGCTTTTTGATTCCGTGCTTTCTTAAAATCACACCTTCCTCCACGGTGGCCACCGCATATCCCCACACATAAGAATCCATGGCCCAGGCTACCGGAACCGCGCCGTGTCCGTATCCGTCGGATTTTACAACGCCGATTATCCTGGTCCCTTCCTTTAGATTTGCCTTCATGGCCTCCATGTTGTGGCGAATGGCATCTAAATCTACTGTTTCATAAACCCTGCTGTATAATTCCATCAATTTATCACCTCGTTTATTTCTACAGGCATTTGCTCCCTAACGTATGAAATGTATCTCTTCCGCCAGTTCCCTGGCAAGAAGGCTGTGATCTCCCTGTTTCTCTTTTACCAAGTCTCCGGCGCGGCCATGAAGCCATACGCCGTAAGCCGCTGCATCAGACTCTTCCAGACCCAGAGCCAGAAGCCCGGCTATGATCCCGGTCAGCACATCTCCCGACCCTGCTTTTGCCATGGCACTGTTGCCGCTTCCATTGACATAGGTTCTCTGATCCTTTAAGGCCCCAATCGTCACCGCGTCCTTTAACACGCAGGTGATACCGAACCGGTCCGCATATTCTCTGGCAGTGGTGATCAGCTGCTTTTGTATGGTTTCCACTGCGCTTCCCGAAAGTCTCGCCATTTCTCCCAAATGAGGAGTCACAATGATGTTTTCTGTGAAATAGCTGGTCAGCTCCGGGTTTGCAGCAATGGTGCCCAGCCCATCTGCATCCAGAACAATGGGAACATAGGCATTCGCAAGGACCTCTTCCACCAGGTTCCTTACATAGGCTTCCTGCCCAAGTCCCGGTCCCAGAACAATGGCGGTAGCCCACTCACACTGCTTAACCAATAGCTTTTTAAATCCTTCCGTCCCCGCTTGTGCCTCCCCGGCTTCATACGTGGTAATGATAGCTTCCGGAAGTCCGGTTTGAAGGATGGTCCGGTTTTCTTCCACTGTGAAAATTTTCACCAGGCCTGCTCCTGTCCGGTAAGCAGCAAGGGCGCTTAAATAGGCAGCCCCGCTCATATTTTTAGATCCGGCCACCACAAGGACCTTTCCGAAGCTCCCTTTATTGGAATAGGCCGGGCGCTTTGGAAGCAGTTTTTCATCTTCCGGATCCAAAGTAAAATATTCTGTCTTAAGGCGTTCTAAGCTCTCCCCCGGAAAACCGATATCAGCAACAAGCACCTTACCGCTGTATTCCTTTCCGGGATAGAGCATGGTCCCCAGCTTTTCATAGCCGAATGTAACGGTTATGTCTGCCTTTAAAGCAATCCCCATGATCTGGCCCGTATCCGAATGAATGCCAGAAGGAATATCCACGGCCACCGTAAATTTGGGCCGGCAGCGGAGGATTGTCTCCAGGATCTCCCGGTATCTGCCAAGAATCTCCCGGTCCAGCCCCACGCCGAAAAGTGCGTCAATGAGTATATCGCAGGTACCTGGAATGAGATCAGAAAATCCTGCCAGATTGACACCCGTTCGTTCCGCGATGGAAACCTGAGTCAGATATTCACTACTTCCCTTGTCTCTTCCGGCAGCCAGTAAGGCAAAAACCTTATAGCCTTTCAAATGCAGCATTCTGGCAGCCGCGACCCCATCCGCTCCATTATTGCCGTTTCCGCATAAAATCCATATCCGGTCTGTTTTCTGCCCCTGCTTCATCACTTCTTCTGTAACCGCCAGGGCGGCCCGTTCCATAAGCACCAGAGAGGGAATCCCTATATTCTCTATGGTGTAGCGGTCCACCTGCTTCATCTGTCCTCCTGTAACCAGATATCTCATATATCTCCCGCCTTTCCGATTCCTGCCCGCGCTTTGGGGCATAAAGGTCTATAGAAAAACTACCGGCAGCGAAGAGACTTCTCTTCACCTGCCGGCAGGCATGTTACTCCATTATTTCAGATTGTCTGTTTCTTTCTTCCTCGCTGTCCTGTATGCTGCAGACCCGGTAAGATAACCGCATCAGGCTTTCCGACAGATGGACATTCTCCACAACCACATCATCCGGCACGCTTAAATCCGTATGGGCAAAATTCCAGATCGCCTTGATTCCTGCCTTCACAAGGCGGTCTGCAATCTCCGGAGCCTTTGTCTTTGGAATGGTCAGAGCCGCGATCTGGACATCATTATCTTTTACGAACTGCTCCAGATCATCTACGCTGCGGATCTCTATCCCGCGGACCACAAGGCCGATCAGACGCGGATTGATATCAAACATTCCTTTAATGAGGAAGCCCCGCTTTTCAAAATTTGCATAATTAGCAATTGCCTGTCCTAAATTTCCAGCGCCTATGATAATGATATTATGCTGCCTGTCTATTCCCAATATCTTCCCGATCTCTGCATATAAATATTTCACATTATAACCATAGCCCTGCTGGCCGAATCCGCCGAAATTATTCAAATCCTGGCGGATCTGAGAAGCGGTCACTTTCATTCGTACACTTAAATCATTGGAGGAGATCCGTTCTACTCCATCTTCCATTAATTCGCCCAGATACCGGTAATATCTCGGAAGCCTGGTTATCACTGCTTTGGAAATTTCTTTTTCTGACACTTCTTCACCTTCTTTAACTTAGAATCTAACTAACATTATTATAACTGCGTGACAAAATAATGTCAAACGGGTTTTATCATTGTATCCTTGAAAAAAGGAAGGACCTATATTATACTATTTCTATTGCCTTACATTTATACAGGAAGAAAACGCCCTTCGGATATACTTATATGCCCTAAAAACAGGCAGGAAAGAGGAAATGAAACATGATTCTGTCATGCAACAATATAAGCAAAGCATTTGGAAGCAATCAAGTGATCAAGCATGCTTCCTTCCATATAGAAGACCATGAAAAAGCTGCCATTGTAGGAATTAACGGCGCCGGAAAATCCACACTGTTAAAAATCATCATCGGAGAGCTTCCCGCCGATGAAGGAGATGTGGTTGTTTCCAAGGGAAAATCCATCGGCTATCTGTCTCAGCATCAGGATTTGTCCGGAGAGCGGACCGTTTATGAAGAAGTCCTGGAAACCAAGCGGCCTGTCATGGAAATGGAAGCAAAGATCCGCCGGCTGGAAGTGGATATGAAGCACGCCGTAGGCGAAGAGCTGGAAGCCATGCTTACCACCTACAGCCGGCTTAACCACGAATTTGAGCTGATAAACGGATATGCCTATCAAAGCGAGGTAACAGGAGTATTAAAAGGGCTTGGCTTTACGGAAGAAGAATTCCATAAACCTGTCATGTCATTATCCGGCGGCCAGAAAACCCGGGTATCCTTAGGCCGGCTCCTTCTCACCAAGCCAGACATCATCCTGCTTGACGAGCCTACCAACCACTTGGATATGGAATCCATCGCATGGCTGGAAGGATATTTAATCAATTATGACGGCAGTGTGATCATCGTTGCCCATGACCGCTATTTCCTTGACCGGGTAGTCACGAAAATTATGGAGCTGGATAACGGCCTTATGACCGTATATCAGGGAAACTACACCGATTACAGCGGAAAGCGGGCCATGATCAGGGAAGCCCAGATGAAAGCATATTTAAACCAGCAGCAGGAAATCAAGCATCAGGAAGAGGTCATTGCCAAATTAAAGTCTTTTAACCGGGAAAAATCCATCAAGCGGGCGGAAAGCCGGGAAAAGATGCTGGATAAAATCGAAGTTCTGGAAAAACCAATGGAAATAAACGATGAGATGCGGATCCGTCTGGAGCCCAATATCATCAGCGGCAACGATGTCCTCACAGTCCGCAGGCTGGGGAAGGCCTTCCCTCAAAACCGGCTCTTTGAAAACGTTAATTTTGAAATCAAACGAGGGGAACGGGTAGCGATCATCGGCGGCAACGGAACCGGGAAAACCACCATTCTTAAAATGTTAAACGGTATTTTAGAACCGGATGAAGGAGAAATCTCCTTAGGCTCCAAGGTACATATCGGTTATTATGACCAGGAGCATCAGGTCCTGAATATGGAAAAGAACCTATTTGATGAACTGCAGGACACCTACCCTTCCATGAACAATACCCAGATTCGGAACATCCTGGCCGCTTTTTTATTTACCGGAGACGATGTATTCAAGCGGGTAAAGGACTTAAGCGGCGGCGAACGGGGCCGGGTATCCCTGGCAAAGCTGATGCTTTCCGAAGCCAACTTCCTCATACTGGATGAGCCTACCAACCACTTGGATATTACCTCCAAAGAAATTCTGGAGGATGCCCTGGTCAATTATACGGGAACCATTCTGTACGTATCCCATGACCGTTATTTCATCAACAAAACCGCTACCAGAATCCTGGATTTAACCAATCAGACTCTGATCAATTACATCGGTAATTATGATTACTATCTGGAAAAGAAAGAGATCATGACCGGCTTGTACACAGCCCCTCTTTCTGCAAAGGCTGCTGCCCCGGAGGAAATCTCCGAGACCAAGCTGGACTGGAAAGCGCAAAAAGAAGAGCAGGCCCGTCTTCGCAAACGCCAGAATGAATTAAAGAAAACAGAGGATGAGATCCACAAATTAGAAACCAGAGACGGAGAAATTGATGAATTGCTTGGTAAGGAAGAGATTTTTACCGATGTCTCAAAGTTAGTGGAGCTTAATAACGAAAAGGAAACCATCCGGCTGCGGCTGGAAGAGCTGTATGAGCTATGGGAAGACCTGGCAGAATAAACGTTATAAAAGAGGGCTGTCCTTTGTAAAAGGGCAGCTCTATTAAATTTACTCATCTCCTGCTTATCTCCTGCCGTGTCATCATCCTTCCTTTTTGGTTACATAACAGTCTGAAGCTCATTAGCTGCAGCAAAGGCAATGGTTTCGTTGGCTCTTTCTCTGTGAGGGAAGCACTCTGAGATTTTTCTTGCATTGGCTCTTCTTTATTTCTTGTTCACGAGTCTATTCCTTCTGAATTGCGCCTTGTAAAATCGGAAGCGCCGGGCTCCATTTATCTTGCCCCCTTTTATAGTAAATTATGACATTACAGAGCTGCCGGGGTTCTGGGCAAGAAAAAAGCCGCAGGACATCATAGTCCTACGGCAATTTCAAAAAAACATCCAAAAGTAAAAATCTCTTTTAAGTGCTTTCCGTTATTATTAAACGGCTTACTATGTATACAATATCCTTTTTAATATTTCTGTCACCCGGGGCGCCTCTTCTTCCATCTCTCCTCTGGTATAGGAACTTCCTACATATGCTGCCACCAGCTTTCCAAAATAAAACCTCATATCATCGGAAAAATAATCTGGTATGTACACAAAATCCTCCACCGAATCCCTGCTCATAAGCAGATCCGTAGCATCCTGGCTGGTGCTGCCATAACAGCCGGAGGCATATCCGATGTATTCCCCAAAAGCTGCTGTCAACTCCTCCGCCTGGCATATTTTGATTTTTTTATAATTCGTATCCAATTTATAGCAAACATAATAAATACCGCTTTCCGTCATAGGCGCAGAAAAATACTTTTTTCCGGGATAGTAGATGATTTCCCAGCCCTGATCTATAAACTTCCTGATCCAATCTCTGGGAATATTCTTTGCGGCCTCTGAAAAGGCATCTTTCACTTCAGAGGACACGGATGCGGAAGTTTTCTTTCCATCAATACTAATATCGAATTCCTTGTTTCTCAGACCGTTTTCATCCATGTAGAAAAGGCCTACATACTGATTTGCAGCCATCTGTCCATTATCAAAGAAATAATATCGTTTTCCTGCTACGTTTTTATAGCCGGAAGAAGCCATCTCCCCCTTTGTGGAAAACCAATACCAGCTTCCGTCTTTCTCCTGATACCAGCCTTTTTGGGCAGTACCGTCTTCGTTATAATAATGCCACTTCTCTTCGTCGTCGTTGTAGCACCAGCCAAGCTGCAGCTCCCCCGTTTCAGAAAAGCAGTAGTTCATTCCGCCGATCCTTGTCCAATCAGAAGCCATGTACCCTTCATTGTCAAAGTAATACCAATATCCTTTAATCTCTTCCCAGCGGTTCTTCTTAAACTCTCCCGCGGCATTGACATATTTCCAGCCGCCTGAGTCTTCCTGCCACTGCCAGTCCGATGCAGACGCCTGCTGGCTTTCGCCCTCTCCCTGTATCTTCTCTTCCGCCGCCATGGAAGTCATCATGCTTCCCAAGATGAGAATGATACTTGCTGCTGCTATCCATCGTTTCCTCAAGAGTTTTGCACTCCGTTACTGAAAACTTATAAAAAGCTATAAAATAAACTTTTATGTTCCATTCCTGCTTCAACGAGTATGCTTTTGTACTGAATAAATTCAAATACTACTCACAAGTTCTAGTACTCTCCATAGGCGTAAATTCCTGACTAACGAATCAGTACATATCCGTATTAATTTGTAAATATTATGCAACGGATTGTATAACATTTTCTTGATATTGCCACAACAACTACACAACTTAGAACTTGGAAAGAATCTTTCTGCAATAATTAATGGGATATTATTCCAATTACACTTGTATTCCAATTGTCTCCTAAATTCATAAAATAACTGCTGTTGTACAGCTTTGGATAAATGTCTGTTTTTCATCATTCCGTTTACATTCAAATCCTCAATACAGATAAAACTTGGTTCTCGTTTTACAATTTTAGAAGTTGTCTGATGTAAATGGTTTTGACGAATATTCATTAACCGGTGATTTATCTTTAAAAATTCTTCTTCACTTTTTATAATGTTACGTGTTTTACAGTAATTTCCTTTCTTTTTATTTTTCTCATATTTACGAGCTATGGAACGCTGTAACATGCGTTTTCGTTTTTCTGACTTTTTTACTGTTAGTTTTTTGTTGATGTTTTCATAATTGTTTTCGTTTGAGCAAATTGCTAAATTTTTAATACCCAAATCTATTCCAATACCTTCGTTTAAGGGAATTCTAGTAGAATCTTCCTTCTCTATTCCAACTGAGATCCACCAATGCAATCCATCATATGTTATCCTTGGATTGGTATATTTACAATCTATAGGTATTCTGTCTTTTTCAGCAAGTCTGATCCAATTTAACTTCTGTTTGTTTAGTTTCTTTGACGAAGAAAATCCTTCAACCTTTACATGCGTTTCTGTAAACTTGATTTTGATATTATCTTGGTAAAAACTTGGAGTTGACTTTCTCTTACTTTTAAATTTCGGGTATTTACACTGACCTTTAAAAAATCTCTTATAAGTATTGCAAGCATCTTTAATTGATTGCTTTGTTACATTATTGCTGACTTCATTAAGCCAATGGTGATCTTTTTGTTTTTTTAATTGTGTAAATTCTTTCCTCAAATCGTTATCTGATATGAATTTTCCGCCAGATATGCAATACTCTTGTTCTCTGGACATTGCCCAGTTGTATGCAAATCTTGCGGTGTTAGCGTATTGGAATAATTTGGTCATCTGATTTTTATTTGGTTTTAGTTGAACCTTTATTGATGTTATCACTTTCATTACTTCCTTCCACTAACTTTACCATAATCATACACCTCTTTTTGCTGTTTAGCTGATTTTAGTATATGGCTAGTCCTTGGTCATGTCAAGTATTATGGCATTTCATTCCAACACTCAAAAAGGGAAAATGCTATTATAAAAGTTTCTAAAAAGCCCTCCTTCCTATTTTTCTATTTATAGGCTATAATTATAAAAAACAAATTTTCAGAAAGGGAGGTAATACTTGTGAAATGGAAACGTTTTCTGGCTATGGCCGGAGTAGTGCTCATTCTCTCCATGTATGTTATCGCCATAATATCCGCCTTTTCCCATAATCCGGAAGCAAGAAGCTGGCTGATGGCCGCTATTTTTTCTTCTGTGGTCGTCCCCGTCTTTCTTTATGCCGCTCAGCTTGTCGCCAGGGTGATCAGGCAGAATAAAGATGAACCGGGTACAGCCGGAAAAAACAAAGAACTGTAACATAACGAAAAAAGAAAACGCACGCACTCTTTTAGCAATCCTCCAATAAGGTTATTTACAAAAGTCAAAATCACTCGGCATGACAGCAAGACGATTACCGATGAATCGTAAATAATCTTTACTGGAGAGTTTGCTTTATGCGTAAATTGATCCAGAGTATCTCAGAATTTCTCCATAACTCTCAATCAACTTGAATCGAAATCTGAATGATGTAATCCGAAGGATCTTCTGCTGCTAAATAACTAAGTATTTCCTGCTCATAAGCATAGCCGATAATGCTCAGACGATTTTCTTTTATATAGTTTACTAACACCTCATAGGACTTTGGCAGCATATCATATCCGCCTTTATGATTGATAACAACGTATTTGCCTTTGGGTTTTACATGAACTTTTTCCCCTTTTTGTTTCTTTACTAATTTATTAAAAAAGAAATCCGGTTTATTATAAACCCCCCGTTCCAAATGATCTTTTCCGTTCATAATGCCTGACGGGTAGGTATACTCGATATGGTGATCGGCACAATAGTCAAAATGTTCTCCCATATTTTTCATGTCTTCTTTTTCAATCCCCTCCGGAGATAACGCCACTGTAATTAAATATTCCTCCTCAAATTCTTGTATAAACGGAACATCGCAAACTACCTGCAAAGCATTTTTCGTCATATCATAGATCATTTGCAGCAATCGTTCCATCCGTTTAATCTTTTTTTGCTCTATAACTAACTGCTCTTTTTTCTGCTTCAAAACAGAAAGAAACCGGGCAGGACTCTTATGGTCCAAGTATTCTTTTATCTCGCTTAACTGTGTTCCTGCTTCCTGCAGCATAATAATAATATCAAAAGTGGAAAATTGCTTCAAAGAATAAAAACGGTAACCTTTGTCATTTACATATTCTGGCTTTAAAATGCCGATATCATCATAATGAAACAGGGTATATTTGGACACTCCGCAGGCTTTTGCAAATTCACTAGTAGTCAGATACTGATTATGGGACACTTTTTTCTACCTCCTCTTGACTATAGGGTTACACGATACCTTATAATGTCATGGTGCAGGGAAATTGTCAATGATATTCTTTCCTGTGTGGAATAATATGAAATGGTCCTGATTAATAAAATGAAATGGAAAGGAAATGAATTTATATGGAAACGAACAGAATAAAAGTAAAAAGTGAATTTGCTCCTTTAAAAAAGGTTGTTTTAACGCAATCAGAATTTATCTTTCCGGGCCAGACGGAAAATTTTAAAGATGATGCATTTCTTTCAGAGGAAAGCTTAAACCTGCTTGAAGGCGTAGATACTGCAGGAAGGAATTATAAAGAGGTTTTCCCTGAGCGCCAAAGAAAATGGGAAAAAGAACGGGAAAACTTAAAAGAAGTCCTTGAGAAGTATGGAGTTGAAGTCGTACGCCCCCGGTTGCTGACTGATTATGAGAAAGAATCCGGCAGAGAGTTCGGCTCCTGTAATTTCTTTGTACGTGATCCTTTCTTTACAATTGGCCCCTCCATTATTGAAGGGTCGTTACGTTTTTTCCATCGCAGAAATGAAGTTTTGCCAATCAGAGATATCCTTGTTAAAGAAGCTTACCTCACGGGAGCCTTCTATGTTTCTGTACCAAGACCTGATAGTTCAGAAGGGATTGAAGCTGAGCAGGGTCCTTTTTTAGAAGGCGGAGATGTTCTTGTCTTAGATCAAACAGTTTTCGTGGGTAATTCAGGCTTGGCCTCTAATCATAACGGTTATCTATGGCTTCAATCATTTTTATCCCATTTTGGTTATGAAGTGGTCGAGGTTCCGTTAAAACAGGATGTACTGCATTTGGATTGTGCGTTAAGCCTTGTAAGAAACGGACTGATGATTATTTGTGAAGAAGCCCTTATAAATGGAATACCGGAATCCCTAAAGGATTGGGATAAGATCTCTGTTCCTTACAAAGATATCGCCTATTTGGCGGTGAATGGACTTCCAATTAATGAGTCTACGTATATTTTAGACCCTCAATTCGAATATATCGCAGAGCAGCTAAAGGCAAGAGGTATCACAGTGGAGTATATTGATTTTGAAATCTCCAGGAGTCTGGGCGGCTCCTTTCGGTGCAGTACACAGCCGCTTGAAAGGGCATAGTGAAAGAGGTGGTTTCACTATATACGACAACTCATCATATTCTCATTAACTTTCACCACCTGACGATACACCATATGCATGGCGTACACAAAAAAGCCGCAGGACTTCAAAATCCTGCAGCTTTTCTCATAAATCAAATTCTTTGTTCTCTATTTTTCTATTTGTTCCCGTATGATCATTTGCGAAAGATAATTTCATCTCTACCCGGTCCATTGGAAACCATGGTTATGGGCGTTTCGATCTCTTTCTCTATGAATTCAATATAATTCCTGCAGTTCTCCGGAAGATCCGCGTAATTTTTAATTCCTCTGATCTCACATTTCCAGCCTGGAAGGCTTTTATATACCGGTTTTGCTTTGTTAAGTTCTATGGTTGTGGGGAAATCTCTGGTAACAGTTCCGTCGATCTCATAGCCCACACATATCTGAAGCTCGTCAAGATATCCAAGCACATCAAGAACGGTGAGGGCAACCTCTGTGGACCCCTGGATCCGGCATCCGTACCTGGATGCAACTGCGTCAAACCAGCCCATACGTCTTGGCCTTCCGGTAGTTGCTCCATATTCGCCGCCGTCTCCTCCGCGCCGTCTCAGTTCATCTGCCTCATCTCCGAATAGCTCGCTGACAAACGCACCTGCCCCTACTGCACTGGAATAAGCCTTTACCACAGTGGTAATGTTCTTAATCTCATAAGGTGGAATGCCTGCGCCAATGGCGCCGTAGGCCGCAAGTGTTGAGGATGATGTAACCATAGGATAAATCCCATGGTCTGGATCCTTTAACGATCCCAGCTGGCCTTCCAAAAGGATATTCTTGCCCGCCTTGATTGCCTCATGAAGGTATTTGGACACATCACACACATATGGCTTCACCATCTCACGGTATTCCAGAAGAGTCTTAAACAGTTCCTGCGGGTCCATGGCCGGTTTGTGATAGAGATGCTCCATTAAAACATTCTTTGTTTCACAAACCCGGTCAACCTTTTCCTTTAAAGATTCTTCGTCAAAAAGCTCGCTGACCTGAAATCCGATCTTTGCATATTTATCTGAGTAAAATGGAGCAATCCCTGATTTTGTGGAACCAAAAGATCTTTTACCAAGACGTTCCTCTTCATATTGGTCAAACAGAATGTGATATGGCATCAGGATCTGGGCACGGTCAGAAACCAGAATGTCAGGCTTTGGAACACCCTTGCTTACCAGTTCCTCGATTTCCTTTACCAGGAACGGGATATTTAATGCCACACCATTGCCGATGACGCTGGTGGTATGATTATAGAAAACGCCTGACGGCAGAAGGTGAAGGGCGAATTTTCCATAGTTGTTGATGATCGTGTGTCCGGCATTGCTGCCTCCCTGATAACGGATGATGATATCCGATTCCTTTGCCAGCATATCCGTGATCTTACCTTTTCCTTCGTCGCCCCAGTTGGCGCCTACAATTGCTCTTACCATATGATTGCTCCTCCTTCGAGTGAAAAAATTGCCTTTTACTTACCTATGATAACTCATGAATACGCATAAGTAAAATTAATATTAATTATATTTGGCATAAGTTTAAATTATGTCATCTGTCATCAGTTGTAAAAGGCGCTTTCCTGCAGGAGATACGGGCGTTTTGATATCAGTGACAATGGTAAAATGGCGTTTCGGCATTTCTTCCTGGAACTTAAGCTCCACAAGACTCCCCTTTTTAAGCTCCATCTGTGCAAACCCTGACATCACACAGCCTATTCCAAGGTTCCGCATGGCAAACTGAACGATCATGTCACTGGTGGAAAGCTCAAACTCCGGCTCTACCACGATTCCATGGCCTGCCAGATATTCATCCATAAATGTTCTTGTGCTGGTATTCTTTTCAAGAAATATGCAGGGCAGTTCCTTTAAAATATCATAATCCAGCTCCTGATCCTTTAAATAGCGGAACTTATCCCCCGCCACAAACACGTTCCTGATTTCCTTTACATCGTTGCGCATGACCTCGCTCTTTGCCTCAAAGGGAGTGCTGACCACTCCGAAATCAATCTTGCCGTCATATAAATACCGGAGCGTTTCAGGCGTAGGCCCGTTGGAAACACTAACCTTGATACCAGGATACAGCTCATGGAACTTTTCCAGATAGGGCAGTAAATAAAACTGAAGCGTCATATCACTGGCTCCGATCCGCACCTCTCCCGTATCCAGATCTTTTAGCCTGTTTAACATACTTTCCCCATGCCAGATGTTTTCTAAACCTGATTTTACATATCCGTAAAAAAATTCTCCCTCCCGGGTCAGACGAACCCCTTTGGAGGTACGCAGAAACAGCTGGCTGTCCAAAGCTTTTTCCAGCTGCCTTACAGCCTGACTCACGGCAGGCTGGGATATACACAGCTTCTCCGCCGCCAAAGTGATGCTTTTTAGCTGGGCCACATAATAAAACACCTTGTAATGCTCTAAATTACTGCTCATGACTTCCTCCTGATATGAAAAATGAAAAAGCAAAGGCAGACCTCTCATAATCTCTGACGTCTGCCTGCAAGCCTTTATACGTGAATCTCTGCTTTCATCCCGAGAAGTTCCCTATTTGCTTCAAGAAGAGGCTTAACCACTTCTTCCAGATAAGCAGTTACCTGGGCCGGAGCGCAGCCCACATATCTTTTGGGATCCATGCTTTTCTTTAAATCCTCCAAAGAAAGGTTGAAGGAGGGATCTGCTGCGATCAGCTCCAGCAAATTGTTGTCAAGGCCATTGACCTTTACATTCCGGCCTGCTTCCATAGACAGTTCCCTGATCCGTTCGTGAAGCTCCTGCCTGTCCCCGCCGGCCTTTACCGCAGCCATCATAATATTTTCCGTAGCCATAAAGGGAAGCTCTGCCATCATGTGCTTTTCTATTACCTTGGGATATACCACAAGCCCATCCACAACATTCAGATAAAGATCCAATATTCCGTCAACTGCCAAAAACCCTTCTGGAATGCTTAATCTTTTATTGGCAGAATCATCAAGTGTTCTCTCAAACCACTGGGTAGAAGAAACCAGCATAGGATTCATCACATCTGCCATCACGTAATTGGACAGGGACGCCATCCGCTCGCTTCTCATAGGATTGCGCTTGTAAGCCATGGCGGAAGAACCGATCTGACTCTTTTCAAAAGGCTCTTCTACTTCCTTTAAATGCTGCAAAAGGCGGATATCATTGGAAAATTTATGGGCACTCTGGGCGATACCTGCTAAAACATTGACCACACGGCTGTCCACCTTTCTGGAATAGGTCTGGCCGGAAACCGGATAGCAGCCGTCAAATCCCAGCTTCTTGGCAATCATGGAATCTGCCCTTCTCACCTTGTCCATATCGCCGTCAAACAGCTCCAGAAAGCTGGCCTGTGTTCCTGTGGTGCCCTTAGAGCCAAGAAGGCGAATGGAACCGAGGATATAGTCCAGATCTTCTAAGTCCATGGCCAGATCGTGAAGCCAAAGCGTCGCTCTTTTCCCTACGGTGGTGGGCTGAGCCGGCTGGAAGTGGGTAAAAGCCAGGGTCGCTAGGTCCTTATATGAATCAGCAAACCGGGACAGTTCTTCAATCACATTGATAAGTTTTCTGCGGACCAGCTTTAACGCTTCTGTCATGACGATCAAATCGGTATTGTCACCCACATAGCAGGAGGTGGCCCCCAGATGGATGATTCCTTTTGCCTTAGGGCACTGGACGCCATATGCATATACATGAGACATAACATCATGACGGACCTCTTTTTCCCTCTGTATTGCAACATCGTAATTAATATCATCCTGATGGGCTTTTAATTCCTCTATCTGCTCTTCTGTTATGGGAAGTCCCAGTTCCTTTTCAACCTCCGCCAGGGCAACCCACAGCTTTCTCCATGTCTTAAATTTCCTGTCCGGTGAAAAGATATACTGCATCTCCTTACTTGCATATCGCTCAGACAGCGGGCTTTGGTATCTATCTGTCATGGTTCTTATATTCCTCCTTGGGCTTCATTTACATTCATAGTAACATATTTTTTATTTGATGGGAAGAGAAACCGGGGACCCTCCGGCTGGATAAATCCAGTCAACACGGCGGTCCCCGTCTCTATTAATATCCATTTTTATTCCGTGTATTCTCCCCGAATGTCCTCCTTAGGCGGCTCAATGGGATAATCTCCGCTAAAGCATGCGGTACAGATCGGAAGTCCTTCTGCCATTTCATTCAACCGTTCGATCTTTAAGTAAGACAGAGAATCCGCTCCCAGAAGATCTCTTATTTCATCAATGGTTCTGTTATGTGCCATCAGCTGATCCTCGTTAGGTATATCGGTTCCAAAATAACAGGGATGGAGAAACGGCGGGGAACTGATCCGGATATGGACCTCCTTTGCCCCTGACTCCCGAAGCATGTTGACAATAAGGGCGCTGGTCGTTCCACGGACTATGGAATCGTCGATCATGATGACCCGCTTCCCCATTACCGCTTCCTTTAACACGTTAAGCTTGATTCTGACCGAAGATTCCCGGTTGCTCTGCTTTGGCTTAATAAATGTCCTGCCAACATAGGAATTCTTTATAAAAGCGGTCCCATAAGGGATTCCTGACTGAAGGGAATATCCCAGGGCAGCGGCGTTGCCTGATTCCGGCACTCCGACCACAAGGTCCGCTTCCACCGGAGAATCCATGGCCAAAGCACGGCCGGCGCACATCCTGGAATGATAAACGCTGACACCGTCAAACACGCTGTCCGGCCTGGCAAAATAAATATATTCAAAAATACATCTGGCTTCCTTTGACTTATCCACAAGGCAGAGGCTTGTATCGGAAACGATTCCCTCCTTTGTAATGGTCACGACTTCCCCGGGACAAACGTCCCGGACAAACTCTGCACCAAGGGTATCAAGGGCGCAGCTTTCCGATACCAGGATATAGGCGTTATCACGTTTTCCAATACACAGAGGTTTAAATCCATAAGGATCCCTGGCTCCGATTATCTTACGGGGACTCATTATGACAAGGGAATAAGCTCCTCGAAGCTTTTTCATGGCATTTACTACAGCAGCCTCAACGGTAGCAGCTTTCACTCTCTCCCTTGCAATGTGGTAAGCGATCACCTCTGAATCAATCGTCGTCTGGAAAATGGCTCCGTTATACTCAAGCTCACGTTTTAACTCCGGTGCATTGACCAGATTGCCGTTATGAGCCATGGCCAATGTTCCTTTCAGATAATTAAGAACAAGCGGCTGGGCATTCTCCCGTGTGCTGCTGCCTGCAGTAGAATAACGAACATGACCTACGCCGATGTCGCCGCGGAGGCCTTCTAAAATTTCCGGTGTAAAGACCTCATTACATAACCCCATCCCCTTATGGGCGCTTACCTTTGCCTTAGAACTGCCGGTATCGCTGACCGCAATTCCGCAGCTTTCCTGGCCTCTGTGCTGCAATGCAAGCAATCCATAATAAATGGTGGAAGCAACGTCGCCGCCGTCAAAATCGTACATTCCGAATACGCCGCATTCCTCATGCAGCTCATCCTCAAAATTGAAATTCAATTCGTTATTCATTTGATGTCTTTTCCTCTTTTCTGCTCATGCACTCTGGGCATACAGGTATACCCGCAGGTATTTCTCTCTATGCTGCTTACCGGATGCCAAGGCGGCGGAACACTTCCTCGTATGCGTCCTCCACGCCTCCTAAATCCCTGCGGAAACGGTCCTTATCCAGCTTTTCATGGGTATCCTTATCCCATAGTCTGCATGTGTCAGGAGAAATCTCGTCAGCCAGAATGACTTCTCCATGATAACGGCCGAACTCAATCTTAAAGTCGATCAAATCAATGTTTAAACCGTCAAAATACTCTATCAGAACTTCATTTACTTTAAAGGCATATTCTGTGATTTTGTCGATCTCTTCCTGAGTGGACAGATTAAGGGCCAATGCGTAGTAGTCGTTGATGAACGGGTCGCCCAGATCATCATTTTTATAACTGAATTCAAGAGTCGGACAAGCGAATTTCACGCCTTCTTCCATCCCCATCTTCTTGGCGAAGCTTCCGGCGGAATAGTTTCTGATGATCACCTCAAGGGGAATGATCTCCACTTTCTTCACTGCAGTCTCCCGGTCGCTCAACTCCTCCACCAGATGAGTGGGTACGCCTTTGGCTTCCAGCTTTTTGAAAATAAAGTTGGTCATCCGGTTGTTGACCGCACCTTTCCCTACAATGGTGCCTTTTTTAAGGCCATTAAATGCTGTGGCATCGTCTTTGTATGAAACAACCAATACATCCGGATTCTCCGTTGTATAAACCTTTTTCGCTTTTCCCTCATACAGCAATTCTCTTTTTTCCACGGTATCCACCTGTCCTTTACTGAATTAATTTATAAGTTTTTCAAATAAAACTACGGTGTTTCAGTAGAAATTATAATACAGTAAAAATAGGATTGCAACTGGTTTTATTATTATAAATACTTATGACCCTTCTGCGATTTTGTTTCTCAATCAGGTCCCTGAAGGATCACACGCTCTACTTTTTGCCAGAACTTAACCTTGCCTTCCTTCCAGTCAACAGAAAGCCCCTGCTCTTTTGTCTCCCCGGTTTTCCGGCCCCAAAAGGATTCTGCCCACGGTTCCTTAATAACCTCCGCCTCTCTGTAAACAGGAAGAAATCCATGAGGATTACTTACAAATGTTTCTCCATACGGCAGGATAAATACTGCCGCCTCCAAAAGGATCAGAAGCAGCAAGCCTCTTCTCAGACGGATATTTAAGCCTTCCTTGTGAGGAATCGCTTGTTTAAGACTTCTCCACGGCTTCTTTCTTTTATTATTATACCGCTGATATTTAAAATAATCAATTTTCCTTTTCATGGACGTTTTGCCTCTCTGCCGGGAAGGCTTGTTATTATGGCATAGTCACTGAATCATTGGCCAGAATATGGTCTTTTTTGATAAAAAATAGAACCGCTGATAAAATACTTCAAGATATGTTTCAAACATATTATATCTTATAATAAAAAAAGCTTCAAGCAAAGATTCCATGCCTGAAGCTTTTTTATTGCAGATCTCGTTCTATTATGGTGCTTTTGTGGCTCCTGAAGTAGGCTGGCCATTGCTTTCCCCTGTAATATTATCAACCCCTTTTTCTACATCATTAACAACATCGTTAATCACACCAGTGCTCTCATTTGCTCCTGCGCCTGTTGTGTCAGTCGTAGTAGTAGTTTCAGTAGTAGCTTTGGTTGTTGTTGCTGCAGTTGTCTGGGTTGTTGCACCAGTGGTGCCTGCCGAGGTTCCATTGTTTCCTTTTGTGGTTCCGCAAGCAGTCAGACACATTACTGTCATAATGACAATAAGGGTAATTGCATAAGGTTTTATTCTTTTCATAATACATTCTCCTTTCATTTTCTACGATTAGTATGTGTAAAGGAAGAACGAATTATGGTGGAAGATATTGGAAAATTTATGATTTTATAACATCTTTCATGGTATATAATCCCGGAGCTTTTCCTGCCAGGAATTTTGCTGCTGAAACAGCGCCTTTTGCAAAAATCGCCTTGGAATATGCAGTGTGATGGAAGGTAATGATCTCATCCGTTCCGGCAAAAATTACATCATGTTCCCCGACAATCGTTCCTCCGCGGACAGACTGGATCCCGATCTCTTTTTTATCTCTGGCCTTTCTGACCTGGCTTCTGTCATAAACATAATGATATTCCTGATCCATGGCCTCATTTATGGAATCCGCCAGGGCAAGAGCCGTTCCGCTTGGGGAATCAAGCTTTTTATTGTGGTGCTTTTCCAGTATTTCAATATCAAAGCCTGAGACCGCAAGGACCTGGGCTGCCTCTTTTACCAGCTTCATAAGCAGGTTGACGCCAAGAGACATATTGGCAGACCTAAGGACTGCAACATGACCGGAAGCCTCCTCAAGCTTTTTAATCTGTTCGTCCGAAAGTCCGGTGGTACATACTACCACAGGTATTTTTTTCTTAACACTGTAATCAAGAAGGCTGTCCACTGCGTTAGAGGAGGTAAAATCCACGATCACATCCGCCTCTTCCCTGCAGGCTTCCAGTGACGGAAATACCGGATACCGGTTCTGCCTGGTATCATGGGGATCGATTCCCGCAACAATGGTTATATTCGTTTCCTCTGCCGCAATCTGGGATACCACCTGACCCATTGCCCCATTACAGCCGTGCATTATCATCCTAATCATGCTATCCTCTTTTCTTCTATAGGTATATCATTTACCGATTATAAAATTCCATACTCTTTCATGGCTTCTCTTAAACGTTCCTGATTCTTAGGCTCCATCTCGGTAAGAGGCAGACGCATAGGACCTGCAGCCTTTCCCATAAGATTCAAAGCAGCCTTAACCGGAATGGGATTAACCTCACAGAACAAGGCATTGATCAGAGGAATCGCAGCAAGCTGAAGTGCAGCGCTTCGTTTTACATCTCCCTTAAAATAAGACTCACAGATTTCATGGGTCTGGGAAGGCGCAATGTTGGAAAGGACGGAAATAACGCCTTTTCCTCCCAGGGACAGCATTGGGACGATCTGATCGTCATTGCCGGAATATAAATCCACACGGCCGTCCGAAAGGTTCATGATATCCGCTATGGCCGAAAAATTGCCGCTGGCTTCCTTTACTCCTACAATATTATGGACATGCAAGCATAAATCTGCTATGGTCTCAGCCGCAATGGTTACCCCGGTTCTTGCAGGGATATTATAAAGAAGAATGGGGATCCTCACCATATCAGCGACTGCTTTAAAATGAGCCTTCAGTCCATTCTGAGTTGCCTTATTGTAGTAAGGAGACACGAGAAGAAGCCCGTCAGCACCGTGTTTTTCCGCCTCTTCAGACAGAAAAACAGCCGTCTCCGTGCAATTAGAACCGGTTCCTGCAATGACCGGGATCCGTTTTTTCGTTACCTGGCATACGAATTTAATCACGTCCAGATGTTCCTCATGAGTCATGGTGGACGCCTCGCCTGTTGTCCCGCATGCAATGATAGCGTCCGTTCCCAGAGCAATCTGTTCTTCTACCAATTCCTCCAGCTTCTCATAGTTTACATCTCTGTTCTCCTTAAATGGTGTGACAAGCGCTACACCTGCGCCTTCATAAATTGCCATGATATCTTCCTCCTGATTCTTTTTCATCATACTCAGTAAACTTTCATCCGGCCCATGCGGGTCGTACGCATCCGTAGCGGAGCGTTTTTCTTTCACCGGACTTAAACTCCTATGAATTAAAAATAGAGCTGACAACAGGGTCAGCTCTTAAAGTTTAGAATCTGGTAATCTCATCCTTCTTTAAGTAGCTCCCCATCCAAAAGGATGACAGTCATATGGCTCTTAACCATATGCCCAGAACAGGCATGCTCAGGCCATACCGTTCTTCGGCGTCTCTTCCTTCCCCCTGCCCTCATCTGTACCTGATACATCGGACAGGGTACTTATAAGCAACGCAACCTCTACTCTAATATGTATGTTACCATACTATCATTATTATATTGTGTTGTCAACTTTAACATGGTTGATTTCCAGAATACTGTCTACATACGGTTCCATTTCCTTTTGAAAAACCTTACCGGTTAATATGACTTCCATCTCATCAACTTTGGACTGAAGCAGCTTTGCCAGCTCCTCTGCTTCTATGATTTTCTGGTCCAGAAGTCCGAGGATTTCATCCAGGATCAGCATATCGCACTCTCCTGTTGATACGACCTTTCTGGCGAAATTCAGACCGTTGCGGATATTCATCCGCTCCTCTTCCTGCTGTTCTTTGGAAAGGCTTTCAAAAAAGCAATCGGACTTTTCAAACCGGAATATTTTCATCTCAGGTTCCAGGCGTTTCATAATATCAAAAGAATCCCGGCCGGGGCAGCCCTTTAAAAACTGTATCATGATCACAGTTTTGTTTTTTGTCAGAGCTCCGATTCCCATACCCATAGCGGCTGCAGTCTTTCCTTTACCTTCCCCGCATATAACCTGTATCGCACCTTTATTCATCCTTAAGCACCTCATAACAGCTAAAAAGCAATTATTTATATATTATGTTAGAACCTGATTATAGTATCATAATTTTAATACTTTTGCAAGTTTTCTTACCGTTTCCTTAATATTTCCCATGCATTCCGGGAAGAATCCGCCCCCCATGACCGGGCGAAAAGGCAAGCCTGTAAGGCATTCCACATATTTATAAATAACAGCGTTTACTCCGCACATTCCAGTTTGCTGACTGATACTTCATAAGCTACTCTTTTTTCACATTCTGTTTCAGTTAATTTTTTGGTGTATTCCCTGCTCTGGACTCTTCCCCATACTTTTACTCTTGTTCCTACTGTGAATCCGGAAGCATATCTGGCATTTCTTCCCCATGCGATGCAGGGTATGTAATCTGATTTCCCATATGGGCGGTTAACTGCAAGGAGCAGGTCCGCAATTTCCCTTCCCAAAGGTGTTTTTCTGTAAATGGGGGCTTTGCATATGTATCCATCCAGAAAAATTTGATTGGTCTTTGTGTAATCCGTAAACTCTTCTATAAAATGGACTTCTCTCACAAAAACAGAAAGCACCAGCCGGTTTTTTGTTCCTTCATGACGATTATAGGAACGGAACTGACCAATAGCTTCCACCGTTAAGCCTGAGTAATCTCCTTCTACGTCAATAAGACGTTCTGAAATCATGAGCGGTATGATATCTGCCTGTTCACTAAGACGATTTACCGCAACATCCACCATATAGAATCCTTCTCCAAATACTTCATGGCTGAAGGTGAAGCCGGAGACGATCTCTCCGATGACGCTCACTTTGTTGTTTTCAATCATTTTTTCTGACATTGTATTTCCCCTCTTCTTTCACTTATTTGCTAATATGCTTCACAGCTAATATTAAATTTATGTGAGAGAATGCTCTAAAATGATAGAAAACAATCCAAAAATATCGACACATCAGGGCAGAATGCGCCGAAAAATAAAAGAAGATACTGCTTCTTTGCCGAATTTTCGGCTAACGAGGGCAGTATCTTCCTTTAAATTACAATTTACGTCAATTACTTTTTATTAATAGTTGACCTTTTTCTTAAGGTAGGGTCTAAAATTTTCTTTCTGATCCGAAGGTTTGAAGGGGTGATTTCTAAAAGCTCATCGGTATCAATAAAGTCAAGACACTGCTCCAGGCTCATATCCCTTGGAGGCGTCAGCTTAAGAGACTCATCTGCACTGGAGGATCGGGTGTTGGTCAGTTTTTTCGTCTTACAAACATTGATTTCGATGTCTTCTGCCTTAGGATTCTGTCCGATAACCATGCCGGAATAAACCTTTACTCCAGGCCCGATAAACAGGCTTCCTCTTTCCTGGGCACCGAACAAGCCGTAGGTAATGGATTCTCCTGACTCATAAGCGATCAGTGATCCTGTCTTACGGTAGGATAACTCTCCCTTAAAGGTTGCATAGCCGTCAAATGACGTATTCATGATTCCGTTTCCTTTTGTATCCGTCATGAATTCTCCCCGGTAGCCGATCAGACCTCTGGAAGGAATTGCAAATTCCAGTCTTGTATAGCCTCCATTGGCTGGACTCATGCCCTGAAGCTCTCCCTTACGGCTTGTAAGCTTCTGAATGACTGCACCGGTAAATTCCTCAGGAACGTCAACATAAGCGATCTCCATGGGCTCAAGCTTGTGGTTCCTCTCATCATAATGGTACAAAACCTCAGCTTTGCTGACAGCGAATTCAAAGCCTTCTCTTCTCATGTTCTCGATCAAAACAGACAGATGAAGCTCCCCGCGGCCGGAAACCTTAAAGCAGTCCGGAGAATCGGTCTCTTCCACCCGAAGGCTGACATCCGTATTCAATTCCCTGAATAAGCGCTCTCTGATATGACGGGAGGTAATGTATTTTCCTTCTTGTCCTGCAAGAGGGCTGTCATTTACCATGAAATTCATGGCGATCGTAGGCTCTGAGATCTTCTGGAACGGAATCGCCTCCGGTTTTTCCGGAGAGCAAAGGGTATCACCGATGTGGATATCCGCAATTCCGGAAATGGCAACAATGGCACCGACGGTAGCTTCCTGAACCTCTACCTTATTAAGGCCTTCGTATTCATACAGCTTTCCAACTTTAACCTTACGGAATTTATCCGGATCATGGTGGTTTACGATCACGCACTCCTGATTCACTTTGATTCTGCCGTTATCCACCTTGCCCACGCCGATACGTCCAACGTATTCGTTGTAGTCAATGGTGCTGATAAGCAGCTGGGTATTTGCATCTGAATCACCTTCCGGAGCCGGTATATGATCAATGATAGTCATAAACAAAGGAGCCATGTCGGTTTCCTGATCATCAAGGTCTTTTTTAGCAAATCCGGCCTTTGCGGAAGCATAGACAAAAGGACAGTCCAGCTGTTCCTCGTTGGCATCAAGGTCCATGAGAAGCTCCAATACTTCTTCCTCTACCTCCATGGGTCTTGCCTCGGGACGGTCAATCTTATTGATGCAGGTTACCACAGACAGTCCAAGCTCCAACGCTTTCCGAAGCACGAATTTTGTCTGAGGCATAACTCCTTCATAGGCATCCACAACCAGGATTACGCCGTCTACCATCTTTAAAACACGCTCCACCTCGCCGCCGAAATCCGCGTGGCCAGGGGTATCAATGATGTTAATCTTGGTTCCGTTGTAATGAACTGCCGTATTCTTGGATAAAATGGTGATTCCCCGCTCTCTCTCGATATCATTGGAATCCATTACACGCTCCATGACTTCCTGATTCTCACGGAAAATGCCGCTTTGCTTAAGCAGGGCGTCTACCAGTGTTGTTTTACCATGATCGACGTGGGCAATAATCGCCACATTTCTTACGTCTTCTCTTTTCATCTTCATAAATGTACTCTTCTTTCTCTTCTTTAAACAAAGAATGTACCCCGGCCTCCCAGAGGATATACCGGCCAAAGTACATTTTTATAATACAGGCAATCCTGTTCCCATATCATAAAAAACTAAGGACCAACTCTGCCCTTAGTTTCATTTACATTATCACGATTATTCAGTATATCATCCTATATTTCATATTGCAAGATTTTTCTTCTTTTTTCGACAGTTTCTTAATGCCTTCCTTTTTTATCCTGGAAACAGAACCACCTCTTTATTAAAAATACCGTAGTAGACCTCTCCTGACAGAAGGAGTCCTGCTCTCCCGCCTGTCACCTCTGTAATATCAGCCCGAAGCTTATCTAAGGCCTCATCAGGAACCAGGGCAGTAAGCTCCACCCGGTCGGTGTATTCAGTTCCAAGAGTCGTGATTTCCCGCTGTCCCAGAAGATACTGGATCTTTCCAATACCGTTATAATCCGTAGTAATAGAAAGCTTCACCGCCGGTTTTGCGGTTAGAGCCGTACAGTCCTTTAACCCTTCCTGCACAGCCTTTGAATAAGCTCTTACCAGGCCTCCTGTTCCAAGAAGCGTCCCTCCAAAGTACCGGGTCACCACTGCGCAGAGATTTACAAGCTTTTCTCCTTCCAGAACATCCATCATGGGTTTTCCCGCAGTCTGGCTGGGCTCCCCATCATCACTCAGGCGCTTTTCTTCCCCGCCCCTCCCGATAATCCAGGCGTAGCAGTTATGCCTTGCATCCCAGTACCTTTTTCGTGTTTCCTCTATAAACGCAAGCGCTTCTTCCTCTGATTCCACAGGTTTTAAATTAGCAATGAACCGGGATTTTTTCTCTGTAATTTCCCCTGTGCCGCCCTGATACAAAATCCTGTAAGACTTTCTCATAAACTTCCTCATTTCTTCTTTTTAACCGATCACCCCCATTATACCCAAAAGTATAAGCCCAGGCAAGCTTCCATGTATATTTTGCCGGATTATCTCCAAAAATGGTAGGTGTTGAATTGCACAACAATTTTTGGTATAATATACCGGTAATGCCATGCGGGCATACCTTTATGCCCAAAAAGCATGGGCAGTAAAGTGGAAACACCCTGCGGGTATACCTTTATGCCCAAAAAGCATGGGCAGTAAAGTGGAAAGGAGTTTTCCTATGAATTATGGCAAACAGTCAACAGAAAAAAAGATCAGATCTGCCAATTCAAAAGCAAGGAAATATACCACTAAGGTCTTTCTTGCCTTTTTAAAGAGTCTATTTGTGCTATGCTTATTTGGCAGCATTGTCGTTGCCAGCATCTGTTTCGGCATGGTAAAAGGAATCATAGACAATGCTCCTGACGTAGATATCGCAACCATTGTTCCAAATGAATATGCAACAACAGTCTATGACAGCGCCGGCAACGTCACAGAAACCTTGGTAACTGCAGGTTCCAACAGAGAGGAAGCCAGTTATGAGGAACTTCCGAAGAATCTCGTCAATGCTTTTGTTTCCTATGAGGATTCCCGGTTTTGGGATCACAATGGAATCGATTTGCGTTCCATTCTCCGCGCCGTCAGGGGTGTACTGACCGGGGATTCCACCGCAGGCGGGGGAAGCACCATTACCCAGCAGTTAATTAAAAACAGCGTATTCGGAGGCGGCATGGAAAAAAGCTTCGGGGAACGGCTGGAGCGAAAGCTTCAGGAGTGGTTTTTAGCCGTCCAGCTGGATGAGGCCATGTCCAAGGAACAGATCATAACCAACTATATGAATACCATTAACCTGGGAAACAATTCCCTGGGAGTTAAGGTGGCTGCCAGAAGATACTTCAATAAGAACATATCGGACTTAACCTTATCAGAGTGCGCAGTCCTTGCAGGGATCACCCAGAACCCTTCAAAATTTAACCCGATCACAGGGCAAAAAGCCAATTCGGACAAGCAAAAGGTTATTCTTCAGTATATGCATGACCAGGGATATATCACAAAGCAGGAAGAAGATGAAGCCCTGTCCGATGATGTTTATTCCAGGATCCAGAACGTAGATACCGCCACCAAGGAAACCTCCACCCCATACAGCTATTTTACGGATGAACTGGTAGAGCAGGTCAAAAAAGCCATGAAGGACCAGTTAGGTTATACAGACACCCAGGCCCACAACATGCTTTACAGCGGCGGCTTATCGATTTATACCACTCAGGATCCTGCGATTCAGACCATTGTAGATGAAGAAATCAACAATCCTGAAAACTACTCAGCCGCCAGATATTCTGTTGAATACAGGCTGTCTGTTACCCATAAGGATGGAACGACCACCCATTACTCCGAAGAAAATATAAAACGTTATCACAAGGAAAACGGAGATACGGGATTTGACGGCTTATATAATTCCGAAGAGGCTGTCCAGGCCGATATCGATGGATACAAGGCTTATCTTTTAAAAGACGGGGATACCATTATAGGGGAAAGCCTTCACAAGACACTGCAGCCTCAGGCTTCCTTTGTTCTCATGGATCAGAAAAGCGGAGAGGTGAAAGCCATAAGCGGCGGACGTGGACAAAAAACAGCCAGCTTAACTTTAAACCGGGCCAGCGGCACATACCGTCAGCCAGGCTCTACTTTTAAGATTCTGACCGCCTTTGCACCTGCCATGGACACCTGCGGAGCCACCCTGGGATCTGTTTATTATGATTCCGTCTATACGGTGGGCAATAAGACCTTCTCCAACTGGTACAGCTCCGGCTATCAAGGCTACTCCAGCATACGTGATGGAATTATCTACTCCATGAACATCGTGGCAGTCCGATGCCTGATGGAAACCGTAACACCTCAGCTTGGTGTGGAATATGCCAAGAATTTCGGAATCAACTCCTTAACCGATACCGATTATAACCCGGCTCTGGCCCTTGGAGGAATCACCACCGGTGTTTCCAACTTAGAACTGACCGGTGCCTTTGCTACCATCGCCAACGGCGGCGTTTACAAAAAGCCCATATTTTTTACCAGAATACTGGATCATGACGGAAAGGTATTAATTGACAATACGCCGGAAACCCACCGGGTATTAAAGGATTCCACTGCATTCCTTTTAACTGATGCCATGGCAGGTTCCATGGAAAGCAGCAGAAAGTTCTCAAGCTCGGGACCAAGTTCCACCAGCGCTTCTGCCCGCATTCCCGGCATGTCAGGAGCAGGAAAAAGCGGTACCACCTCCGCAAACAACGATATCTGGTTCGTAGGCTATACCCCTTATTATACCGCTGGTATCTGGGCCGGCTGTGACGACAACCAGAAACTGACGAAGCAAAACGGAGGCACCTCCTTCCATAAACCCATATGGCGGAAAATCATGACCAGGGTCCATGAAGGATTGTCCGATCCTGGCTTTCCGGTGCCTGACAGCATAGAAACCGCTCAGATCTGCCGTAAATCCGGTAAACTGGCAGTCTCTGGCGTCTGTAACAACGATCCCAGAGGCAATGCGGTATACACCGAATATTTTGCTAAAGGTACGGTTCCCACCGACGTATGCAACAATCATGTACGTGCAACGGTCTGCTCCGTATCCCACCGTTTGCCAACGCCTTACTGTCCGGAACGGACCACCGCCATATTCATGGCAATTCCTGCGGGAGAAGAAGGGGCAACGGATGACTCCAAATTCGCAATGCCAGGTTATTGTACCATTCATTCTGCAAACTCCATTATCCTTCCTCCGGGAGATAATCTGGATTCACCAAGCGGACTTCCGCAGCAGTATGGACCTGGGCATACACCCCAGAATCCTGGCGGTACAACGCAGATACCTCCCTGGGGAGGCTATTAAGAAAAACATAAGGGTGCCTAAAAACCAATTTGGTTTTTAGGCACCCTTTTTGTTACGGAACTATGTTCCATCATGATCGTATCAGCTCTTCATTTTAGGCTTAAATAAAATGGATCCCAGGTAACCGAAAATCAGAGCTCCGGAGATTCCTACAGCACTAGCAGTAAATCCCCCTTTAAAGATTCCTAAGAACCCATCCTCTCCCATGCTCTTTGATACCCCTTTCCACAAGGTGTTTCCAAAGCCAAGAAGAGGAACCGTTGCCCCGGCTCCAGCCCAGTCAGCAAACGGCTGGTAGATACCAATCGCGCCAAGGATGCTTCCGGTCACTACCAGAAGTACCATAATTCGTCCGGGCATCAGTTTTGTATTATCCATTAATATCTGCACCAGGGCACAGATCGCTCCCCCGACTAAAAATGCTTTCAAGTATTCCATGGATGTCTCCTTTCTTTCAACTATTAATATAATGTGTCCGCCATGCCATTCATAATTTGGCGAAAATGCATCGCCAAATCATGAATGCGGGCTGCGCCCTATAGAAATATTTGTACTGTTTGTGCTTAGTGAGCAAGCTCCCACGCACAAACAGTACAAATATTTCTGCATGGCTATAGGTTTCCCATATTTTCGATCACAACTGCATGGGCAATCCCAGGGATCGTCTCACCTTCGTTAAAGCTCACTGTGGAAAGGAGGGCACCGGTGGGCACGAACAGGACCCGTTTCCATGTACCGCTTTGAACTTTAGGAAGGATATAGGAGCAAAGGGTGGAAGCCGCACATCCACAGCCGCTTCCTCCTGCATGGGTGTCCTGGTCTCCGCTGTTAAATATCTCGATCCCGCAATCGGTATGGATCTTTTCTAAGTCATGTCCTTTATTCTTCATAAAATCAAGCAGGATCGTCCGGCCGACCTGGCCTAAATCTCCTGTGATGATTTTGTCATAATAGGATTCATCCACCTGAAAATCATCAAAATTCTGCTGAATGGTATGGAAGGCGGCAGGAGCCATGGCTGCCCCCATATTCATGGAGTCTTTGATGCCCATATCCACCATGCGTCCGGTAGTGATTCCGGTGATGGCTGCGATTCCTTCTTTTCTGTGCTTGGTGAGTACCACCGCACCGCAGCCGGTGACGGTCCACGAGGCGGAAAACGGCCTCTGGTTTCCATATCCCAGCGGAAAACGGAATTGCTTTTCAGCCGTTGCAAAATGGCTGGAAGCCATGGCCATGACTTTATCCGCATATCCCCCTGCCACGGTCATAGCTCCCAGATTGAGAGCTTCTCCCATAGTGGAGCAGGCTCCGAACAAACCAAATAAGGGAATTTCCAAATCTACCGTTCCAAAGGAGGTGGCGATCAGCTGGCCCAGTAAGTCTCCTGCAAACAAATATCGGATGTCCTTTTTCCGGATATCTCCCTTTTCAATAGCCAGATCAGCCGTCTGCTTCTGAAGGGCACTTTCTGCCTTTTCCCAGTTGTCCGACCCAAACATGTCATCCTGCTCTATCACATCGAACAAGCTTCCCAAGGGACCCTGGCCTTCTTTTTTACCGACTATGGAAGCCATGCTTTCAATAATCGGAGGTTCTTCAAATCTAATACTTGCTTTTCCTATCTGCATTTTCTCTCTCCATTTCTCTGACTGGTTCATTCCTACAGCATTTGAAAGGCCTTTAATACATAGGCGATGATTCCAAGGATCCAGGAGCTTAATATCCCGTATAATATGACAGGACCGGCAATGGTAAAGATTTTACAACCGATACCGAACACCTGGCCCTCTGCCTTAAATTCCACAGCCGGAGCCACAACGGAATTGGCAAAACCCGTGATCGGCACCAGAGCTCCTGCTCCGCCAAACTTTGTAATCTTTGGGTAAATATTAAGTCCGGTCAGGATGACCGTGGCTGCGATCAGAACCAGAGTGGTCCAGGCAGAGGCTGCTTCCTTTTCCAGACCTGTATTCATGAATAAGGTTGTACTGTACTGGCCAAGGGTACATATGATTCCCCCCACCAGAAAAGCCTTTATAATCCCCGGCCACCTTTTGTGCACCGGAGTCACCTGCTTTACATAAGCCTCATAAGCTTTTTTGTTTATTTCCATTATTTTCCTCCTTCTCGTCCATGCATTCCTTTCCCTAATGCTACGGTCCAAAATTCGCTGTAAAATAGATCAGAGAACCGATCAATTTGCCAAGCCCCAGGGAAAGGATCAAATATTGAAGACCAACAGCAAGATGAATCCTACGGCTGAATATAGGCAGGGCTTTCAAAGTCTCCGCTAGGGACATGACAAGGATGCCCACAAAGATTCCTACGGAAATTCCATATATTCCAAGAACCAGATTTCCGCCAAAGCCTATGGGAATTTCATAAATATCCCATACATTCCCAAGTACACCGCCAAGAATGATGACCGACTCAAAGAGCAAAATGTGCTTTTTCGTGTGGGTCACTCCGATCAATCTTGGAAATACACCAATAATTACCAAAAAAGCAAAAACGCCGGCTGCTATAATGCCGCCAGCGCTGAGCCCAATAAAAACAAGAAATACTTCTCTAAGAAACATCAATATCCGACTCCTTTCTTCCATCGTTCTGGATCAGGGTCTTACTGATATTGTCTTCGTAAAGCCGCATTTCCACCTCCAGCGGAGTTGGATCGGTATTGATCTTGTATTTTGCGAAATGATTGAAGAATCCTACAATTCCAAGAGCCAGTCCAACGGAATAACTGACCTCCAAAATCGTGAATCCGCTTGACTCCTGCTTCATGATAACCCGGTAAATTTCCTTAAAAACGTCCGTAACACTGGCATCATTATTAAAGGTCATAATGGCAAAGGATGCACCGCAGAAACATACGATACAGACAAAAATGGTTTTGATCCACTGCCAGACCCACATGGGTGATTTGGGCTTATGGTAGTCTATGATAAAATCTACCTCTCCCACATTATTGATCTGTAGAGTCGAATCCATTTCCATCAATTTCTTGATTACATCCAGAGTTTTTTCTATATACCTTTTGTTGCGGTCCAAATGGATGGTTTTGATCCGGAGAGCTTTACACTTATTCATGATGGCCGTATCGTCGCAATAAACATCTGCCACATCCTTTAACTGGATCTCCTTGTGATGAACCTCTGTAATCTGGCTGATATTCAAGTAAACGGTCTTGCTCATGAAACCATCATCTCCCATCCCGGAATGGCTTCTACAAGCGTCCCTTCTTTTTCTGTTCCATCCGGCATAACCGCAATCATATACCAGATAGCAGCGGCTACTGCAATCAGGCATAATACAAGAAGCGCCATGACAAGCTTATGTTTTATGGATTCCATACGTGCTCACATCCTTTTTTCTGGTTTTCAAAGCTAGTATGAGCCGTATAAAATTATTTTATTCTACAATTTTTCCCGCATCTGTTTTAAAATCTTTTTTTCCAGTCTGGAAACCTGAACCTGAGATATTCCAAGCTTTGCGGCAATTTGACTTTGAGTCTCATTATAATAATAACGCCTGATAATAATTTCTCTGTCCTTATCGGAAAGCGCCGTTAAAAGTTCCCGAAGCACCATGCGGTTTAAAAGTTCTTCCTGGGCGGAACTTTCCTCTTCAATTTTATCAATGAGTAAAATGCTGTTTTCGTCATTTTTGTTAACGGACCGGTATAAGGATTCCACTTCCGCGCCCGCCTCAATGGATGCCGCCACTTCTTCTTTGCTGGCCCCTATTTCTCCTGCAATTTCTTCAAGCGTAGGCTCTCTTCCAAATCGATACACTAACTCTTCCCTGACGTTTTTCACTTTAAGCCCCATTTCCTTTATGGAGCGGCTGACTTTGATCATTCCGTCGTCTCTTAAAAAGCGTTTGATCTCTCCCGTTATCATGGGCACCGCATAAGTGGAAAATTCAAACGCTTTTAAAGAGACGACGGAA
>NZ_DAMAUN010000035.1:51258-55375 GCF_032078915.1 Lacrimispora sp. | reverse complement strand
GATTGGAAAAACTTTAATTATTGGGGCCGGATACCAAAGGAGCTTATGGATAACGGAGCTGTGATCTATTACGGAAGCCATCAGTCGTCCGCATCGGTGGAGCAATGCGCAAATGAATTAAAAGAGTGTATTCTTAATATTGTCCGGGAGACCGGCTGCGAAAAGCTCAATATTATTGCGCATTCCAAGGGCGGACTTGATTCGCGGTATGCGGTAAGCTGTTTCGGAATGGATCAATATATTGCGTCGCTTACGACGATTAACACGCCCCACCTGGGCTGTAATTACGTGCGTAAGTTATTGGAGAAGATACCCCAAAAGGCAGTTGCGGCCATAGGGAATAAGTACGAGTCCATCTATACCAGGCTTGGTGATGACGATCCGGATTTTTTCAATGGCCTGAAAGATTTGACCGATAAGGAGTGTGAACGGCTGAACGGGATTATGAAGGATGCTCCCGGCGTTTTATATCAAAGCGTCGGCTCGCGTATTCGTTCCTATTCTGGAACTATGTTTCCGCTTAATGTAGGATACGGTATCATAAAATTTTTCGGTGGAGGTGAAAACGACGGGCTTGTTTCCACGAAATCAATGGTATGGGGGGATTTCCTCGGCGTAGTGACTCCTGAAAGCAGGCAAGGGATTTCCCACGGCGACATGATTGACTTAACAAGGAAGAACATCGAAGGCTTTGACGTCTGCGAATTTTATGTCGATTTAGTCAATAAATTAAAAGTAAAGGGTCTTTAGAAATGAAAAATACGATTCTTATGAAGCAGGTGAATATAACCTCCGGCATGAGAATACCCGTGAAGACGGAGGTTATCTGGCAGTAAAGCTTTGGGCTGTGCTGCCTTAATTCTGATTGAAAAAGGAGTGTATCGTGAGATTCAGATTAAACATGAAGTACCTAAGCGCGTTTATCATAGTCTTCATTATTGAAGTGCTAATAGCTGTTTTCGTAAATGATAAATTCATCAGGCCATACGTTGGCGACATGTTGGTTGTGGTTCTGATTTATTGCTTTATCAGGTCATTTGTGGGAAGAGAAGTAAAACTGCTCCCATTGTACATATTTGTTTTCGCAGCATTGACGGAGGTGGGGCAGTATTTTCATTTAGCGAAGCTGCTTGGCCTTGGCGATTATAAAATTGCAAGGATCATTATTGGTTCAACCTTTGATCTTAAGGACATTGCCTGCTATCTGGCAGGCTGTACCGGGTTGTTCCTGTATGAAATGGCAAAGCGGCGTAAGTAATCAGGTGAACTGCTGCCTATCCATGGAATGCAGGGGGGATAGTAAAGTCGTCGTTAAGCTCAGCCAGGATGAACCGGAAGATCTGTACGTGACAAAGCTCATCAGCAATGATCCTGTTTAATACTGACTTGATCCGGCAGTCGTCGATCCATTGGGCCTGGAACTGGTATTTCCGGATCGCTTCCAGCTCACTTTCCAGAGCGTTGGCAACCAGGGGGCCGATCCGGGTGGGATAGCGGTTGCATGCGGGAGTCCAATACCTTAATCGTCCGCTTTGATAGCTCCACAGCCTGGGGTCGGCGCCCAGCATGATGGACAGTTCGCCAAAGGTATTAAGATGATGCATTTCAACAATGCTGATTTTATGGAAGCATTCTGCTATATCAAAGAAGAAGTTTCTCGTAATCATGCTGTTGTAAATATAAAGGCTGATTGCAGACATTTCGGAATTGCAATCGCCTATGTTGGAAAGCATAGCGGCGGCATACGCTTTATTTTGAGACATGACCTCTATGGGAGGCCAGGGATCTTTGTCGGCAAAAACAAGAGCTGATAAATCCATATAATACCCTCATTTCAATTTATTCTATTAAAAATATATCCGCCAGATGGTAGAGTATGACTTAAAAACACAGGAAGATGGAGGAACGAAAGACATGGACTGCAAAGAGAAATTCAGGAAAACAGTAGAAGACTTTTTACCATATAACGAGCAGGAAGAGAGGGATAAGGAGATGCTGCTTCAATATCTCTCGTCAGGAGAATCCATATTTTTCCGTGAAAGTCTGGGCGCCCATATGTCGGCGTCAGCCTGGGTAGTAAATCGGTCCCGCGATAAGGTTCTTATGGCCTATCATAACATCTATGATTCCTGGGCATGGACCGGAGGCCACGCAGATGGGGAAATGGATCTGCTTTTAGTAGCGGTCCGGGAAGCCATGGAAGAAACCGGAATTAGAACGGTAAGTCCGGTTACAGAGGACATCTTTTCCCTGGAGGTGCTGACGGTGGACGGTCATGAGAAGAGGGGAGCTTATGTTTCCTCTCACCTTCACTTAAATGTGACCTATCTTCTGGAAGCGGATGACAGGGAGGTCCTTCATAAGAAAGAGGATGAAAACAGCGCAGTGGGCTGGTTCGGTGTGGAAGAATGCTTAATGGCAGTAAATGAGCCATGGATGAGAGATCGAATATACCGAAAGCTGCTTGATAAAATGAGAGATATCAATTTTTAACAAAGAAATGATAATTATTTTCTATTTTACTGTTTTATTTTTCCTGATTATGATTTATAATAGAGGAATCAAACGAATAAAGTTTTGCCAAATAAGACAGCGAGGTGGTAGATATGAAGATTATTTACGCAATCGTCAGCTCAGATGATGGAAACAGGGTGACTGATGTGCTGAATGAACACCAGTTCAGCGTGACAAAACTTGCCACAACAGGTGGTTTCTTAAAGAAGGGAAACTCTACATTAATGATCGGTACGGATGACGGACAGGTAGAGGAAGTCATCACTCTGATTAAAGATACCTGCGGAAAACGCCAAAAAATTACCTGCAATGTTCCGGCGCCAAATATCGCGTCTGTTTCAGCCGGATATATGATGATGCCGATGACAGTGGAACTTGGCGGAGCTACCATATTTGTAACTGACGTAGAACGATTTGAAAAGATTTGATGAACCGGCAAAGGGATTGCAGAGCAATCCCTTTTCGTAACTGCTGGAATGAATAAGCCGGAGAATAATAGGAGGTGTGTCTTTGAATCTGGATGAGAGGACAAAAAACATGCTGGTGGCAGAGGCTTACGAGGCTCAGAAAATGGCTTATGTACCTTATTCTGATTTCTGCGTTGGAGCAGCCCTGTTAGCAAAGAACGGAAAGGTCTACCGTGGCTGCAACATTGAAAATGCATCCTTTACACCCACGAACTGTGCAGAGCGTACGGCATTTTTTAAAGCGGTCTCAGAGGGGACGGCGGAATTTGATGCCATAGCCATCGTGGGGAATAAAAGGGGCGAAAAGGGAGAACTATGCGCTCCCTGTGGGGTCTGCCGGCAGGTAATGGCCGAATTCTGTGATCCTGAGGAATTTAAGATCATTCTGGGTGCGGGAGAGAAGTTTTCCGTCTATACCTTAAAAGAACTGCTTCCTTTAGGGTTTACAAAAAAGAACTTAAATTCCTGAATGTCCGGAAAACATAGGCAAAAAAGCGGGACGGATAAGTATAAGGGAGGTTTTTGAGTGTCATGAGAATGTACGATGTAATTGCAAAAAAGCGGAACGGAGAATCTTTGACGGAGGAAGAGATCCGCTTTATGATCAAAGGCTACGTAAAAGGGGATATCCCGGATTACCAGATGTCCGCCATGCTGATGGCCATTTATTTTAAGGGAATGAGTGATGAAGAAACAGCCATTCTCACGGATGCGGTGGCTCATTCCGGTGATATGGTGGACTTATCGCCTATCCAGGGAGTGAAAGTAGATAAGCACTCCACCGGAGGCGTGGGAGATAAGACGACTCTGGTGGTGGCGCCAATTGTGGCTGCCTGCGGGGTCAAGGTTGCGAAGATGTCAGGCCGCGGCCTGGGACATACCGGAGGAACCGTTGATAAAATGGAATCCATACCGGGAATGCGGACTGTCCTGACAGAGGAAGAGTTTTTTCAAGTGGTCAATACCGCCGGGCTTTCCGTGATCGGGCAGTCCGGAAATCTGGCTCCAGCGGATAAAAAACTCTATGCTCTCCGTGATGTGACTGCAACAGTAGACAGCATTCCCTTAATTGCTGCTTCCATTATGAGCAAAAAACTGGCAGCAGGAAATGACTGTATTCTTCTGGATGTGAAAAC
>NZ_DAMAUN010000035.1:0-51248 GCF_032078915.1 Lacrimispora sp. | reverse complement strand
GCGGAGCATTTATGAAGACCCTGGAAGACTCCATCACCCTGGCAGAGAAGATGGTGGCAATCGGAGAGCACGCAGGAAAGAGAACCATGGCTCTCATAACGAATATGGACATTCCTCTGGGAAGCCTGATCGGCAACAGCCTGGAAGTCATTGAGGCAGTGGAAACTCTTCATGGAAGAGGGCCTGAAGATTTAAGGACGGTTTGTTTAAGCCTGGCTGCCGGAATGCTCTATCTGGCAGGAAAAGGGAGTATGGAAGAATGCCGGGCGCTGGCAGAAGGAGCCATTGCCGACGGAAGTGCTTTGGCGCGGCTTATTGCCATGGTGGAAGCTCAGGGAGGGGACTCTTCCGTGATCAGAGACACTTCACTTTTTGCCAGAGTAGCCTTTGAAAGGGAAGTGAAAGCCTTAGAGAGCGGCTATATCACCCATATGAATACAGAGCAATGCGGGATCGCTTCTTCGCTTTTAGGCGCCGGCAGAGTTACGAAGGAGAGCGTGATTGATTATTCGGCTGGAATCGCCCTTAAGAAAAAGGCAGGCCAGAAGGTGGAAGAGGGAGAGACCATAGCCGTGCTTTATGCTTCAAAGGAAGAGCTGTTTGCGGCTTCTGAGGAGGAATTTTTAAAGGCAGTCACCATAAGCAGTCAAAAGCCGGAGGCAGAACCCTTAATTTATGCCAGCGTTACCAAAGAAGGCGTAAAACGCCTGACAGAATAGAAAGGTAGGAAAAAATAATGACAGATTTAGATATGTTGAGCTACGTAGACCACACACAGTTAAAGGCATTTGCCGCTTGGGAGGACATTGAGGAGCTTTGTAAGGAAGCTGTGGAATATAAAACCGCTTCCGTATGCATCCCTCCCTGCTATATCGGCCGGGTACATGAACAATTTCCAGGCCTTAATATCTGTACCGTGGTCGGATTTCCTCTGGGCTACAGTGTGACAGAATCAAAGGTCCTTGAGACAAAGAAAGCCATTGAAGACGGAGCCTCTGAGGTGGATATGGTAGTAAATATCAGTGATGTGAAAAATGGAGAATACGATAAGGTAGAAAAGGAAATCGCAGAACTGAAAAGAGCAACCGGCAAAAACATCTTAAAGGTTATCATCGAGGCCTGTTATCTTACAGAGGAAGAAAAGATAGCCATGTGCAAGGCGGTTACGGCAGCAGGAGCTGACTATATTAAGACTTCCACCGGATTCGGAACCGGGGGCGCGACTCTTGAAGATATTGAGTTATTTAAAAAGCACATCGGACCCGATGTAAAGATAAAAGCGGCCGGCGGGGTCAGAACCCTTGAGGATTTAAGGGCTTTTATTGAGGCTGGATGCAGTCGTGTGGGTGCCAGTGCAGCTGTTAAGCTGGCAGCACAGAAGCAGTAAATTATTTCAGGAAAATAAAATATATGTTCAACGCTCCAAAAGCGGCACTTTTACAAATGTCTGAATTTTGGAGCGTTTATTGATTATTTCTATACAATTTCCACAAGTAATAGCAAGGGGTTCTCTGGCTAAATTTCACGAAAATATTTAAATAAATAAAAAACACTGACAAAAATTTTTTAAAGTGTTAGACTTAAGATATAGAAATTGTAACTTTATGTATCAAAGTGTTGGCATTCAGGCAGGAGGAATAATTATGTTTCAGGTAAATGATCTAGTAGTATTCGGAACCCATGGAATCTGCAGGGTAGAGGCGGTAGGGAGCCTTAACATGTCCGCAGTGGACGATGACCGCCTTTACTATACGCTGAAGCCTCTTTATGAGGCACAGCAATGTGTTGTTTATACGCCCGTAGACAATTTAAAAGCACCCATGAGAGAAGTATCTACAAGAGAAGAAGCCATAGAGCTGATTAATCTGATTCCAGATACTCCAACTACATGGGTGCCTGACGAAAGGCAGCGAGAAGGAACCTATAAGGAAATCATGATGAAAAATGAGTGCTCAGGCTGGCTTCAGATCATCAAGACACTATATTTAAGGAAACAAAAGGGGCTGGTAGAAGGTAAGAAAAATTCGGCAAAGGATGAATTCTATTTTAAGATGGCGGAAGATCTGCTTTACGGTGAACTTGCGGTAGCTTTAGAACTGGAACCGGCCGTAGTGAAAGACATGGTGGTGACACGGGTGAGCGCTGAGTAAAACAGGAAAAAGAGGTATGAAACAAATATGATATGTAAGATAGATCATCATCCTGTTTACTATGAAGAAATTGGTTCAGGAAAACCAGTCCTTTGTATTCATGGGTTTCCAGAGGATCATAGAACAATGATAGGGTGTGTTGAACCAGTCATGGAGACTTTGGAACATTATCGAAGGATTTATATTGATTTGCCGGGATTTGGCAGTTCAGAGATGAATCCGAGTATAAAAAATGCAGATGATATGTTATCCTTTCTGATTAATTTTATAAAAGAGGTCATTAAAGACGAAAGCTTCTTATTAGTTGGTCAATCTTATGGCGGGTATTTATCATTGGGGCTGATGTCAAAAGCGAATCTAAATATTAGTGGGGTATTCTTATTATGTCCTTGTGTAATAAGTAAACATGAAAGCCGTAATCTTGCGCAAAAAGAAATTCTTGTTATAGAGCAGGATTTAAAACCTGGAGCCAGTGAGAAGGATGAATTTCAGGATTTTATGGATTATGCGGTTATTGCTACAACTAAAACATGGGAAAGATATAAAAGCGAAATCTTGCATGGTCTAAAAGATGCTGACATAGACTTTGTTAATGCATACCAAAAAGATGGATATGGTTTTTCTTTTGAAGCATCGCTAAAAGATATAAACTTCAACAAACCTATTGTTGTATTAACAGGAAAACAAGATAATTGTGTTGGTTATGAAGATGCATGGGGATTAGTAAAGCATTTACCGCGCTTGACCTTCCTGTGTCTTGATAAAGCAGGACATAATCTACAAATAGAAAATAAACCATTGTTTGATTTGCATTTTCACGATTGGCTAAATAACTGTAGTTAAGTAGTTTGGGTCAGTTTCCGGCTCCAATCAGGGAATAAGAATTTTATGTGCAATACGAGGTGGCAATGATAGACTTTTTCAATAGAGTTAGAAGACCAGTAGCCATACCGGGATCCCAAAAGATAATTGATTCATTTTCAATTCTGCTTGCAGGGATTATATTAGGAATCCTATCGAAAAAACTTGACACGACTGCCAGCAATTTATTGCCTTCTTTTCTTGAGTCACTCGACTTAAGGAATTTCTTTTCAAGAATGGGGGTTTGGATTTTTTTAGCTGTATTGATTTCTGTATATAGCAAAACCCCTTTAAGAGCAGCCGCTAATGTATTCTTATTTTTTACCGGGATGGTAAGCAGCTATTATCTGTATACGGTGTTTATTGCCGGTTTTTTCCCGAAATCCTATATGATGATTTGGGTTGCAATGACATTTCTTTCGCCTTTTATGGCATTTATTTGTTGGTATGCAAAAGGAGAGGGGATCATTTCAATTATTATTGCAGCTTTAATTTTAATATTTATAACCAGACAAACATTTGTCTTTGGCTTTTGGTATCTTGATCTTATAAATATCTTAGAGTTGTTTTTATGGGTGGGTACAATGTTTGTCCTGTATCAGACTCCGAAACAATTCACTAAAGTCGTGACAATAGGATTATTAATGTTTTTTCTCACTTCGCCGCTTAATTTATTTTGGGGAATGCTATAGTTTGATTTGATTCTTTAAAGTTGTTAAACAACCCAAAATGAATATATTGCCGAGTCAATCAATTGAATATGTATAGAAGACTACTAGCTGTCAGTAATTAAGTTAGTAGTTTTTTTGCAATAATTTAACCTCATTAAGCAACAACATTTCAATGATAAAATTCTTGAATTAGAAGTTAGGGCTTTTAACAAAAGGGCTGTAAAGTGTTATATAAAAGCAGGCTTTTTCAAAGTGCATTCATATATTAAAGAAACGCCCAACGGCATGGATACGTTTATATTAATGCGATATGACGAGAGTGGTTTATAACTAACTTAAATATTAGATACGCAGCTTTTGGGTTCCTGTTGCAAAACTGTTTCATGATTTTATGTTAAATTATCATGGAGCATGGATCTGTTTTATTTACAGTAAAGGAGAAATAAATGGCTAGATTGTTTTTCAGATATGGTGCGATGGGAAGTTCTAAGACGGCTAACGCACTAATGACAAGATATAACTTTTTAGAAAAGGGAAAAAACGTTTTATTAATAAAACCTGATTTAGAAACCAGAGATGAAAAAACGAAAATCAGATCTAGAATCGGGCTGGAAGCAGATTGCATTTTATGGTCTGAATTTAAATATGATGATTATAATTCAATCAAAGAATTGGATGCAATCATTGTGGATGAAGTACAATTTCTTTCTGAAAATGATATTGAACAACTTTCTAATATTGTAGATGAATACAATATTTCAGTTTTCTGTTATGGTCTCAGAACGGATTTTACATCCCATCTTTTTCCTGGATCCAAACGTCTGATGGAACTGGCAGATGAAATTGAGGAACTTAGGACCGTCTGCTGGTGCGGGAATAGCGCCAATATGAATGCAAGGATTGATAAAGACGGAAACATAATCAGAGAAGGACAGCAGATATTAATGGGGGCAAATGATAAATACATTTCATTGTGCCGCAAACACTATAAAGAAGGTAAAATCAGGCAATAGTTTATACGAAATCATATGCATATTAACAGCCGGGGCGATGGCCCCGGTTTAAAACACATTTTTCCACTGCTTTATGCTCATGGAGCAGTATCGTAATTGGCCATTTCCAGCCAGTTTCCCCACATACCATTGTTCTTGCGACATATCACATATTTCCCTTAACTGCTGCAATACCGGTTGAAGAACCTGGATTATTTTTCATGTATGATTAAAATAATTATTATCAAAAAGTGATTGACTAAAATTATTTTATAAAATATAATGAAATCAACCAAAAAGAAATGCATATTGAAACATTACTTGTACAATATGCGCCCAAGGAGGAGGTATATTATTATGTTTAAGCAGCTTCAAAAATTAGGTAAGGCATTTATGTTACCGATTGCCATTCTTCCGGCAGCAGGTCTCCTGTTAGGAATCGGTGGGGCAATGTCCAATCCAAACACAATCGCAGCCTATCCATTTTTGAACATCTTTGCTCTGCAGGCAATATTTACTGTTATGAGCAAAGCGGGAGAAGTGGTGTTTGGAAATCTGTCGCTAATCATGTGTATTGGTCTGGCAGTGGGGCTTGCGAAAAAAGATAAAGGAACGGCAGGTCTGGCAGCTGCGGTCGCGTTTCTTGTCATGAATGCATCGATCGGTGCATTGCTGTCCGTCTTTAAACCGGATGGAAACACAATTGATACCGGAGTTGTAGGTTCAATTGTTATTGGCTGTATGGTTACCTATTTTCATAACCGGTACCGGGATATACAGCTGCCTGCGTTTCTGGGATTTTTCGGAGGATCACGTTTTATTCCGATTGTATCCTCATTTGCGGCAATTTTTATCGGCGCTATATTTTTCCTGATATGGCCTCCTTTTCAGTCATTATTGATTTCCAGCGGCCAGACCATTGCAAGTATGGGCGTTTTTGGGACTTTCCTGTATGGATTTTTGATGAGGCTTTGCGGAGCAGTTGGCCTGCATCATATGATTTACCCTATGTTCTGGTATACGGAATTAGGCGGAGTTGCTACTGTGGCGGGCCAGGAAATTGCAGGTGCTCAAAAGATATTCTTTGCCCAGCTGGCTGATCCTGATTTTACAGGAATGTATACCGAGGGTACACGGTTTTTTGCAGGCCGTTTTGATACGATGATTTTCTGCTTACCGGCCGCATGTCTTGCAATGTATCACTGCGTTCCCCAAAATCGCCGTAAATTAGTATTCGGTTTATTCTTCTCGGCAGCCCTTACATCATTTTTAACCGGCATTACAGAACCAATTGAATTCATGTTTCTATTTGTAGCTCCTTGGCTGTATGTGATTCATGCATTTTTAGATGGTCTCTCTTTTGCGATTGCTGATCTTTTAAGCGTTCGTATCGGCAACACGTTTTCCGGCGGAATCATTGACTTTACCTTATTTGGAGTCCTGCAGGGCAATGCAAGGACTCACTGGATCTATGTGGTAGTGGTGGGAGTATTCTGGGCGCTTCTGTATTATGTGCTGTTCCGTTTCCTGATCACAAAGTTTAATATTCCGACTCCGGGCCGCGAGGCAGGAGAAGAAGACGAGGTAAATGTAGAGACAAAGGGTACAATCGCTGAAACGGCGGTTCGTGTACTTGCGGCTCTGGGCGGTAAGGAAAATATCGAAGATTGTGATGCTTGTATTACCCGTCTGCGTGTAGCAGTAAAGGATATTGCAAAGGTTGACAAAGAGGCCATAAAACGGGAAGGCGCAGCGGCCGTATTGGAGGTTAAAGGTGGCATTCAGGCAATATTTGGAGCGAAGGCAGATTTAATAAAATCAAAAATAAACGACATAATTGGCGAAGATTAGGGAGATGTAATACTTATGAATAGAGGTTTAATTGTATCCTGTCAGGCGCTTCCGGAGGAACCCCTGCACAGTTCATTTATCATGGGGCGTATGGCCCTGGCAGCAAAAGAAGGTGGCGCGGTCGGTATTCGTGCAAACAGCGTGGAAGATATTGAAGAAATCAAGAAGCATGTGGATCTTCCGATCATCGGAATTATCAAAAAGGTATATGAGGAAGGCAAACCTTATATCACACCCACATTTGCAGAGGTAGGTGCACTGGTTCGGACCGGTGTTGATGTGGTCGCTGTAGATGCTACCATAAATCAGGATGTGGATTTTCTATATAAGCTTCATGAGAAATATCCTCATCAAAAATTTATGGCTGACATATCAACGGAAGAAGAGGGGCTGCGTGCTGACGAGATTGGTTTTGATTTTGTAGGCCTGACACTGCTGGGATATACGCCTCAGTCTCAAGGACTGGATAAATTTCAGGTGCTTCAGTCTTTGATTGCAAAATGTAAGCACCCGGTAATTGCAGAAGGGAATTTCAACACACCGGAGCAGGCTGCAAAGGCGATTGAATCAGGAGCTTATGCAGTTGTTGTGGGTACTGCAATTACACGCCCCCAATGCATCACACGTGGATTTGCTGAGGCAGTATCAAAGGTTTTTAATTAAAATAACACCTTCCATCCTGTTTCCTCTAAAATCTTTTCGTTTTTATTAAAAAGTGATATAATAAGAACACTTTATTAATATGGGTTCAGTTTTTCACAAATTAAAGACGAAAGCATAAGAGGTACAATATGGATATTCTTTCATCAATTCAAAAGAAATATAATACATTTACTGATAAAGAACGTAGTATCGCTGATTACATTTTGAAGGAAGGCAATAACATTCGGAATATGAATATCTCTGTCCTTGCAGCTACCGTGGGAGTTTCAGACGGTACAATCACCCGTTTCTGCAAAAAGGTAGGGCAAAAATCTTTTGCAGAACTGAAAATCCAGCTTGGAAGCGCAGGGGCAGGAAACAAGATTGCTCACTCAGACGATCTTGTATCTCAGGTTTATGATTTTTATAGGACCGTAATTGAACATTCCAATCAGATGATTGATAGAAAGGCATTGGAGTACCTGGCTGACCAGATTGCAGCGGCAGGTAATATCTATATATTCGGAGTGGGATCATCGGGGCTGACTGCCTGTGAAACCATGCTTCGCCTGTCCCGCATGGGATTTCATGTACAAAGTGTGACAGACTCTCATTTGATGGTAATTTACAGTTCTATTTTAGGTCCCGGTGATCTGGTTATTGCAATTTCCATATCCGGTGAAACCGCGGAAGTTATCAATGCTGTCAGGGCGGCAAAACAAAATGGAGCAAAGCTCATCGGTCTGACCAGTTTTACCGACAGCACGATCGCACAGTGCGCTGATTTTTGTTTACCAGTAGTAAATCCTTTGTTTGTTGATCAGGAAAGGTTTGTAAACAGTCAATTATCTACTCTTTATACGATCGATCTTCTTTGTCTGATTCTTCTAAAGGATGAGGCCCGAAAGAAAAAGATGAATATTACAGTAGAAACCATTGTCAACCAGTCTCATTTAAAATGACCTGCTTTAAAATAAGCAGCGGATTCTCTCATATGGAAACCAGCGGCGGCTTTGAATTCCGATTTCAAAGCCGCCGCTGGTTTTATGCATATTGTAAAACAAAAAGGAGATAATAGACCAAAATAAGGATTGGAGAAATATGGTTTCACGAGTGATACCATGATAAAAATATGGAAAAAACACTGGCATTTCACGATCTTTTCATTATTTTGTGCGGTATAGTAATGGGTACTATTGCGCGGATTTTTACACTTCGTATTGATACACGCCAAAATCCCAGCTATCCTACCGGTGGCTTCATTAACATAGTGATAGGCATTCTGGCTTCTTCTCTGGGGGCTGTAGCAATTCCATCCCTGTTAAATAAAGAATTTACGGCCGTTACTTTTATTGCCTTAGCCATCCAGCATTTCCGGGATGTGAGAAAAACAGAAAAAGAAAGCCTTGAGGATCTGGAAAAAACAGAATATGCAAAAAGAGGGGCTGCTTATATTGATGGCATTGCCAAAACCTATGAATCCAGAAATTATTTATCCCTGCTTACTTCCCTGTTTGTTGTATTGGTTTTAAGTATTGTATCTGCTGACAGTCTGGTCATTAACATGATAGTTGCAGCAGTTAGCGGTTTTGGTATGATTTATTTTCTGACAAGAATAACAAAAGGCAAATGCATCGGTGACATCTGCGACATAAGAGAAGGGAAAATAACCATAGACCATTCGGATCTGTTTGTAAATGGCATGTATGTTACCAATGTACTGGGAACTGAGAGAAGCCGGGATTTGTTTTTAAAAGAAGGGATCGGCATTGTTATAGAGCCTAAAAATGATAAATTCAGAATCACGGTTGAGAATTATGGACAGAGACAGGCCATGCTTTTTGAGGCTACCCGGACCTTTGGCGTAAAACGGTACAGCTTTACCCGAAAAAATTATACGAATGGAGCGTTGTTATTGGCTTTTGTGCCAATTATCCGTGATCCTGATGCCATAATAGACGTAATCAAAAAGACGCCTGTACTGGAAAGCAGCAGAAAAATCACTACAATTATGGATATAGATATAGGAGGGAATATCAATGGGGAAGAGTAATCCGGAGATAATGGTTTATATAACAGATAACAAAGAAAGAATCATATCAGGTGATCCCTTAACCCTTTATATCCCTGATTCCAAGGAACGGGAAATATGTCTGATTGATTTAGGGAAGGCACTTCGGGCGGATGTGGTGCAGCTGAAAAACGGTGATCATGTATTAATAAGCAGGTAGAATTTTACAGGAGGCAGCCAATGGAAACCCAACTGGGAAAAGACACGGTAAGGAAAGAGGCAAAAGATAAAGTAGCAGGCGCAGCCCAATATACAAATGATATAACAGATTCACCAATGCTCTACGCCAGATTATTAACAAGCATTCATGCTCATGCCCAGATCATATCCATAGATACCAGGGAAGCCTCTGCCATGCCGGGAGTAAAAGCGGTCATTACTGCAAAAGACCATCAGGTCATCTGTGGATCCATGCTTAAGGACAGACCTCCCTTAGCCAGAGATAAAGTACGTTACTACGGGGAACCGGTTGCCGTCGTTGTAGCAGAGGATGAAATGCAGGCAAAGGCAGCAGCGAGAAAGATAGTTGTAGAATATAAACCTTTACCGGTTGTGAATTCCGTAAAAGAAGCTTTTAAAAGGAATCCGGTGATCATTCATGAAGCTCTCATGTCATATACAAAAGCCACAGAGGAAGTCTATCCTGTAAAAGGTACTAATATCTGCCATCATCAAAAAATCAGAAAAGGTGATATGCAGAATGGCTGGCTGGAAAGCGAAATTGTTGTAGAGGGCAGTTTTTCCCTGCCCCAGTCTGATCACGCCGCCATGGAAACAAGAGCAGTTCACTGCATGTTCATGCCAGATGGCAGTGTAACGATCAAGACATCATCCCAAGCTCCTTATGAGGTCAAGGAATTAATCAGTAAATTTCTTAATATTCCGGAGGGAAAGATTGTAGTCCAGGTTCCTCTGGTAGGCGGTGCATTTGGAGGAAAAGCATGTGTACAGCCAGAGGTGCTTGCAGTGATTGCGGCAATGAATGTGAAAGGGAAATGGATTAACCTTGCAAATACAAGAGAAGAAGATATGGTCACTTCTCCATGCCATTTGGGGTTGGAGGGATCCATAAGGATCGGAGCGAAAAAAAGCGGACAGATCATGGCGGCTGAAATGACATTCCAGATAGATACCGGTGCTTACTCTGACATTTCTCCTAAGATAACGAAAGCAATCGCTGTGGAGTGTGCCGGGCCCTACCGGATACCCAATATCCAATGCGATTGCTACAGCGTTTATACAAACCATCCCTATATAACCTCTTTCCGTGGGTTCGGTCATGAGGCACACAACTTTTGTCTGGAAAGAATGATGGATAAACTGGCTTTCGAAACAGGGCTGGATCCTTTTCAGCTAAGGCTTATAAACCTGGTTCAAGCCGGCGATTTAACTCCCACCCAGGTCAAAGTCACAGCCAGCAATACAGGGAATGCGGCAGAATGCCTTGAGAGGCTGAAAACAGTCATTAACTGGGAGGAAGGTGCCCGCATCGCAGACGAGAATGGTTTGGTCAGAGCAAAGGGGATCAGCTGCCTGATCAAGACCTCTGATACTCCCACAGATGCTGGCGCAAGCGCTGTTATAACTTTTAATTCTGACGGAAGCATCAATCTGGATTGCGGTGCTGCGGAGATAGGACCGGGAATGAAGACAACGGCAGCGCAGATATTGGCGGAAAAAATGAGAATCAGTGTCAATGACGTTTATGTAAAGCTGGATGTAAATACCCAGTCGACCCCATATTTATGGAAAACCGTTGCCAGTATGACAACTTTTCTGGTTGGACGGGCCGTATTGAATGCGGCAGATGATGCCATATCCCAGCTGATGAGTCTTGCAGCCATTGTCCTGCGTTGCCCGACGGAAGATCTGGACTTTGAGAATAAGATGATATATGTAAAACATGATCCTGAGCTTTATATCATGTTCGAAGACCTGGTAAAAGGCTACAAATATTCTAACGGCAATTCTCTCAAAGGGCCTGTGATTGGAAGAGGCAGCTATGTCATGAATCATCTGACGCCCCTTAATGAGGCATCGGGACGGGGAACGCCTGGCCAGAGCTGGACGGTAGGAGCCCAGGCCGTTGAAATTGAATATGATACCAGGCAGCATACTTACCGGCTGCTAAAAGCGGCTACTGTGATTGATGCGGGGAAAGTCATAAATCCCAAGACTGCAAGAGGCGTGGTTATGGGCGGTATGTGTATGGGACTGGGGCTTGGTACCAGTGAGGATTTCGTCTATAATGAAGACGGAATTGTAGAAGATACAAGCTTTCGCACCTATAAAATGATCCGATATGGAGAAAACCCGGAATATGTGGTTGATTTTGTAGAAACACCTCAAATTGATGCGCCCTATGGGGCCAGAGGTATTGCAGAGCACGGCATTATTGGAATACCTGCCGCATTGGCTAACGCTATATCATTGGCAGCTCATATTGATGTAAACCGGCTTCCCATTACGCCTGAATTCATATGGAGAGAAAGGATGAAACGATGATTCCTTTTGATTTTGATTATTATAAACCAGAAAGCATGGATGAAGCATTTAAGCACTATCAGGACTTGCTTATTAATAATAAAAAACCTCTTTATTATGGGGGAGGAACGGAAATTATCAGTATGGCCAGGGTAGGGGGGATAGAATTTGATTCGGTTATTGATTTAAAAGGAATACCCGAATGCAGCCAGCTTGAGGTTAGCGGTGGAAAATTCAGGATTGGAGCCGCACAAACCCTTACAAACATTGCAGAATACAATGCATATCCCTTATTGTCCAAAACCATAAAAAGAATTGCAGACCACACGATCCAGGGGAAGATCACCATAGGCGGCAATCTGGCCGGCACAATTAAGTACCGTGAGGCGGCCTTACCGTTAATGATAAGTGATTGCACCCTGCAGGTAATGACACGGAGCGGTTTGGCCGAAATGCCTTTTTCAAAGGCATTCAATGGAAAACTGCAGCTTAAAAAGGGAGAATTTCTGGTATCCATATTGATCGGAGAAAAAGATTTGAATTGCCCTTACAATCATGCAAAAAGGACAAAGCAGGAGAAAATAGATTATCCATTGATCACCATGGTGGCATCGAAAAATAACAAGGCCATAAAAACATCGATTTCCGGGTATGGCGATCATCCAATTATTTTATCCGAACGGATCATCAATCATAAATTATACAGCATGGAACAAAAGATCAAAAAAATTATTAATTTAGCCCATAGTGATTGCAAAGGTGATTTATCAGGAAGCAGGGAGTATAGAGAATTCGTATTGGAAAACATGCTTCAGGATATGTTTCGTAATTTTGAAAAGATCGGATGATCCTTTCAGGAATTGAGGGATTGTATGCATTTATCAGGTAATAGTATTATAGTTCTTAATGTAAATGGTGAAGATAAAACTGTTATGGTTAAGCCGGCCTATACTCTGCTTCATGTTCTTCGGGAGGAATTGTCATTGACCGGAGCCAAAAGCGGCTGTGAGAACGGAGATTGCGGCGCCTGCACGGTATTGGTAGATGACATGCCGGTCAAATCCTGCCTAATGCTGGCAGTGGAGGCGGCCGGTCATAGGATCACCACCGTGGAAGGGCTTAAGAATGCTCCGATACAAGATGCATTTATTAAAAACTGGGGATTTCAATGCGGTTATTGCACTTCCGGGTTCCTGATGGTTTGCCACGCACTGGCCAGGCACAAGCCAGATGCGGATGATCAAACCATAGAGGAATGGTTACAATCCAATCTATGCAGATGTACCGGTTATGAGGAAATTGAAAATGCCGTAAAATCAATATTATCAGGGAATTATAATTGAGAGAATCCGAACTTATTCGTATGATTCACATCTTGTCTGGTCATCCCATACAATATAGTATCATTATGAAATGAGGTATATGATATGGGATGTTCAAATTCTTGGTCTGGTGGTTGTAACTGCAACAATAATTGCAACAACTGGAATAATCGCTGTGATAATAGATGCCGTAACAAATGCAACGTTGATCCTTGTGCTGAAGCAAAAAAAGAAGCATATTGTGAAGGGTTCAGAGATGGATGTAACGATCCATGTTGCAGGAGTGGCAAAAGATAGGCGAGGCTGATAGCAGGATGAGCGGGTATCCGGTATTCCGGACCCGCTTTTTTATATTCATCCAACCGGCCGTTTTAGTTTCCGATTTACAGGATCTGCTTTTTCATGATATGATAATTTCAGAGTTAACCATTGGTTTCATAAATCTGTAAGAGAGGATGCATGTCTATGGGAAATAAAAAAGGTATTATAGCTGAGTTTAAAGAATTTGTTTTACGCGGGAATGTGGTTGACCTGGCAGTTGGCGTTATTATCGGTGCTGCTTTTCAGGCGATCGTCAATTCCCTGGTAAAGGATATTATATCTCCTTTGATCGGAGTGATTACCGGAGGAGTGGACTTCTCCAATAAATTTGTTCCTCTGTATGCTGCTCCGGCAGGTGCGGATGTTTCCACACTTTCCGCTGCACAAGCACTTGGTCCGGTATTTGCTTATGGTTCCTTTATCACGGCAGTAATCAATTTTATCATTATGGCTTCTGTTATTTTCATGATGATAAAAGTGATTAATACCCTGCGGGGAAAAAAGCAGCAGGCGGAACCGGCTGCTTCTACGGACAAGGAGTGCCCATATTGCTTTACCCGTATCAATGTAAATGCTACCCGCTGCCCCAATTGTACAAGCGAACTTCCCGTACAGCCTGATACAGTACAGGAAGATTAAAGGAATAGAAGACCGGGACGCCAGATCAGTAAATTACATGATTGAGGAAAAGAGTTCGAATACACGGTTTACATCCAATTGACCAAATCCCCATATATTGTTGGGATAGCTGTAGGCAGGATTTCGCTGTGCTCCTCTTATTATTATGCGGTTGACTTGTTCGCCTGTAATATAAGTAAAGTTGCCTTTATTCTGAGACCATTCAAAAATGATGGCAGTTGCACCCGCTGCAATGGCGGCAGAAGCGCCGGCGCCTGTTAAGGTCCCGTATTGATTTTCAGGAACCGCACAAGGGATCTGATAGCCTGGAGCTGCAATATCAGGTTTGACATAGCCGCTTCTTGTGAAACCTCTTCCTGATTCATCTAAGATATTAGAGGTCATCTGATTATAAGCGGCAGCAGTTAAGGTACGTCTGGAATTTCCGGGAGAGGTTATGGTGATATCCGGATCGGAATTTAAAAAAAAGGTCTCGTCTGATATCAAGTTTCCGCTGGGGAGCCAGGAATTAATAGTAAAAGGTTCATTTTCTATGTTTCGGACACGGAAGTACCAGATTCCGGGAAGGGGATTCTCAAACCGCAATAATATCAGCTGGTCGCCGCTTTCCCTTTCAAAAACCATATTATTCACCCATAAGATGCTCTGGCTGTTCTGGAAAACATGCCTATGGCAATCATTGAAGGAAGGATAAATCGAAGAGACCATTTCCCGGTCAGGTGCAGAAATTTCAATAGAAAGCCGACCTGGAATGTGTGCCCAGATTTCCATGGAAAACTGCTTGTCACTTCCTGCTATATTCAACTGGAAATCATTAAAGTGAGGCGTATATATGGTTCTGTTAAAATAGTGCCTGCCGCTGTTTCCCTGGTTACCTGCTGATATGGAAATATCCACATCAGGACGCTGAACCAGGCTCTCAAGGTAGGTGCTTAAAACCCCCCTGCCATCGTGGCTGCCCTGGCTGCTGCTTAAAGCTATGCATATTGCAAGAGGACGTTTTAAGCGCTGGCCTACGGCAATTAAATAGCGTACTCCAAGAACAATATCTGATTCCTGAAAACAATGTTTGTCTTCCGGAACAGAAAAAATCATTTTGAGATTTGACTTTGCTTCTTTTAATTTCACAACAACCAATTCTGAATTTGGAACAACGCCGCTAAAGGTGTTCCTGGTGTCCGGAGAGCCTGCAGCGATACTTGCTATGGCTGTACCGTGGCCAATTGTATCAGCGGAAGGAACAGCGGAAAGTGGGTTTTCATATAGCAGTGCGTCATTGATGGAAGCTTTGGTATATTCCGTACCGTAAGTAAACCCATTGGGAGGCGGCCCATTCTGAATGGTCTGGTCCCAAATGGATAGAATCCGTGTTGTTTTATCTTTATTCATGAAAGCAGGATGCCGGTAATCAATTCCGGTGTCTACGATGCCGATAATCACTCCTTGCCCTAATAAGGTATGATCATTTACTGGTGTGACGCTTACCATGTTGGGTGTTGGAGGTGCTGCGTCAGCAGAAATGGTATAAAGGGTCGGAAAAACATGGTAAGGACTTTGGCCGAGATCACATGGCTGCATATTATTTTTTGCTAGATGCAGCAGGGAAAACCTGTCATTGAGCAATGTAACCTCATCACTGATACCAAAGGTAGGAACTAATAAATTACTTATAATCAAGTCGTAATAATTATTGTCCAGAATTTTCTCCATAATTAAATCTCCCTGATAAGATCTGGTTAGAACATATAATATATTTTATGCAGCAATGCTTTCGATATGAGCGCTGCCTGCCTGCAGGTGACGCCCCTTATTTTCTTATACTCATAATAGAGGTACGGTTGCATAAAATATATCATATGTGCCAGTAGTATAGACAGGGAGGCCTGATCATGCAAAAAATATTGGATGACAATTATTATGACTTGATCATCAGTAATATAATGATTCCCACATATGATACCGGAGATAATATAACACCTATGGACTTAAGGCATTCTTTGGCTCATATCCCTGTTGATTCAGCGAATCCCTGCGACTTGGGAGTTTATCCTTATAATGCATTTCCTTCTTTGCTGACCTTAAGCTCCACCGTCAGCCTTGAAAAATCCGGTATCGGAACGGTTCAGAGAAATCCTTATCTGGCTTTATTCGGTCGGGGGGTGATTGTTGCGGTCATAGATACCGGAATTGATTACCAGCATCAGGCGTTTTTATATAATGACGGAACAACCCGTATTCTTTCCATATGGGACCAGACCATTCAGGATGGAACACCGCCAGAGGGATTTACGTACGGCACCGAATACACCAGGGAGTTTATCAATGTTGCACTTAAGTCGGAAGATCCCTTATCCATAGTCCCTTCTGTAGATACCAATGGTCACGGAACTGCAATCGCAAGTGTAATTGCGGGAAAACCGAGCCTGGAGCAGGCATTCAGTGGTGTTGTACCGGAATCCGACATTCTGGTCGTAAAATTGAAGCAGGCAAAGAGCAGCTTGAAAAAAATCTTTTTTGCTCCTCCAGACGCTGAATGCTATCAGGAGTCGGATTTAATCATAGGGATCGGTTATGTGACTTCCGTGGCTCAAAAACTGAACCGTCCCATTACCATATGCATTGCAATGGGAACAAACCAGTCAAGCCATGACGGACGGGGAGCGACCAGCTTCATTACCAATTATTTGGCGCAGCAGCCGCATATAGGAATAACGATAAGCACCGGTAATGAAGCAAACAAACGCAGGCATTACTTTAACAGCACCACAGCGGAACCCTTCCAGAATAGTTTTGAATTAAGAGTTGGGGAAAATGACAAACTGTTTGCCATTGAGCTATGGCCGTTTGCTCCGGCAAGGCTGTCAATCGAAATAACCGCTCCAAACAGAGAGACAACGGGGCAGGTTTTTCCTGCCCTGGGAGAATGCAGAAGATTTGCCTTCGTATTTAACCCAAGCGTCATATGGGTGAATAATTATATTTTTGAAGAAGAGACCGGGGACCAGCTCATATTGATGCGATTTCAGGATCCCCTTCCAGGAATCTGGAACATTCGGGTGCAGAACCTAGATAACGGACCATTTTCTTTTCATACCTGGCTGCCGTCAGGAGAATTGATTTCAGAAGACACCTTTTTTATAAATTCCAGTCCAGATACTACCATAACTTCACCGGCAAATGCAACCAATCCCCTGACAGTTACCGCTTATAATCAGTTTAATGATACCGTACTTCCTGAATCGGGAAGAGGCTATACACGAACAGGATTTGTTAAACCAGATATTGCAGCACCGGGATTTGAGCTTACCTGTGCAGTTCCGGGAAACCAATATGGCAGCATAACAGGAAGCGGGGCTGCGGCAGCTCAGGCAGCAGGGATTGTTGCCATGGTTTTTGAATGGGCTATTCCAAGGGGGAATTATACCAATATTACCGGAAACGACGTAAACCGCCTGCTTATACGCGGAGCAGAGCGAACCAGCGGAACTACTTATCCCAACAATATCTGGGGGTATGGACAGATCGATGTAAACACGCTGTTTGAAAGGCTTACAAATATTTAAGCGGACAACAGATCAATGGATATTATTGCAGCTTGTTTTTATTTTATGATTGAGGTTATTGAAAACATTCGATATAATGGAAAGGCTGGCTTTCGGGAAAATATGTTAAAAATAATAGGATACAGGAAAGAGGAGAAGGAATGGAAGATACGAAAAGGTGTGGGTTGGAAGCGCTTGAAAAAACGGCTGAAATCAGCGAATTCAAATGGTATATTTTTGATATCATAAATGAAGGACTGGAACAGGACGGAATTGAAAAAAGCCAATTCAGCCTGGATGAGGAGAAGGCAGATGCGGTCTGTTTCACAGTAGGGGATGGAAGTTTTTCTGTTTGCGGCAGAGGCAGAGAAGCAGCCAAACAGCACCACAATATTTATCATGCTGCCTGTGATTTTTTTAACAGAATCTATGAGAATGAGGGAAATGCAGAGAAGGCTGTGACTCGTTTCCTCATAAGAACTCTTGATTTACCGGCCCTGATGAAGAAGCCAAGCCGTTCCATGCTGATAGACCAGATCAGCAAATGTCAGGAAGAGGTCGATGCCCTGGAAGAAAAGATAAAAAAGGAGCCGGGAAAAAAGGAAGCAGCCTTGCTTTCCCTTAATCGTGTTTATTTAAAAGGATTAAAAGAGAAAATGGAAAGAAATTTTGGGGAGACGGTATAAGAAAAAATAATCTTTGTTTTATATGAATAAAACATCTGGATCAGGCCATAATAGGATTATACCAAAGATGAGTGAATACTTATCCTCCCCTTTTTAGTGAGAGAAGTCACGTAAACCAATGTTTATATGGCTTCTCTCATTTTTTTGCCGGAGTTTAAATGGTAAAACGGTTGCCAAACGGTTGTCCAAATGATTAACTTCAATAATGCCGCTGAATTAAATACAATATGAGCAGTCGGAGAATATAACCGGTTGCTTTTTTATGCTTAAAACAGATACTGTCAACTATCAATCATTATATTGGGGAAAGCCCATTAGTTTTCTTTTCGTAGGCTTTTTGTCTGAGGCAACATTTATCCAAACTGTTGACATTATAATATCTCTGGATTTATAGTATTAAAAAGTATATAAGTAATAAATTTGATTGTACAGCAGAAGAAGGGAGAACCAATGAAAGAATTAAAAACAGTAGAGGAATCCATGGTAGAGCAGGTTCACCTTTTGATGCCTATCCACATCAATGGAAGTGGCAGACTTTTTGGCGGGCAGCTTCTGGAGTGGATTGACGTTGTGGGCGCGATAACTGCTAAACGCCATGCTGAATGTAACACGACGACAGCTGCAATAGATAATCTTCAATTCAAGGCAGGTGCCTTTATTAATGATACCATTGTGTTGATAGGAAGATTAACCTATGTGGGTAATACCTCAATGGAAGTAAGAATGGATACCTACTCGGAGGATCTTTCAGGGATAAGAAAACCGATTAACCGTGCCTATCTGGTATATGTAGCGATTGATAAAGAGGGGACTCCTGTTAAAGTGCCGAAACTTAAACTTACGACAGAAGGACAAAGGGCTGAATGGGACAGTGCGGTAAAGCGGAATGATTTACGTAAATTAAGACGTAAGGAAGGCTTCTAAGAATATTTCCCCCAAAATACAATATGTAAATCTGTGCCGGAAATCTTCGCGTTGAAGGTTTATGGTAAACAGGAAAAATGATATTAACCAAGCTTAATTCTAAATGAAAAATTACGAATTAACAAACGAAACTTAACATTGATATTTATTGAGATTTGCTGTATTCTTCATATATAGATGAAACTAGAAAGGAATTTTAAATATGAAAACAGAAATAACAATCGCTTATGATAATATTAGTGAAATTAAAGAATTGTTTTTAGAGTATACTCATATGTTGGTTGAAAACGACCCTGATTTTGCTGAATATTTAAAAATCCAAAATTATGATTCAGAATTTGATCATCTGGAGGATAAATACGCACGTCCATATGGTAGATTATACATAGCAAAAGCAGAAGATGAAGCAGTTGGATGCATTGGTTTAAGAAAAATAGATGATGAGAATTGTGAAATGAAAAGGCTGTATGTTAAACCAGCATTCCGAGGACATAAAATTGCAAATAAGCTGGTGGAACTAATTATTGATGATGCGAAAGAAATCGGTTATAAAAGCATTCTACTGGATACACTGCCTTTTTTGGAAGGAGCGATACGGTTGTATAAGAAACTGGGATTTTATGAAATTGAGTCGTATAATAACAGTCCAATGGATAATTTAGTATATCTGAAGTTAGATTTGAATTAATAAATCATCATCAAAGAAAAACCAGAGAGGAAGGATGTTATGGAATTTTATTTTAAGTCTAAAGGTGCAAAAACCCATCTTTACCGGGAAAGTGGGTTTATCGATGAGGATCTGGGGGAGCTGACGGAAACATTTTCCGGTAAATTGAAGACTAAAAATTTTCTAGGTGAAAACTTTGAGTTGGAAGACATTTCTGGCTTTTTTTCAAAAGGAAACAGGTATTCCATTAAAAGTTCGAAAGGATTAAATGGTATTATTGAGAAAAAGGGCTTTGGTGACAGGTATATTTTAAAATAACGATGTTTTTATAGATGTGCAATAGATGGGGCATTGGAGAATAATCCAGTGCCTTTCTTCAAACTTTTAATTGTAATAATAGAATGAAGTAATTGAAGGTGTCCGCTATCCGTACCTAAAAGCGGCAGTCAGACTAAAAATCCTGGAAATAAAAAAATAGAACATATGTTTGCATTCGAGGCATATATGTGTTATAATATGCATAAGGATTAAACGAAAAAGTATTCCGTTAATACAGCAAGGAATCTGGACTTACGCCGCCGAGTTAAGTAAAAGTATCGAAAGAAGGCCGCTTAATGCCGCTTAATGCAGCTTAATGCCGCTCATTGCAGGATAAATGACAGGGCTTTCTGCAAACTAAGAAATCATAATAACCCAAAGTGATTAGTAAGGATATCTGTTGTTTCTGAAATTGTTAATTGCTTGATCCTGTTTTTCTTCATCTTTATGATCAAAGAATTCCTCTACTGAAGCATGATGCTCACTAAGCATTAACGCCACATGTTGATAATCAGATATTTCTTTTAAAATAGCACCCTACGATAAACTGGCATTTACTGATGCAAAAGATCTGAAAACATATAAACTGAAATATAGTTTTTCATTTGACCAAGAGAAATAAACCGGCAGGCGAAAGGCCAGTTGAATACCTTAGGGATACAGATACCGTATGATTCAATACCAGATAGAGGTTCTTTAGAAAATCACTATAATGTGGTTTTAATTTTTAATCACGAAACGAACATTTGTTCTATTATGAAAGGAGACTCGCGTATGATGATCACAAGAAACAACTTAAATGAAATATTGTTTGAAAACCAGGATGCAAGGCTGCTAATTGAACGGGTGGTTTCCCATACGCAAGCTACCCTGTATTATTACCATGACGATGAGATCACCGTAGAGAAGGCATTGGAGATATACAACCGAGCAATGAGAGCGGAAAAGGAAGATGCCTCCTCCTGTGTATCATTCCTGGATTTTTCCAGGGAAAAAAACAAATTGCTGTATTCAGGAAATCCCTGCTGATATGGTTTTTTGGATTCGGTTTATTTTCGACGGAAAATTAAAACGATTCGAAACAGGATGAAATAATAAAAAATATTGACATAAATAATAAAATTATGTATAATTCAAATAATTTCATAGGCGAAATGCCGATGAATTAAGACAAAACAAGAAAAACAATATCAAAAGGAGAGGGAAAAATGAAAAAAAGAGTATTAGCTTTAGGCACTGTAGCCTGTCTTGCTATTGGAACCCTGACAGGTTGTGGCTTTACAGGGTCAACCAGCAGCCCCACAACAGGAGGATCTTCCCAAAGTGTGGAATCAAGTGAAGCCGCTTCTGACAAAAAGGAGGCTCCGGCAGCCGGCGATCAGGTGCTTAGCGTATATGCAAATGCTGAGATCAAAACCCTGGTACAATGGGCGGCTTCTGATAATCAGTCATCAAAGGTAAACAATAACGCATTTGAAGGTCTGCTTCGCCTGGATGAAAATCATGATGCGCAGCCTGCACTTGCGGAAAGCTATGATGTTTCCGATGATAAACTTACATACACCTTTCATTTGAGAGACGGCCTGCAATGGAGTGATGGGACTCCTTTGACCGCTAATGATTTTGTATTTGCCTGGTTAAAGCAGATGAGTGCAGAAGCCACCAATGGCTACAGCTTCATCATGACAGACTATATTGTAAACGGCGCTGAGTATAACGAAGGCAAAGCCAGCGCAGAAGATGTGGGAGTAAAGGCCCTTGATGACAAGACCTTCCAGGTGGTTTTAAAAGCACCTACCCCTTATTTTTCACGGTTAACTGTTCTTTGCCAGTTCTTCCCGTTAAATGAAGCATATGTCACCTCAAAAGGCGACCAGTATGGTTTAAGCGCAGAGAACATGATTTACTGCGGCCCATATGTTATTACCAGCTATGATCCGGCGGTAGGAGCTACCTTGAAAAAGAATGATAAGTACTGGGATGCTGCAAATGTGAAGGTTGAAAATGCTCAGGTAAGGGTAATGAAGGATGCTTCTGCAGCCCTTAATGCTTATCTGGCTAATGAACTGAGCCAGGTGGCTCTTGATTCTGCCAACGTAGCCGCTTATCAGAATGATCCGGAATTCAGTTCTAAGAGCGAGTTCAGAACTGAGTATCTGCAGTTCTCCTTAAGCAATCCGGTTATGGCAAACAAAAATATCCGCAGAGCTGTTTCCATGGCTATTGACCGTGAGACCTTAGTTAAGGCGATTCTTGCTGATGGTTCTGCTCCAAGTGCCGGTCTGATTGCGGAAGGCATGTATGGAAACGATAGCAAAAGCTTCCGCGATTTAAACGGAAACATTTGCCAATTTGATCCGGAACAGGCTAAGAAATACTGGGAAGAGGGCTGTAAGGAATTGGGACAGACACCTACTCTTACGTTGCTGGTAAGAGATGATTCTGTGACAAAAGCGGTTGCAACCTACATACAGAGCGAATTAAATAAGAATTTAGGCATTGATATCGTGATCGATACCAAGACGGTTCAGGCAAGAAATGAATTAATGGATAACGATAATTACATGTTTGCATCTACCGCATGGGGCGCCGATTATGATGATGCCATGACATACCTTGATTTATGGACCAACGGTACTCCATACCGCGGCTCCTATCAAAATGAACAATATAATAAGCTGATTAACGACGCAAGAGTTGAAACCGATGACGCCAAGCGTCTGGATATGCTGCTGCAGGCGGAGAATCTTCTAATCGATGAGGATGTGATCGTTGCACCTTTGTACCATAGAGGCTCTGCAACCCTTACAAAATCCAATGTGAAAGGACTGATCAATCATCCTTTCGGGCCGGATGTGGAATTTAAATACGCTTATTTTGAGTAAGCCGCAGCGGACAGTGATTTGACCTGACCAACGGAATGCGGAAAATGAGAAGAGCCGTCCTTCCCTTTTCAAAATTGGAAAAGGGCGGCTCTTTTTAAAATCTCATGGGAATATGAATGCAAAGGAGGACACAGCATGATAAAATATATCTGCAAGCGACTGATATATCTGGCGCTGACATTATGGGTCATTGTAACAGCTACTTTTTTTCTGATGAAAAAGCTGCCAGGATCTCCTTTTGATGCGGAGCGCTTTAATATGATGTCTGTTCAGCAGCAGCAGGCCATTTTAGAGCAGTATGGGCTGAATGAGTCCGTGCCCCGGCAATACGTAAAGTATATGGGAAATATCCTGCATGGAGATTTCGGGACATCCTTTACCTATACTGGACAGAAGGTATCTACCGTAATCGGAGGAAGGATCGGCCCCTCCGCTTTGATTGGCCTTCAGGCAGTACTGATCGGTCTGGCTGTTGGTCTGACATTGGGAATTATCGCGGCGTGGAGACATAACAGCGGAATTGACTATTTCACTATGATCGTGGCTGTCCTTGGAGTCTCTGTACCCAATTTTGTAGCTGCGGCTCTTTTGCAGTATTACGTGGCATTAAAATGGGGGATCCTGCCCGTTGGTTTTTGGACTGACTGGAAATGTTCGGTACTTCCGTCCATTGCCTTATCCTTTTCTGCAACTGCCATGATTGCCCGGTTTATCCGGACTGAGATGCTGGAGGTGCTTGAGCAGGATTACATTGTCACTGCCAAAGCCAAGGGGCTTAGCCCAATGAAGGTACTCATGCGCCATGCGGTAAGGAATTCGATCATCCCTGTGGTGACGATTTTAGGGCCGATTGTTGTAAATCTGCTTACAGGCTCCCTGGCGGTTGAGAATATTTATACCATCCCTGGAATTGGCAGCTTATTTGTAGACAGTATAAAGGCTAATGACTATTCCACGATCATGGGAATCACGATTTTTTACAGCGCTTTCTATATTTTTGTAGTGCTGATCGTTGATATCGCTTATTCCCTCATCGATCCCAGGATTCGTCTGGCAGCCGGTAAGGAGGGGTAAGCATGGATGAATTATTTGTAAAGGCATATGTGGATGAATCGGAGAAAGAACATATTGCCCGACCCAATTTAACAGCCCTTCAGGATGGCTGGCTTCGTTTGAAAAAAAATAAGGCGGCAGTCGTTTGCCTGTTTACATTGATTGCAATCGGGCTTCTTGCAATACTGGCGCCGGAGTTTTCAAGATATTCTTATAAAGAAACGAATTATGACATCATTTATCAGATCCCCTCTATGAAGCATCTCTTCGGAACGGATCAGTTCGGCCGTGACCTTTGGGTCAGGACGTGGATGGGAACCCGCATTTCCCTTCTCATCGCCTTTGTGGCAGCAATTTTGGATTTGACATTGGGAGTGGCCTATGGAGCGGTTTCCGCTTTGGCCGGCGGAAAAGTGGATGCCGTTATGCAGCGGATCATTGAAGTATTGGTGGGAATTCCCCATCTGATCATCGTCATCCTTTTGATGATGGTTATGCCGGCAGGTATCTGGACAATTGTAGTAGCACTTTCCATTACCGGCTGGGTGAATATGGCACGCCTGGTCCGCGGATCCATATTAAAGCTTAAGAATCAGGAGTTCGTGCTGGCAGCCAGAGTACTGGGAACCAGTACTGCCGGAATCATATGGAAACATCTGATTCCTAATACCGTGGGAGTCATTGTCATTAATGCTATGTTTACCATTCCGTCCGCCATATTTACAGAAGCATTTTTAAGCTTTATCGGCATTGGCATGCAGGAGCCGAAAGCATCTTTGGGAGTTTTGATCAATAACGGTTACCAGGTGCTTCGCAATTTCCCCCATGTATTGATTTTCCCGGCAATCGTGATCGTCCTGATTATGGTATGCTTCAGCATTCTTGGAGACGGCTTGCGGGATGCTCTGGATCCAAGAATGAGAAAGTAGGTGATACGTCATGAGCAGATTATTGGAAGTCAATCAGTTGCAGGTACATATAAAGACACAGCATGGCGTAGTCCAGGCTGTGCGGGGGATAAGTTTTTATCTTGATGAGCAGGAGACTTTGGCAATCGTGGGAGAATCCGGCTCCGGCAAATCCATTTCCGTGAAAAGCATCATGGGCCTGCTTCCGAAGAATGGAAAGATTGTGGGTGGCAGTATTCTCCTGGAAGGTAAGGATCTTTCTAAATACAGCGAGCGGCAGATGCAGACGGTGCGGGGATCGGATATTTCCATGATATTTCAGGATCCCATGACCTCTTTAAACCCTACTATGACCATAGGGAAGCAGATTGTGGAGGTATTAAAAGAGCATCGGAAGGATATGAATAAAGTTCAAATGAAGAATCGGGCTCTTGAGTTGATTTCTCTGGTTGGAATTTCCAATCCGGAAACAAGGTTTGACCAGTACCCCCACCAGCTTTCCGGCGGCATGAGGCAAAGGGTCGTGATCGCAGTGGCTTTGGCCTGTGATCCAAAGATTTTGATCGCAGATGAACCGACTACGGCTTTGGATGTAACCATACAGGCACAGATTCTGGATCTGATGAAGGACTTGCAGAAGAAGATTAAAACCTCTATTATTATAATCACCCATAATCTGGGAGTTGTAGCGAATATTGCGGACCGGGTTGCCGTTATGTACGGAGGCCAGCTGGTGGAAAGCGCTGAAGTGCGTGAGCTGTTTTACCAGACGGAACATCCTTATACAAAGGGACTTCTTGCATCCATACCAAAGGCTTCCCATAAAGGAGGCGAGCTGACGGCCATTCATGGAACTCCGCCGGATCTTATGGATCCGCCAAAAGGCTGCCCATTTGCAGCCAGATGCACAAAAACCATGGAGGTCTGCAGACAGTATCCTCCGGAGGATATGCTTTGCGGTGAAAGCCACCATGCGCGCTGCTGGCTTCTTGATGAGCGGGCAAAGGCTTTCAGGGAATAGGAGGAAATCATGATGTCGGCAGATAAGAAACCATTATTAGAAGTAAAGCATTTGAAAAAATATTTCCAGGTGGGAAAAAATCAGATATTGAAAGCAGTGGATGATGTCAGCCTGGATATATATAAGGGAGAAACCCTTGGGCTGGTGGGGGAAAGCGGCTGCGGGAAGTCTACCTTTGGCCGGACCGTGATCCAGCTGTATGAGCCAACGGATGGCCGGATCGTATATGACGGACAGGACATTAACGGCAGTCTGGCGGCGGCGGAGCGCCATAGCTTTACAAGAAAGATGCAGATGATTTTTCAGGATCCTTATGCATGCCTTAATCCGCGGATGAAGGTCATAGATATTGTAGCAGAGGGAATTGATGCTCATGGAATCATGAGTGGAGAGGAACGGAGAAAGAAGGTACTTGAACTTCTGGAAACAGTGGGGCTTTCCGAAGAGCATGCAAACCGCTTCCCTCACGAATTCTCCGGCGGACAGCGTCAGCGTGTGGGGATTGCCCGGGCATTGGCTGTGGATCCGGAGTTTGTGATCTGTGATGAACCCATTTCCGCGCTGGATGTTTCCATTCAGGCACAGGTGATCAACTTGCTGAAAGAGCTGCAGGAGAAGAGAGGGCTTACCTATCTGTTTATCGCTCATGATCTTTCTATGGTTAAGCACATCAGTGACCGGATCGGCGTTATGTACCTGGGGTCCATGGTGGAACTGGCAGACAGTGAGAGCCTGTTTGAGGCTCCGCTCCATCCCTATACCCAGGCATTGCTTTCCGCAATTCCCATCCCTGATCCTGATGTGGAAAAGAGCCGCAGCCGGATCATGCTGGAGGGAAGCCTGCCAAATCCTGTTAATTTGAAGGAAGGCTGCCGGTTTTCTTCCCGCTGCCCTTATGCAGAGCAGCTGTGCCGGGAAAAAACGCCGGAAATGAAAGAAGTCAGGCCAGGGCATTTTGCAGCCTGCCACAAGGCAATGCAGGATGCCGGCAACAAAAAATAGATGGTTAGGAGATAATAATGAAAGACTATATCTTGGAGGTCTGTGTGGATTCTGTAGAATCCGCTAAAGCAGCGGTACAGGGAGGAGCCGACAGGCTGGAGCTCTGTGCAAATCTGGTGATTGGGGGAACGACCCCTGGCGTTAGTCAGTTTAATCAGATCCGCAAAGCCTGTGATGTTCCAATCAACGTTCTGATACGGCCCCGGTATGGAGATTTTCTGTATACAGATCATGAATTTCAGATGATCTCAGAGGATGCGCAGATGTTTCGGGATCTCGGCGCCGATGGGATTGTCGTGGGATTTTTAAAACCGGACGGGGATCTTGACATGGAACGGCTAAAAGTGCTCAGAGAAAAGGCGGGAACGGGAAATATGACCCTGCACAGAGCCTTTGATGTATGCCGGGATCCTTACAGAAGCTTAAAAGAGGCCATTGAGGCAGGGGTGGATACCATACTGACCTCCGGACAGCAGAATACCTGCATGGAAGGAAAAAAACTGTTAGGGGAACTGATGGGGCAGGCGGCTGGCCAGATCGACATTTTGGTAGGCAGCGGAGTCAATGTAGATGCCATTGCCTGCCTTATGGATGAGATAGATGCCCGGTGTTTTCACATGTCTGGAAAGACAATCGTAGACAGCGGCATGATCTACCGGAAGGAAAATGTAAATATGGGAATACCGGGAATTGGGGAGTATGATATTTTCCGTACAGAAGAGGAACAGATTCGCCGGGCAAAAAGGCTGATGGAGGAGAAAGCATGTTTACGGAAGAACGTTTAGACAGGATTTTACAACTTCTTCACGATCAGGGCATGGTGAAAGTAAAGGATTTAAGCGCCCTTTTTCAGGTGACAGAAGACTGCATACGAAAGGACTTAAAAAACCTGGAAAATGCCGGAAAGCTGAAACGGACCTATGGCGGAGCCTTATTATCCCAGGATTATCCTCTGAAACGGGATGTGATTGACCGGAGAGACACGAATATTGAAAAAAAGAATTTAATTGCTCAGAAGGCTTTTGAACTGATCAGGAGCAATGAAACCATATTTCTGGATATTTCCACCACGAATATCATGGTGGCGGAACGGCTTGCCAAATCCCACAAACGGTTGACCGTGGTGACGAACATGATCGATATTATGCAGACACTGGCAGTAAATCCGGATATTACCTCCATTGGGACCGGAGGAATCATGTACCGCACGGTAAACGGCTTTATGGGGGCAGCTGCCATTGAGATCATAAAACAGTACAGCTTTGACAGGGCCTTCATCGGGACCTGCGGCCTGGACCTTACGGACAACTCCATTACCACCTTAGGAGTGGAGGATGGTCTGACAAAAAAGGCGGCCATTGCCAGCAGCAGGCACAAATATCTGGTAATGGAAAAGGATAAGTTTTATTTTAATGATTCCTATAAATTTGCTCATTTTGATGATATAGACGGAATCATCACGGACTCCATGCCTGATGAGGCTACAGCCAGGAAGCTTTACTCTGCAGGAGTTACCATTCAGTAACTTCGGCCGGACTGTCTGGGTCAGAAAATAATTAATTGATTTCGCAAAGGAGAATATAGTCATGTTTTCAGAACATTTGCAGAGATATGCCCAGGAAAAATATGAGCTTAGACTTCCCTTTCTTGGAGGTCTTAAGGAAGAGATCGAAAGGGCGATGGAACGGTGTACTCCCATAGAACAGGTACTCATAAAATTTTTATATGGGACAATGCCCTTACGGGATGCCGGGGAGTATGATTTTGACGTGTTTCTTGGATTTGTCAGGCATTCCATCATGGTTTATGAACAAATGGAATGGTGTCAGGAAATTCCGGAAGATATGTTCCTCCATCATATTTTATATTACAGGATCAATACGGAGAATATCGAAGACTGCCGGAGATTTTTCTATGACAAATTGATTGACCGGATCAAAGGGCTTTCCGTAAGGGAAGCGGTGCTGGAAATCAATTATTGGTGTGCGGAGAATGGAACCTATGAGGCTTCAGACAACAGAACCATATCTCCTGTGACTGTGTATAAATCCGGGAAGGGCAGATGCGGGGAAGAATCCACGTTTGCTGTAACAGCTTTCCGGAGTGTGGGAATTCCTGCCAGACAGGTGTATACCCCCAGATGGGCTCATTGTGATGACAATCATGCATGGGTTGAAGTGTTTGTGGAGGGAAAGTGGCATTTCCTGGGAGCCTGCGAGCCGGAAGAAGTGCTGGATAAGGGGTGGTTTACCAATGCTTCCTCCAGGGCATTGCTGGTACACACCAGAACCTTTTCCGATTATTCCGGTGATTCGGTGACGGAATGCCTGGGGAAGGAAGATTTAATGGTTTATTATAATGGGACTGCAACCTATGCCCTGACCAAATCTTATGAGATCCAGGTCCTTGATGAGGATAAAAACCCAGCAGAGAATGTCCAGGTTTCTTTTGAGATTCTTAACATGGCGGAATACTGCAGCGTGGTAAACTTATATACAGACAGGAATGGAAAGGCTTCCCTTACCGTTGGTCTTGGAGATGTCCATGTCCGTGCAATGAAGGAAGGGTTATGCTGCGAGGCGTGGATTTCTCCGGAGGATGAAGATGAAACGGTTCTGGTGTTAAAGAAGGAAGAGGAGAAATCAGGAATAAATGCCTGGGTGGATGCGGACGTCAGCGCTCCAAAGGATTACCCCGTAAATCCGGTGAAGCTTACAAAGGAACAAAAGGAAAGAAACAGAAAACGAATCCAAGAGGCTAATCAGATGCGGGAAGGCAGGATCGCAGGGTACTTTAAGACGGAAGAGGCTTCCTCATATCCTGATGAAACAGAGATCCTCCGGTTGTCTGCCGGTAACTTTGACGAGATTTACAAATTTCTTTCCAAGGATCAAAATCCGGACCGTAGACCCATGCTTAACAGCCTGACTGTAAAAGATTATAAGGATGCCAGGGCAGAGATTCTGGAAAGCCATCTTACAGGGGCTGCCCCTTATCGTAAGAAGTGGGAGGAGAATGGACATCTGGATATTTATGTAAAATACATTCTTTGTCCGAGAGTTTTGCTGGAAGAAATGACCGATTACAGGGGATTTATTGAGGGATTTTTCAATGAGGACGAAAAGGAAGCATTCCGTAAAAATCCTGAAACCATTTGGGAATATGTGAAGCAGCATATTAGTTTTGAATCGAAGCTGGACTACAAGACGATTTGCTCCACTCCGGCAGGAAGCCTTAAGCTTTTACAGAGCAATCCCCTTAGCCAGAAGATTTTATTTGTCTCTATCTGCAGGACGTTTGGCATTCCGGCCCGGATCAACCCGGTGAATCTGGAAGCTGAGGTTTATGAGGCAGGAAGATTCGTATCAATATCGGGAGCGGATGAGATCGTAAAAGACAGGACCGAAGAGTCAGGAAAACTGGTACTTTATGGAGAAACAGACAATCTGTGGACCTATTACCAGACATGGACCATTGGAAGGCTAAAAGAGGGTCAGTTTGTGTCTCTTGATTATACCGGCGTGAAATTTTCCGGCGGCGTTTTAGAGCTGGACTTAGAGCCTGGTATCTACCGTCTGATCACCTCCGTCCGCCTTCCCAGCGGGAACCAGAACGCCAGCGAGTATGTTTTTGAATTAAAAAAGGATGAAGAAAAGTCTGTGACCATGCGCCTGCGCGCCGGAAGCCTGGATGATATGCTGGTTGATAACATGCTGGATGATTTCGAAGTAACCGTAAAAGAGGAAAATGAGAAAGAGAAGACGGTTCCGGCATCAGTGCTTATGGAAGGAAAGAGCAATATACTTGCTATCCTGTCTGAGGGCCAGGAACCAACCGAGCACGTTCTAAACGAAATGCTGGAACAGAAGGAAGCCTTGGAATCCCTTGATGCCCAGATCATTTTCCTGCTGCAAAGTGAAATGTCATTACAGAACCGGACCATCAGTAAAGTTCTGGAAGCAATTCCTCAAATAAAGGTGGGTTACATAAGCTTTGATGATACGGTAGAACCACTGGCCAGAAGAATGTATGTGGATCCGGAGAAGCTGCCTCTTTTAATTGTTACGGATCCTGGCTTAAAGGCGGTCTACGGATGTAGCGGCTACAATGTTGGAAGTGTGAATCTAATGATGAAGCTTCTGGATTTAAGCAGGAATAGGCTGTAAAAGAACATAAATGCATAGGAAGAGATGCAGAGAATTGTAAAATAAGAAAAAACATTTTGCAAAATATTTAAAGATGTTATATACTGTTTGTTGGAGTACTACTGGAAGTCAAATACCTTGCAGCAAGCCAGGGGCCATTTGACTCCGTTGGCAGTTGCCAAAGTCAAGTTTGCTTGATCTTGGCTCATTGCCTTCATGAGAATAACAGACAAAAGGATGGTTTGAACATGGCTATTTTAGAAAATTGGAGAAACTTGGCATACGGCGATGGGCTGGATGATAAAGGAAAAGAAGAATTATGGACCGAGTATTTCAAAGTAGAAAAGGGAATCTATGAGCATATTCTTTCCAAACCAGAGGAAGCGGTTGAGGGAACGGTAGAGGATCTGGCAAAGAGATATGGTACAGACGTCCAGACGATGACCGGATTTTTAGATGGAATCAATGAAAGCTTAAAGGGATATGAGAATCCTATTGAGACCATGGACGAGCAGACCGTGGTAAAAATAGAGATCGATCCGGAAAAGCTGTATTATAATATGGTAGAGGCTAAAGCAGAATGGCTGTATAGTCTTCCGGAGTGGGATGCAATACTGTCAGAAGAAAAGAAAAAAGAGCTTTATAAAAAGCAGAAAGCTTCTGGAACCATTGTTAAGGGAGCAAAGGTTGGAAGAAACGATCCATGTCCATGCGGCAGCGGCAAGAAGTATAAAAAGTGCTGCGGATCCAACCAATAATCCAATGCTGCCCTGGCAGCAGGATAAAGAGACAGGAAGGCAGGTACCTCTTTATGAGTTACCTGCTTTGTTTTTGGATACCTTAATAATGCCCAAAAAGCATGGGCAGGAAAGAGGAAACACCCTTCGGGTATACCTTAATGCCCAAAGAACATGGGCAGGAAAGAGGAAACTGTGAATGGAAGCGTACACTAGCTTTGCAGAGGTCTATGACCGGTTTATGGACAATATTCCATATAAGGACTGGTGTGAATACGTAACCGGTCTGCTGAATGAATATGGAATCAGGGAAGGCTTGATTCTTGACCTGGGATGCGGTACGGGAAGCCTTACGGAGCTTCTTGCGGACCGGGGGTATGATATGATAGGAGTGGACAACTCCGAAGACATGCTGCAGATAGCCATGGAAAAACGGGAAAAGTCAGGAAAAGACATCCTTTATCTTATGCAGGATATGAGGGAATTTGAACTTTATGGCACGGTGCGGGCTGTTATAAGCATTTGTGACTGTATGAATTATATTCTGGAATATGAGGATTTGGCGGAAGTGTTCCGGTTGGTAAACAATTATCTGGATCCAGGAGGAATTTTTATATTTGATCTGAACACTATATATAAATATGAAGCCCTTATGGGGGACTCTACCATTGCGGAGGACCGGGAGGAATGCAGCTTTATCTGGGATAATTATTATGATAAGGAATCCAGGATCAATGAATATGACCTTTCCCTGTTTATCAGGCAGGAGGAAGACTTATACCGGAAATATACGGAGAATCATTATCAAAGAGCATATTCCCTGGAGGAGGTAAAGATGGCGATAAAAGAGGCCGGCATGGATTTTGTGGCAGCTTTTGATGCTTTCACCAAAGCTCCCGTAAAGGATACCAGTGAAAGAATTTATATTATAGCAAGAGAATGCGGAAAGGAATTATAAAATGGCTGATTATATTGTCAGAGCTACGGCAGGGGATCATCAGATCCGTGCTTTTGCAGCTACTACCAGAGAATTGGTAGAACAGGCAAGACAAGCTCATAATACAAGCCCTATAGCTACGGCTGCCTTAGGCAGGCTTTTAACTGCGGGAAGCATGATGGGCATTATGATGAAGGGGGAAGATGATTTACTGACCCTAAAGATCCAAGGAAGCGGCCCTATGGAAGGCCTTACGGTGACTGCAGATTCTAAAGGAAATGTGAAAGGCTATGTCTACAATCCTGGCGTCATGCTTCCTCCCAATCAGGCAGGAAAGCTGGATGTAGGCGGTGCAGTTGGAGAAGGAGTATTAAGTGTAATTAAAGATATCGGACTCAAGGAGCCTTACGTTGGACAGACCATACTGGTGGGCGGTGAGATTGCAGAAGATCTGACTTATTACTATGCTTCTTCTGAGCAAACGCCTTCATCGGTGGCACTGGGCGTTTTAATGAACAGGGACAATACCGTAAAACAGGCTGGCGGTTTTATCCTTCAGCTCCTGCCGGGAGCCTCTGAGGAGATCATTGGAGGATTGGAGAAAAAGCTGGGAGAAATCACCTCGATCACAGATCTTTTGGATCAGGGATATACACCGGAAATGATCCTTGAACATATCCTTGGAGAGTTTGGCCTGGAACTGATGGAGCAGGTTCCTACCCGCTTTTATTGCAACTGTGATAAAGCCAGGGTGGAAAAAGCCTTGATCAGCATCGGAAGAAAAGAACTTCAGGAAATGATTGACGATGGGGAGAGCATTGAGGTGAACTGCCATTTCTGTAATAAAAATTATGAGTTTACAGTAGAAGATTTAGAAAGTCTGCGCGATAAGTCGTAAGACAAGGAAATCAAAAAGAGCCATCCGGTGGATGGCTCTAATCGTAATCATGTGAAACAATATAACTTCTTCCTGTATATTGAAAAAAGGTACACTGATAAGTCAATGATTATAATTTGGTAACGTTTGTAGCCTGTGGTCCTTTAGCTCCGTCTACAACATCGAACTCTACCGCAGCGCCTTCATCTAAGGATTTGAAGCCGTCCATGCTAAGACCTGAGTAGTGAACAAATACATCGTTACCCTGTTCGTCGGAAATAAATCCGTAACCCTTTTGGTTGTTAAACCACTTAACTGTACCTTTCATTATGATACCTCCAAAATGAATAAAAAATAAAAATTGTACTGTTACAGGATATCTGTAACCTCCCTAAGAATAGCATAAAAAGGGAGAGGTGTCAAACATTTTCCGTCTTAAAAATCAAGAAATCTTCATTAAAAAATAAAGGGGAAATAAGTAGTGAAATAGGAGAAATTTGTGGTAAAATGGGAAAAGATTCTTTTGCAAGGATAAAAAGGTGAATGCAATGAAATTTATGAATTTGTGGGGTCATTTTTGCACAATCAATATACATAAGATCAGAGTCATGAAAAACTGTTTTCGTGTGGGTCTTATTAAGCAGGGACTGCTTCATGATTTGTCTAAATACAGTCTGGAAGAGTTTGTTCCAGGCGTTCTTTATTACCAGGGGACCAGAAGCCCCAATGCTGCGGAAAGAGAGGACAAGGGTTTTTCAAGAGCCTGGCTCCACCATAAAGGCCGCAACAAGCATCACTACGAATACTGGATCGACTTTACCACAGATATGTCAGAGGGTCTGGTAGGCCATAAGATGCCCCTAAACTATGTCATCGAAATGATGATGGATCGGATTGCGGCATCGAAAACCTATAAGGGCAAGGATTACACCGACGCATCGCCTTGGGAATATTACATGCACGCGAAAAGCTACATGGTCATTGCCCCTGAGACAAGAAATTTGTTGGAGGAGCTTCTTTTGATGTTAAAAAACCAAGGGGAGAAAAGGACATTTTCTTATATCAGACATTTATTGAAAAAAGGAGATTACTAGCTTTCATAATACGAGAATTGATGGACCAAATTACCGGGAAGGCCGGCAAAATCCGGGAAACCTACCGATGAATATCTAGTACAGAACGGTCACTATACTTTTATAGTTATCATATATTGTAAATAATATATATAAGCGGAGATCTAAGGTGAATTTCGCTGTGAACAAGCACCTGCAGTGGTCATGCATGCAGCAAGCTCCATATAAACAGAGGGAGCTTGATCCAGATAGAATAAGTGTTCCTGTAGGTTATCAAATAGAAGTATTTGCTCAGGGATTAAATGCACCCATTGGTATGGTTTTTACAGAAAAGGGTGATATGTTAATTGCTGATTCCGGAATGGCTACAATGAATCCTAAAGTTATACGTATTAGTGATGGAATCATAGATGTTGTAGCCGAGGGATTTAATGTCCCCTTAACTGGTATCAATTATAAAAATGGATATATTTATGTATCGCATAAAGGTGTTGTATCTGTTCTTAGTCCGGATGGTACAAGACAGGATATTATAAGCGGCTTGCCAAGCAATGGAGATTTCAGTAACAACCGCGTTGAGTTTGGTATAGATGAGAAAATATATTTTGGACAGGGAACAACAACGAATTCCGGTGTAGTAGGACTGGATAATAGCTGGGTTCATGAGCATCCTCAATTACATGATTATCCAGGTACCTATATATTTCTTAACTACACTAATTTTGAAACTGAAAATATATTGATACCAGCCATGAGGACGGCTGTTACCGGATCTTTTTCCCCTTTTGGAGTTCCCAATATTCAACAATATCAAGTAAAAGAAGGCAGAACTTTAGCCTCTGGCAGTGTTTTAAGGGCAAATATGGATGGATCTGGTATAGAACAGGTTGCATGGGGGCTTCGTAATCCGTTTTGTATGAAATTTGATGCCTTGAAACGGCTGATCATATCAAACCAGGGAATGGATGCAAGAGGAAGCAGACCGATTGCCAATGCATTAGATGAATTGCATTTGTTAAATATAGGTGCGTGGTATGGCTGGCCAGATTACACAGGAGGAGTTCCTGTGACATTGCCCAGGTTTACTCCGATCAGAGGCAGAAAACCGGAACCATTGCTTCATACCATTCCATCCATACCGCCGACACCAATTGCAGTTTTTCCGTCGGGATCCAATATAATGGGATTTGATTTTAACGAGTCATCAGATTTTGGACTGATTGGCGATATTTACATTGCGTGTTTTGGTGGAATCCATTACGAAGAGCCTAGCGATAATATACGTTCAGGTGTAGGACATAGGGTGTTGAAAGTTAATGTTGTTAATGGAGAAATAGCGACATTTGCTATCAACAAATCAGGATTTCCGGAAGAAAGGGGGTTGAGCAGGCCCACTGATGTTGTTTTCGGACCTGATCATTCAATGTATATATCGGATATGGCGATCGCTGATTTAGATATGCAAGATATTTATTTACCAAACACAGGAGTAATTTGGAGAATAAGAAAAATAAGGCTTTAGATATCATTTAAGGGAAGTCATTTGGCTTCCCTTAAAACATCCAAATGTTCAACATTGATTTAAATAAATGCTTCATATATAAGACGTGTCCAGAAAGCATTCCCTAAAGTGCCGGAAACCAAGGAAAATGATTTTAAATTAACGGCACAGGGTATCCAACAGGTGACGGACGTAAATACGAAGCTTTTCACCATCCTCAAAGAAGTCCGGTTCATAGGAGACATAAGTGATCTTATCCTTGAATTCCATTTGCAGGCTGGGTGTCCACAAGGAGGAAAACTGGGGAAGATAACAGCCGGCCCTGCGTGTGTAGCATGTCTTAGCCGTAGCTTTTATCCGGGCTTCCTTATCCACATATTCCGCCACACTTTTGTGAATGGCCTTGTCTTCATAAATCAGATAATAGTAATTTTTATAATCAGGATAAAAATATTTCAATTCACCCTCATAGAGGTCTATGGTTATGGTCAGGTGTTCTCCTTCCGCCTCCATGGAGACCAGGGAATTGGATTTGGAAAATCCAACAGGAACGGCAAATCCATTTTTGCAGGTAAGCCGTAAAGAGTGGAATTCCCGGCCGAAGATGTCCTCCTGGCTTAAAAACTCCTGATGTTCAAGGAGAAAGCTGTGCTCTAAAAAGTCCGGGTAATTCAAGATAGGGAGGATCAGCGGCATTCCTTTTAAATCATCTTCATTATGTAATATTAAAAGATCAAATAGAAATTTATCATGGGAAATAAGATAATCTTTATAAACTTCGATCAGCTGCCCGCCGGAATAAAGATCCTTCCGCTCAACTTTTAAAAACTCCTCAATGGCTTTTTGCTTCATGGAAGGAAGTCCAAGAAGCCCCCGGTAAGGGCGTATTTTTTTGTAAATATCCAGGCTTTCCACACTGGAAAAATTATAAGGCATGCCATGGGCAAGGCAGCGCTTCAAAAGATAGGGAATATCGAAACCATCCCCGTTAAAATGTATGACTGTTGTAAAATTTTCTAAGAATTTAAAAAAGGTATAAAGCACTTCTTTTTCCGAATCCAGGGTGTCAGCGAACCACTGGACCAGGTTCCAACAGCCGTTTCTGTAATAAACACACCCGATCAGATAAAGGGTAGAATACGCCCCGGAGAAGCCTGTGGTTTCTATATCAAAGAACAGCAGATCCTCTTTCCGGCCGATCCGGCCAAAGGGATATGTCTCATGAAATGCAATGGTTTTCTGTAAGGTGATCATGTATGATTCCGCCCTTTCCTTAGTACTGTCCATGTTTTTTGAACAGGGCAAACCCCGCTTTACCGGGTGTATGAGGATACCCGCAGGGTATTTTCTCTCCCAATATTATAGCGGAAAGGCGCCGGTCCGTCAACGGAAACAGAATATTTGTTCGACTATCCGCTTGCATAAGAACTGGCTGTATGCTATGATAAATAATAAAGATAAGATTTCCAGCATAACAAAAGGAGACAGAGGTCGTGATTTCTTTCGTAAAAGGGCCATTGGTTGAACTATTTGAAGATACCGTTGTTATAGAGAGCGGGAACGTGGGATATGAGATACATGTTCCCATATCCGTGATTCAAAATATGCCGGGAATCGGCGCAGATACTAAGTTGTATACATATTTTCAGGTAAGAGAGGATGCCATGTGCCTCTACGGTTTCTTAAACCGTCAGGATCTGCTGATGTTTAAGCAGCTCATAAGTGTGAACGGGATCGGTCCCAAAGGAGCCTTGGGAATTCTTTCGGCCCTTGATCCGGATGATTTAAGAAGGGCCATTGTTTCAGGAGACGCCAAAGCCATATCCAAAGCGCCGGGGGTTGGAGCAAAGACTGCTCAGAGGATTATATTGGACTTAAAAGATAAGATTGATATCGCTGGAATTCTCCCTTCCGGGTTTGCGGAACAGGGGAATGGGCCTGTTTTATCCGGCGGCGGGGTAGCAGGAGAAGCCATGGAAGCGCTGGCGGCTCTGGGATATTCCGCAGTTGAGGCGGGCAAGGCGGTTCGTCAGGTGGAAGTGACGGAATCCATGACGGTGGAAGATGTGCTTAAGGCCTCCTTAAAGCATCTGGCATTTATATAATATAACGGGTAAAGGCAGAGATGGAACGTAGAATTATAACCACAGAGATAACAGAAGAAGATAAAAGAATAGAACCAAACTTAAGGCCCATGTGTCTTGCTGAGTATATTGGACAGGAAAAGATACGTACCAATTTAAAAGTATACATTGATGCCGCCAAAGCCAGGGGGGAATCCCTGGATCATGTTTTATTTTACGGGCCTCCCGGCCTGGGAAAGACGACTCTTTCAGGGATCATTGCCAATGAAATGGGCGTCAACATGAAGGTCACATCAGGACCTGCAATCGAAAAACCGGGAGAGATGGCCGCCATACTGAACAATCTCCAGGAAGGGGATGTGCTGTTTGTGGATGAGATCCACCGCTTAAACCGCCAGGTAGAAGAGGTTTTGTATCCAGCCATGGAAGATTTTGCCATAGATATCATGCTGGGAAAGGATTCTTCTGCCAGATCCATAAGACTGGATCTTCCTAAATTCACTTTAGTGGGCGCGACTACCAGAGCGGGGCTTTTAACCGCTCCATTAAGAGACCGGTTCGGTGTGGTGCAGAAGCTGGAATTTTATACGCCGCAGGAGCTAAAGATTATTGTTTGCCGTTCCGCCAGGGTCTTACAGGTGGAAATCGAGGAAGATGGGGCGGCAGAGATTGCCAAGCGATCCAGAGGAACCCCAAGGCTGGCCAACCGCCTGTTAAAGAGAGTTCGGGATTTCGCCCAGGTAAAGTACAACGGTGTTATTACAAAAGAAGTGGCGGATTTTGCCCTGGACATTTTAGATGTGGATAAGTTTGGCCTGGATTATAATGACCGGGCGATCCTGACCACAATGATTGAGAAATTTGCCGGCGGTCCGGTAGGACTGGATACCCTGGCTGCTTCTCTGGGAGAGGATGCCGGGACGCTGGAAGATGTTTATGAACCGTATCTTCTGATGAACGGCTTTATTAACCGCACCTCCAGAGGGCGTGTTGCCACGGAACGGGCATACGAACATCTTGGAATCTCCTTGGGATCATGATCTGCCTGAATTATAGAACTTTCCTATTATTCAGCCGTACTTTTTGGACATAAAGGTATGCAGGCAGGGCTTTTCTATCTGTACAAAATATGTTATAGTAAAAAGGAGCAAATGAAACAGGGAGAGAACAGCATGGATTCCAAACGCAGTACAGAAGTTTTAATAGATGGCAAGATTTATGCTTTGGGCGGAAGTGAGGAAGAAAGTTATATCCACCGCCTGGCAAGCTACATCAATGAGATGATTATAACGCTGAAGCATCAGGAAGGGTTCACGAAGCAGAGCGCAGAATATCAAAATATCATGATTCAGTTAAATATGGCGGATGATTATTTCAAGGCCAGAGAACAGACTGCCAGGCTGGAGCAGCAGAAGGCGGAGATGGAGAAGGAGATCTATAGCTTAAAGCATGAACTTGTAGCCACTCAGATGAAGCTTGAGTCGGCAAAGCTGGAGCTGGTGGAAACCAGGAAATCTGCGGATTCCGGTAAGAAAGAATAAGTCAGGAGGGGATGTTGGGCGGCAGGGCCGTGACATCCTCTCTTTCATCAATAAAGGGTAAACAGGAGGAACTTGTGAAGAAAGCAGTTGAAATTCTTGCTCCGGCAGGATCGTTTGAAAGTATGAAGGCAGCGGTGGCGGCAGGCGCCGATGCGGTCTATATGGGCGGCAGCCGGTTTGGGGCAAGGGCTTTTGCGGAAAATCCCGAAGAGGACAAGCTGCTGGAAGCTATTGATTACGTCCACCTTCATGGGCGAAAGCTGTACATGACCGTTAATACACTGATGAAGGAGCAGGAGATAGGGGAGCTTTACAATTATCTTGTTCCATATTACAGGCAGGGCCTGGATGCAGTCATCGTACAGGATATGGGAACCTTCCGGTTTATCCGGGAGAATTTTCCGGAACTTCCCATTCATGCAAGTACTCAGATGACCATTACCGGCGCTTATGGGGCCAGGATTTTAAAAGACTTAGGAGCTGACCGGGTTGTTACTGCCAGGGAATTATCCTTGAAGGAGATTGCAAAGATCCATGATCAGGTGGATGTAGAGATCGAGAGTTTTGTACATGGCGCATTATGCTACTGCTATTCCGGTCAATGCTTATTCAGCAGCCTCATAGGAGGGCGAAGCGGAAACAGGGGAAGATGTGCCCAAACCTGCCGCCTGCCCTACGAGGTGAAACGGGAAGGCCAGGTTCTTGGAGGAAAAGATGACCGTTATTGCCTCAGTCTCAAGGATTTGAGCACTTTGGATATCATTCCGGACATGATAGAAGCCGGAGTCTATTCCATGAAAATTGAAGGAAGGATGAAGAGTCCAAGGTATACGGCTGGAGTCGTGAGCATTTACCGAAAGTACGCGGACCTTTATCTGGCTAAAGGAAGAGAGGGATACCGGGTCGAAGCGCAGGATAAAAAAATCCTTCTGGATCTATTTGACCGGGGAGGTCAGACCGAAGGATACTACAAGCGCCAAAATGGCCGGGATATGGTGGTCTGGAAAGAAAAGCCTGCTTTTCGGGAAGGCAATCAGGAATTGTTTGATTTCCTAGATAAAAACTTTGTAGAAAAACAGGTAAGAGAGCCAGTGGCTGGTACCGCACTTCTGGAAGAAGGACAAATGGCTTCTTTGCGGTTAAGTGCCTGCGGTCATAATGCCGCTGTCGCAGGCGAGATCGTGCAGACCGCTCAAAATCAGCCTGTAACAGAGGAAAAGGTAAGGAAACAGCTGGATAAAACCGGAAATACACCTTTTTATTTCGAAAATCTTGATATTAAGATAAAGGGGAACATATTCCTGCCGGTTCAGACTCTTAATGATCTGCGCAGGCGCGGATTGGAAGCCTTGGAATATGAGATTCTAAAAGATTACAAGGAGAACAGGCAGGCAGAACCGGTGAAAGATGTAGAAGACGCTGTTTATAGCCGAAAGTCTGAGTCGGAAGTCCCAAAACTTACGGTTTCTCTGGAGCGGCCGGATTGCTTGGAAGAAGCGGTTTCCAGCACTGATGTAAAAAGAATTTATATTGATGCTGCAGAATTTAAGCCGGAACAATGGAAAGCGTCTGTGGAAGCATGTCACAGGGCCGGTAAGGAGTGTATGCTTACCATGCCTCATATTTTCAGGATCAGGGCAGAACAGTTCTTTGATAAACATTTAACGGAGTTGAAAGCCGCTGCATTTGACGGATTTCTGATCCGTTCTCTGGAGGAAACCGGTTATTTAAAAGAGAAAGAAGTCAAGGGTACCCTGGTATTTGATTTTGGCATGTATGGGATGAACAATTATGCCCAGGAGATGCTAAAAGAGCTGGGAGCGGACGAGCTTACCTGGCCGGTAGAATTAAACAGCCGGGATTTGGGAAAACTAAAAGTTCCTGGGGAGCTTTTGGCATACGGCCGGCTGCCTATGATGGTGACCGCCCAGTGCCTTCATCAGGGTATGGAGCAATGTGACAAAACACCGGTCGTATTGACATTAAAGGACCGGATGGGGAAAGCATTTCCTGTAAAAAACCATTGTGCTTTCTGTTATAATTCTATTTATAATTCAGCGGCCGTCTCCCTTCTTGGCTTAGAAGAGGCGGTAAAGGGATTATCTCCCTCATGGTTACGGCTTCAGTTCACAACAGAGAACAAAGCACAGACAAAAGCGGTGATACAAAGCTTTTCTGACGGATTCCTTTACGGAAGAGAAGCAAAGTTGCCGTTTGAAGAATTCACAAGGGGTCATTTCAAACGCGGTGTAGAGTAGGTGACATATGATTAATCTGATTATTGACGTCTCCAGATATCTGATGATACTGTTGATTGCATTATACACATATTTGAATTTTCGTTTTTTTTCCTTTCCGGATGAAATCAGGAAAAGGAAGATTTGCAGACGCCAGAATTTTGCTATGTTTCTCATTCATCTGCTTGCCTATCTGGTCATCTGGCTGGAGACAGAGGATGAAAAGATGCTGGTATTTTACGTGGCCCAGGTAATCTTCTTTTTCAGTTACCTTTTCCTGTACCGGCTGATTTACCGCAAGGTATCCAGGCTGCTGGTCAATAATATGTGCATGCTCCTTACCATAGGCTTTATTATGCTGACCAGGCTTTCTTTTGAACGGGCCATGAAGCAGTTTGTCATTGTTGCTGCCGCGGCTGTGGTGACATTTGTCATCCCCTTTGTCATTGACAGAGTATGGCAGTTAAGTAAGATTCCATGGGTCTATGGAATTGGAGGAATTCTTCTCCTGGGAATTGTATGTCTTGCCGGAACCAGCAGCTACGGCGCCCAGCTTTCCCTGGAGTTTGGAGGTTATTCCTTCCAGCCCACGGAATTTGTAAAGATCATTTATGTCTTTTTTGTAGCCACTATGTTTTACCGCTCCACCAGTATAAAGACAGTTCTTATTGTTACTTCGGTGGCGGCCCTTCATGTGCTCATTCTGGTGGCGTCCAAAGATCTTGGAAGCGCCCTCATTTTCTTTGTAACTTATGTTTTCATGCTCTTTGTGGCAACAGGAAAATGGCGGTATCTTCTGGCCGGGGCCGGAGGAGGGGCTCTTGCCTCCATGCTGGCCTATCAGCTGTTCGGGCATGTAAGGACCAGAGTATCGGCATGGTTAAATCCCTGGTCGGATATTGCAGGGAAAGGATACCAGATTACCCAGTCTTTGTTTGCCATTGGAACCGGAGGCTGGTTTGGTATGGGGCTGTACCGTGGGATGCCAAGAAGGATCCCGGTGGTAGAAAAGGACTTTATATTTTCAGCGATCTCGGAAGAATTGGGAGGCATCTTTGCCCTGTGCGTCCTTCTTATCTGTCTGGGATGCTTTTTACAGTTCATGATGATTGCCAGCCGGATGCAGGCGGTATTCTATAAGCTGATTGCATTTGGCCTTGGAACGATTTATATCATTCAGGTATTTTTAACTGTGGGGGGAGTAACGAAATTTATCCCTTCCACAGGAGTAACGCTTCCTTTAGTCAGTTATGGAGGAAGCTCCATCCTAAGCACCTTTATCATCTTTGGAATCATCCAGGGACTTTATATACTCAAACGCAATGAAGAGGAAGAAGAAAAATATGAAGGCTAACCCGAATCCAAAAGCAAATCACCATATCCTGATACTTACCTATGGGGTCGTACTACTTTTTGTAGGGCTTGCGGCTTATTTTGGTTACTTTTTGCTTGTGAAAAGCGACAGTGTGATCAATAATTCCTATAATGCCAGACTTGACAGCTTTGCCGACCGGGTGGTACGCGGAGAAATCTACAGCAGTGACGGCAGGATCCTTGCAAGGACTGAGATGGATGGAGAGGGAAAGGAAACAAGAGTTTATCCCTATGATTCGCTGTTTGCCCATGCGGTGGGATATTCCACCAATGGAAAGACCGGTCTGGAAGCCCTGGCTAATTTCTACCTCCTGACAAGCCATGTAAATATTGTAGAGCAGGTGGCAAATGAGCTGTCCGGCAAGAAGAATCAGGGGGACAGTGTTGTCTCTACTCTTGATGTGGATCTTCAAAAGACGGCTTATGATGCCTTAGGTAAGCGAAAAGGGGCGGTGGTAGTGATGGAGCCGGATACCGGCAAGATCCTTGCCATGGTATCCAAGCCGGATTATAACCCTAATACCCTGGCTGCAGACTGGAGTCATCTGGTGGCGGAGGAGAACACTTCCGGACAGTTATTAAACCGTGCGACTCAGGGACTTTATCCTCCGGGGTCCACCTTTAAGATAATTACGGCATTGGAATATATAAAGGAAAATCCGTCTAATTATAAGGATTATACCTTTGACTGCAAAGGGATTTATAAAAATGGGGATTATACCATCCGGTGTTACCATGAGACAGTCCATGGACATCAAAATCTGGAACAGGCATTTGCAAATTCCTGTAACGGAGCTTTTTCCAATCTTGGTTTGCAGCTGGACTTAAATGGGTTAAAGAATACTGCGGACCAGCTTCTGTTTAATACGGATCTGGACTTATCCATTGCAAGCAGTAAAAGCTCCTATACCATGGGAGGCGGTGCTGATACGTGGCAGATCCTTCAGACCGCCATAGGACAGGGCCAGACTCAGATCACGCCTATTCATAATGCCATGATTGTTGCTGCCATTGCCAACGGCGGAACTCTTATGAAGCCATATTTTATTGACCGGGTGGAAAACGCAGGGGGAGATGTTATTAAGAAATTCATGCCTCAGTCCTATACGAGTCTAATGACTGCTGTGGAAGCTTCTGAATTAACCGAGTTTATGCGGGATGTTGTAACAGAGGGAACAGGCTCCGCCCTTAGGACCGATGCCTATACGGTAGCCGGAAAGACCGGATCTGCGGAATTTGAAAAAGGTAAGGAAACCCATGCATGGTTTGTAGGATTTGCTCCGGCAGAGCATCCAAGAGTCGTTATAAGTGTAATTGCAGAAGAGGCCGGCTCAGGCGGGCAGGCAGCAGCTCCGATTGCCAGAGCTCTTTTTGATGTATATTTTTCCAAACAATAAAAAGAATGCTAGTTGTTTACAATAATTACGCACTTGCATATGAATCCAAAAAGAGGTATACTAGAGCCAGTCTGTGTGACACACCAAAACCGGGCTTCCTATGGGAGTTACGGTTTCACTCTGGAGGAATTGCAATGATAGAAGCAACGAGTTGTGGCGGTGTGGTTATTTTTCGAGGTAAAATTCTGGTTTTATATAAGAATTACAAAAATAAGTATGAAGGTTGGGTTTTGCCAAAGGGAACAGTAGAAGCGGGTGAAGAGTATAAGGAGACGGCTCTCCGGGAAGTAAAGGAAGAGACAGGCGTAAGTGCGTCCATAATCAAATACATTGGTAAGAGCCAGTACTCTTTTAACACGCCTCAGGATATGGTGGAGAAGGATGTGCACTGGTATCTAATGATGGCCGACAGCTATTACAGTAAACCACAGCGGGAAGAATATTTTATTGATTCAGGATATTACAAGTTCCATGAAGCGTATCATCTTCTAAAGTTTTCTAATGAAAAACAAATATTGGAAAAGGCCTACAATGAATATCTGGATTTAAAGAAGAGTAATTTGTGGGGCAATAAGAAGTATTTCTGAAAGGTCAGTCCAGGGAAGTACCTGGGCTTTCACTGGGAGAGCCGGAAAAGTGTAACAGTAACTTTTCCGGCTCTTTTCATATGGTATCCTCTATTAATAAGCAGCTTCCAGTTCTTTTAATTTGGCTGATAAGGACTTTGTGTTCAGTTCGAAGATAAGACCTTCGCTTTTAGGACTTTCCATTACCTGATCGATATAGGAACAATGGCTTACCATGGGATCCTGGTCCCTGCCTGCAATCGCATCAAGTTCTTCAACGGAAACGATCTCGTCAACCACGATTCCCCATCGGATGCCATCCAGTATAAGAACCATCTCTTTGTAAATCGTTGAACGGAATAAATCCTTTGTCTGGTCCAAAAGGTTGAGTATGGTTGGCATGGATTCTTCCTTGACCCGTTTTAAAATCTTAAGGAGACATTCCTCTTTCTGGCAGTTATCGCAGTCTTTTTTGCAGCGGTCTGCTTCATCGGCAGCCATATGAAGCTTTTCATGAGGCTCCTCTATTTTTCGCAGATGATTGGTGATGGAAAGGTTGTCGGTTTTAAAATTGTCATACCACTTTCCCAAAGCGCACTGATGGGGATCTGTTGCCAAGTGGAAGGATCCGCCTTCATCAATAAAACGCTCCAGTTCCTTTACCCAATTAATGTGGTCCTGTTTTCTGGCATCAATCATATCTTCAAAATCCCTGCACTCATCGGAAATGGATTTAAGTCCAAAAGTAACCCGTAAGTCAAGCATTTGTATGACTTCGTTCCGGTATTTGAACATTCCGGTCACATTGGCCGGAGCGGCCGGTATTGTGCTGTAGTTTGGCAGCTGTACAATGGTTGATATGTATTTACTGTTGATGCAATAGAGGGAACCGGCAATTTTAAATAAAATATACGGACATCTGATCTCTTTTTCCATTTTCTGATAGTACCTTCCCTTTTTTTATACTTGATATCTGTATTATATAGCCTATTGCTACATAGTTCAACGTCTTTTGAGGAAAATTATATTTTAAAACTTAATGATTGGACTATGAATAAATGGAAATTCAGAGTATAATGGAAGGGAATATCTGATCGGGATAGCATATATTTATCAGGGAGGAAGGATCATGGTAAAAGTAAGCTCTTTAAGCCGCAGCATCAATGCGTTTTATGTGGAATGGAGTGCTCTCAATCACTACTTGTCATCCTATGAATGCGAGCGGAATGGAGTACCATACATCGGTTTTGGGGACCCTCGCGTCCAAAAACTGTGGAAGGGATTATCTGCCCAGGAGCGAAAAGAAGTCATGAAACGCCTGGGCGCGAAAAATGAAACAGAACTGCAGAATTATTTTACCTGATTTTGTTAAGATTTGGAGAAATGGAGAAATACATGTCTGAAAGAAAATTTGTAGTCGTTGACGGTTCCTCTATGCTGTCGACCTGTTACTACGCGGTTTTTCCTAGGGAGATTATGTTTGCAAAGTCAGAGGAGGAGAAACAGAAGCATTATGATAAGATCCTCCATGCAAAAGATGGCACTTATACCAACGCCATTTTCGGTATGCTTAAGATGGTAGTCTCTCTGATGAAAAAGCAGCAGCCGGATCACATAGCCTTTGTATTTGATAAAACCAGGGATACATTTCGCAGAGAACTGTACCCGGATTATAAGGGAACCAGGGGAGCGACTCCGGAGCCGTTAAAAAGCCAGTTTGTCCTGATGGAAGAGATCTTAAAAGACGTGGGCTTTCAGGTGCTTTTAAGTGAACAGTATGAAGCGGATGATTATGCCGGAAGCCTGGTCATGAAATTCCGGGAGGAGATTTCCATGATCCTTCTTACCAAGGACCACGATTATCTTCAGCTGGTGAACGATGAATACAATGTCCGTGCGTGGATGGTTCAGTCGCGGCAGGAGAAAGCGGACGAGCTGTACAAAAAATATTATTCTTTTTACGGTGTAAAGAAAGATGAGGTCAACCTTCCTGAAAAGGTTTTTGAATATACCTCTGATACGGTTTTGAATGAAGAGGGTGTCCGGCCGGAGCAGATTGCAGATTTAAAGGGAATCCAGGGAGACCCTTCTGATAATATCCCGGGAGTAAAGGGAGTCAGCAGTGCGGTGCCTCCGCTTCTTCGGGAATACGGCACAGTGGAAGAGATATACCGTTCCATTCACGAGGCCGAACCTGATAAAAAGAGCCTGAAAGCACTCCAGGATTTCTGGAAAAATGAATTGGGAATTACCCGTTCTCCTTATAAAGCGATGACAAAGACCAGTGAAGAAGAATTGTGCGGGGAAAAGGCAGCCCTGCTTTCTAAAACCCTGGCGACCATGAAAACGGATATTCCTATTGATATGGAGCTTGAGGATTTTTCTGCTGAAGCATATCAGGAGGAAAAAGTCAAAAAATGGCTTAAATCCCTTGATATTAAAGAAGCTTCCATTTTTGGTACCGGAAAATAATAGTTTAAAAAGTATTTTTTCATCCTGCCTGGAGACACTCATACAGAGCGTCCCTGATTTTGATTCAAAAACCAGGCTCATTACTTAGTAGAAATAAAGGAGAAACAGATTATGAGCAAATCTTATGAGATTTTGTCCTCTTTACTTGAAAAAACGATGGCACTTCAGACTTCCCTTGTTCTTTTTGAATGGGATAATGAAACTCTTGCACCGGAAGGTGCCGGTTCCTACACTTCAAGGGTAATCGGTGCACTCTCTGAGGAATATTACAGGGTTATGACAGGGGAAGAGATGGGAAAAGCCATTGCCGACTGCGAGGAAGATAAGAGCCTGTCCGATGTGGAGCAGGCTATTGTCAAGGGAGCGAAGGAGGCAAGAGAAGAACTGGTTTGCATTCCGTCAAATGAGTACCGGGAAAATGCCCAGCTCATTGCCGAGGCAGCCAGAATCTGGTCAAAGGCAAAAAAAGAGGAAGATTTTGATTCCTTTGCGCCGACACTTGAAAAAGTTATCGGATTTAAAAAGAAATTTGCTTCTTACCGGAAGAAGGAAGGCCAGAAGCTTTATGATGTCATATTGGATGAGTTTGAAAAAGGATTTAATATGGAGCTTTTGGATGAATTTTTCAGCCGGCTTAAAGAAGAAATCGTTCCCCTTTTAAAAGAAATAAAGGAGAATGGAAAAACCATTGATGATTCCTTTTTATCAGGCGGTTATCCTGAGGAAAAACAAAGAGAAATGGCACACTATCTCGCCGAATATGTTGGTTTTGACTTTACAAAGGGTGTGCTTGCAGAAAGCGCCCATCCGTTTACGACAAATCTCCATAATCACGATGTGAGAATTACTACCAGTTATCGGGAGAAGATGGATAACGCCATGTTCTCCGTGATCCATGAAGCCGGTCACGGGATTTATGAACTGGGAATCAGTGATGAGATCACCCAGACACCGGTAGGGCAGGGGACATCCATGGGAATGCATGAATCCCAGTCCCGGTTCTTTGAGAATATCATAGGCCGCAGCCAGGCTTTCTGGACTCCTCTTTATGGAAAGCTTCAGGAACTTTATCCTGAAAAACTAAAGGAAATCTCCATTGAGAAGTTTATGGAAGCAGTTAATAAGGTGGAGCCAAGCTTTATCCGGACAGAGGCCGACGAACTTACCTATAATCTTCACATTATGATCCGTTATGAAATTGAGAAAATGATTATGGAAGAAGACGTGGACTTAAAGAAGCTTCCGGAAATCTGGGCAGATAAATATGAAGAATATCTTGGGGTACGCCCGGAAAATCCATCAGAGGGAATCCTGCAGGACATCCACTGGTCTCAGGGGCTGATCGGTTATTTCCCGTCTTATGCCCTGGGAAATGCTTTTGGAGCACAGCTATATTACCATATGAGAAAAGAAATGGATTTTGACCAGCTTCTTGTAAGTGGAAAGCTTGATGTTATAAGTGATTATTTAAGAGAACATATCCACAAGTTTGGTAAGCTGAAAACCAGCCGTGAGATATTAAAAGATACTACTGGAGAGGATTTTACCCCGGATTATTTCATTCAGTACTTAAAAGAAAAGTATTACAGCCTGTATGAGCTGTCATAAAGCCATGGCCGGGCCTGTTCCTCCCTATGTAGTGAAGGATTCAGACCCTGCCCTGCTGAAATAAAAAGGGAACGCATAGTTCGCAGTTGAAAAGAGGATGAATATGGAAAATATCAAGAAAAGTGCATCAGAACTGATCGGCCATACACCCCTGGTAGAATTCTCCAATTATGGTAAAAAGCACCATGTGGCGGCTGTCATTATAGCAAAGCTGGAATATTTTAATCCGGCAGGAAGTGTGAAGGACCGGGCGGCTCTCTATATGATTCAGGATGCAGAAAAGTCCGGCACCTTAAAGCCTGGCGCCACGATCATAGAACCGACTTCCGGCAATACGGGCATCGGTATTGCGAGCATAGCTGCTATGAGAGGTTACAGAGCGATTCTTACCATGCCGGAGACCATGAGCGTGGAACGGCGTAATCTTTTAAAGGCCTATGGAGCGGAAATTGTATTGACAGAAGGATCAAAGGGAATGTCTGGCGCCATTGCAAAGGCGAAAGAACTGCAAACAGAAATAACCGGTTCCATTATTCTGGGTCAGTTTGATAATCCGTCCAATTCCAGGGCTCATTATGAAACCACCGGCCCTGAAATATGGGAAGATACCGATGGAACGGTCGATGTTCTGATCGCTGGTGTGGGAACCGGAGGTACCATTACCGGAGCAGGAGAATATTTAAAAAGCAAAAATCCTGAGATAAAGGTGATCGCAGTAGAACCAGCCGCCTCGCCGGTTCTTTCCGGCGGAAATCCTGGACCTCATGGAATTCAGGGAATCGGAGCCGGATTTATCCCATCGATCTTAAATACAGATATTTACGATGAAATCATATCGGTAGAAAATGGAGATGCATACGAGACGGGAAAGGAAATCGCGCAGACTGAAGGGATTTTAGTGGGAATTTCCTCCTCTGCAGCCGTATGGGCAGCAAGGGAAGTTGGGAAACGTCCGGAATATGCCGGAAAAAGGATTGTTGTTATTCTTCCCGATACTGGGGACAGATACTTATCCACTCCTTTGTTTACCTGAACAATAAAACTGTAAATATGAAAAACCAGGGCTGCCTTTTTCTGCAAGCCCTGGTTTTTGATTAGGAGCGCATATGCTCCTTCCAGTTTAAGGAATAATAGTAATTGATTTCAGCACCATAAAACAGGATGCAGATACAGGCATAAATCCACAGCATTAACAGCACAATGGCTGTAAGGCTTCCGTACATGACCGAGTAATTGCCGAAATTATTAAAATAAATGGAAAACGCAAAAGAAGAAGCGATCCAACCCAAGGTACAAAAAGCGGCTCCGGGCAGCTGGCTTAAAAAATGCTGCTTTTTTTCCGGAACATAAGTATAAAGGACAGCAAAGCAGATCGTCAGCATGAAAACGAGCATGGTACGAAAGGTAAGAACATACTGTGTGATCTCGGCCAGAAGCGGAAAGTGGCGGTTCATAAAGCCCTGAATGGTGCCTCCAAGGACCAGCAGAACAAGGGTCAGGAGACAGATGATCATAAAAATGATGGTATAGCCGGCGCAGATGATCCTGGTCACGATATAGTTTCTCTTTTTCTCCTGGCCAAATACCCGGTTTAAGCCCCGCTCAATGCTGAGCATCCCCTTGGAAGCGGACCACATGGCAGCCACTGCGGTCGCGGAAAGGACAGCTACCGGAGAATTCGTATAAAGG
>NZ_DAMAUN010000034.1:53479-56567 GCF_032078915.1 Lacrimispora sp. | reverse complement strand
CTCCCAGCTTAATTACCGTGTTCTTTTTCATCTTCACCGTCTCCCTTCATGTTCGGAATACGGACAATGGCCGCAGTTCCCCCGCCGGGGCTGCTTTCATAACAAAGTCCGTATTCCCTGCCATAATACAGTTTCAGCCGGGTCTGCACATTATACACTCCCACTCCATTTCTCTCATAGTTGACCTTATGCTTTTGAAAAATGGATTTCATCTGTTCTTCGATCATCCCTTTTCCATTATCCGTTACCTTCAGTATAATATCCCTTCCTTCCGGGTAGGCCTCAATCCGGATAAGCCCCCTGCCGTCTTTATATTTTATTCCGTGGTAAATGGCGTTCTCAGCCAGCGGCTGCAAAACCAGCCGAATCACCGGTTTTTCCAATATGGCTTCATCAATGGCTATTTCATAATCCAGCTTGTCCTTATAACGCATCTGCTGAATATCCAGGTAGTTCTTTACATAATCGGTTTCCTGCCTTATGGTAAAAAGTTCCTGATCGCTGCTGATGGACCGCCTTAAAAGCCTGGCTAAGGCCATGGTCATATGGACCACCTCACGGTTCTTTCCGGCTTCGGCCATCCACACAATGGAATCCAGCGTATTGTAGAGAAAATGGGGATTAATCTGAGACAGCAGGGCTTTCATTTCATTCCTGCGTTTTTCCTCCTGTTCCCGGATGTTTTCCGCCATCAGCTTCTGGATCTCATCCGCCATCATGTTGAAGGCTTTTCCCAAAGTCCTGATTTCATGGTCAGGAATTCGGGTTAGATCCACCTGTTCAAATTTTCCCTTTTCCACCCTTTTCATGGAATCCTGCAGAAGAATCATGGGCTTTGTTATTCTTCGGGAAAGAATTGTCACGGCTGCGGTCAGAACCAGACACAGCAGCAGGGTAACCAGAGTATAGATCAGCTGGGTCTGGGAACGGTTCTTTAAAAGCTCTGAAGTATAGGCCACTCCCACTACCGTCCAGCCTGTTTTTTGGGATTCATTTATGGTATAGAGCTTCTGCCCCATACCCTTGCCGCTTAAGAAATATTCCTCCCTGCAGTCAAGCACTTCTTTAATTTGTTCTTCCTTTAAACCACTGTAGATCAACTGCTGCTTGGGGTGGTAGAGAATGTTTCCCTTCTTGTCCAGAAGAAATACATATCCTCTGGCTCCCAGATCAATTCGCTCGCACTGCTCCTCAATGGCCTTGTAATTTAAATCAATAAAGAAAACTCCCTGATTTTTCGTTCTGTCCGGATACTTTAAGGGACTGCTCAAGGTCACTACCCAGGGGTATTCGTTCATGATGATGTTCTGCACCCGGGAGGATGAAAGAACCGTCATCCCCTTACCGGCCTCCAAAGCGTCCCGGTACCAGGCCTCGTGGAGAATATCCGCATAAGGATTTAAAGTCTGGGTTCCGTCATTTATCAGGATATTATTCGGACCGGCCACGGCGCCGATATTGTAAATATCATCCCGTGTTTCCCTTACCAGCCTAAACCGTTCTAGTACACTGCTTCTTAGCTCTTCCCTGCGGATCGGATCCCTTTCCGAAAATAAATACCGCAGCAGGTCCTTATCGCCTGACATCAGATAGGAAATATTCTCCATATAATCAAGATAGGAATCTATGTTATGGTTCGCCTGCTCGATCAGCTGCATGGTGCCTTTTACGGAATTGTTCAGAACATTTTTTTCGGTATACCGGAAGGAAAAGCCATAGATCAGAAGCAGGGCAGAAAGGATGATGGGAAGGAAGCAGATCAGCATGCCGGAGCGGATGCTTTTAAATTGAAAACGGAACCTCATTTATCTCCTCTTTTCCTTTGCATATTCTGTAGGCGTCTTTCCGGTTGCCTTTTTAAAGACAAGACTGAAATAATGGGGATCTCCGAACCCGGCCTTCTCGGCTACCTGATAAGTTTTTAGTCTGGTAGTTTCCAGAAGTTCTCTGGCCTTTTCCATGCGGATATCACTTAATACCTCTACGAAGCTTTTTCCAATACATTCCCGGAACATGGCACTGAAACGGCTGGGGCTCATAGCCAAATAGCTGCATATGGACTGAAGATTTAAAGAGCTTTCACCATAATGGCTTCTAATATAATCTACGGCTAGTACCGCCCGCTCATTTCCCTTCCTGTCCTTTACCTCTGCCACTGCATCTACAAGTCCTCCGAAAATCTTCTCCAAAGCCTCCCGTTCTTCTTCCAGAGACTTTTTTCCGTCTATTTGCGAGATATATTTATTTACCTGCTCATACGCCTCAAAGCCTTCCATACCCATTACCTCCAGCATGGATCTGGCCTCAGAGAGCGTATGAATGATAATGCTTTTGGCACGGTCCTTTTTTAAAAAGGACTCCTGTATCCGCAGGCAGAGACTGTAAAGAGCCTCTCCGGCTTTCTTTTTATCTCCTTCCCTGACCGCGTTAAGTAAATCATCCTGCAGTTTTTCCCATTCTTCGAAAACAGCCGCTTTCTCAGCCCTTTCCCTGTACAGAATGGCTCCCGCCTCCTGGCTGTAGCGGTATTCCAGCATATCCTCTGCCTCCTCATAGGACAGATAAAGCTGTGCCGTACTGTTTACAGGACTTCCGATTCCAATGGTAAGCCTGATATTCATACAATCTTTAACGCTGTCTGAGATCACATGAAACAGTTTTTCTGCCTTTTCCCCCCAGCGTTCATGAAAGTCCCCGAACAGCAGAAAAACCAGCTGGTGGTCCAGCTTCTGAATCACATACCCCATACCTGATCTTCCAATAATCTCAGCTGCAATATTATAAACAGCAAAGCACAGAAGTTCTGATGACTCCTTATCCTCTCCCCTGATTTCCGCATCCCCGACAGCAACCATACACTTAGAACCCCTAAGGACAATGCCATAGGATTTAAGCTCTGCCTCCAGTTCAGCAGCAGACTTGTTCCCGCAGATCAGGCTCATCAAAAGCTTTGACTTTAAGACCTCTCTATTCCTCAGCAATCTTCTTCTTTCCCGGCTTTCCTGATCCAGCTTTCCGCGGATGCCGTCAAGGGCCTGTCCCAGCTCTTCAAGAGAAAAAGGCTTTAGAATATACTCTCTTACCCGGT
>NZ_DAMAUN010000034.1:0-53469 GCF_032078915.1 Lacrimispora sp. | reverse complement strand
ACCCGGTATTTTAAGGCCTGTTTAGCATATTCGAAATTATCATAGCCGCTTAATATGACCACACAGATATGCGGGTATTCCCTGGAAATCAGGCGGCTTAACTCCAGACCATCCATATAAGGCATACAGATATCCGTCAGAACCACCTCTACCGGATTGTCACGGATGTAATCCATGGCATCCTCCCCATGCTGAAAGCACCCCTTCAGTTCAAATCCCCTGCTGCCCCAGTCCATGGTTTCCTTTACTGCCTCACGGACTAAAAATTCATCATCAACAAGAATCACACGATACATAAACCTTCCCCATTTCTGACTCTCATTATAATACACAGTGCTTCTTTTGCCTAGAAAAAAACAAGGCTTAAGCAGACGAATCCTCTTAAGCCTTTGGTTTTATGCTATTCTGTTATTTTTTGATCCACTTTCCCCAATATTGATTCTTACTATATAGTTTTTTGATAAGTCTATTATACTATTGCCGTCATTTTGTTTCTTGTGATATAGTAGCAAAAATCATAATAATATTCATGTTTTTTTCCAAATATTATCAGATACTAGAGAGAGGTACCTGCTCTATTTTAATCACAACAAACAAAACTCGTATAAACTCTTGGTTGTTTTATTGTTTTTATGTATTATTTATGAAATATCTTCGTATTTAAAAAAATCAAAATCTGCAAAATGTTTGTGAAGCATTCGATCTGCACAGGTCATACCTACAAATGTTCCTGTAAACTCTCCATATTTACAATATTCATCTGAAAACTTCGTAGTATCAAACTCTTTGCCAATCCGAAAATACTGTTCTCCATCGTAACTCCATTCAAAAAAGGTCTTCCTATTATCAATTCGAAGCCGGAGATAAACAGGTGCATCCTTTACCGGAGTTCTAGTATCCAGATACTCTGTTCTTGTCCCGTTTTCCAACTGTATCACGGAAATAGCGCTTTGTCCCAATGTCTGACTATAATATTTCCTTAAATTGATGTAATTCATATTATCATAATACATGATCAGTCCTGCACTATGCTGATATATCTCCGGCTTAAATTCCATTTTAGTGGTTATGACTGCATTTACTGAGGTTAACTTTCTGGCAAGGATGCTCACTTTGTTTAATGATGTTCTGGATTCCTGACCTCGAATACGCACATATCCTGGCCTTGCTTTGACGTCTGTAAAGCTTTCCGGTGAAATTCTTGGTGCATAATACTGGATTCCTAATGTATCGCTGTTAAAATCATCAAAGCCCGGAATCTGCGGCATCGGGTATTCCGGAAGCTTGCTTTCTTCAAAATTTTCTTTCGCAAAATTGCTTTTATCTGCCATTCGCAGCCACCCATCATCTGTCCACATCATTTTCTGCATGGCTGTTTCTCTTCCCAGCGTACACCGCAGCTCTGGTACAAACGGTCTGGCTGTTAAATGTACCAGATAAACTTCTCCCAATTCATTTTCCACATAGCTTCCATGCCCTGATTTTTGCAGCACGGACTCTGGATTGTAATATTTCGGTTTTAAATGATCCGGATCTTTTCTTTCGTTAAACTCTCCGGGAATAGAAGTCACGATTGGATTCATGGGATCTTTTTCATAAGGACCCCAGACATTCTCTGAACGTCCCATAGTTACGCTGTGACCATACCCTGTACCGCCTTCCGCACACATGATGTAATAAAAACCTTTGCGCTTATACAAATGCGGTGCTTCAATGCATCCCCTGTCTGTTCCCCCCTGCCAGAAACGTTTGGGATAACCGATGATCTTCTTTTCAACTGGGGAATACTCTGCAATACAGACTGCACCCGGCTTTTCATATCCTTCCCTCGTCTCCCATTCCAGTGAAACTATATATTTTTTACCGTCATCATCATGAAGGATAGACGCATCAAAGCCTGCCGAATGAAGATAGATTGGTTCACTCCATGGACCCTTTATATCACTGGCTGTAATCAGATAGTTATCTACATCGAAATATCTTGCGTTCATAGAATTCATAACACCATAGATCACATAAAACAGCTTCTCTTCTTCGCAATATGTTAAGCATGGTGCCCAGATTCCTTTCGCGGACGGTAATTTTCTAATATCCGCCTGTTTTTCACTGCGAATGACATGAGTATACAATTCCCAGTTTTTTAAATCTTTAGAATGATAAATGGGAAGTGCCGGCATCCACTCAAAAGAAGATACTATGACATAATAATCATCTCCTGCCTTACATATACAGGGGTCGGGATTAAATCCTGGAAATATTGGATTTTTCAACATATTATCGCCATCTCCTTCTTTATGCATGTTCGATGGGAAACCACCCCTGGGCTACTGATTTGTCAAAATCCCAGGAATCCCAGCCAATCCATACCGGTTCATTGACCGTATCCAGCAACAGCTTATAATTCCAGTAAAAATATCCATTTCCGCCATTCCATGCATCCAGCTGTACTTTTGCAAGTTCCTCATAGATTTCCTTTTTTTGCTTAGGCGTATAAAATTCCTTTTCCACCCCTTCTATGCCATTGAGTACCGATTGTCCGCCTTTGGTGTCATGTCCGCATATAAGCGAATTAAACAAACTCCATTCTCCGCAAATCACAGGGCAATACTGCGCCATCTCTTTGATGGGAGCCTCATATTTTTCTTTCACATAAGTGACATATCCTTCCACACTTTGCGGACAACCGTCTATTTCTGCCATCATCAGATATTGGTGGGTATCCAGAATAATATTTTCAAACTCTTCTTTCAGCATGAAATCCTTCCAGACGGAAAAATTAAATCCATCATGAAATACGACTGACTTTTCTGCCGTCATATGTTTCCGAATCCGCCCGTACGCTTCCCTATAGAATTGTTTGAGAAACTCCATAGGAACCGGGGCGTTATTCTTTGCCATCTCCTTATCTGCCGGTTTGTACCTTTCCTCTATATTGAAGGAATCCCATGCTGCTTCCGTTAATGGTTCATTGACAGGCTCTATGCCAAGAAGACCTTTTCTATTTCCATATCTTTCCGCTAATTTTTCCAAAAGGTCTAAAGTGAATTCCACATTTTCTCTGCTTCCTGCCCAAGTACACACCCCGGATAATCCACCATTATCAAATCCGTTCTGGCCGCCTGGCACTGTATGCAGATCAATCAAAATCTGCAATTCATACTTTTCTGCCCAGCCAAACGCCTTATCCAGTTCTTCAATACAACCAATAAACGGCGGGCAGTCACCAAATATAAAATAAGGAACCGGTATTCTGACTGCATTCATATGATGAGATTTAATAATCGCAAAATCCCTTTCCGTGATATACTCACTGCGATGCACCTTTATTCTTGCCTCATATAATTCTTTTGACAACTGTCTGGGAAGATAGTATTCATCTTCAGCTGTTGTTCCGGCAAATAATGCCGGACTCATCCATTTCTCCAGCACCAGCCAATTACCAAGATTTACGCCTTTGATCTGCATTGTTGTCCTCTCCTCCTTCTCTTTACTATACAAGAAAATCTCTGAATTTTTCTGTCACTTCTATATCATCATCACTATCCACCAGTAATGTCAGCGGCTGTTCCAAATCCAAACTGAAAATTCCCATAATAGATTTTGCATCTACATAATATTTTCCAGTCTGTAAATCTACATCACAGCTGAATTTTGAACATATATGATTAAACTTCTCCACTTCTTTCATGCTGTTTAATTTTACACTTTTTTTTACCAAAATTTGAACCTCCGGTGATTTTTCTATTTTTATTTGACTGCACGTTCTTTTAAGTCTGCAATAATTCCATCAAATTCTTTATCCAGTTTCCAGAACTTCATAATAACCAATCCGATCGCATATACCCCTATTGGTATCAATACAAAGCAGATACGAATAGAGAACAATGCGGAAGCTGACTGTACTGCCGCTCCTCCTATGTATCCTCCCGCTGCCAGAATCCAGCCAAGCATTGCAGAGCCAAGACCGCTTCCAACCTTGTACCCGAAACTGCAGGCGCTGTTCACCAATCCAGCCGTCCGATATCCTGTCTTCCACTCTCCATAATCAATGGTATCCGATACCATTGCCCACATGGTAGCTCCGCCACAGGCTCCACCGATACCGCGAACGATACTGGAAATTATAATTAACGTTGCCGAACCGCCTGAACAGGTAAGAACCAGCATTCCCGCAATATTTACAACTAACCCTGCCACAAATACATCTCTTTTTCCAAACCTCTTTACAAAGTTTGCTATAAGAAACATACATAAAATTTGAGCTACATTCATTGTACTGTTAATGGTCGCTACCAAATTAGAATCGCCAAGAATTTCTCTTGCAAAATAAACAGTTGCACCTCCGCTGATCGAAAGATTCAGAAAGAAAATGGCAAGCACTACCGTAATCATAATCCAATACTTGTTTTTCAACAGTGCTTTCATTCCTTCTTTAAATGAAACGACAGTTACTTCCCCTGTTTTCTCTTCCTCCACCGTTTTTACTCTTTCCTTTGTACCAAAGAAATTAATTAAAAATGCAAACACGGACAATACCCCTAACACACAAAATGCCTTTGTCCATGCACTGGCATTATTTCCAAAGAATTCCACTAACGGCAGGGTAAACGTGTTAATGATCAATGTTCCTGCTGTTGCCAGCAGATTTCGGAAAATACTAAGTACGGAACGTTCATATGGATCCTGTGTCATTAACGCATTCAATGTAGAATATGGAACATTAATTGCAGTATAGATAATGGTAGAAGCCAAATTGTAAGTAATAAATACATACACTAATTTAGGTGTCTGTGCCCATCCCGTGGGTACTGAAAACAATAAAATTCCCGACACTGCAAATGGGATACACATTCTCAACAGCCAAGGTCTTGCTTTCCCAAAACGAGATTTTGTTCTATCTACAATCACCCCCATAATAATATCACTGATTCCGTCAAAAACTCTGGATACAAGCATAATTGTTCCTACTGCCGCTGCACTTACCCCAGCGTAATCTGTGTAATAAAATAACAGAAAAGCTGTCATTGCAGTGTAAATAATATTACACCCGAAATCTCCACACCCATAGGAAAAACGCTCCACAAATCTTCGCAAAGTTAATTTTGTCTTTATTTCCATAGTTTTCTCCTTATATTTTACAAAAAACGTTTGCCATAAAAGTTAATATCAAGTTCAGCGCGCTTTATATTGTGCTTAAAATATATCATAAATACATTTTTCATCATAGATTTTATCTTGACGATAAGGTAGGTTAATATTGACTTTTTTTCTCCATGCATTATACTTAATTTGAATTTATTCAGAACCGGACTGAAATCATTGATAATAAACTATCAAAACTTGGTTTAGGAGAGGCGCCTATATGAAAGAACCAGCAGAACAGCTTCGCATACATGAATATGTGGAAATACCATCTACAAAAGATATTTATTTCAAACATTATTTTGATCAGGGGCGTCTGGTATCTAACCACTGGCACAATGAAGTGGAGATTATTTATTTGTTAAAAGGAAATCTGGATGTCTCCATTGGCAGCAAGACCTTGCATTATCAGAAAAACGACCTTGTTCTTATTAATTCCAAAGTAGTTCATTCTACTGTATGTACAGCACCTAATGAATCTATATTGGTACAAATCCCTTATACCTTTTTAAAACGGTATATTCCGGACGTCGATAGATATATGTTTTATATAGACTGTTTTTCTACAAATCCGATTGTCCAGACAAAAATTACCCAGCTAAAAGAAACGCTTCAAAAAATGCTCATTGTTACAGAATATCATCCTGAAGGAGAATGGTTACACTTTGGTTCTCTTCTATTTGAATTGCTATATCTTCTATACCACGATTTTAAAATTACAGATCCTCAGGCCGGGTTTCAACAACAGGCAAAAAACCTAAATAAATTGGATTCTGTATTAGATTACACACAAAAGCATTACAACAAATCGATTTCGCTAGATGAAATTGCTGATATTGCAGGATTCCAGTCCCAATATTTTTGCCGTTTGTTTAAGAAAAATATGGGGGTGACTTATCTGCAATATCTAAATGAAATCCGCTTATCACACATTTATCAAGATTTAATTACAACGGAACTTCCTATCCATGAAATATTGGAGCTTCATGGATTTACCAATTATAAATTATTCCGGAAAGTATTTGCTCAGAAATTCCAAATGACACCTTCAGAGATCAGAAGTTCACAAAACAATAAGCAATAATAACTATACTTCCTTGCCGGACAGCTTATCACATTCCCTATTTATCTTATAGCCGAAAGTGCGGCAGATGCATGTATTGATGTTTCATTTAATAAAAAAAGCTGCCAATAATAAAACCCCCAGCGTTCTTGAGGCTGCTATGCGGAAATTCAGGTTTACCAGCTATTTGAGACAACAGTTAAATTTCACACGCTTCGCGTGTTCAATAGGGTCACGACCCATATAAAAAATGGCATTGGTTCTTTATCTCTCCAATGCCATTTTACTCTCTCCATAAACAATCTACACTGTCATTTGTTTTATAGAGGAGATTATTAATATACAGAATTTTTGCAGCCATTTTCGGTAACAATGGCGCTGAGTGTTGCACCACCGATAACAGGACTAACATTAAACGTAACTACAGCCAGATAGGTGCAGCAGTCATTCATGCAGGACTCACAATCACATACATTAAAACTAAAAGTATCAGATACCGTTGTAGCAACTGATCTGGAATATTCATATATTCCGCTAACCGGAATGAGGGCCATCTGATCTGAACACTCTTTAAAGATTTGAAATCTATAGCTACCTATTACACCTATAACAATATTCGCAGTAAAAGAAAGCAGGATACAGGGATGCTCAAATCCTGAAGTATTAATCTGTAATGTAGCAATAGTACTCGTTATTTCTACTCCAGTTAAATTAGCAAATGAAACATATCCTGGACTTCCGCATCTTAATACAGCTGCGTTTAATTCTTCTTGTTTCTTCTCACGGCAACAGTCATCGCAGTAGTATTCACATTCACAGTCATGATTCATATAAAAACTCCTTTGTTTAGGATGATTTTAATTAAACTTGATAACAATTTTATTAATTTTTACCTGCATCTTATACATTATTATAGTACGATAATTTTAGAATTGTGAATGGCCCAGGAAAATTGTACTTTTAAATAGCATCCTTATGAATATATCAGGCTTAAAGTCTTGCTTGTCCACAAAGCTGATACTGTCCCAATTGCTCAAAAAACGAAAACCAGGGCGATTCTGCCTAGGCTGATAGCCTTGACATTCAGAATTGTTTTTTAATAGTGAAATAAAAAAAGGCCATAGGCTATCCACATATGGAAAAGCCTATGGCCTTAATTTTAAATTGGCACTGGTACTTTTTTTAACTTTTGATAATCCTGATTCCAACTATCTTTTGTACTATCCCATATCTCTTGCTGGCCAATCTTTGCTTTTATATCTGCATGCTCCAGTGCACTGGTTACAATCGTTGCCATTAGCTCATCCCCTTTCCTCGATCAAGCAATCCGATTGATTCAGGTAATCTCTTATCTTCTTTTGCTGAAATCCTTCGGATGCTTGATTTCGCATCTATAATGGTATACCTGATAAGAAAACAGCCTCATGGCGTTTCACCATGAACGGTATGTGCGTTTCCTTAATTATTTTTGCGTTCTTCAACCATTTTCACAAACCATTCTACCATAGCAGGATCATAATGAGAGAAGAAGGAACTTTCATTTTTATCAAATGCAGAAATTATTTCCATATCGCTATCACTCAATTCAAAATCGAATACGTTAAAATTTTCTTCCATTCTCTCATAATGGGTTGATTTTGGAATAACAACAACACCACGCTGAATATGCCAGCGAAGCATAACCTGTGCCGTTGTCTTTCTGTATTTATCTCCGATTTCTTTAAGCGCCTTGTCTTCAAATAAACCCCCTCGTCCCTCGCCAAACGGTGCCCACGCTTCAATCTGAACGCCATATTTATCCATATACTGCTTGGCTGCAGTCTGCTGATTGTATGGGTGCGTTTCAACTTGATTTACCATAGGTCTGATTCTGGCAAAAGAAGCGATATCTACCATGCGGTCAGGATAGAAATTTGAAATGCCGATTGCACGAAGCTTTCCCTCCTCGTACAAATCCTCCAAAGCTCTCCACGCGCCATAGTAATCCGAGAAAGGCTGATGCAAAAGCATAAGATCAAGATAGTCCGTTTGTAGTTTTTTCAATGATTCTTCCACAGACCTTTTACAGTTTTCATAACCATAATGCTCAATCCAAACCTTTGACGTCAGAAAAATCTCTTCCCTTGGAATACTCGATTTTTTGATTGCGCTGCCTACTTCCTCTTCGTTAAAGTAGGATTGTGCTGTATCAATGGAACGGTATCCTGCTTTCAGCGCATCCAATACACAGCGTTCGCATTCGTCCTTTGTCACCTGGTAAACTCCGTAACCCAGTATTGGCATTTTTACTCCGTTATTAAGCGTTACATATTCCATAATAAACCTCCTCGTATTATTTCAAATTTGTCTTAAAGAATTCTTCCATTTTATTAAACGGAATCGCATCCTTGCCACCGCCATCATACAAGTCTGTATGCACGATACCGGGAAGAATTAGCAATTCTTTGTTATCTGCATAAGTATCACCTTATCTCATTCTTCTGTCATATTCAATTGTACTATCATACACCTATCTCCAAATTCTCGAATTCGCTGCCCGAAACCGGCTCGCACCATTCTGTTTTGCAGTTCTCTCCAGGTACTTCCATGGCCAAATGCTGAAACCATGAATTAGCCGAAGCGCCATGCCAATGCTTAACACCCGCCGGAATGTGAACCACATCTCCCGGCTTTAGCTTTCTCGGCTTCTGTTCCCACTCCTGGTACCAGCCCTCGCCAGCAGTAACAAGCAGCATCTGACCGCCGCCATGATCAGCGTGATGAACATGCCAGTTGTTACGGCACTTCGGCTCAAAGGTTACGTTGCCGATTGCCACCTGTTCGGTGGAAAGCATATTCAAATAACTCTGTCCGATAAAATACTTTGCAAACATATCATTTGTATTACCAATGGGGAACACACTCATTTCTGTTGGTTTCATTCTTTTGTCCACCTTTCCATCGCTTTTCTTGATTTTTCTACATTACTTCCGTGAATTGCAAGACCTTTAGCAACTTTAGCAGTCGGACACAGCCGTTTTATGTCCTTTTCGCTTACTCCCATACCGCTGCCCTCATGAGTACAAAACGGCTTAATCGTTTTGCCGCTGAAATCAAAATGCTCCAGAAACGCAAATACTGCCATGGGCATAGTACTCCAGTAATTCGGAAAGCCAAGATAAATGGTATCGTACTCACTGAGGCTGTCGGGATATGTCTTTAGTTCAGGGCGGGCATCTCGTTTTTGATCGGCCTGCGCCTCAGCGATGCACTCGTTGTAACCTTTTGAATAGGGCCTTACCTGTTCGATTTTTAATATATCTGCATCCGTAAACTCTTTGATGATAGACGCAGCAACTTCCGTATTTCCAACAGTAAGATATTTCAGTATGCCGCTCACATAGTTTTCATCCGCTCTTGAATAAAATGCTATTAATTTATCGGACATTTCCTGCACCTCTTTCTTTGCTCCTGCCTTTATTATAGAGCGGAATCCCTTGACCGGGAATCTCCGATGTGTTAATGTAGTATAAACTATAAGTTTATACTTTTGTTGGAGGTATGACATGTATAATCCACTTTTAAATACATTTATTACTGTTGTCGATTGTGGCAGCTTTGCAAAAGCAGCCGGAGTTCTGTATATTTCCTCAACTGCTGTTATGAAGCAGATGAACTCTTTGGAAAATCATCTTGATTTGAAGTTAATCGAACGCACTCCTGCCGGAATACATTTAACCGAAGCCGGAGCCGTCATATATCGTGATGCGAAATTTTTGATTGACTATTCCAAAAAATCTGTTTCAGCCGCAAAAGCAGCTTTACATGCAAATGACACAACCTTTTGTGTTGGTACCTCCTTACTGAACCCTGCGAAACCTTTTATGGATTTATGGTACCGTGTAAACAAAAAATTTCCCGAATACAAGCTGCACCTTGTCACCTTTGAGGACAACCACGAGGGCATACTCTCGGAAATTGAAAAGTTAGGAGAAAAATTTGATTTTCTTATTGGCGTATGTGACTCACAGAAATGGCTTTCACGCAGTAATTTTCTGCCGCTTGGGCGATACAAAAAGATGATTGCGGTATCGAGAGAACACCGTCTTGCAGAAAAAAAACGCATAGATATAGAAGATTTGTACGGAGAAACGCTGATGATGGTACAACGTGGGGATTCCGGCATAAACGATTTCATCCGCAACGATTTGGATAAGCACCACCCGGAAATCCATATTGAGGACACACCGCATTTTTACGATCTATCTGTCTTTAACCGTTGTGCAGAAACAGGAAATGTCCTGCTTACTATTGAATGCTGGCAGGATGTTCACCCCGGACTGATTTCCATTCCAGTCAATTGGGATTACAGTATCCCCTATGGACTACTGTACAGCATGGCTGCACCGGAGGATGTACTGAGATTTGTTCAGGCAGCAAAGAATATCATTGAGAATACTTGATTGAGGATAGCAATAGCAATTATACAATTAATAAATAACAGGGTATTTCTGACTCTGTGGCTTATCTAAAACCTATTTTTCTGAACATGAATATAATATTTTTCTGAAGATATAAAGAGGCGGTTTGTTTGACCGCCTCTTTGCTTTTTTAGGAGGTGTTACTATCGCTGCCACACGCATGATTTCCATTCGCCAAAACAAAGGTAAAACCATTGCGGATTGTCTTGCCGACCGCACCGATTACGCCAAAAATCCTGAAAAGACAAACAAAGGCGAATATATCAGCTCTTATAAGTGCGCCCCCAAAACAGCGTAAGGAGAATTCCTGTTAGCTAAGCGGATTTACAATGAATTACAGGCAGAGAACAGACAAATGATGTTATTGCCATGGGGATACTCCCCAACAAGCAGATTTGCCCAAAATCCTGTAAGGGAATTTTGAACAAAATCGTAAGGTGTGTACTGCCTAACCATGCTTGCCACTTTTGTTTCACCATCAATATGGATCTCCAAAAGAATGTAAATTATAAAGTTTTTCATTTAATTCTGCCAACAAATGTATAATTACACAATTGCTTTCACTGGTATAACATGCCATACTGTTGTCAAGTTATATATCTTATAATGTATGTGAGGTGATTACTATGCAAATGAATAGACTTTTTGAAATTGTATATATTCTGTTAAATAAAAAAACGACCACAGCCAAAGAACTGGCCGAAAGATTTGAAGTGTCTGTAAGAACAATTTATCGGGATATAGATATATTATCTTCGGCAGGTATACCCGTTTATGCAAGTCAAGGAAAAGGCGGCGGCATATCGTTGCTTGATGATTATATCCTAAATAAATCCGTGCTCTCGGAAGATGAGCAAAATGAAATTTTGTTTGCGTTGCAGAGCCTGACCGTAACACAAAACCCTGAAACTGACAAAGTGCTTTCAAAATTAAGCAGTCTGTTTAATAAAAGCAAGACCAATTGGATTGAAGTAGATTTATCGCCCTGGGGCAGCGATAAAAATAAAACATGCGAATTTACTATCCTTAAAAACGCCATTCTTAACCACCAGATTATTGAATTTACTTATTTTAATACATCTGGTGAAAAAAGCAGTCGAAAGGTCGAACCTATAAAGCTCATCTTCAAGGTTCACGCATGGTATCTCCAAGGGTTCTGTCTGGCCAAAAATGAATATAGAACTTTCAAAATCTCACGTATGTCTAATTTAGAGATAACACAGGAATTTTTTACGGATAGGATGCCGGAAGGACTTTCAGTAGATGAAAATGAGCAGAACTCCCAAAAGTGGATTAACGTACAAGTAAAGATTTCCCCTCAAGGAGCTTATCGAGTGTTTGATGAATTTGACGTAAATGAAATAACCAGAAATCAAGACGGCTCTTTTACGGTCGCGACCTCTTTACCGGAAAACGAATGGCTGTTTCACTATATCCTCTCCTTTGGAACCGATATTGAAGTATTATCTCCACAAAATATTCGTGAAATGATTCAAGGCAAATTGAATGAAATTATTTGGAAATACAAAAAATAAAAATGATAACTTGACCCAATGTCGTCAGGTTATAATCAGTATAATTGAAATATGGTAATGAATAACCATAAAATCATAAAAAGGAGGAAACTATGGCAGTTTTAACGGATAAATCATTTTACGAGAATGAACTAGATGGAAAGCGCGTTCTTGTTACAGGCGGAACAAAAGGAGGAATAGGAGAAGCGATTGTGAAACGCCTCACCCATGCAGGTGCAACAGTTATCACTACTGCACGAAAAACGCCAGATGAAATGAAAACATCAGATTTATTTATTCAGGCAGACATTAGCACACCCGATGGAACGAGTAAAATTGTAACCGAGATACTTGAACGTTTTGGCGGTGTTGATATTCTGGTCAATAATGTTGGAGGTTCTTCTGCGCCAACCGGAGGCGTACTCGCACAAAGCGATTTTGATTGGCAGTCAGCCTTTGAAACAAATTTGTTTGCAGCAGTTCGCCTTGATCGGGGATTACTTCCCCCAATGCTCGAACAGGGACATGGAGTTATCGTCCATATTTCATCTATTCAGAGGCGATTCCCCGGTGAAAATACAATGGCATATTCGGCTGCTAAGGCAGCTCTCACAAACTACAGTAAAGGGCTGGCAACAGAGCTTGCGCCCAAGGGAATACGTGTAAATACTGTCGCACCCGGATTCACTGAAACAAAAGCCGCAGAAGAACTTATGAAGCGAATGGCGGAAAGTTTAGGTACAGATTATGCTGGCGCACGGCAAAATTTGATGGATTCACTTGGCGGTATCCCATTAGGGCGTACTGCACGGCCAGAAGAAGTGGCTGAACTTGTTGCTTTTTTAGTATCTGACCGTTCTTCGTACATTATTGGAGCAGAGCATACAATTGACGGCGGTATTATCCGAACAATCTAAATGCACCTTATAAAAGAAAAGGAGAATAACAACTATGAATTTACAATTACCAGAAGCTATTGAAACTTTCTTTCAGGCATCAAATTCTTATGATAGCAACCTGCTTGCCAAGTGCTTTGCAGAAGATGCCATACTCTATGATGAGGGATTAGTTTATCACGGCCCAACTGCTATACAGACTCATATTGTAGAAGCAAATAACGATTTGCTGGTTAAGACTGATGTTACAAATGCCGTAGAAAAAAATAAGGAAACGGTTGTCACAGCTACACTTTCCGGAAACTTTGACGGAAGTCCGGTAGCGCTTGACTACTATTTCACCATGAAAGATCAGAAAATTGCCACGCTGAGAATCGTATTAGCTGGTGAATAAGAAGGAATTTGTAAAACAGTATTATTACTATTGGATTTGCAATTGCTGCTTTTAGGGAGGTGATAAAGTTGGCAGAAAAATTAAAAGATATTTATACGAAAGCTTTTTTGTTAGAGTTTAGCAGAAAAGTTCAATCGGTATACCCCGATTTCCGTACAGCCGACTATATTACTTCTGTAATGGATGAAACATGGGACAAGCTGGCACTCAAGGCTCGTACTCGACGGATTTCCGAAAAGCTTGGAGTTTTTTTGCCAGACAGATATGAATCCGCTCTGGACATTCTATTTGAGATTGCCGATGATTGTGTAGGGTTTCCCTATCTTTTTTTCCCGGATTTTGTAGCTGTATATGGACAGGAAGAAAAACATTGGGAACTTTCCATGAGGGCACTAGAATACTTCACACAGAAATCATCTTCTGAATTTGCCATAAGGCCGTTTTTACTGCGTGACCCGGAACGGGTAATGAATCGTATGACTGCATGGGCAAAGCACAGTAATGAACATGTGCGGCGGTTTGCCAGTGAAGGTTGCCGCCCCCGTCTTCCATGGGGGGAGGCGCTGCCCATGTTTAAAAAAAATCCGACACCCGTTCTATTTGTTTTAGAGCTACTTAAGGAAGATTCCTCGCTGTATGTGCGCAAAAGTGTCGCCAATAATCTCAATGACATTTCAAAGGACAATCCTGACCTTGTGCTTGAAAACGCCCGTCAATGGGCAGGTAAAAATTCCGGCACAGATTGGATTATAAGGCATGGTTGCCGAACATTAATCAGAAACGCAAATCCAGAAGCAATGGTATTATTCGGCTATTCAAAGAAACCGATACTTACCACTCACGCTTCAATAGCGGCACAGCCTACCGTATTGACGATAGGTGAACGCTGTGAATTACAATATGAAGTTGATATTCAACCAGGCGAATCCGTATATGTCCGTATCGAATATGGAATCGACTTCATAAAGGCAAAAGGACAGGTATCACGGAAATCATTCCTTTTGTCGGACAAAACAGTATCCGGCGGAACACATCTTACCGGAACGAGAGTACACAACTGGTCGGATATGACAACACGCCGTCACTATCCGGGCGACCATCGAATTGTACTTTTAGTGAATGGGCAGGAAGCCGCTCATACCGTGTTAAGGCTTCAACCGTCGCCAAACAGATAATATCATAAAAAATTGGAGAACAAAAAAATGATAACGAACACTTTGCTTATTAAATTAAAAGAACGAAATAATGAAACTATTGAAAAGACAAAATCTGTGCTTTTAAGCATGGAGGGTAAAATTGAAGTCCTACGAGGAATACAGGTTCAGGCAGATATACGACGCGGAGAATCTTCGTATGATATTCTCTTAATCACTCATTTTTCCTCAATGGAAGATATGGAGGCTTATCTAATTAATCCTGTTCATGTAGAAGTATCGAAGTATATTGCGGGTGTAATAGAATCAGGCGCATCTGTATGCTTTGATGAATAAAAAGCTGCTGCAGGTAAGGCTTGCCTGTAAACCACTTCTACACAAAGGCATTGAATCCTATCATGATATGGTTTGCAAAGCTCACTGCTCTCTTGACCGTGGCGATGGAATTGAGCTACCACCTTACAGGTATAGTGTGTCTGTATGCTATTTTAAATGTACCGTATAATTTCATAATCTATGACAAAATGAAGTGCCCGCATACCCCTGAAAAGATATCCGGTATTAACATTTCAAAATAATTGCCATATAATGTTGTACAAACAGAATTACAGGTAAGGAGAATGTTAATGTATAATAATTCATTTTGTCCCCCGATTTATCAAAAAGCATCAGAGCAAATCCCAATTTCATTATCTAAATCCCTTCAGGGCAAATATTTTGCGGGGTTGAGCCGTGAAGAATTTGGTGGGGGCAAACATGCATGGGCCGGCCTTTTTAATCCCAGTTGTTCCGGTGTATTGCTTTTCGTAAATGTTTTTACGGTAGGTAATGTTACTGAAATTCCTTTTTCCTTTCAGGTTTGGCTGAATGCAACAACATCGGGAACAGCGAAACCAACTGATATGCAAAGTTCCGCAAATACGGCAATACAACCTGTTCCAAAGCCGAAGATCCAGTTTTTATATTCAGATAATGTTGATGGGGAACCTACGGGAGGAACGTTGATATTCGGGCGGCGTTGTCCTGCTGAAACAACAATCGTATCGGAAGAGGATGGAAAATTTATTTGCCCGCCAGGCGGAAATTTCTTGATAAATTGTCTTCCCCCGGAAACAAGTGACGAAAAAATAGTGGGCCGCATTGCATTTGGCTGGTGGGAAGAGCCTTGTAAATAATGTCTGCTGAATGAGGTGGCATTCCGATGCTCGGGAGCCAGTCAATCTGCTCCGAAGAGCCACTCATTCCGATTAGAGAGCCATAGACATTGAATGGGCAATCCGATGTTGAGAGCCACCTTTTTAATCCTATATAATAAACTTGCGGATTATTCCGTAATGCTTCAAGAGGAAGACGCAGACATCGTTTAGAGGGTACAGGCATTCATCAATCGTACTTTCCATCCTGTTTTCCGCATCCCATTTTACGTTCTCGGCAATCAGCATCAGTCAAATACTCCGCTGAAAGGAATTGCCGCTTTTCAGCTTGTTTCAAAAAGTATCCCAATGCGGATAAACATCATCATAAAATAAGGACCGGCTCTGCAGAAGAAGAAATACATACCATTAATAACAAGGGAACCGGCTGCCTGGTTTTAGGCGCAATCGTGATAACCGGTCCTCATGCGGCCAGTTTTATCATTCAAGAGGATAATGCCAGTGGCGGAACCTGAAGCCGGGCGAGAGCGCTGCCTTAAGCATTATCTTTTGCCCGGCCGAAGTTTGTTATTAGTCTGCGTTTTTGGCGATATCCAATAATGATCCTGAAAGTCAAAAATATATAGTTCCATTGATGGGAAAGGGAATTCTTATTTGCATAGCTCTTCTTATTTACAGTTACAGAACTACGATAACTTTTGTGCCGATGTTAATTTTGCTTTCTAAAAGAATCTCTCCACCGTGCCGTTCTATAATAGTCTGTATGATGGGCATCCCCAGGCCGTTGCCGGGAATCTGTTGTAAGCGGGAATGCTCTGCTCGAAAGAACGGCTCGAATGCCCGTACCGCATCTTCTTCTGTCATTCCAATGCCTGTATCACATATTAATACAGAAATTTTTCCGTCAAGAGTATTTTGAAGTTTCGCCTCCACCGTGCCGCCGTCTTTGTTATACTTGACGGCATTTTCAAAAAGGTTGTAAAAAGCAGATCTCAGCAGCATACGGTTGCCTGTAATCAAACAGTCATTTTGGGGAAGGATACAACAGAGATTCTTACGTTGAATAGCTTCCTTAAGTTCTTCCGCTATCTCACAAAACAAAGTGCGCAGAGAAATCTCATCATCCAATTCTGTTTTTCCCTGGGAGGATAATAATAGCAAATCGCTGACAATACAAATCAGCCGGTCAACATTTTGCTCCATAACCAGAATGGTATCCTTAAAGTCGTCAGCGCTTGGTAAATCGTCCAGACGTAACACCTGTAAAGATGTCTTCATTGTGGCAAGCGGCGTTTTTAACTCATGGGCTGCGCTGGCGGAAAAGCTTTTTTGTTGCTCAAAAGAGTTCTTAAGTCTGTCAAGCATACTGTTAAATGAAGCGGTGATACTACCCACCTCATCTTTCGCAATACTTTCTTCAATGGGCTTGCTTAGATTATGCTCGTTGATGTCGTGTATGGTTTCACTTAGTACCGTAAGAGGCCTCAACGCCCGCCCCATGATCCAATAGGTAACGCCGAGGCCAAAAATAATAATTGCAATTAACACTGTGACGCTTTGAAGGGAAAATCCTCTTTGTGCGGCCGTGATTTTTGTTTGAGCCGATAGGTTATTCAAAGTATCCGTATTCATATCATGGTTACTGTCTATCAGGGTGCTGTCTATGGGGGTGCTGTCCAGAATCACTTTGTTCAGTTTCTCATAAGCACCTTCCTGTAATTGTGGGGTGACAAAGTAATAGTTAGCGCTCAAAATTGACACTATGGTCAGCATCGTTGTAAGCAGTACAAGAAGAAGTCCTACCAAAAGAGTAATTCTAAGCCTGAGAGAAATTTTATGCATCTTGGTTCCCCTCTCTTATGACATAACCCTGCCCCCGGATATTTTTTATGCAGTCTCCCCCACCAGCCGACAGCTTCTTTTTCAGCGAATGCATGTGATATTTAAAGGAGTGGGAAAATAAATCAACCTCGCTGTCCCATACATGCTCAATGATTTCTTCGGCACTGATAACTTTTCCTATATGGAACATCAGGTACTCCAAAATGGAATACTCTTTATTGGTAAGGTTTATGGGCAAACTGTCTACGGAAACAGCCTTGCCTAGCATATCCAGTTCAAGGCCGCCGCAAATTAAAAGACTTTCCTTATAAGTAAAAGACCAGCGCAAAAGATTTCGTATCCTGGCAGTAAGTTCTTCAAAATCAAAAGGCTTTGATAAATAATCATTTGCGCCGCAGTCCAGCCCCATCACCTTGTCCTCAATCTCGCTTCTTGCAGATAAAATCAATACCTTCAACTCGGTGTCTGTTCCGCGAAGCGTCCTCAATACTGTAATGCCGTCCACCTTTGGCATATTAAGGTCGAGTATAAGAAGGTCATATTTATTTATCTCAAGATATTCCAACGCTTCCTCCCCATCATAGGTTTGGTCTACCGCGTAGCCCACTTTTTTAAGTCCTTTGGCAATTGCTGAGGACAATAATTTTTCATCTTCTGCCAACAGTATTTTCATATCTTCTCACCTTCTTTAATGCCTCAAAACCGCACAATATCTGTGCGGCTTTGAGATAATTTTACCATTTGTTCGGTTATTCTTCAACAACCACTTTTTTCAAAAGTTCAGCTCCGTCCGGTATCGATGGCGCCTCATCTTCATCATAGACTTTCAGATTTGCGTCAGCAGATACGGTTATGTCTACGAATTCTTTGCTCAACGTGACGGCATATGCGGGAATACCCGGCATTTCACCTTCGGCATAGGTTTGGATATCAGCAATGATACTGCTTACTGTTCCCTTAAGTTCGTGGCTGGCTGCATATGCGCTCACTCCTGTGGTTGCGACTAAAGCCATTGCAAAAGCTAGAATCATAGTTTTCTTTAATTTCATTTTTAATACCTCCATAAACTTTTTGTTTTTTTGTTTCTCGGCTACATCTTGAGTATACATGGATGAAGGTTAGATGAAAGTTAGGTTTAAAAATACTTTTTTCTTTAGCGCTAATACTTTCCATAAATGTCTTTGCTTCTTCTAATGATTTCAAAAGAAACCACTGCAAATAGCAATTTAAGCGCTATAGGAAGCACCGAGTTTAAAATCGGAGAAAATACCGGCTTCCCGCCTCTCAGGTATAGCTTTGATCCTGGAACAAACAATCTAATCATAAACCCATATGAAGATGAAATTGTGCGTGAAGTTTTCCGTCTCTTCCTTGCTGGGAAATCCATTGGACATATCTTTAGATGTATGGAAAAGACAAATGGTAATTGCAATTGTAACAGCACTGCTGTCCGACGCCTTCTGACAAATCAAACTTATGCCGGAAAAGTTACATTAGGGGATTTATGTTGTGATGGTATTTATGAGGTGATTATTTCAGGAAAAGATTTTCTTTCTGCTAGAGCTATGCTGGAACATAACCAAGAAATTTATAAAAGAACATATGGATTTAATACAGAAAAATATGAGGTGATTTATATGTTAGGAATACGTGGGCTTGAGGAAGACATTAACAGGTGTCCCCATTACCTTAGAGATAAAGAAGGACGCGGAACTGACCATACAAGCTGCGGATTTTATCGGAACCTTGAGACTAAAAAAGAAATAAGCAATCAAAAACAGCCCAAGTGGTTTGAACAATACTATGATAGATAGGCATCTATATGGGAGTATTTGGAATCGGGACAAATGTAAGGAAAATTGATAGCGTTTTAATCAGAGGCAATACATACCCCGTTGCTTGCATGGCTTTGTATGCTCCCGGCCACCCTCCGCGACCGCTACTTTTTAAATTTTGGGGCGAGGACGGGATTTTACAGACGATAACTGAGCTAAAAATAATCCATACTGATTTTAAGTGTTATGATGGTGATCAAGTAAATGAGTATAGGTGTTATGTGGTTTTCGGTGGTGTTCGATTTGGATTCAGGCTTATTATCTATATCTTGAGCCGTCAATGGGTTATGGTCGTTTGAATAAATATCATCGCATATTAGCACACTACCACTATCAAAAAGGCGGGTCCGGATAACGGATACCCACTTTTAAAAATATTAGTTCATCAGAATTCCGCGCTGCATTTAAAGAGGTAGGTTAATAAAACAAATGAAGACATTTTCATCTTGACATAAATTAGATGTTATAAAATACAGAAAATATATTTTATTTTTTAAAATATATTGACATTATATGATAATATATGTTATATTTAGAAAATGAATTAAGTTGGGAGATTATTATGGGAATTATCGGTTGGATTATCATTGGCGCTATCGCTGGTTGGCTTGCAAGTATGGTTACCGGAAACGATAGAAAAATGGGTGCACTCGCAAATATTGGAGTGGGTATTATTGGAGGTCTTATCGGCGGATTCATAATGAGTTTTCTAGGCGGTGAAGGCATTTCCGGATTTAATCTTTGGAGTCTTTTAGTTGCCTTTATAGGCTCATTAATTGTTTTATGGATATTTAATAAAGTTAACAAATAAAATAAACAGCTATTTTTTATTGTCTTTGAAGTAAAATTGAATGGCAAAATATGTTGACATAAAAAGTAGCTTATATTTTAATAGGTTTGTGGAAAGATTAGCTAAATAAAGGAGGCGTAATTTATGAATGATTCTATTAGAAGTAAAACGGATAAAGTTGTAGGTACTGTGAAGGAAAATATTGGAAAAGCAATAGACTCTGAACAAATGGAGCTGGATGGTAAATTGCAAAAGCTTACCGGCGAAACTAGAGAAAAAGTTGAAGAGACTAAGGAAAAATCCGTACAATTCAGCAAGGATATCAAAGAAGCAATTGCTGAAAAGGCAAATGATTTAATTGATTCGGTGAAGAAAAAAAATAAGTAAGTACTTGTTTTGATACTTTAACCTTGCTTTTTCTTCAATTAAATCTAATGTTTTAAACAAAACTGACGGAACAGACAGCGAAAGACCGACTATCGGCGTAAAACTAATAGTCGGTCTTTTATATTCTGCTTTTAATGTGACTCTCTCAGACGCTAATTAATAAGCATACTCCTCTTCCTCGACCAATCAATCCGATTGATGCATGGGGCCTCTTATCTTCTTTTGATGAAATCTTTGAAAACGGCACCCAAAGGAAACTCCTCGCATTATTCATTCCTCAATAGACCGAATTATTGTCTTAAATGATAACATTACTATATATTGGTCATTCTGTTAGTTCTAGCTCTGCCACAGTTTCCTCATTCCTCGATACCGTGATACTGATGCCGGGAGAGCATGGTCTGGCCTTGAAGGCTTCATGTTAGAATTTATAAATTTGAATTATACAGAATTTTCAGATAGTACAAAATACAATCTAAATTTATTCGCAGTTGCCAACTTCTCTATCATTCCATTAAACAATTTTAAGTGTTACTTGTTTCATTTCGCTATCAATTCTGCGAATTCTCTTAATTCCGAATGTATAAAATATGTCAATCAGTTCTCTTGGGCTTTCAGTATGTGTAAAAAACATCTATCATAAGTGATAATTCCCTAACAGATTATTTGTACTAAAATAATTTTAAAGCAAAGCGAACCATCCGCTATTTTACAAATCCCTGTCTCGTTTCATTGTTCCCCATTAATACAGATCCCCTGTACTCAAGTGCCTCTTTTAACCCTTCAAAATCCAAATAGTCCTCAATAAATTGCTTGCGTAGCAAGTTAAAAGGAATAAACTCGTTATATTTACCGTCGATCTGCACTTTCTCAGGTAAAGGAAGCTCATATAAATCTAAATCAGATTTTAAGATATCGGAAATAATATGTTCCAATTCTTCTTTCGCACCAGTAAAATTTACCTCTAAATAGACACAAGTAATCCAAGGATGTTTACTTCTTATTTTCCTTTTCAACAACGCATAATGAAGAGTTAATAGCTGTCGTGTCCCCACCCAAGGGAACACTGCGTATTTTATATCGGAAAGAGGGGTAACCAGATTTTCTAAAATACCGCTATTCCGGGCAATGTATTGTATTTCCGTTAATCGTTCACGGCACCTTTCACTAAGGTACGGATACGACAAATCACCTTGAAGAATGCTGCGGATCTTTTTTACTAAAACAGTATGCAGCTCCGCATCGAAATCCACGTCCCAGTCAACGACTGAAATACCTGGTACTTTTTTAACAAATATAACCTTTGATTTTGTATTGACATCAACCGTTTCCCATGTCATGCCCGCCAATGCAAAACGAGTACCAACAGGATAAATCTTATCAACAGTACCGATTGTACGGTTTTCATCTTTAACAAGCAAATATTCTGGTGCAAGGAAAACCGTGAGAAAATGATGACTATTTACAATTTTTTCTCCTTCTCTGCCGATCATCAAGCCCCCATGTTCTGTTCGCTGTAATTGCTCAATATTAATAAGATGAGTCAATAACTGTTTATAATCCTCCTGGGAAATATGGCTAAAACAACCCAAAGTAAGGATAACCTGTGCAAGAGCTGCAGGGGAAAGTTCACCACTACTTTTTAAGTGGCTCATCGTTTGATGATACAGAAGGTTATAGGCATGATGATGGGGATAAATTGGTTCTATCCAATGGTCCTTAATATACAGCTCAATAATAGCAATCGTTCGGATAAATTCCCAATTGATAGGCCCCAGTGTATCAGCTGGATTGATTCGGATATCTTCAACAAAGGTGAATAGCAGTTGTGGAACCTGACCTCGGCGTCCACATCTGCCAAGCCGCTGTGCAAAGCTGGAAACGCTGAGCGGAGCGCCGACCTGTACTGCCTGATCGAGCGAACCAATGTCAATACCCAACTCCAATGTAACGGTTGCACCGGTGACAATTTTATCATCACTTGATTTCATCTCATCCTCTGTGTTTTCGCGAAGTAACGCAGAAACATTTCCGTGATGAACCCGGTAAACATCGGGCGCTTTTTTTTGTAACGCAATTTCACGAAGATTCGCCATAACAAGTTCGGTTTCTTCCCGGCTGTTTGTAAAAATGATAGTCTTTTTATCAAGTGTCATCTTAAATAAATATTCATAATGCTCACGATCACCCATATTCCCGCCTGTTGCAGCCTTGTTATCGCTTGCGTCGTTGTCAGCGATATCACGCTCATCGTGCAGGTTAACAAAACGTTCCACATGAAGTTTGATACGCTTCTTTCCATCTTCCGTTATAGGAGCGGCACAGCTACGACCGGTTCCTGTATTTAGCCAATTCTGCGCGAAAGACACATCACCCAGCGTTGCCGAAAGGCCGATACGCCTTGGATTTACGCCAGTCAGCTTTTGAAGACGTTCTAAGATGCACAACAGCTGAACACCCCGGGAATCGCGCATAAACTGATGTACTTCATCAATAATGACAAATCGCAAATCAGAGAACATTTGGAGGCAGGCGCCACGCTTATTGGTCAGAAGGCTTTCAAGTGATTCCGGGGTAATTTGGATAATCCCTTCTGGATGCTTGATCAACTCATTTTTCTTGGTTTGTGATGCGTCACCGTGCCATTTGCAGACAGGAATATGTGAATCAACAAGTAACTGCTCAAGACGTTTGAACTGGTCGTTAATAAGAGCTTTCAGCGGCGAAATATACATTACGCCTACCGAACGGGAAGGCTTCTCATACAGCTCCGTAAGCACAGGCAAAAAAGCCGCTTCGGTTTTTCCAGAGGCTGTACCAGAGGAAAGCAGTAAATTGTCATCACTGTCCCAAATGACCTCGCAAGAGGCAACCTGAATTCCACGTAATTCCTCCCATTTGTTCTGATATATGAAATCCTGTATGAAAGGAGCAAGTCTGTTAAATACATCCATCTTAGTTTACACCTCAAAATCTAAAAAATCACTGTGTATCGTTTCATCGGACAGACCACCCTTGGCCATCTCAAAGCTGTTGCTGCCTAAAATATCAGACACACTTCTCTTTGGGTTCTGATGCAGAATATTGACAAGTTCGATGAAATCGCGGATGATTTCTCTCGGAGTGATATGTGTGCCTGCACCAACACGATTATATTCCACCGTCAGAAAGTACAGTAAATCCTCGTGACTCATCGTAGGTGTATAGTTGTATAGCTGTGCATGAATGTCCCGCAGTTTTTCAACGAGAACATACACCTCTTCTTGTGTAAGCATTTGCAGCCTGATAATGGGAGCTGTTAAGTCCTTTATCTCGTCAGTGGCAAAATGTCCTTCTGCAAGGCGAGACCGAAGTGCTTCATAACTGAACAAACCTTTGTATTTATCTTCAATACACTGAGGTGTACCGCCGATTAAAAATCCAATATGCTTTGCTTTGCCCTGTAACACGTCGTTATACATGGTCAGAATTTTTTCATAATTGTTTTGTCTTGTGATGGAGTTTGGAATCTTAAAGATATTGACAAGTTCATCAATGAAAACCAATAACCCCTTATATCCGGCGTTTACTAAAAAAATAGCAAATATTTTCAAAAAATCATACCATGTTTCATCTGTAACAATGAAATTAATATCCAAATCTGCCTTTGCCTCTTTGCGGGATGTATATTCACCGCGAAACCACTTCAGTACATTTGATTTCATTGCGGCATCATCTTGTTGGTAGGCTCTCCAGTAAGCAGCAATTGCCTTGGCGAACTCAAAACCGTTAACCATACCCTCAAGAGAACCAGCTACGGCATATATCTGTTTTTCAACTAATCGATTGAACTCTTCGCCTTCTGCTTCGGACTGTGCTCTTATAGACGCTTGTATGCCTGAGATCCATTTTTCCAAAATCAACGGCAGTGCACCACCATCCGGCTTTGATTTCGTTGAAAGATTTTGGATCAGTTCTTTGTATGTTGCAAGTCCCTGCCCTTTAGTTCCCGCAAACCGCCGTTCAGGTGAAAGGTCAGCATCAACCACAGCAAAGCCTTTTGCAGTCGCATAATTGCGTATGGTTTGAAGTAAAAAACTCTTACCGCTGCCATACTTACCAACAATAAACCGAAAAGAAGCACTTCCATCCTCAATCATTTCAATATCATGTAAAATCGCTGCGATTTCCTGTGTTCGTCCTACCGTGATGTATTCAAGTCCTACGCGGGGAACGACACCGCCCTTTAATGCATTTATTAGTATATTGGCTATCCTCAACGGCAATTTATTTTCCATAACATTACACCATTTCCTTAATTTTAGTTATATATTCTTCATATATAGTTAAATAATCGTCAAGTTCAAGAATGTTATCACCAATTGTGTCAATCGCCTTTTCATTAATACTGTCAGCCAGCACTTCCAGCATAACTCCGTTGGCATCTGCAAAATGTTTCAGATTTGTATCCCCTTGAAGGATTAATTTAAGCGCATTCACTTCTGTTTCCCCGAGTATATTAAAAAGACTTGTCCAATCGTCTTCAATTGCTGCAGAGGCATCGGCAAAAACAGTTTGAGATATAACAGGACTGGCCTCTACTGTGCTTGATTCAAAATATATCATAGGCTCAGTATCCGGAACAACTAGTTTTTCCTGAGTATTATCAGCTTCCAGTCTTATTTTATGAAGAGAAGTTTCATCCACGGATACAACAACTTTTGTCGCTTCTTTGTAATACTCATTCACCGCTTCGTGAATAATATTTTTAAGGGAAAGGCCCACAGATTCAAGCTTTTTTATAAACTCTCTGTCAACCGCATTAATATCAGCAGACAGCTTGTGTCTGAATTTTGTAACTTTTCGTAACTCGGATTCTGTTTGTTTCATAATATAGCCAATGAGCTGCCGGCCGCTATTCATAGCCAGCGTGGAGCTAAAAGACCAATTGTTTTTAGAACATATATATATTTCTTTATCGGAAAACACAACTTTCTTATCCGGTATCTTAATCGCTGAATAAAACAATGCATCCTTAAAAGGCGTCCATACAGACATCTTATTTGTCGGATAAAAAATCAAATCGTCAAAAATGATACCAGCTCTATTAAAAATAATTCTAATTTTATGGATTACTGTACAAAAACAATCTCTGAGCTGCCCTTTTGTATCGTCGGTAAAAAAAACTGATTTTCTGATATCATACTTTGAAATATTGCAAAATAAATCAAAGTTGTCGTTCATGTCTGTTTCGTACATGAATACTTTGGCATAATATGCTTGCAGATTATTTTCACAGACAAATTCCTTAAATGGCTTGGGGAGGTCATAATAAATATGATAATCCTTTATCCATTTAATCACATATTTATCAATCGAAGAGTTAAAACGCTTGAAAGCTCTCCAAAAAAACATAAGCTTATCAAGGCCTTCCTGAGAATCAACCACTCCGATATTATGAATCAGCTCATAAATATAAACAAAGGCATATGATAATGAAACGTTTGTGACATTACCTTTTCTTACATCAGTCCGCCACGTAAAATATGTTCTGAGCTGCGCATAACTCATTTGCTGGTAATAAGGAAAGTAGTTTAAAAACTCTACATAACCATTGTAATTATCCTCGTAATCCTTCATAAAAACAGCTTGTTTATAGAATACTTTAGAATTGTTAATCCGTGTTTGTTTGTCATAAAAATGAGAATTGAATTTAAAAGGAATCTGGATATCTCTTGCTATTTGTCTCATTTCATTAAATATCTTACGATTCTCATCAACGACAGGATTTACTACTTGTGCCTGAGGTATAGAAAATGCCTGATTACTGTTTGTTCCTCCGTCAATTTCAATCTCAGCAAAAACCTCATCTTCAGAGGAAACAGAAGTGACACTTTGTAGAAACTTTTTTAATTGATTTTCCTTTTCTTCAAAAAAAGAAATTTGGCCCGGTATTTTAACAGATTTATATTTCTTGTCATTATTGTTCATACGCATTTTAATTACGAGAAATACCCGCTACCTCCTTTTTTTGATATAATCAGTCTCTCTTAAGAGTCTATTCCTTTCAATCATTGACAGCTGAAACAAACTTAATTGATCATCATCTTCATCACAATTCTTTTATTGCGGCCTATATAGATAATATATCATATTAATTTGGATAAAGCAAACAAATGTTCTTACCATTGATTCATTTCTGGTAACTTAAAAATGGTTCTCAGAGCATCACTCTAAGAACCATTTTATTTCTTTTGCCTCACCCGAGAGTTATTCGTACTATCAGCTTATGAAAGCTGCTTTACAGACTCCATTGACGCATTTACAGCTGCCGTATCACCCATGATTGCAACAAGGACAATATGCTGGGGACAAGTTCCATTTATCTCTGCTACTTCTACGTCTGCAGTCTTTTCAGCAACATCCATAGCTGCTATAATAGAGCCTAATGGTCCCTGGATCAGCCCAACTGCTTCAATGCTTCCATCTGCCAGCCAATCCTTTATTCCCTTATCATGAATCCTGTTTTTAAGTAACGTCATTACGCTCTTTGACGGACGATTGATGATTGTAAAAGACATCATATCTAATCTCCCTTATCCACCGATCTGGCAATCCAGACCTGACCTTTTGGCAACTTTGAGCAGCACTTCCATCTGTTCACTTTTCATGGGTTCTATTCCCTTTAAGGAATAGTCTTCTCCGAGTCCTTCATATTTTGCCTCCCCTAATCGGTGGTACGGCAGAAGATGAAGACGCTTTACGCCCTGTATGGAGGCCGCGTAGGTGGTGATCATTTCAATCTCCTTTTCCGTATTATTGAATCCGGGAACAACCGGTACACGAATGATCAGTTCTATTTTTGCCAGGCCGATCCTCCTGATATTTTCCAGTATTCCTCTGTTTGACTGTCCCGTAAATTTCAGATGCTTTTCCTCATCCGCGTGTTTCATATCACACAGTGCCACATCAAGCCAGGGAAGAAGCTGTTCAACTACTTCATATTCTCCAAACGCTGATGTTTCAATGGCAGTAGAAATCCCCTCAGACTTGCATGCCTCCAACAAAGATTTGGCAAAATGAGGCTGCATCAGAACTTCCCCTCCGGAGATTGTTAAGCCGCCATGGGAACGGTAATAGTAAATCATGTCTTTCCTGATCTCTCTCATGACTTCCTCTACCGTCATTTCCCTCCCGATCAGCTTCTGTTTTCCCTGAACAAGCATATATTGCGGTTCTCTGGTCAGATTCTCCGGATTGCAGCACCATTTACATCGCAGAGGGCATCCCTTCAGAAAAACGAGGGTTCTGATGCCCGGTCCATCGTGAACGGAAAATCTCTGAATTTCTGAAACAATTCCTTTCGCCTCATATATTCCCTGCATGTTTCGCCTCTCACTCTCCTAGAATACCTGCTCTGTACGATTAATAATGTCATCCTGAAGGCTCTTATCAAGGTAAATGAAATGAGCACTGTAGCCGGCCACACGGACAACCAGATTCTTATATTTATCCGGATTCTTTTGTGCATCAACCAAAGTCTCACGGCCCACTACATTATACTGTACATGCATTCCTTTTTGATCAAAGAATCCTCGTACCAATGCAGAAAGTTTTTCCAGTCCTTCTCTTCCGCTAAGTGCAGAAGGATGGAATTTCTGATTGAACAATGTTCCATTTGATACGATCATATGGTCTAAATGTGCAACCGAATTAGCTGCTGCTGTCGGCCCATTGGTGTCCCTTCCAGATACCGGTGATACACCGTCAGCCAAAGGTTCTCCTGCCTTTCTTCCATCCGGCATTGCGCCAGTCTGTTCACCCATTGGCACATTGGCAGATACCGGATATAAACCTGGCTGGAATTGCCCTCCCCTGACGTTTTTGTACTTTTCCACTTCACGGCAATATACCAGTGCAGAAAGTCTTGCCAAGTCATCCGCTGCTTCAATATCATTTCCGAATTTCGGCACATTTTCCATATCTTCCAGCATACTGCTGTAATCGTCAGAAGCTTTCTTCCCTGTTATTCCATGGGATGTAATCTCTGCAAGACGGGTAATCTGGTCCGGAGTCAGGCTCTTTCCTCCTTCTGTCAGACGGCGTACTACTTCCTTTAAAATCTCTGCATCCACGGCTTCCACAGATGTTCCACCGAAGTTGTCCTCCATGGCTTGTTTGATCTGAGCAAGGGTATACTTTTTCTTATCAAATACAAGTTCCTTGATGCACATCAGAGAATCGCCCACATTTGCAACACCAACGCCCTGAGGTCCGGTAAAGTTGTAATGGGCTCCACCGCACTGAATCGACGTTCCTTTTCCAATGCAATCGTCTACCATAGATGATACAAATGGAAGGGGAGCTCTCTGACCATGGGCCATATCAACTGAATTATCTGCATTGGTAAGGAATCTTACACAGTATTGCATCTGTTTCTGATAAGCCTCCAAAATCTGCCCAAAGCTTGTAAAGGAAGTGAATTCTCCGGTTTCAGGCGTAATTCTTACCCCATCCAGGCAGCCATTGTAAACCACCAGTTCCAGAACCTTTGCCAGATTAAAGAATGCTGCATCATGCCAGCCTTCCGTTTTTCCGCCAACCTGTGGCTCCACGCAGCCGATGATTCCATAATCCCTCGCATCCTCCAGAGTAAGCCCCCGGTTTACCAGTGCCGGAATAATTACCTCGTCATTGTAATATGCAGGCATACCAAGGCCCAGTCTTGAAGTTTCGGCAGCCTTGATTAACAGCTCATGAGGAGAACCGTTCCAAACACGGATAGAAATAGATGGCTGCGGAAGTTTGGTATGCTGGGTTGCTTCCATGCATGCAATAGACAATTCGTTGGTTGCATCGATTCCTGCCTGATCCTGTCCACCTACAATCAGGTTCTGGAACATGGGATAGCCGCCAAAGCCCTTGGTGGATCCGGTATCACGGACTTTGTTAACATCATTGAACTTCACCCACAGACAATCCAAAAGTTCCTGTGCTCTTTCCTTTGACAAATTCAAGCTATCGATATCTGCCTTATAATATGAATACATATACTGGTCAAAACGCATAGGAGAAATGGAGTGACCATTGGATTCAATCTGTAGGATTGCCTGAACAAACCAGAAGGATTGTAAAGCCTCATAAAAATTGTCCGCCGGATTAGCAGGAACTTTCCTACAGTTTGCTGCAATCACCCTCAATTCCTGAACCCGCTTCATATCTTTTTCTTCTGCTGCCATCTTTCCTGCCAGGTCTGCAAAACGCTCCGCATAACGAATAGCTGCTTTTGATGTGATGATCACCGCATTTAAGAAGTGGGTCTTCTCAATAGAGTCAGGGCAGCCTTTATCCAGATTCTCCAATGCCTTCTCTGCATCTTTGATGATGCCTGAAAAACCATACTTTAAAACCCTTCCATAATCAACGCTGATATGGCCTACACCATTAAAATAATAATTTCCCACAGTAAAAACATTGTGATTCATAGCTGTCTTTGTATCATCATACATTAATTCTGTTGCCAATTCATTTACAGTACGGCCATTCCAGTATGTAAAGCACTCTTTCAACCGATTTTTCACTTCATCTGTAATGGTAAATACATCACCCTTACGCTGTGCAAGAGAATCAAACTCTTCCAAAAGCCATTTGTTAGAGAATTCCGGGAAAATCTGCGTGGATCTCGGCGCAGTCGTGAGATTGCCTACAATTAATTCACCATCACGGATCACCAGGGTCATATTTTCCAGAATATATTCCAGCGCTTTTGCTCTTCTAAGAACCATCGGCAATGCTTCTGTCTCTTTATAAGACTTTGTTATCAGTAAAGCCCTCTCTGCTTCCACTGCCGGTAATGCCTTATATAATCCATCGATTAAGTTTTGAATTCTTGGGCTTGTTTCTACTGGCCCAATGTTTAATATCTGCTTCATGGTCTTTTCCTCCATCTCCACTACATTTTTTCTCTCAAAGGTTTCATGACTTTTTTATAAATTCCTCCGCCTAAAATACCTCCGAGAAAAGGTCCAAAAATCGGAACAATCAATCCATAAAAATTGCTGCCTAATGCGTATTTTCCCCAGCCTGCAGCCATCACAAACAACCTTGGGCCAAAATCTCTGGCAGGATTCATGGCAAATCCAGTCAGTGGGCCAAAGGCAATCCCACAGAAAACAACGATGGCGCCAATGGCAATGTCTCCGATTCCCGTATCGGGTGCAGAAACATTTCCTTTGTCTGTAACTGCATATATGGTAAGTACCAGCATTGCTGTAATGATTGTTTCATTAATAAATGCTTTGAACATTGATACCCCGGCTGCTGCTCCTGTTACAAAGATCCCCATAGCTCCGGTTCCTTCTGCAGTTCCTCTTACCCAGCCGTTCCCTTCTTCCATTCCATTGATTCCGGAAGAAAACAGATAGTATACAATTGCGGCAGCACAGAAAGCGCCAAGTATCTGCGCAGCTATGTAACACACAGCCTTTTTCTTGTCAAATCCGTCCCATACAACCAATGCTGCCGTAACTGCAGGATTTAAATGAGCGCCGCTCACACCTCCCACAATATAGATTGCAATCGTAATAGCCCCGCCCCAGCATACTGCCATAAAAGGATAACTAACATCGCTCATTTTTAACACCATAACTGCTACAGAGGCAAATCCAATGGAAACAAATATGAATGTGCCCAAAAACTCTGCCAAACATGGAATCAGTGTTTTTCCCTTCATGCCCTTATTTTCCTCCTGTATAGCTGTTTTTGTATAAATCCTTTAAATTTTCTGCTAATGGCTGGAGGGGATTTGTCTTTGTGCAGTTATCTCCTAATGCAGCCCTTGTCATCCGGTCAAGATTGTCATAAAAATCTGTCTCTTTGACACCTGCTTCTTTGAAAGAAGCCGGAATTTTAATCGCTTCAGACAGCATTCTTACCGCCGCCTGCAATACTTCAGCTCCGTTTTCAGCATTTTTAGGAGAAAGTCCAAGCCTCCACGCCAGAGTCCCATATCTTTCCCTTGCTCTTTGATCGGCTGCATTGTAACCTATAACCCTTGGAAGCAAAATAGCATTGGCTCTTCCATGGGGAACGTGCAATACTCCGCCAATCGCATGCGCCAGAGAATGATTGATTCCCAGGGAGGCATTGGTAAATGCCATTCCCGCCATACAAGACGCATCATGCAGAAATCCTCTTGCCTCTAAATCATCGCCGCTCTTTACTGCTGTCGGAAGATATTCAAATACAAGCTCCACGGCTTTTTCTGCCAAGGCATCTGAGAAATTACTTGCATCAGTAGAAACATAAGCTTCCAAAGCATGAGTTAATACATCCATCCCCGTATCAGCAGTAATGGCAGGGGGCACTGTTTTAGTCAGGCCGCCATCCAACACTGCTATATCCGGGAGCAGAGCATCATCGACCACTGGAATTTTGCGCTGATCCATTGTAATAACAGAAAAATTAGTTACCTCTGACCCGGTTCCGCTTGTTGTAGGTATTGCAACAAACATACGGTTTTTTTCTTTTTCTGCAACTTTTCCACTACAGTATAGAATACTTTTTGCTGCATCAATGGTGGATCCGCCACCGCAAGCAATAATCAGATCAGGATCCGTCTTTATAAAAACCTCCGTACCTTCTGCAATCAATGCTGTATCCGGGTCAGGATAAATATGGTCAAAAACAGTTATCTGCGCATCCGTTCTTAACTGTTCGGTAACAGGCTTAATGTTTCCACTTTTAACCATAAACGGGTCGGTAATGACCAGGGCGCTTTTATAAGCCAATTCACCCAATACCTGTATGGAACCGGCGCCGAAATATACTGCCGGCTTAATCTGAAATTTTTTCATTTTGATACCCGCCTTACCTTATTCAAATTCAATGGTATCAACAATTCCCACAATGGACATATCGCCCACCATGCTCATATCGTTGTCTACGCTGCCGCCCCAGTCAACCAAAACACAGTCTCCAACGCCGGCACCAACCGCATCAATTGCCACATAAGGAGTTTCACTTTCCATCAGCTTTCCTGTCTCATCCACTGATTTAATAACTAAAAGCTTTCCTCCCACCAGTTTGGCTGTCTTCTGAGTGGCAACTACTTTGGCTATCACTTTTGCCAAATGCATGTTATCACATCCTCTCAGATCCCGTTCATTATTCGGCGCACCAGGTCATCAACTACTATATTTGATGTAGAAGTTACAGTCTCCTGCTCAGTCTTCCCGTACCCACAGGCAGAAATATCCTTTTTGATTTCCTCCAGGGAACGCACTCCATAAGCTATGCGGCGTATATTAATCAGGTTCATGGGTCCAACGTTATCAGATGTGGAACTGCCTCCCACTGCACCACAGCCCAATGTCAGGGCCGGAACAAGATTTGTAGAAGCTCCGATACCGCCAAGGGTTGCAGGAGTATTAACCAGCAAACGGGACACATTCTTCTTCAACGCGAATTCACGAATAATATCTTCATTCTGAGAATGAATCGTCATGGTATGCCCTTTTCCCTCATTGTTTAAGATCTCCAGACAACGCTGGCAGGCGCTTTCCCATGTCGGCTCCGTGTAAAATGCAAGAACCGTTGTCAATTTTTCTCTGCTGTATGGATTTTTTTGAGAAACCGTGTCCTGGAAAGAAACCAGAACTTTTACATCTCCCGGTATATCAATACCGGATAGTCTCGCCAGCTCTTGAGCGCTTTTTCCGACAATCACCGGATTCATGGTCATATTAGGGCGAAGAAGGAATCTTCCCAGTTTTTCGGACTGTTCTCCTGTCATGAAATAAAAGCCCTGACGCTTCATTTCTTCTGCAACCACATCTTTCATATCAGCCTCTACCACGACTGACTGCTCAGATGCGCAAATCACACCATTGTCAAAGGTTTTACTTTCCAATATCTGGCTTACGGCCCTTTTCACATCTGCGCTGCGTTCTATAAATGCAGGTCCGTTTCCAGGTCCTACTCCTATAGCCGGTGTTCCTGAACTGTATGCAGCCTTTACCATTGCTTCTCCGCCGGTAGCTAAAATCAAACCGATATCCTTATGCTTCATCAGAGCATTGGTTCCATCTACTGTCGGGACATTGATGCATTCGATTAAGCCCTCCGGTGCTCCGGCTGATATACTTGCATCCTGAAGAATTTTTATAGTCTCTTTGATGCAGTTCAAAGCTGAAGGATGAGGAGAAAATACAATTGCATTTCCAGCTTTCAAGGCGATCAGAGATTTGAAAATAACCGTTGAAGTAGGATTTGTGGATGGAATCAGGCCGGCAATGACTCCCATTGGTACGCCTACTTCCATCACTTTCATTTCTTTATCATCACGGATGATTCCAACTACTTTCTGATCCTTCATTGCTTCATAAACATACTTGGCAGCAAAAACGTTTTTAACGATCTTGTCTTCCCATCTGCCATATCCAGTTTCCTCTTTTGCCATTTTCGCAAGCATTTCAGCATTTTTAAGTGCCGCTTCCATCATGGCCTTTACAACCTGATCCATTTTTTCCTGGGAAAACTCCTGATAAGACGACTGCGCTTCTTTTGCCTTTGCCACCTTGTTTCTGACCTCCTGTATGCTTTGAAGGTCCTTATCATATTCCATCACGGCTGATTCCCCTTTTTCTTAAATAATTTCTACAATAATGTTCTTTTCGTTTAATGCTTCTCTTGCCGAAGGAGTAATGACACTTCGGGAAAATACTCTGATCCTCTGTCCCTGATGAAAGCCTTGCACATCTTTCATGGTCAGCACCTGAAAAACCTCTGATGATATTTGTTCTGGTGAACGGCTCTCCGAATAAATAGTTATTTCCGGATAAAGCATCTTCTTCAATCGGGAAGAAAATTCCTCCCGTCCAATCAATATGGCTCCAAATTCTTTCCACTTTTCCTCATAGCCAATCATCATCCGGTTATAGGGCCCATTGAGGTTCATTCCTTTTTCCCTTGTATGGCCGCTGTCCGGACTGCAGTTTTCCGTTACTGCCAGAATCGGTATCTTCTTCATAAAGCCGGCTGCAATCGCCATGGAAACCAGATTATCCTGAATTCCCATCGCTCCCTTTGCCAGAGTATTTCTGGTTAACACCGGAATAATGATTATATTGATTTCATTCATTTCCCGGTATAACATTCCCCCATCCATAATATAGCGCGGGCCCAGCCTGTCTCTGATCTCACTCGATGCCAGACTCTGAAAAGCCGGAGTTACCGCTATCCTGGCTTCTGTCAACAACAGCTCATCAACCATCTTCTGATATTCCAGATAATCTGCAGTTCCCCCAGTAAGCAGTACCAATGCCTTTTTATCCATCATCGGCAGAAGACTTTTTAAAATATTTCTGATAATTTCTTCTTTTTCTATCATTTTATTACTATGCCTTCTCTTTCACAGATGGAATTGACATGGCAATTCCTATGGGTGTCACCAACAGAGGGTTTTCCGGTTTATAAACTTCAATTCCAAGATACTTTTGGAAAACAGTCTCAATTCCCTTTATGCAGCTGGTTCCTCCTGCTAAATAAACAGGGCCCTCCTGTTCTTTCATAAAGGAACAGGTAATATGGGCCATTTTTTCCATAACAGGTTGAGTCATGGTAAAAACCTGCTGATAGTTATCCTGGCTCTTTTTGTACTGCTCCGCCTCTGAAAATTCCAGCTTCATAGCACCGGAAATCACCAAAGTCATGTGTGTTCCACCAGTGGGTTCATCCATGGAATATAATACCTGACCATCTTTTACTGCTGACACACCGGTAGTACCGCCGCCTATGTCCACGACAATTCCATCCCGGATTCCCATCATCACGGCGGCGGCTTCCGGTTCATCAACTAAATGAGTCACATGAAAGCCGGCATTTTCCACAACATTACTAATCACTTTGGTATTTCCGGCTATGATACCGGGTGGAATTGCTGTCGCAGCCTCTGCCAATTTCGTGTTCAACCGTTTTTCCAGTCTGCCTTTCAGCCTCTCCAGTATACGGACAGCATCTAAGTATTGCACTACAATTCCGTCCTTCACCACGTCGGCCGACTCCGACTCAAATGCTACCGGACGGTTTTGCTGGTCTAAGACCGTCACCACGATATTTGAGGTTCCCAAGTCCACGCCTACTTTCAGAGGCAGCACAAATTGTTTTAAATCTATGAATTCTTTATCGGAAGTTGCTTCCATTTGAAGCAGATATTCATTAGAACTATCCATTCCAGACTGCTCTCTGATCACATTACCATTCCTCTCACTTAATAATCTGGACAGTGGCACCTGACGGGGCTCCTGCAGCATTAGCTTCATCTGTATCAATGTGGAACTCCAGTGCAGACTGCCCGGTTACCCGGATTACCACTCCGTACATGGTATAGCTTCTTTCACCCGGAATTTCTACAGATACCGTATCTCCGTCATTTACATGATAATACAGAGCATCCGCAGGACTCATATGGATATGGGGCTTTGCAACAATAACGCTTTCCTTCATAACCATCATTCCCTTTGGCCCTATCACACAAATGTCTGCTGTGCCGCTCAAATCTCCTGAAAGACGCACAGGAGGATTTACACCTAATGAGAACGCATCTGTACGGCTGATCTCAACCTGGTTTTGCTTTCTCACCGGGCCTAGAACTCTTACACTTGAGAAACTGCCTTTTCTTCCGGCAATACACACGGTTTCCTTTGCTGCATACTGCCCCGGCTGTCCCAAGTCTTTTGCCTTTGTCAGCTCATATCCCTTTCCAAAAAGAATCTCCATAGATTCCCCGGTCAGATGGATATGACGGTTTGACACTCCCAAGGGTATTCCAGTTCCCGTTGGCTGATCTTCCAGTATAGACAATATCTTTTTTACAGTGAATTCCTGATGATCGGTCATGTTTCATTTCCTCGCTTTCCTCTTGCATGAATGCACAATTTTTCCATTTGTCCCTTTTCTCTTGGGCATTTGGGATCCTTGCACAGATTACAAGTGTACGCTTGTTTTTTTTCTTCCTCAGGTTCACTGTCTTCCATTTTCTCGTTTTCTTTCGGGTTCTCCCCATATTCTGCTTCGTCGGATTTTTCTTCAGCTTCTTCCGGTTTTTCTTCAGCCTCTGCCGGTTTTTCACCGTATTCCTCATGTTGGGTTTCTTTCGCTTCTGCAGATTCTTCCGTTAGCAGCCAGCCCCGCAACCCTGCGGCCATCCGAGGTATAACATGAGCAGACACTACTGTTCCGACTTTTTCTGCGCTTACCCGTGCTGCAGTGACCCCCGCTTGTACGGCCCCCACATCACCGCAAAGCTTTACCGTAAAATAGGCTCCGCTCGCATTCTCTATGCCCACCAGAGAAACATTTGCTGATTTAAGACCAGTATCTGCCGCTTCCACCGCTGCAAGCAGACCAATTACTTCAATTAATCCCAACGCTTCATCTTTCAAAAGGCTCTACCTCATTTCCGTGCCATTTTTACAGAGTGGGCGTTGTAACGGATACTGGATTCTGTCCCATACCGCGAAGAACGGAAAGTCCCACATCCCTTGCAGCCAGCACAGACTGTCTGACAGCTCCGGAATCGCCTGAAAAAGTCACTATAATTTCATTGGAAAAACATGTGCCTGATGCTGGGCTTGCATATGTAACAATATCAACATTAGCTGTTTTCATAGCCATGTCTGCCATCAAAAGACCTACTGCTGCCGGTGCTCCTACAGTAATTCCAAACGCTTTTCCAACAGGTGCCTGAAACGCCTTGTTAAGCGCATAGCTTGCACGGGCAGTGTAATGAAGCTCAATATGTCCTGCATCGCATCCATACACATTTCCAAAGTTTCTATCAAGAGCTGACAGCATAATTTCTACGGCACGTCTGGCATCGGATACATCCTCTGCCGCAAAAATAATCGTACTTCCGTGTCCTGCTCCGCCTTTTGTATCACGGCAGAATTCCACGCTTACAACCTCTGTGTTTGTAGCTTTTACCGCCTCATCTGCTGACATCACGTGAGGTGCGCCACCTGTTCTGGAACTCACGATACCGATAGAACGGTACTTGGGATCCAGTTTCATATTTTCATGCAGATGATAATCCAGATTTGCGATCACCAGTCCAACTGTGTCTCCGATTCCAGCTCCCACAAACTCAGTAAGATTGCACGGAGACGAATTACATACATTTACACTTTCTGCCGCCGATCCTTTTTCTCCGGAACCGCTAACAGAACTTAAAATCTTATCTAATAAATCCTTATCCATGATCTACCCTCTCCTGTTTATTTTTCCTGAAATTTTGGTAACATTTTCTCCACATCTGTATGTGGTCTTGGAATTACGTGAACAGACACAACCTCTCCCACACGCTTTGCAGAAGCCACGCCTGCATCAGTGGCTGCCTTCACTGCGCCGACATCACCGCGTACCATTACTGTTACTAAACCAGAGCCAATTTTCTCATAGCCGATTAAAGCTACATTTGCGGCCTTTACCATTGCATCTGCTGCCTCAATTGATGCAACCAATCCTTTTGTTTCGATTAAACCTAATGCTTCCTGTCCCATTTTGGTACCTCCAAATTTAATTTTTATTTATGTAATCATGCAAATAGCATGTCACATTTTCACAAATAAAAGTGTGATTTTTTTGTTTTCGTTATAGATATTATCATATATATTTGCGTTCCCTTAGGATTCCAGGAAGTACTTCTGGTACTTTCCCTATGTATTATCTGGTATTTTTTCTACCACTTTTTTTAACTATCCACCTTTTAAGGGAATTTCATGGTGGAAAAAATACCACTTCGTAAAAGTGAATTGAAAAGGCTAATCAACTATGATATGATTTTATATATCTTAAATTTGAGGAGTTGAGTTTTTTCATGAATTCAGAATTTGATCTTTTACTCGAAAACTTAATTGACTTCAATGAATTCAGCAAAATTCAGTCTGAGTTATCAAGCATCGTAAGCTTTTCTGTTGTAACCGTTAATACGGATGGGAAACCTTTTTCTTCTCTTAGTAATTTTTCTACTTTTTGCCAATTAATCCGCTCTTCTGATACAGGCCGTCAAGCCTGTGTATCATGTGACAATTACGCCTTAAAACACTCCCTTGAATTAGGACATTCCATTGTATACGACTGTCACTGCGGGTTAAAGGACTGTGCAGCTCCCATTATTGTCAATGACGTTCTTTTAGGCGGTGTTTTGGGAGGACAGGTTCTGGTTAATGAACAAGACAGAGAGTTAATTGATACGGAAAAGCTGGCAAAACAATTTCATTTATGCAAAGAGGATTTAGACCGGGTAGTATCTGAAATTCCTGTTGTTGCAGAAGACTACATACAGCGGTGCCTCAGGTTTTACAGTTTTTTTGCTGAATATATTGCTGAAAAAAGCTATAAGACTATCATACAACAGCAGCTTGATCGGGAAACAATAGAGCGAATCCGGCAGCAGCAAATTGCTTCCGCTCAGACTTTAAAAAGGATTCAGGCACAAATGAATCCTCATTTTCTTTTCAATGCTTTAAACTCCATAGCCCGAACAGCGCTTTTGGACGGATCTGAGGAAACGGAACAGCTGATTTATGATTTATCAAATTATCTGCGTTATACGATCAAGAATACATCTGATACCCCAACCATCGAAGAAGAACTTAATAATCTAAACCATTATCTGAATATTCAAAGAGCCCGTTTTGGGGATAAGATTACCTGCCATATTAATGTGGAAGACAGCATAAGAAACTGCCACATCCCCAGTATGACTCTTCAGCCGCTGGTGGAAAATTCCTTTATTCACGGATTAAAAGATTGCATGGTTAATGGAATTATAAAAATAGATATTACAAAAACTAACAAGAATCATAAAAATGATATCTTAATTCAAATTTATGATAATGGATGTGGTATTTCAAGAAATATAATTGAATTGCTGCAGACAGAGGAAAACCTTGATAATCCTGCTTCTGGATTAGGATTATTGAATACACAGACCCGTATAAAAAAAATGTACGGTCCAGAATACGGCATAACCATTGACAGCGAAGTGTACGCATATACGAAAATAGATATTCTTCTCCCAGTCACTTACCATTAGCATCAGAGGAGGCGGGTTGTATGTATAAACTTTTAATATGCGAAGATGAATCGTTAGAAAGAAAGGCACTGAACCTGTTAATCCAGCGCCATTACCGCAATATTCATTTAGTTGGATATGCAACCACCGGTTTTGAGGCCATTAAGTTAGCCCACCAACATTTACCGGATATTATTCTGATGGACATTGAAATGCCTCAATGCAATGGACTGGATGCGCAAAAAGAAATTTGTCGGTTTCTTCCCAACGTTAATACAGTTATTATAACTGCTTACAATGACTTTTCTTATGCTCAGCAAGCAATAAAATGTGGTGTGATTGACTTTTTGCTAAAACCCATTGCTCCAAATGATTTGTATAACTGCCTGGATAAAATATTAAAATCTATCAAAAAAGCAGATTCTTCTTCTACTGTTCCTCCTGAATATACAGATTACATTCAAAAAATACTTGATTATATTGATTACCACTATTTAGACAATTTAAATTTAAGCGACCTGGCTTCTGAATTTAATTTAAATGAAAAATACCTCAGCAGATATTTCAAACAAAAAATGGGAACTTCTTTTACAGAATATATCATAAAGCTAAAAATTGAGAGATCAAAAAATATGCTAGAATACTCAGACGCTCCTATTTATGAAATTGCAGCGGATCTAAATTTTAATGACGCTTCCTATTTTACAAAGGTATTTCAGAAACAGGAAGGTATTTCTCCTTCCCAATATAGAAAAAATACCGCAAACTCCCGGCATTTCAAATCGTAAATAAACTACTCTCCATAAAAAACCTTTCATCTCAATAAAGACCAATCCGCACACCAATAGTGTGGTCTGTTGCGGAATAGAAATAGAGGTAAGTACTGGTGAATCGATAATCGTCATTATAGTAGAATTTACCGCACATATCGTAAACTCCTAATTCATTTGGCCTTTCTGCTTAACCACGTGAAGGCCCCCATCATTGCTTGTCCACCCCACTTCGGACAGGGTGTCACTACCTGAATAAGTATATCCCTTACTCTTGTTTCCACCCTTGGAAGCAAACTTCCACTGAGTCTCTGTTGAGCATGTGGAAGTTTTGATCGTCAGGAATAATGCCAGCAGCATGGGAGTGACACCTTGGTTATGAGTGTTGCGTCATCCTCTGTACTTTCCTTTTAATCAACATGGGATACCGTCTTAGTCTGTTTATTGCCTGCTAATCAACGCATGTGATCCCCCTTTTACCGAATGCGGAGAAGTTCGTAACGTCAGCATTTGCACTTTCTAGGTACTTCTGAAATATATATTCTTCTCTCAGCAAAGCCCCTGAATAAGCCTGTTCTTTAATCTTTGTGATTATCACGCTAACATTTCCTTACAACCTCGGGCCGCTTGCACATGCCGATATGTAATCAACTTCTTTGCGCTGGCTGTGCCATGCTGACAGCTTCATTAGTGGAAGGTCTGGGAAGTTGTGACTATCAACATCTATCAGCCCGATCTAATATCAGTTTTCTGGATTTACAACAATAAAAAACTACCAGCTTAATACTGATAGTTAATAGTTTTCATTAAATATTCAATGGCTTTACATCATGCTCATAAACTCTGCATAGCCGAGTAATACATCATGAATTGAAACTTGCCTTTGATTATCATTCTCTCAGACATGTTCACGCCACTATTCTGATGGAGAATGTCGTTTTTCTCCAAATAGCCGAAGCCATTTCTCTTTCTCCATAGGCTTAACCTCGCTACTGTGTCACGACAAACCACATTTTTGTACTCAACTATTCTTATATTCCAAAATATCGCCAGGCTGACACTCTAACACTTTGCAAATAGCTTCTAAAGTTGAAAATCGGATCGCTTTTGCTTTGCCATTTTTTAATATCGAAAGGTTAGCCATTGTTATCCCAACGCCCTCCGAAAGTTCTGTAACACTCATTTTTCTTTTAGCCAGCATGACATCAACATTAACTATAATTGCCATATTCGTCACCTCATATTGTCAAATCATTTTCCGATTTGACATCGATAGCGTCTTGTAAAAGTCGTTTCAATACAGACGTAAAAACGGCAATTAAAAATGCGCTACCCGAGATTAGCAAGCCCAGTAACACAAACCCCGGCGTGTCATCGTCTAATTGCACCAGTGTATAAAAGAAAGGTAATCCTCCCACTGTAACAATAATAAAAACAACGATAGCGCAGCGTGTAATAATATCCAAGGACTTTACAGACAATTCCGAAAACGCACAACCGGTATCAATATATTTCAACAATTTCATTGCTTGATGCAGCGCAATAAAATAGGGTATGGAAGCTGCGTATGTCCCAATAAACCCGATATATTCCATGTTATATGGATCAGGCCTGTTTTCAAAAAAAGCAATCCATGCAATAACACCACATATGACAAGCATGACAACTCCAGCGAAAACAACAGCGCACCGAAGGATGATAGTTGAACAGCGTTTCATGAAAGCACCTCTCTCTTTTCAGTTTACTTGATTATAAATATTTTTTATCGTTTGTCAATAAATATTTTCTGAAAATAGAAATATCGTCATTGTTTATTGCTTTACTATACTCACTTGTAAGATAAGATGCCACTTTGTAATCCGAAATGCAGTGTTTGTAACTGACAACTGAATATTTGTAAACGAGATGCCACTTTTGTATTCGAAATGCATGTTTCTTGTTTCTTTAGGCAAAATACACTACGCTTGGATTTTCTCAGACCACTCTCGCTGTCGAAAAAACACCTGTGAATTCCCACTCTGAATTATTCAAAATCATATTTTTATAGTAACTCATTTGCATTTCTAAACTTTTGTGCTGTTCTTCAAATTTCGTGCTCATACGGCAGTAGGCCGCAACACGTTTCTTTTGATTTTGAACGTCGGCATGGAGTCTCCAATTACAGTATCCGTATTTTCCAATTCAACCGGAATAAAAGAAAGATTTTCTTTTACTGTTTGCATATATTCCTTGCATTGCTTATATTCTTCAATTTCATCTTTATTAAGATCCCCATTATCCAAATCTGGAATAGAGATGATGTAGGTATAGCCGTCGTTGGCTCCGAGTTCTTCAGAAGGCGAATATCCGGTGATTTTATCCAAACTGGTTTCTGAATCAACCAGCTTTTTATACTCTTTCGTTTCCAGCATTACAATTTCCATAATGTTACGGCTTGTATTCCAGATTTTTTGCGTATATTCGTCAGAGACTTCCTTTGTACGCTTATCAGGATCCATGTTAATTACTGTATCTAAAGCTTTAGTGGCAGACGGACTATAATAATAGAGGGATATTTCGTGGTATCCGTTCATGTTGTCGTTATACTGTTCCAGCTTAACACCTTTATCCATGTATTCTTGAGATATTGTGAATTTAAGGCCTCGTTCCTTGACTTCAGTGATAACATTGCCGTCAGCACTCACTGGAGGCGCACCATTTGTTTCAGCCTTTTGCGTAGAACTACAACCAGATACTACAAGATATTGCGTTTTCCGGCATATCCTGTTACAAATATTAAACGACCTTCTGCCCTATTGATGACATTTTCCTTTCTCATATATTCAATTTCAGTTTGAATTGTAGTTTTGCCGATAAAATAAGTGGCATCAATCAACTCCAGCAATTTTTTGTTGACATTTGTATAATCTGTGGATTTTGTATTTGAATATTTCAGATCATAGGCAGCCAAAAGGTTTAAACGTATGTTTTCTTCTTTAGTTGATCCACTTTCACGCCCTGTTGCAAACCCGATTCCCACATTAATTTCATTATTCTGTCGCAATTTATTAGCTATCGGTAAAAACACATATTTTTACACAATAAGCGGCAGCTTGCGATTTCCGCAAAACATTCCGTTGATTTTTATAAATTATTATATCTTTTGTTATACTTAAAATCCTTGTATTTTTAATACCGTTCCGACACACTGCTATTCCAATAAGGTGTTTGGTGAATATTTATAAAAATCCAGAGCGCCTTTTGCCATGCACAATGTCACAAGATTTGTATACTGGGAAACATAGGAGAGTGTATCTGAATCTTCTGTACTAGTGGCCCCCAGTGTTTTTAATGCAATATCAGTTGCCTCTAACTCTTTATTTCCAATTATAGATACGGCTGTTTCTGTGAATTGTTCCACCATGTAAGTGATTAGTCCGCACAATGTTTTAAATGTGGACTCCAATCCCCTTTCAACGATCATTGGCTTCAAAAGATCGTCAAACAGATCTTTTACCTTGTTCAACGGCAGTATTGGTTTGAACATGTCTATTAAAATATAGTAGATGATCTGTTCTTTTGTGTAATAAGAATATCTGGAGTTTTTTACTTCATGCTCTGCAGGGATAAGGTTCTCTGCGAGATACGAGAAAAACATTTTCCGGGTAACCTCAACGTTTATAGATCGAAGGTATTTCTCGACCTTGGAGTAGTTTACATGATCCGGAATTTTTTCAAGATCGATTGTATTATATTTTCCTTGAACATTTTTAGAAATATCAGTTACAACTTTCTGAACAATGGATTCATCATTGTCTTTTATTGAATCGCCCGGTTTTGCTACTCGCTTTTCACTCATGTCTGTACCTCTTATTTTTCAGTTTAGTATTCTTATACTAAAGCTGTAATTTGCCTGTCCATTAGGTGTTACCTTAATGATAAAGTGATTATCTATATTTGTCAACCTCATAATATAAGCAAAAACGCAGTATAATTCGCTGCGTTTTTACGATTCTTACTGTTTTAGCCGTACTGCTCGTCAAAAAAATTTCACCGCGCTTATGCAACACTTACTGCTCAATCGTGTTTCGTTGTTGCTCATTTTCCTTCTTCAACTGATCTATTTCCCTTTTTAACTGTTCATTTTCTTTTTTTAACTGATCCGACATCGCCAGTCTTATCTGCTCATTTTCTTCTCTCTGTTGGGAATTTTCCTTTCTCTGACGTGCAATTTCCCCACCTCGTCCAGCATATATCAAGATCAACAGCCCCAGTATACCAAGAACAATTGCCCCGATGTTGGCTAAAACGGGATAAGTTATAAATAGCGGCAACAGATTGGTAAGGCCCAGAAATCCTATTACAAGAAAAGCCAAACTAAGAATAAAACTCATCATTTTTGCCATAAGAAGCACCTCCAATTCTATTAATAAGTTATTGTATGCATTGATTGCAATCCGCCACATGCAGGTCAGCCAATCTGATGAATGCCGTCAATTGACCAGATATGGGAATGTAGTTGAGGGGAAACGGGCTATGTGGTTTGCTCCATACCTTTTTTAATTTTCTGATGCTCATCTTTCATTTCTTTTGCTATATTATCCGTTTTTTCTTCCACATCCTCAATAGCATCGGAGACTTTCTCGATGGTATCAGTTGCCGTATTCTTTATGGCTTTTTCTTTTTTCTGAATGAAATCGCCGATGTCCTCTGTCGTGTCAATCGCCTTATCCTTTATTTTTTTTCTTGATTTGGGAGCGATCAAAGCTCCTGTTATTACACCTACAACGCCTGCAATACCCACGCCTATCACGAGCCTTTGCATTTCCTTTGTTTTTGCCTGCTTCCTGCTAACTAATTCCAAAAGATATTTTGTTTTCATAAATAAATCCTCCTAATTTTTAATTACTTGGCATTGTTCAACCGTTCAAGTCCAAATTGCTTTTTACTTTTCAGACGACCGGAATGAGGAATGAAATTTAGCCATTAATTTTATCTTCCCCTGATTATTCTTATTAAAACCGTGATAATGGCAATTACCAGAAGAATATGGATAAATCCACCCAACGTATACGAAGTTACTAAGCCCAGAATCCATAAAACAATGAGAATAATTGATATTGTCCATAACATTACGCATCTCTCCCTTAGTGTTAGTTTAATAAACTTGCTCTTTAAATTTCTCTGTTGATTTTATTACTAAAAACTTTGTTAAATTATTTATATATTTCCTCTCTTTTTAGCTGTAAAATCCAATCTTTACACTTATACAGCTCTTTAATGTATCGGACACTTTTATTTGTAACATAAATGTTATACTCTTATGTTACACCATATGGTAATACAAGTCAATGCTTTTTGAAATTATATATTCAATGGGGGATACATGTTCTCTATAAAGCCGTTCCGACTAGAGGAATTTCTTTCCCATGATACAATGCTGAATTATGACCAATATATTTTTCATTGGATAGAATTCGGTCGATGGTTGATGTACTCCATTGCTCTTTAACAGTGATAGTTTTGATACCCCGATCTTCAAGATATTTCTTGATCTTGTGACAACCATATCCCTGCAGAAACAAATCATAAATAAATCGTGCGATTTTAACTTCTTCCTCAATCACTACATGGTCGCCATTATTATCTCTACCATATACAAGAAACTGTGAGTGATTCAACTTTATATGTCCATGGAAACTGATCTGGTGGATACCCCATTTGATAGCTTCACTTTTTTGTCTGCTTTCTTCCTGATAAGCCGCTACTGCCATAGTAATATATTTTTTTTACCCGAGGATCATTAGACCAAATGTCCTCAGTTTCCTAGTAGACAACCACATTTAATTTTGATAATTCATTAAGCATAAGAAGGGCATCTAATATATTGCGCCAAAGCGGCAAAGAGACTTCATTAAAATCAAATCCACTTTTCCATTTCTGCAATCATTCATTAACCGCTGGACTTCATCTCCATTATCTACTCTTGTACCAGATTCCTGTTTAGCATAAATACCGGGAAAATCCCAAGCCGGATTATCACAGATTTTTTACGCATAGTAAGCTACTTGTGCCTTTAGACTATGCCTTTGCTCTTCATCCTCTGTGCTGACACGGCAATAGGCGGCAACCTTTAACCCTTTATCATCTTGATTTCGTCTTGCAGGAATAGTAATAATCTGCTTCCTCATTTTAAAACCTCCTTAACGCAAAAATGCAGCACCCGCTTGGGTACTGCAAACTTCAATTACTATTTTAGATATGAAAAAAGCTACATTCTCATTTGTTTACAATCAGGTTTCTGCATCAGTATTTTTTGCTGAAAGGTAAGCGCCTAATAAAAAGGCGGTTCTAAAAAAATCACCCCAACCATTGTTAGTTGGAGTAATTTACTATAATTCACATTCAATCGTTTTTGATAGATTGGAGTTTTTCACTCCAAGGAGCTAACTCATCAAGCTGTTCGTCAGTCATGTTGGCACTGGGACAATGCTCAAGAAGATATTTGAGATAACCATAAATATTCAGGTCATGAGCCTTTGCCATCTCGACCATTGTATAGGTGACCGCACTGGCTTCAGCTCCTTCCACAGAGCTGCTGAACAGCCAGTTTTTCTTTCCGATGGTAAATGGACGGATTGCATTCTCGCTGAGATTGTTTGAAAAGCTGCAGCGCCCATCTTCCAGATAAGTCTCAAGATATGGTTTCCTGTTCAAAGTATACTGCACCGCTTTATACATTCTGGAATTCCGAACGGGCCGCTGTTTATCCAGCCACGACCAAAAAGCCTCCAGAACAGGTTTTTCCTTCTCGAGACGAAGCTGTTTACGTTTTTCGTAAGAACAGTGTTTTTTATGAATGGAATACTCTGTGAAAAACAGCTGGTTGCAGAACTGGACACCTTGTACTGCCGGTTGGCCGTAATCGTATTGTTTTCCTTTCGGAACCGCATCGATAAAATACCGGCGGGTATGCGCCCAACAACAGCAGTGTTTGATTCCGGGGACTTTATTGTAGCCCTGATACCCATCCGTTTCCAGATACCCCTGAAATCCAGACAGAAAATCTGCCGCGTTCTGACCGGCTCTGGTCGGTGAGTACCCATAGAAAATGATTGTCAGCAGGCCATCTTCACCGCTGCGGAACAGCCACATGAAAGAATCTGTTTCCGCTTTTCGATCAGGTTCATTTAAGACCTGGATTCTGGTCTCATCAGCCATAGCAAAGTTCCGCTCAAGGAGTTTCCGGTGGAAGTAATCGTACATCGGCTGAAAGTAATGCGATGCACAGTAGATGATCCAGTTGGCAAGTGTTGTCCGGCTCAGTTCGACTCCATACTGTTTCCAGTCTTTTTCCTGACGGTACAGAGGTATGGCGTTTGCATACTTCTGGTACATCGTCCAGGCAACTGCAGAAGAAGAGGCAGGACTGTGCTTCATAAGCGGAGCAGGCGTTTCTGCTTTAAGGATGACAGGAGTATCGTTGCTCCCCGTCTTGCATTCCGGACATCCATAATGGGTGCTGTAATACTCAACAACCTTTACTTTTGCAGGGATATATTCCAGTTCCCTGCGTACGAAATCCTGACCAATCGGTTCTAGATGTGTACTGCAGACAGGGCAGAGCTGTTCTTCCTCAGGAAGTTCAAGAATCACTTTTTCAACCGGAACACCCTTAAATTTATCTCCGGTTCCTGTTTGGAAAGATCCTGTTCGCTTTCCGCTTCATTGAACAGATTCAGCTGTCCCGGCATTTCAAGTAAGTTTTTTTCACTTGAAGTATCAAAGAGTTTCTTTGTGAGATAGTCGATCTGCTCCTGCAGAACTTTCTCTCGTTCAAGACGCTCTTTTTCCTGGGAGTCCTTGTCTTCGATAATAAGACGGAGAGATTTAATCAGTTCCGTCTGTTCAGACAGCATTGTTTTCAGTTGTGAAATGATATCTTTCAATTCCCGAAGTTGGATGTCTTTTGCACTGGAATCTACGGCTTCTCTCCTTGTCTTTGATACCTCTATTATACCAGAAAAGAGGCATTTTTGCGAGAGAAAGGAGCACCGAAAACACAAGGATTACAGCACTTTTATATGCATGATCTTGTGAGAAAATCAGGTCGTTTTCAGTGCTTTGGGCTGGTCAATATCAATGTCTGACATCAGCCAGTCGAACTGTTTCCAGGTTAAGTTCCTTACTTCGGACTGCTTCAGGGGCCATTGATAACCGCCTGGAACAGAGAGCCGTTTGTAAATCAGAACATAGCCATCCGGTTCATGAAGCAATGCTTTCATACGGTCACGGCGTCTGCCGCAGAAAAGAAACAGTGAATTCGATACAGGATTCATTTCCAACTGCCCCTGTACAATGGCACAAAGGCCATCAATGGACTTACGCATGTCTGTGTAACCACAGACAATGAAAATTTCATCTACAGCAGAAATGTCGGCTAGCATAGGAACTCCTTCAGAAGATTCAGGGTTTCTGAAAGAACCACTGGATTCACGTCATTGCGAATCCGGATTTTAATGCCATTCATTACAACTTCAATCGTATGTGGATTGTCAATGTACATGGTTTTCTGCTGAGCTGCTGAAACAGAAGGCTGTTCTGGAAAGCAATCCGGAATTATGTCAATGGGAACCACGTCCTGTTTAGGATATGGGACCTCAGAGTGACCATAATTAGGTTCGGGAATTTCGCCACTGGCTTCTTTATAACAGCGGCTTACCCAGTTACAAAATGTGCTTGCTGCAATGCCGTGCTCACGGCACCAGTCGGCATCTGTCATGCCGCAGTTGCGGCATTCCATGATGAGTCTAAACTGTTCCGATTGTGGAACACGTGGTTTGCGAGATGATCCAATAAATCTATCCTCCGTATCTGTAGTGAATTAATCCAACTTATTATCACTACAATTATGCAGATTTTAAAGAACGTGGGCAACCCGCTCGGTTATTAGGCGCTTACGCTGAAAGAGGGCTAAAATCGTGCATTTTTTGCCCTGATTTTAGCCCTTTTTTTCTCCCAAATCCACGACATCTTGTGGTTAAACCCTACTTTTTGCTTTCCATTCCACAACGCCGCATCCGAATCACGCTCTCAACATTTGTTGAGGCTGTAATTCGGATTATTGAATGGCGTGACTACTCCTTGGCAGAAGTTATTTTTCCTACCGTCCTTTATTCTTATTACTCCATTTTTTCAAAGCTTTCATCTGATATATCTTTCACCAATTCATCATTTTTTTCTATTAATAAAATAAATTTCATATTTTGAAACAATTTTCAAATAGTAATTAGATTGGAAATCAATATACTGATTTAGTAATTCCAAACGCTCAACCACTGTTGTTCATAAAATAAATATACTAATTATAGCATGATAACTTTTATGAATTTCTTATTTAGAGGCTTTCAATAGAAACGCTCCTCTTCGGTATCACTTAGACAATCTCCAAAGTAATTAAGTAATAACATAGTAAAATATGTCTATATCTAACGAATCTCTTCCTAATATGATGATATCTTTATTTAAATTCTCTGGTTTTTAATCATTTTTTCCAAGTTTTCATCTCCTATTGTTATCAAACCTATATTTCTTTTTAATATTACTTGCTTCAAATACAACTCATTAATTGGTTCATAAAATATTTCTTTTTCTAAAAGTTTATTCGTTCGCTTTAATAGTTCATTATTTTTTAAAAAATCAATTAATTTACTACATGTTATTTGCGACTCACGCATTGGTTCATCAGAAAATCTTGTTAAAGCATAATCATTTCCAGCAACAAAAACACCACTTGGAACACCTTTAATTGTTCCCCTAAAGGTATTAAAGTCACATAAAAATGTATTATCCAAAATCTGCTCATCTGCCCTTTGGAAATTACTTAATAAAATTCTATAAATATTATCAATTCTATAATCCGCCTCCAAATTTAGCTCAATCAAAACATCCTGTAAATTATTAGTAATATAATTAGCTAATCTATCTAGCTGCTTTCCTGCTTCTATGATTTTATCATTCATATTATAATATTGTGTTATATTCCCTGGAAACCCCCAGGCCTTTGACTCTACTAAAAATAAATTATTATCTAATATAAATATGCTATCGCATTCATAAGTATCTGCATTTTCATGTCTCTTTATTTTCCCGCATATAATGCCCTCTTCTTTTAATAAACGAAGCAGACATTTTTCAAGTTCTTTACCTCGAAATTCAAATACATTTGCCATAGATAATACCACTTCAGAAATAAGAGTTGATACAACTAAGGTAGGAATCATATAATAATAATTTCCATAAGATATTAGTGGTGCATCAATTATATCCTTGTTTTTTTGATATGTTAGTAATTCTAATACTAACTCTGCATTATCGATGCCTAATTGCAGCAGATTTCTTTTTAAATCTTTTTTCTTTATCTGAACACAAACTTTATTTATATTTCCGCTTATTATCTTTGAATTTCTGTTTATCAGATGCTGCTGACATATATATTTTATCCTTGCAAATCCTTTTACAAAGTCAAGTATGTTTATTATGACGTCATCTTTATTTTTATGTACTATTTTACATTTACAATTCGAAATATCTATATATAATTGTTTTTGCAAAATAAACTTTGTCCTTTCAATATCCCACTTTTCTTCTTCCATCATAGGAAACTTTTCAAGTGCCATCGCTTCAGTAGTAGTTACACTTCGTTCTCGCATTTCCCAATAAGTTCTTATTATATGACCCCAAAAATTATTGCTACATGTAATTATTTTTTCATTGCAATCAATATTTATTCCACCAAATTGCCAGCTTTCTGTGATCATATCAATATTATTTTTCACCATTATCGCAGCTACATGCCCGCGTGATTTCATTACATCACTTATATTTATCTTTTCGCATACATGATTATTTTTTTTGTAAAATACTATATATTCTAGTATCTCCTTTATTTTAACACTTAAATTATCATATAATTCTCCATAAAAGAGCAAATTATTATTTATACCCTCAAATGATTTCTTTGGTTTTAGAAATGAGCCAAGCTGATTATTTAGATATTCATTCCCTAACATTAATTCCCTTATAGCAATTAATGAATACTCCATACACACCAAAAATGAAGTAAGTTCTTTGGAAGAGTCTATTGAATTTGCCTCTATATAATCAGGATCGTTATATAAATCTTTATATAGCATATTGATATATTTAGATTCCTCTAATAACTTGTCCCAAATTTTATTCTCCCCACCTGAAAGTCTAGTCCTTAGCCAAATATCTAATTGCTTTATTTGGGCTGCATATCTATGGGACCCTGGATAAGGATTGATGGTAAACTTTAATGCTTTACATATTTTAAAAAAATTTTCTTTACTTTCATGCTCAAATGCTTCATAGATATTATCAATATTATATCTACTGTAATTTATATATTCATATTGCATAATTTATCTCCTAACATAAGTTTTATCAATCATTTTTAACGAAATTATTCAAATATTTTATAATATTTTGTTATAATAAATGGCACTAACCACATTATAACATGATATTTATTTATAAAGTAATAAATTTTTTGTAATTTTTTAGAATTATATACTATTTTCATAACACTATTTGTGAATATACATCGATAGATATAATAAAGACGTGAACATATTGTTCACGTCTTTATTATATCCTGATAGGTAGGTATATATAAACCAAAGGCAAAAAACTCATCAAAAAGCCTTCAGCCCTACCACTTATTATAGAAGATCTGTTTTTACAAAGATTACTTCACCCACTCTTCAAAAGCTTTGCTGGTAAAAGACAACCTTCAATTATAAACAGAAATTGTCTATTTTTCTATACACCAACTTATTTGATACCTACACTCAATTCGAGCATCCTTCAAAATAAATATCTATTTAAAAGCAAACCGCTCCCCCAATTTTATTGTCAATTTGAGGAAGCAACCTAAAGATTACGAGGTATTGGATTATAAATAATCTTCGATATACCAGTCACAATTTGCTAAAGCTTCATACAATGCCGTTCTCCAAGAATTACTATCAGCTTCATAAAAGCTTTCATACATCATCTGTAAATGCTTCCTCACATTATTTACTCCTGCTTCCCTTTTTAAGCTTTTTATATAGAATTCTATATCATTCAATTCTTTTGCCGCATGTGTGCTATATAACTTTCCAAGTTCAAATACATCAAAACTTTTTTGAATTCTCTTTCCCATTACTTCTTCCATTTCATCAAATGGTATTTTTATGGAATATTCAGCTACAGGAGGAAATGTCTCAATTATCAAAACATATAGCCAACGTACTGGTCCATAATCATCATAATAAGGATGCCATAATTCTTCCTCCTCTATCTCAGCATCAAATACATCTTTATTGCTATTACAATCTCTACATGCAGGAATCAGATTTACTGGGGTTACTACTGTCGACGCATATTGTGATTTCGGCAAATAATGATCTAAAGTAGCAACATCCCGAACACTACAAAAAGGACATATTTGTATGGAGTTCAATAACTTATTATAGAAAATCCTTCCGGGTTGATTTAAATTAACCATTCTATATGTATAGACCTTTTTCATTTCACCAATAGGTACTTTTCCATTTATCAAATTCTTTTTAGGAAATTCAATAAGCTTATGCTTAATTGCTTTTTCTTGATATATTTTTTCATCCTGGACAATTTCAGTTACACACCCTTCTAATTGTTGTTTTAAGTCTCGATTAGAAACCTTGCTAATACATTTATCAAAAACATCTTTTACTTTTTCATTAGGTCTTTCTACTTTATTCATGAGAACTTCCTTCATTCTTATTGGCTAACATTGATCGCAGTATCGCCTGAGCCTCAAATCCTAATTGATTATCAAACTCTTCCATTACTTCTTCAAATGTATCAAGCTTTTCTACACTTTCCAAAAGCATTTTATGTACACCTGATTCTGTTACTTCATGTCTAAATACTTCGCTTGTAAGAACTCCTAAATTCTCACCAAAGCATTCAATTTGTAACCGCTCA
>NZ_DAMAUN010000033.1:0-57311 GCF_032078915.1 Lacrimispora sp. | reverse complement strand
CGATCTCGTTTATACTTAAATGGATGTCCTGCAGGAGACCGGCGGCCCATACCATCTTCTCTTTGTTGACAAATTCCTGAAATGTTATGGATAGGTGTTCTTTGAGAAATCTGGATATAAAATAGCCATCAAGCCTGGTAAAAACCGCGCAGGATTCCAGAGTTACACTAGATGGATTTTTACGGATAGAATCGGACAGTATCCGGAGAACCATCTCCGGCTCCGATAGAGCAGCAGTCTGGTTCGCGATGCAGGCTCTGTCCGTTTGCGGGAAAGAGGCCTTTAACCTTGTAAAGAGGCTCATCAGCTCCTGGTAACGGATCGGCTTGACAAGATAATCGACAGCGCCGTAGAGAATTCCCTTCTGGGCATATTCAAAATCGGAATAAGCGGACAAAAAGACCACTTCGGTTTGGATTCTGCGTTCACGAATATTTTTAATCAGTTGGATGCCATCCATGACCGGCATCTGGATATCAGTGAGAACCACGTCGGCAGGAGTGCTTTCCAGGAAAGAGAGAGCCTCTTGCCCGTTGGAAAAAACCGCGGACACCGCGTACCCTAATTCTTCCCACGGGAAGAGATTCTTCAGGTTTTCACGCATGAATGCTTCATCATCGACGATAATCAGTTGGAGCAGCTGTGACAAAACAGAGATCCCCCTTTCCTTGATGTTACGTGTTATGCACAATGGTATCGCTGTATAAGTACCTCACGAAAGAATTATAGCAAATGGAAAGAAGGAAGTCAAAAAAAACAAGCGATTTCTAACATTGTATGATGTCCGGGGATATAACGGAAAAAAGAAAGGGGTCAACCTGGCCTGAAGTCCGAGCCGGTCCACTAAAGCATAGCGGCCCTGGTTGCAGTTTGCCGCCTTTCTCCATTCATCAACCCGTAAGCGGGTTCGAGTCCCGTTTCGAGCTTTTTTATTTGCAGCGAAAGCCTTAATTTTAAATAGCATTTTTGATCTTGTTAAAAGAAGGTACGAGTCGTTTGGAAAACCGTTCAAGGAGGACTTTACGGAAATCATTACGAAGAAAGCTATAGTAATAGGTTAATGACAGATATATCGAAAGGAAATTATTTTGTGATGGCAGGCTCCATGGATAGCTTTAATGAACCATTTGTTCCATTGTTCGATTTAGCAGTACATATCACAGCATCTGTCGAAACAAGAATTGATCGGATTCATAAGAGAGAATATGAAATATTCGGAGAAAGAATCATGAAAGGTGGAGATATGTATGTGGGGCATTGCCGTTTTCTTGATAACTCAGCCAGATATGATTTGGATGGCTCTCCATGTATGAAGACACATTTGCAGTGGGCTATTTCTTTACCTTGTATAGTGCTGCAGCTGAGCGGACATGAGGATTTAAACGAGAATGCCGCAATAATAGTGCAAAGATATTTAAAACTAAGTTTACAAAATGAGTGTTCATGAAATGTGATATGGCTTTTCATAGGATAGGTCGAGGACAAGCGTTTTTCCTGCGGTACCCTTGATCTATCCTAACATAAAATCCAACAATAATACAAGGTTGTAGACAAGCTGTAGACACTCATTAGACAGTGTACGTCCCTCTTTATTATATGTAGATTTGCGGACAACTGTAATATTCGAATCCCGTCTCTCGCTTTTTTAATTTGTAGTGAAAATCCAGGTTTTATCAGGGTTTTCACTATTTTTGTTATGTAAACTTGTCTTTTAAAGGATAGACAGGGGGAGACATTAGACCATGCCTTTGCAGTTAAAGATATGGTCCGTCTTTTGTTGCCACATCCCGCTTGCCGGCTACCTAATCTGAGTGTTCCTTGATTTTTTTATTGAGTGCCAGCTAAGTCAGCCCCTTTGTTCTGGCGCCGACCTTGCAGCCTTTTTTAAACTTATTTTTATATCAAATTATCTTATCAGGACGCGGGGAGGAATTCCGAACTTCTTTTGAAACGCCTCCGAGAAATGGCTTACGTTTGTATACCCCACAGCAAAGGCCGATTCACTCACGTTATGTTTCCCTTGCTCTAACAACGCAAACGCTTTTTCCAGCCGTTGCTCCCGAATGAACTCATAAACGGTTTTCCCGAAATACTGCTTAAAAGAACGTTTTAACTTACAATCATTCATATGGATTATCCGGGATAATTCCAGCAATGACGGGGGTGACTCCAGCCGATTCAGAAGAATCTCACGTGCATAAGTCAAACTATCCATATCTGCTCTGGATAGCCGGCTTACATATTCCTTACTGTTATCATTGCAAATCAGCTTTTCTATATTAATGGATAACAGCTCTAAAATATAGCTTTCTAACAAAAGTCTGTTTATTTGATTCGCTTCTTTTATAAAACACATATCCAATTTATTTATAATGCTTTCTTCCCGGGCATCGCTTTTAAAGCCACAGCAAGAATACGTATCCTTTTGGAAAGAGCGGAATCCAATATTGCTTTTACCACAAACCGCTTCACAAAAACCATCGAACGTGTTAGGGCTAACCCAAATAGAGTATAGCTGAACTTCTTCGCCACTGTTGTATTCTGAATGTGCGCAAGTCTCTCCTAAAAAACCCAGCGACGAATATCCGGGCCGAAGCTCCACAGGCACACGATCTACCTCGCCGTATATGAAATTTCTTCTAGTATAGCTTAGTTCAAACACAGGGGCTGTGGAGCCAGATTGTCTCTTTGTATTATTGGAAAATATACCAGAGGATACCATGATATGTACATCCGGACGTATTGCAATTGTTTCCTTCGGAAATATGTTAGATGATTCAAATTTCAACGGTAAATATGACATTCTATCAGTCCTTTGTAATGTCCGTCTTCGGACAAAGAAAATCCGCCGAGGGGCAGATAATATTTTATCAATCTATTATATTGTAGTTAGCTTAGACTAACTAGTCAATAGTTACTTTCTGAAACAAGCATCCAGTGCGTACTGTTAGAATAAGACAGCCCCATACAATTCCGTCAAGGGGCAGAAAAACTCCGCCTGAGGGCAGAAGGTAAGACGGACTTTATGTATACTATCAAGGTTAGCGATACCTAACTAAAATGCACGATTTACATTAGGAGGTTTAAAGTGAAGAAACGACTTATGATTCCAATTTGTCTTATGCTGGTGACGGCACTGGCCGCATGCTCGCCTGCAGTAGATCACTCACAAACATCAGGCCAATCATCACCTTCCGCTCAGACTGCAGAACCAGCAGGTCAAAATGGCGGTACCATTACGGTTGAAGACATGAAAGGTCAAGTTGAAATTCCCGCTGATCCGCAGCGCATTGTGGACGTTTCCGGTTTAGCGGATGAACTTATCATTTTGGACATGCCATTTATTGCATCGGCCAACACCAGCATGTATGATGGCATAACCGTTCCGGACTATCTTCAGGAGTATTTCACCAATAACAATATTGAAATCGTTGGCAACTATTCCGGAGCCACCGCATCGGGGGATTTGAATCTTGAAAAAATTGCTGAGCTAAAACCGGATCTTATAATTATGAATATCCGGCATGACAAGGTATATGAGCAGCTCAAAGGCATCGCTCCCACGGTGATGATTAACGATGACATCAGCTATGTCAACTGGCGGGGACGCTTTCAGCAGTTAGGCCGGTGGTTTGGGAAAGAGGACGTTGTGACACAGTGGCTTGCTGATTATGACGCAAAGGCCGCTGAGCTTTCCGCAAAGGTTAAGGAAACGGTTGGCGACGAAACCTTTGCTGTCGTGGAAGCGAATTCAGTGCATTTCGGTTCCTACTATATTTATCGGACCGGAGGCCCGGGGGAACTGATATACGATGAATTGAAGCTGGTACCTTCCTCGGGAGTTCCGGAGAATGTCTGGGGAGAAGTAGTTGATGCGGAGTACTTTTCAAAAATTGATGCGGATCACATCTTCTTTTTCAGCGATGACGGCCAGATTGGAGATACGGGAAACAGCCCTGTTTGGCAGAACCTAAAAGCCGTAAAGGCTGGAAATGTATATTATGGTAAGAATGAGGCGCAATATAATATGGCGTATACGGCAAACGGCAAACTGCTGTATATGGAAAAACTGGCAGACGCCATCCTAGGCCGCAGCAATGTTGAATGATCCCAAAGCCCCGGCAAGCCCTTCGCCTATGCCTGTGCGATGGCTTCGAACTAAAACAGGCTTTGCATTATCTCTTGTTTTGATGGGGGGGACGTTGTTGCTCTCCCTCCTGTTCTCAGCCAGCGTCGGTGTGGCAGGCGGGAATATTCGTATTTTAATAAATACGCTTTTTCATCCTGCGGCATCTTCCGACATGGGAAGAATTATGCTGGAGATGCGTATGCCCAGAGCAATGGCCGCCTGCTTTACCGGGGCGGCCTTTGCCCTTGCAGGCGGAGTGATGCAGGGTGTGACGAGAAATCCTTTGGCAGATGCCGGGCTTTTAGGAGTCAATGCGGGGGCAGGATTTTTCGTTGCTCTCACCGCAGTCCTTTTGCCGCCATTGTCAAGCATTGGTACGATGCTTTTCGCGTTTATGGGAGCGGCACTGGCCGTACTGATGGTATATGGCATAGGAATCGGCAAGCATAAATCCGGATCTATACGGCTCATCCTGGCCGGCAGCGCTGTTTCCGCCCTGTTAACTGCATTGAGTCAGGGGATTTCCCTCACCTTCGGACTTTCAAAATCGCTGTCATTTTGGACGGCTGGGAGCTTGTCCGGCATTACATGGCAGAGCCTTCTCCTGACCGCTCCATGGATCGCGGGTGCAGGGCTTATCAGCCAGCTCCTTTCTGGAAGGTTATCGGTGCTTGCCCTGGGAGAGGAAAGTGCAGCGGGACTTGGTGTAAACGTATGGGCTGTTCGGCTGACCGGCATGGGAGTGGTGTTGATTTTGGCGGGGGCCAGCGTATCTCTGGTAGGCGGAATCTCATTCTTGGGGCTGATCGTGCCGCACATTGCACGATTTCTTGCTGGTGAGGATTACCGCAGGCTTTTGCCGGTATCCGCACTGTTGGGGGCAATACTGCTTGTGCTGGCGGATATCGCGGCCCGTTCCATTAACGCTCCTTTTGACACGCCGGTAGGTGCGCTGGTATCAGCCATTGGCGTTCCGGTATTTCTTGCACTGACGTACCGGAAGAAAGGAGCAGTTTTATGAAAAAGAAACACAGGCAAAAGCTTATGCCATGGGTTCTCCTGTTGGCGGTAATCGGGGCTGTCCTGCTATCAATCAACTGCGGCTATTCAAATATCCCTTATTCAGATGTGTCCGCTAGTCTGCTCCATCCGGGCAGCCCGGATGCATCCGTCACACTTTTGCAAATTCGCCTTCCGCGCATAATCCTTGCCGTCTTATGCGGAATGGGGCTGGCACTGTCCGGCTGCACACTGCAGGCTGTGACAGAAAATCCACTGGCTGATCCGGGGGTATTGGGAATCAATGCGGGAGCTGGATTTACAGTCATGCTGTTTTTGACTTTTTTCCCCGCTATGCACATCAGCACTATGGCCTATCAGCCGCTTTTCGCCATGGCGGGTGGGTTGCTGGCGGCGGGCATGCTATACGGATTTTCCAAAAGAAACGGGAAGATCATACCGTCTTATCTCTTGCTTGGCGGCATTGGTATTTCGGCCGGTTTTTCGTCCCTGATGCTGATTATGGCTGCCGACATGGAAAACAGCAGTTATCAGCTGGTAGCCAGATGGCTGGCGGGTAATATCTGGGGAACCAGCTGGTATCAGGTGAAGGCACTGCTTCCTTACCTGCTGATTCTGATTCCGCTGCTTCTTACGAAAGCAGGTATTTTGGACATACTGCTTTTGGGAGAAGAAGCATCCCTTGCATTGGGGGTTCGCGTAGAGAGGGAACGAAGAATTTTATTGGTTGTGGCAGTGGCATTGGCGGCCAGCTGCATTTCCGTCAGCGGCGGTATTGGCTTTATTGGGTTGGTTGCCCCCCATATAGCAAGAAAATTTGCAGGCGGACGGCACCATGTACTTTTGCCTGTATCCATGTTGCTTGGAGGATTACTCCTGCTTTTTGCGGATACCATAGGGCGTTCTTTTTTTGGAGTCATTGAAATACCGGTTGGAATCGTAATTTCCGTTCTGGCCGCACCCTATTTTCTCATTCTGCTTCGCAGGCAGGCATAAGGAGGTAAAAAAACGTGCAATCATGTATTACAGCGGATAAGCTGTCCGCCGGATATAACGGCATTTCAGTTTTTCGTGACATGGATATTGACATTCCCGCAGGGAAAATAACAACGCTGATTGGCTCCAATGGCTCTGGTAAATCAACCATTTTGAAAACCATGTCCCGCCTTATCGTGCCGTCCGGCGGAGCCGTTTATCTGGAAGGTCAGTCCATTCACAGTATGCCAACCAAGCTGGTGGCACAAAAACTGGCGCTCCTTCCCCAAGGCGCCCAGACGCCCATAGGTATCACTGTGAGCGACTTAGTGGAATACGGGCGGTTTCCCCACCGCACCAAGCTGTCAGGACTTACATCAAAAGATCAGGAAATCATCCGATGGGCGTTGTCCAGCACAAGCATGACAGAGCTTGCCGACCGGGAAATGGATCAGCTTTCCGGCGGACAGCGGCAGCGGGGGTGGATTGCCATGGCGTTAGCGCAAAAAACCGATCTCCTGTTTCTGGATGAGCCAACTACATATCTGGATATTTCGCATCAGCTGGAAATCCTACAGCTTTTGCGGAAATTAAATGAAGAACAGGGTGTTACTGTGGTTATGGTTCTCCATGACTTAAATCACGCCATTATGTTTTCCGATTATTTAGTGGCAATCAAGGAGGGAAAAAAACACAGCGCCGGTTCGCCGGAGAATGTGATGACACCCCAGACGCTCCGGGAGGTTTTCGATGTGGAGGCGGCGGTGATTCGTCATCCTGTTCTGGATGTTCCCGTATGTCTGCCTTACGGCGTAAGAGGACAGGTATTTCTAAAACAGAATCAGAGAAAGGGAAACGGAGGAAATGAACAATGAAAAAAATGACTTTAGTGATGGCTGCGTCATTGTGTATACTGACACTTCTCGCCGGCTGCGGCGGTTCCTCGGATACCTATAAAGCCGGAACATATACGGCTGCCGACGTAGGATATGCCGGAGATGTGGAGGTAGAGGTAGAGTTTGATCAGGAATCCATCCTTTCTGTAAAAGTAACTGATCACAACGAAACCGTTGGCATTGGCGACAGAGCGATTGAAGAGTTGCCCTCTAAAATTGTGGAGGAGCTGACTTGGGAGGTGGATGCGGTTGCCTCTGCTACGGTGACCAGTGATGCAATCAAGGCTGCGGTAAAGGACTGTATAGAACAGGCTAAGAGCAAATAGATGAAAACAGAAAGTAGTTACAAAGATTTTAAAATATATACCTGTACTTGTAATATTTCAGAGAGTGTGTATAATATAATAAAGAAAGGCAATCGCCACAGGGTGGTTGGCTAATTGGAAAAGCAAAGACCTTCCCGACCGGCCAAAGTACAGGGAAGGTTTTTTGCATTTAGCGACATGTCATAATGACGAATGTCAGCAGTGCTAGAAGGAACATACCAAAAGACATTAGGTCCTTAAAGTCTAAATTCTTCACGAGCAACACCTCCATTCTATGTAGAATCGAGGCCTACCACCCTATACACGATTGCCAGCAGTTTGTACCTGCCAGTATAATTATATGTTCCAACTTGTAAATATACCAATAAAAAATGAAAATATCTGAAAAATCCCTCCCGGACAAAGCCATTGTCTGAGAGGGATTCTTAGTTTATGAATAGCGTTATCGGGAAATGATTCTACAAGTTATGACATTTCAAGCTAGTGCCTGTTTTATTTTAATAATTCATTACTCAGATTTTAGTACTATAATGAGTTACTGTCCTCAGTTTTGCGTTACAAAATGTTGCCGGGCGTATTAATTATATTCATATTACCCCATCGTTATTTCGTAGATGATGGAGCATGATAAGGGACGTTCAGAAAACTGGTAAATGATTTATGTATTATAATTAAATACAATTTGTAATTATACTTTAGCCTCTTATTGCGATTATGATCTGTCAATAATCTGATTTATGTAAACAATTCTTTTTACTAAGAATAATCACTTAATTTGTTTTACAGTTACTTTTTTTAATACATGAAGAGCATAATTTCAAAAAAAATAATTTTACTGTCAAAATATATTGCCTAATTTTTAACTAGGTGGTAATATATGGTTATATTTACGCCTGTATAAAAAATAAAATACCAGGAGGATTTTAAAGATGAGTATGAAAAGCAAGAAAGTTGCAGCACTGATTACAATGGCAGCCCTGTTTGTCTCTGCTGTACCAATGACAGCGTTAGCCAATGAAGTATCGCCTCATCTGTTTTATGGCACGGAAAGGACATACGGTGAGGATACCACAAGGCATGAGGATTTAATTCTGAGTGAGTTTGGCGAGCAGCTTACGGGGAGATGTGCTGTATTGCCCAAAAATGATACTTTCAGCATTGAAAAAGAGGGCTCAAATCTTGATCCGTCTCATGAATTGGTTTTAAGCCTGTATTGCCCCAGCACCTCTGATTCGAATGGACAGGCACGGCTGTCTTGGGAAGAGAGAATGTTAGTGAAGACAGAAAAGTTAGTACTTGGTAAGGAGTATAGTTTATATAATGATGAAGTAAAGGCAATGATATCGGATCTGCAAGGCAGCACCTCTCATGTAAATGATCCCTATATTGTTATATACGTAACTGACTTTGATATTAATTATTCCTGGAGATGGATTGCTCATTTAACAGATAGCTGGTCAGCGCCTAATGCTGGAAGCGGGGCTGTTGCTCAAAGCGGAGCTGCCACTCAGAAGTGGGCAAGCGATGGAAAGGGCTGGTGGATCCAGAATTCAGATGGCACCTATCTGAAGGACACCTGGTATCAGTCTCCGGAAAGCGGCTTATGGTATTATATGGGAGCAGATGGGTACATGCTCGTTAATACCACAACACCGGACGGTTCCCATGTTAACCAGTCAGGAGTATGGGTCCAATAATTGTCAGATAGATATCATTAGGTCTATAAAGGATCCAAATATAGAATTAAATAAAATCAGTGAATAAGAGGTTGATAGAGAATTACATCTATCAGCCTCTTTTATGCATTTGGGGAACAGAGATCAGGGGGCATTGCCATGGTACCCTAATATATTCTGAAGTCATAGGCCAGGCAGAGGAGTGTAAGGAGGTGCCAGCCTCCTTTGGATTTTGGATAGGCTACTATAAAATCCATTGACAATCCAAAGAATCACGATATAATAGTTATGTGCGCAATTGTTGCATGTGCAATTATTGCTATAACAACTAATACGGGAGCCTGATATGAAAAATTTAATTCTCTATGCAAAAAAATACAAAAAAGAATTCATTCTTGCGATCATCTGTATTGAGGCGGAAACCATTTTTGAATTAGTTATTCCCATGATTATGGCTGACATCATTGATGTAGGAGTTGCAAACGGCGATAGAAATTACATATTTCTAAAAGGATTTCAAATGGTGTTCTTTGCTGTTCTTTCTCTTTTTCTGGGGCATGCATGCGCCCGGTATACCGCGATCTGCGGAAATGGTGTGGGAGCCCAGATCCGAATGGCAGAGTTTCAAAAGATGCAGACATATTCTTTTGCTAACACGGACCGGTTCAGCACCCCTTCTCTGGTAACAAGGCTTACAAGCGACATTACCACAATCCAGAATTCCATTACAAACGGAATGCGTCCCGGTTTTCGTTCTCCAGTGATGATGTTGACTGCATTGATCGTTTCCTTTCGGTTGAATGCCGAGCTGGCTGTGGTATTTTTAATCGCAGCCCCGGTACTTGCCGTCATCTTATTTACAATCATCAAAAACGTAAGACCCTTATACTCAAAAATGCAGGGAGCCGTTGATCTTGTGAATCGGATCATTCAGGAGAATCTGATAGCAATCCGCGTAGTAAAGGCTTATGTCAGGGGCGAACATGAGATAAGTAAATTTAAAGAGGGAAGCATGAATTTACAGAATTCCTCCGAAAGGTCCTTTTCTCTGGCGGCCTTAAATATGCCTGCCTTACAGTTTGTAATGTACGGGACCATATTAAGTATCCTGTGGTTTGGGGGAAACCTGGTCATGATCGGTAACATGAAGGTAGGTGCCCTGACCAGCTTCCTTAGCTACGTGCTGCAGGTGCTTAATTCCCTTATGATGTTTTCTAATGTTTTTCTTTTGTTTACCCGGTCCCTAACCTCATGGAAGAGGATTTCAGAAGTCTTAGAGGAGGAACCGACCATCAATGATGACCGTGCAAAGGATATCACCATCAAGGAAGGAAGGATCCGGTTTGAACATGTATATTTTAAATATAAGGAAGATGCAAAGGAATATGTGCTTTCCGATATTTCCTTTGAGATTGGACCCGGTGAGACCGTAGGGATCATTGGTCAGACAGGTGCCGCCAAAAGCACTCTGGTGCAGCTGATTCCAAGGCTCTATGAGGTGACAGCCGGTAATATTATCATAGACGGCCATCCCATATACGAATATACTCAGGACCACCTAAGGGATTCCATTGCCATGGTGTTACAGAAGAACACCCTTTTTTCCGGCTCAGTGAAGGAAAATCTTTACTGGGGAAAAGAGGATGCAACGGACGAAGAAATAGAAAGGGCATGCAGCATTGCCTGTGTTAACGAATTTATCGGCCGCCTGGATCACGGATATGATACGGAGCTGGGGCAGGGAGGTGTTAACGTCTCAGGCGGACAGAAACAGCGGCTGTGCATTGCGAGAGCGATCTTAAAAGCGCCAAAGGTACTTATTCTGGATGATTCTACAAGCGCCCTTGACACCGAAACAGAAGCAAAGATTAAAGAGGGCCTGGAAAAATCTCTTCCCGGCATGACAAAGATTATTATCAGCCAGCGGATCTCCTCTATCATGGATGCCGATCAGATCATGATCCTTGATGACGGAAAAATAAATGCCATTGGAACTCATGATCAGCTGCTGGCAGACAATGAAATATATCAGGATATTTATTTTTCCCAGCAGAAAGGAGGCGGCCAGTCCTAATGAAGAATACCGGACATGTAAGACCCCAAAACACAAAAAAAGCTTTGGTAAAGCTTTTTAAATACATTGGCCATTATAAGCTTTCCATGCTGTTCATAGCGATCCTGGTCAGCATCAGTGCATTTTCCGGAATCATGGGAACCTATCTGCTGAAACCGGTCATTAACGAATATATCCTTCCGGGTAATATACCCGGTCTTGTGAGAATGATTGTTATCATGGGACTGATCTATCTGGCGGGAGCTATTTCCTGTCTGCTTTATAACCGAATGATGGTCCACGTTTCCCAGCAGGTGGTCAGTGAGATAAGGATAGACTTATTCCGCCATACCCAGAAACTTCCTTTGGAATTTTTTGATACCCATACCCATGGGGATTTAATGAGTCATTTTACAAATGACGTGGACACCATCTCAGAAGCGCTCAACAACAGCTTTACATTGCTGATCCAGAGCTTTATCACTTCCACAGGTACCATTATCATGCTGATTCTCCTGGACTGGAAGCTGTCATTGATCGTTGTATTTTTTCTCCTGATTATGTTAATATATATTCGTCACAATGGAACGCTGAGCAAAAAATATTTTGCAGAACAGCAGAAGAATCTGGGAAATATAAATGGTTATGTAGAGGAAATGGTGGAAGGGCAGAAAGTAGAAAAGATTTTCCGCCATGAAAAACAGGATTTAAAAAAGTTTTGTGAGCTGAATGAGAAATTGAGGATTTCCTCTACAATGGCCTCTACTTATACGGGCATTACCGTTCCTACGATAGTTTCTCTTTCTTACATTAATTATGCCATTTCTGCCTGCGTGGGCGGATTGTTCGCTTTGTCCGGACTGATTAATATGGGAACTCTGGCTTCCTATCTTGTTTATGTCAGGCAGAGCGCCATGCCTATGAACCAGTTTACCATGCAGATCAATTTTCTCATGGTAGCGCTGGCCAGTGCAGAAAAGATCTTTAATATGATGGATGAAGAGCCTGAATATGATGAAGGAACCGTCACCTTAAAGAGGGTGGAGCAGGAGGCGGATGGGAGCCTTAAGGAAACGGATATTTATACCGGTTCGTTTGCCTGGAAAGTTCCTGACAGAGATCACGGATATCTTCTGGTCCCTTTAAAGGGAGATGTCCGGTTTCATGATGTGGTTTTCGGTTATACAGGCGGAAACACTATTTTAAACAGCATCAGCCTGTATGCCAAGCCAGGTCAGAAGATCGCATTTGTTGGTTCTACCGGTGCGGGAAAAACGACCATTATCAACCTTATCAACCGATTTTATGAATTAAATGGAGGCACCATAACCTACGATGGAATCGATATCCGAAACATAAAAAAAGATGATTTAAGGCGTTCTATCTCTCTGGTCATTCAGGACACCCACTTATTTACCGGAAGCATTGCCGATAATATCCGGTATGGAAGACTGAATGCTTCCAGGGAAGACATACTGGCTGCCGCAAAAATTGCAAATGCGGATTCCTTTATAAGACGTCTTCCCAATGGATACGATACGATGTTAGAAAGTGACGGCAGCAATTTATCACAGGGCCAGAGGCAGCTGATTGCCATTGCCAGGGCTGCCATATCACAGCCGCCTGTTCTTGTTATGGATGAAGCCACCAGCTCCATTGATACGCGAACGGAAAAACTTATTGAAAAAGGGATGGATGCCCTTATGAAAGACCGGACGGTATTCGTCATTGCCCACAGGCTTTCCACCGTAAGAAACTCAGACGCCATCCTGGTTCTTGAAAAAGGAGAGATTATTGAGCGGGGCAGCCATGACGAATTGCTGCAGGAAAAAGGGAAGTATTATCAACTGCATACAGGGCAGTTTGAATTAGAATGATGAGAGGAAAGCGCAAAGGGCACAACTGTTTTGTGACTTATTTGTGCCCTTTGCGAAGGGAAAGGAGTGATAAAATATATGAAGCAGCATAATGTGAGAGAACTACTGGTTCGTGAAGAAAAGGCCAGGAAACAGATTATTTCCCCGCTTCTGTCAAATATCGGATTGACGCCTGGACAGGGACATGCGAGGATTTTATATAATCTTTTACAAAAAGACCATATCACCCAAAAAGAGCTGGCAGACCGATGCCATTACGATACGGCCACCTTGTCAAGAAATATAGACAAACTGCAGGATATGGGGTTCCTTCTCAGAGAAAATAATCCGGACTGCAGACGTTCCGTTTTAATCAGTCTTACAGAAAAAGGGGTTGCTGAAGCAGAAGAGGTAAGAAAGGTTTTTCAGCAGTTTGAAGAACTGATCTGTGACCATATTCCAGAAGACGAAATAGCCGTATTCTGTAAAGTATTAATGAAAATGTGCGACAATCTGGAAGCTGATTAAATTCCGTTGACATAAAACAAAAAAGCGTTCCGCACAATGTCACGTAACAGCGGCCATTTCCTGCAGAGCCTGCCTTTTGGAATACCATGATCCTATTATAGTTTTTCAGGGGCATTTAAACAATCACCTTTTATATCACACGCGGGTAAATAAAAAAGACCGGGAAATCAAATGATTTCCCGGTCTTTTCGATGCATTCATGAGACACCGGGGATTCGAACCCCGGACAACTTGATTAAAAGTCAAGTGCTCTACCACCTGAGCTAGTATCCCATACTGGGCTAGTTGGATTTGAACCAACGAATGCAGGAGTCAAAGTCCTGTGCCTTACCGCTTGGCGATAGCCCATTAAAACTTGTGATAAAAAAAAATTCCCTAAAAGGGAAAGGTGAGTACAGGGATTCGAACCCTGGGCCTCCAGAGCCACAATCTGGCGCGATAACCACCTTCGCCATACCCACCATAAATTTCACACCTTGGTTAGAGATGTGAAACGAGCCTGAAGGGATTCGAACCCCCGACCCACGGCTTAGAAGGCCGTTGCTCTATCCAACTGAGCTACAGACTCAAAAGCGGGTGATGGGAATCGAACCCACGTATCCAGCTTGGAAGGCTGGTGTTCTACCATTGAACTACACCCGCAAAAGGTAAGAGAAACAAAACTACCAATGACGGTTTTTCTCTTGAATCGGGGTGACAGGATTCGAACCTGCGACCCCCTGGTCCCAAACCAGGTACTCTAGCCAAGCTGAGCCACACCCCGATTGTGAAAGCATTTTCCATCTTTCGCTTAGTTGCTTTTCCGCAACGCAAGAGTTATTATATATGATGGATATCATTTTGTCAACATTATTTTAGAAAAAATTTCAAATTCGCTATTAAGCCTGTATTTATGCGGTTTTTAAGGAAAAAATAGCCCAGAAATGGGAGGAACCGGCAGGTACATAAAATGTTCCTGCCGGTTGAGTATGAAAAATAAAAAGTCAATGTTAAAAGGGTGGGGTTCCTTTTCAATATTTAGTATACGCGGAAAATATGACCGAAGTTTGACTAAGCCATAAACATTTCATAAAAAGACTAAAAGAATTATGAGAAATATTTGAAGAAACAGATAGCTTACTACTTTCGGCCCTGAAACAATGAATAAAAGAAGAGGTCGTCTCTTAGCTTTGTATATGATATAATGTAATAAGATAAAAACATGGTACCGTTCATAAGAGAAAGAAGGAATTTTATATGAAGTACTGGGAAGTTTATGAAAGCAAAATAGGACCTCTTACCATCCTATGTGATGATGAAGCGCTTCTTAGAATCGATTTTGGGAGGTCGGAGCTTAAGAATGCCGTAAGGGAGCGGACAGAGCTGATCCGGAGAGCAGAAGGCCAATTGGAGGAATATATGGCTGGAAAGAGAACGGCATTTGATCTGCCTCTTAAGCCGGAGGGAACGGAATTTCAAAAAAAGGTTTGGAATGCTTTGTTACTGATTCCCTACGGAGAGACGAAAAGCTATAAGGATATTGCGGTCATGATTGATAATCCCAAAGGCTGCCGTGCGGTCGGCATGGCAAATAACCGCAATCCCATACCTGTCATCATTCCCTGCCACCGGGTGATAGGGGCTAATGGAAGCCTGATAGGATATGGCGGAGGCCTGGATATTAAAGTGAAATTACTGGAACTGGAGCGCCCCGAAGCTTCCAAATTAAATTATTAAGAATTCATGGTGATTCTTTCAGTTCCTTTAATCCCCTATACATTTGGTGCAGATAATGTTATAATCCTCATCGTCACCAGGAATGAGATTGATGATGATGAGGAGTGATTAAAATGAGAAAAAACAAAGTGCTGGCAGTAATAGCCATCGCCATGGCAGTTATGATGGCGGCTACAGGCTGTGGATCAAAAGATAACGGGAAATCCTCGCAGGATAATCCTACAGAGGTAAGTGCTGCCGAGACAAAAGTAGCAGGAGACGAATCAGCAGGTACAGATGAGACTGCGTTAGGTGAGGATGAATCTGATAATGAGGAAGACGGAACAGACGAAACCACCGAAACCACTGCTTCTGATGCAGGAGACATAACTTCCGGCGTCTTTACATCTAAATCTGGAAAATATCAGATTACACCGCCCGAGGGCTGGACCATTGAAGACGATGGAGATGAAAGCTCAGTCGCATTCACCTCTCCCAATGGCAACGATCTGTTAGAAGTTGTCTATGTAGAAGGAGATGACGCTGACGGAGCCAGAGAAATCTATCCGGATACCATGGAAGAATACAAAGAATTTGTCAGCCGTGGCGAGGATATGGAATTTGTCCGTTATAATGTAGAAAACGGAAGCGACGGAAGCCAGACGTTCCGTTATGCAATCCGGTATAAGACGAATCAGGATGGGGTCCGCTATTATGCAATTTCCGGTTCCTACAATGCTGCTACGAAGAAGTACATCAGTGCGGCAGGAACGATTGAATCACCGGACAGTGCGGTAGAAGGCCAGATTGAAGCAGCACTGGATACCTTGAAACTAAAATAAAACTGAAAATAAGATAGGTATAAAACAGGGGCAAAAGCAGGAATATCTGCTTTTGCCCCTGTTTTTACAGCTTTATAAGGGTGCCGTTAAGGAGTGCCACATCCTCCTCCTGGTGGGTGCTTATGATGACAAGTTTATCACGGGTCTTTTCTTTGATGTATTGAATTACGGTTAGTTTCGTGTTCTCATCAAGACCGGTAAAGGGTTCGTCCATTAAAATCATGTCACAAGGGACCGACAAGGCTCTTACAATGGCAACCCGGCGTTTCATTCCTCCGCTTAAGGTAGACACGGGGCGGGATAAAGCCTCTTCCGGAAGAAGCCTTAAAAGCTCTTCTCTGGCCTGTTTTCTGCTTCGGGAGGTTCGACCGGGGATTACCATGGTAATGTTGTCTACCGGGGTAAATGACTCACACAGACGGTTCTCCTGAAACACGGCGGAGGCTCTTGTGCCCTGAAGACCTTCCATGGTTCCGGAGTCGGCCTCTTCAAGTCCCAGAAGGATCCGAAGGAATGTGGTTTTCCCGGATCCTGAGGATCCCATGAGACAGTAGACCTGGCCGGAATGAAGGGAAAGATTTACCTGCATAAATACTTTAAGAGGCCCAAAGGATTTTGACAGATGATTTACCTTTAGTTCCATGGATCAAGCCTCCTTTCTTTTATGGGATTTCCGGCCGGGACTTACAAGGCTTAAAAGCCATAAAAAGAATTTTTCAAAAAGGGCGCTGATGACGATAATAACAAGGGTCCAGGCAAAAAGGTCCGCAGTGCTTAAATAAATTTTTGCCATATAGAGTTTTTCACCGATGGAATGGCTTGGGACGCCGATCACTTCAGCGGCAACCCCGGATTTCCAGCCCATGCCCAAAGCCACCCTGCAGCCGCTTATGAGGTAGGGAAGAAGGGCGGGGCGGTATATATAAAGGAGCTTCTTTTTGCCTTGCATTCGGAACACCCGGGCCATTTCCAAAAGCTTTGGATCGGTACTCATAAAGCCTGCAATGGTATTTATGTAAATGATGGGGAATACCACAAGAAAGGCAATAAAAACAGACAAATTTTCAGAGCCTACCCAGATCAGGGCAAGTATGACAAAGGAAGCTACCGGAACCGACTTTATCAGGGACATAAGCGGTTCCAGCAAATCCCTTAAAAGGGGGAAACGCCATGCGGCTCCCCCGGCCAGGATTCCTGAGCCAAAGGCCATAAGGAATCCAAGGCTTATCTTTCCAAAGGAGAGGGCAATGGTTATCCAGAAGCCGGACATGGCCCCCTGGACCCATAAGGCCTGGATCACCTCCAAAGGGCCTACCAGTATGATGCTGTTGTGCACGGACAGACTTGCTGCCTGCCACGCAAGAAGCCAGAGAAAGATGATACCGGCCTTTTTAGCCGGGAGGGCTGTTGGTTTCATAATGGAAATCTCCTTACAAAGCTTTACCTTAATTATGGCATATAGTAGAAGTCATCGGCTGGCAGTGTTCCGCCCACGGAAGACGGCTCCATATCGAAAAGAACTTTTAAGTATCCGCTTAACAGAGATTTCATCTGATCTCCGTCTACATAGGTGATGCTGCAGTATGGGATGGCCTTTTCTGCAACCGGGGCTTTTTCAATGATCCCGGCAGCAGCCACCAGAGCTGCGGTTTCGGCTACATTGGCATTGGCAAATTCCGCGGATTCCTTATGTTCTGCCATAAAGGTGGCAATGGCATCCCCATGGTCTTTGATCACATCATTCCGGCAGATGGTAACTCCGGTCACCAGACTGCCGCCGCCTTCACCGGCTGAGGCATCCCACTCCTTTGTTAAATCAAGGACCATTTTAAGGGAGTCATTCTGAGCCATGGCAGCTGTTACAAAAGGCTGGGGAAGAAGACCTACTGCATCAGGCTTTTCCTTCAGGATAGAAACGACCTCAGCGGCTTCGGATTTGTATTCCAGGGTTACGTCGTCAGCGGTTAAGCCGCTGGCTTTAAGCACATGCTGAAGGGCATAGTCCGGTGTGGTTCCTTTGCCGGTTAAGTAAACGGTCTTACCCTTTAAATCTATGGCTGTTTTAATGGAATCATCGGCGGATACCCCGTAGAGAACACCCAGGGTGTTAATATCCAGGACAGTCACCTCATGATTGGTTTTGTTATAAATAATGGAGGCCATATTGGCAGGCACAAGGGCGACATCCAAATCTTTGCTTACAATTTTTCCAAGGAGTTCGTCAGCAGCGGTTACCATGGTAAAATCATAGGAGCCTTCTGCACTGCCTTTTTCAGACTGGTCCATAAGCTTAACAAGGCCCATAGAGGTAGGACCTTTTAAGGAACCGATCTTTAAGGTATAGCGATCAGCAGGTTCTTGGGCTTTTGACGTTTCTTCTGCTGTCTCAGAGGCGGATTCCGTTTCAGAGACTGATGTTGCCTGGGGGTTTTCAGCGCCGCCCTTTGCACAGCCGGAGAGTACGGCAGCCGTTACGGCAATCGCCATCAATAGGGATAATGCTTTTTTCATAATGATCCTCGCTTTCTGTCCGTACCTGTTATGTTTTTTTACTTTACGTCCATCAAAAAATCCCACACCAAAAGGCATGGGATATCCGGTTTACGTATTCTCCTCGCCTTCGCCGTCAGGGATCCTTCCGGGTTAGTACGAACACCTTCAGTATATCATTATTCCCCCATGTTTGTCAAAATATAGATACAGATATATTGGCAGATGTGGTATACTGTATATACCTGTGACGAACAAGTCTGACGGTGACAATGAAACACCCTGCGGGTATACCTGCATGTCCAGAAAGCATGGACAATAACATTGAAAGGAGAAAATGGTATATGAATGAAGTATATGCAAAGCTTAAGAATTGTTTGGAAAGTGTGAGGGAGAAGACTGACTTTGTCCCGGAGATAGCTCTGATCCTGGGGTCCGGCCTTGGGGAATATGCAGAGGAGATAAAGGTAGAGACCTCCATTGACTATAAAGATATTGAAGGATTTCCGGTATCAACGGTGGCAGGCCATAAAGGAAGGTTTGTTTTCGGATATGTAAATGATGTTCCGGTGGTTATCATGCAGGGACGGGTTCATTTCTACGAAGGATATCCAATGACGGACGTGGTGCTTCCGGCCAGGCTAATGGGCCTTTTAGGAGCAAAAGTCCTGTTTTTAACCAATGCTTGCGGCGGCGTTAACAAAGAGTTTAAGGCGGGGGATTTCATGCTCATAAGGGATCATATCGCGAGCTTTGTTCCGTCTCCGCTAATTGGGGCAAATTTAGAAGAGCTGGGACCCAGATTCCCGGATATGAGTGATGTTTACAGCAGAGAGCTCCAGCAGACCATCAGAGAGGCTGCAGGAGAAGAAGAAATCGGCCTTAGAGAGGGCATTTACATGCAGCTTTCCGGCCCGGCATATGAATCTCCGGCAGAGGTTTTAATGTGCCACATTCTGGGAGCTGATGCGGTAGGAATGAGCACAGCCTGTGAAGCAGTTGCAGCAAACCACATGGGGATGAAGGTTTGCGGCATTTCCTGTATCACCAATATGGCCTGCGGCATTACGGATCAGCCTTTAAGCCACGGAGAGGTACAAGAGACAGCTGACCGGGTTGCACCTTTGTTTAAAAGGCTGATTACGGCTTCTATTACAAAGATCGCGGGTAAATAAAAGGAGGACTTTTCTTATGGATCGGTTGTTAGCAGAACGGGTTCTGGCAGCATCAGGGGTGAAAAAGGCGTCCCTGGTGCTAAAGAATGCCAGGGTGGTCAATGTTTTTACGGCTGAGCTGGAAAACGGAGATATTGCCATCGAGGGTGGTTACATTGTAGGAGTTGGAGAATATGAGGGACAGACAGAGATCGAGCTGGGGGGCGCGGTGGTTTGTCCAGGATTGATTGACGGCCATATTCACCTGGAAAGCTCCATGGTTGCACCGGGAGAATTTGAACGCTCTGTGGTGCCTCATGGGACTCAGGCGGTTATTACGGATCCTCACGAGATCGCCAATGTGGCGGGAGCGGAAGGGATCCGCTTTATGATGGAGCGGACGAAAGGACTTACCCTTGATGTGTATTTCATGCTTCCCTCCTGTGTGCCGGCAACAGGACTGGATGAATCAGGGGCTGTTCTGGCGGCTGAGAATCTTTCCCCGCTCTATGAAGAGGAACGGGTGCTGGGCCTCGCGGAGCTTATGAACTCCTACGGAACCGTAAGGGCAGACCGTGGGATCCTTGATAAGGTAGAGGAGGCCAGGAACAGGAATCTCTTAATCGACGGTCATGCTCCCGGGTTATCCGGCAGGGAACTCAATGCCTATGTGACTGCCGGAGTGCAGTCGGACCATGAATGCTCCCATTGGGAAGAGGCCGTGGAAAAGCTTAAGAGAGGCCAGTGGATCATGATCCGGGAGGGCACGGCAGCCAGGAATTTAAATGCTCTTATGCCCCTGTTTAAGGAGCCGTATTACCACCGCTGCATGCTGGTTACCGATGACAAGCATCCAGGGGACTTGATCCGGCTGGGGCATTTAGACTATATCATTAAAAAGGCCATTAGCCTGGGAGCTGATCCGGTTCATGCGGTCATGATGGCATCCCTGCATCCGGCCCAGTATTTCGGACTACGGGATGTAGGAGCCGTTGCACCGGGATATAAGGCAAACTTCATTGTTGTTTCCGATCTCAATGAATTTGAGGTAAAGCAGGTATATAAAAATGGAAAGCTGGTGGCGGAAAACGGCGAGATGAAGGCAGAAATCCTTGCAGCGGAACAGCGGAGCGTGGAAACGCCTGTCAGAGTGGGAGATTCCTTCCATTTAGACGAGATTCGCCCGAAAGATTTCCATGTAGAGAAAAAAGGCAATACCATCCGGGTGCTTTGCCTCACTCCCGGAGAGCTGACAACTAAATCCCTTCTGGCCCCATGGGTAGAAAAGGTGGGGGTCGCTCCCGGCGTCAACATTGAGCAGGACATCGTGAAAATGGCAGTGCTGGAACGCCATCATAATACCGGCCATATGGGACTCGGCTTTTTAGGCGGATATGGCTTAAAACGGGGAGCTGTGGCCACCAGCATTGCCCACGATTCCCATAACCTGATTGTTGCAGGAACCAATGATGAAGATATGGCTCTTGCAGCCAACATTGTGAGGAAGAACCGGGGCGGCCTGGCGGTCGTGGCCGATGGGAAGCTTTTGGGTGAACTGCCTCTACCCATCGCAGGACTTATGAGCGAGGAGCCGGCTGAGTGGGTGGATGAAAAGCTGGAAGAACTAAAGGCCCATACAAGAAGCCTTGGAATCGGAGACAGCATCGATCCTTTCATGACCCTTGCCTTTGCAAGCCTTCCGGTAATTCCTGAGCTGCGTCTGAATACATATGGCCTTATTGACGTAGAGAAACAGGAGATTTTAGAGACAATTATTTCCTGTATGTGAAAAAGAACAGGAAATCGATAAAAAAATATTGATAGAGATATAACGATGTGCGATAATATTCCAAAAGGGCAACCGAATGTAAGGTACAAAATTTGGAGGGAGAATATTCATGAGAGTAACAATATGTATAGGGAGCGCATGCCATTTAAAGGGTTCCAGAGAAATCATCGCACAGCTGCAGACCCTTGTGAAGGAAAACCACTTAGAGGATAAGGTGGATCTAAACGGGTCCTTTTGCTGCGGCGATTGTGTAAATGGCGTCTGTGTGACCGTGGAGGGCCAGTTATACTCATTAAAACCAGAGGATACAAAGGAGTTTTTTGACAAAGAGATCATGGGGAGGCTGTAATCATGGGAATCATTGATTTCAAGGCTACTAAATGCAAACATTGCTATAAATGTATTCGTAATTGCGAAGTCAAGGCAGTCATGATTAAAGATGAGCGGGCTGAAATTATGCCGGATAAGTGCATTTTATGCGGAAAATGCATGCAGGTCTGTCCCCAGTCAGCAAAAACTCTCATAAGTGATCTGGATCTGGTAAAGAGTTACATTGACGCAGGGATCCGGACGGTTATCTCCCTGGCACCGTCTTATATGGGCTTGTTAAACTATAAGACCATCGGCCAGGTTAACGGTGCGCTGCGGAAGCTGGGATTTTATGACGTAAGGGAGACTTCGGAAGGGGCGGCTGTTGTAACAGCGGAATATGCCAGGCTTTTAAGCGAAGGGAAGATGGAGAACATCATCACCACCTGCTGTCCCAGCGTCAATGATTTGATCGAGATTTATTACCCCAAGCTGATTCCATATATGGCTCCTGTGGTATCTCCTATGATTGCCCATGGAAAGATGTTAAAAGAAGAACTGGGAACTGAGGTAAAGGTGGTTTTCCTTGGACCGTGCATCGCAAAGAAAAAGGAAGCCGGAGACCCCCGCCATGATGGCTATATTGATGCTGTCCTGAATTTCAATGATATTTCCAGGTGGCTTTCTGAAGAGGAAATCACCATTGAAGACTGCGAGGATATCCCGTTTGCAAGGAACCCAAGAATCAACCGCCTTTATCCGGTTACCAATGGAGTGGTAAATTCAGTGCTGGCTACGGAAGAGGAACGGGATGGATACCGGAAATTTTATGTCCATGGCTGCCTCAACTGCATGGATTTGTGCGAAAGCATGCTGCGGGGAGGAATTAAGGGCTGCTTTATTGAGATGAATATGTGCTCCGGCGGCTGCATCAAGGGTCCCACCGTAGAGGACGAGAACGTATCCAGATTCAAGATCAAGCTGGATATGGAGGAATCCATTGAAAAGGAACCGGTGCCAAGGGAGGAGCTGGCCCCTGTTATGGAGCGCCTCACCTTTCGCAAGCTGTTCCTGGACCGTGCACCAAAGGATGCCATGCCAACAGAGGTCCAGATTCAGGAGATATTAAAAATGACCGGAAAGACCAGGCCGGAGGATGAATTAAACTGTGGCGCCTGCGGTTATTCCACCTGTAGGGAAAAGGCCATAGCAGTTTTCCAAAAAAAGGCAGAGCTGAATATGTGCATTCCATTTATGCATGAAAAATCAGAGTCATTATCCAATCTCGTGATGCAAACCTCTCCCAATATTGTTCTGATCGTGGATAAAGATATGAAAATTTTAGAGTATTCTGCAGTGGGAGAAAAGTATTTTGGAAAAACCAGACAGGAAGCTTTAACCATGTATTTATATGAACTCATTGATCCTTCGGATTTCCAGTGGGTTTATAATACCCACCAGAAGATCCATGGAAAAAAGGTGACTTATGGGGAGTACCATATCTCCACTCTTCAGAATATTCTTTACATTGAAAAAGAAGATGTGGTATTAGCTACCTTCATAGACATCACCAAAGAGGAGGAACTGGCAAGGCAGGACTACGAAAAGAAACTGGAAACCATTGCCCTGGCACAGAAGGTCATTCACAAGCAGATGATGGTGGCCCAGGAAATTGCAGGTCTCCTAGGAGAAACCACGGCGGAGACCAAGACCACCTTAACAAAGCTTTGCAGATCCTTATTGGATGAGGGAAGTGAAGGTGAGGTCAAGTGATGGGGGTTACCGTAGATGTTGCATATACAAGCCTGAATAAATTCAAGGAAGTATTGTGCGGAGATAAGGTTGAACTATTGCAGACTGAGGATTCCAATATTATGATTCTCGCAGACGGTATGGGCAGCGGGGTAAAGGCCAACATTCTGGCCACCATGACCTCCAAGATTCTTGGAACCATGTTTCTAAACGGTGCGACCCTGGAAGAGTGTGTGGAAACCATTGTGGAGACTCTTCCGGTATGTCAGGTGCGCCAGGTAGCCTATTCCACCTTCAGCATCCTTCAGGTGTTTCATGACGGTGAAGCCTATCTGGTGGAATTTGATAATCCCGGCTGTATCTTCATCAGGGATGGGAGCCTGGTTTCCATACCGCAAAACACCAGGATTATCAGGGATAAAAAAATCAATGAGTACCGTTTTAAGGTGAGAAAAGGGGATGCGCTGATCCTGATGAGTGACGGGACCATCCATGCAGGAGTGGGGAAGCTCCTGAATTTTGGCTGGCTGTGGGAGGATGTTGCTTCGTATGCGGTGAAGCAGTACCGCCTGACCATATCCGCCGCTCGTCTTGCTACTGCGTTAACCAGTGCCTGTGATGAACTGTATCAGTACCGGCCTGGCGATGATACCACGGTTGCCGTTATGAGGATCATTGACCGAAAGCCGGTGCATTTGATGACAGGCCCGCCCAGGAAGACGGAGGACGACTGTGTGATGGTGAATGATTTCCTGTCAGGAGATGATGCCGCTAAGAAAGTCGTCTGCGGAGGAACCAGTGCCAATATTGTTTCCAGGGTAACTGAAAGGGAGTTGTCTGTTTCCCTGGATTACGACGATCCGGACATTCCGCCAATCGCTTATATTGACGGAATCGAGCTGGTTACGGAAGGTGTTTTGACATTAAATAAAGTTTTAAAGCTTTTAAGGCGTTATGTGATGAATGATTCTGTCACAGAGGATTTTTTCCTGGAGTTAGATAAGCCAAACGGAGCTTCCATGGTAGCGAAGATGATCATTGAGGATTGTACGGAGCTTAAGTTATTTGTGGGAATGGCAATTAACAGCGCTTATCAGAATCCTGGCCTGCCCTTTGATTTGGGAATCCGCCAGAATCTTGTGGAGCAGTTAAAGCACGTAGTGGAGGAAATGGGGAAGAGGGTTACGGTAACCTATTATTGAATTTGGATAGATATTCACAGAGCCACGATACGTGGAAGTTACAAGGAGGAAAAATATGGCAACAAATGATGCGACATTACTTCGCATAAAGCATCAGGTTTTAAATGAAGTGGCGAAACTTGCATGGGAGGGAAAGCTGGAGGAGAAAAGAAATGAGATTCCCTATGATATCATTCCAGGTCCCAAGGCCCAGTTCCGCTGCTGCATTTACAGGGAACGGGAAATCATCAGAGAGAGAATCCGCCTGGCGGAAGGTCTCTGTCCCAGCGGAAGGGATACGAAGAACGTAGTTCAGGTAATCAGCTCTGCCTGTGAAGACTGTCCCATCGCCAGGTATGTGGTAACCGATAACTGCCAGCTGTGTATGGGTAAGGCGTGCCAGGGTTCCTGTAATTTTGGCGCCATCAGCATGGGACGTGATCGTGCCTATATTGATCCTGATAAATGTAAGGAATGCGGAAAATGTTCCCAGGCATGTCCTTATAATGCCATTGCAGATCTGACCCGTCCCTGTAAGAAAAGCTGTCCGGTGGATGCCATCACCATGGACGAAAACGGCATAGTCGTCATTGACGAGAGCAAATGCATCCAGTGCGGAGCCTGCATTCATGGCTGTCCCTTTGGCGCCATTGATTCCAAAACATTCCTGGTGGATGTGATTAACCTTATTAATGCCGGGAAACGGGTGGTTGCCATGGTCGCTCCGGCGACAGAAGGCCAGTTCGGCCCGGAAATCACCATGGCAAGCTGGAGAACCGCTTTAAAGAAAATCGGTTTCCAGGATATGATTGAGGTTGCCCTTGGGGGCGATCTGACCGCTGCGGCAGAAGCGGAAGAATGGGCAGAGGCTTATAAGGAAGGCAAGAAGATGACGACTTCCTGCTGTCCTGCATTTGTGAACATGATTAAACAGCATTATCCTATGCTCCTTGAGAATATGTCCACCACCGTATCCCCTATGTGCGCAGTTTCAAGAATGCTGAAGGAAAAGGACCCGGAAACGATCACCGTATTCATCGGACCATGTATTGCCAAGAAAAGCGAAACTCTGGATTTAAACATTAAAGACAACGCGGATTATGCCCTGACCCTGGGAGAAATTCAGGCAATGATGGCATCAAAGGGCGTTGAGCTTTTGCCGGAAGAAAACACCTACCAGGCAGGATCTGTATTCGGCAAGCGTTTTGGAAATGGCGGCGGTGTGACTGCGGCTGTTCTGGAATGCTTAAAGGAGTCAGGAGAAAATACGGATATCGAAGTCCTTAAATGCAATGGAGCGGCTGAGTGCAAGAAGGCTCTGATGCTTCTTAAGATTGGAAGGCTTCCTGGGGACTTCATAGAAGGAATGGCATGTGTGGGAGGCTGTGTAGGCGGCCCCAGCAGGCATAAGAGTGAGAATGAAGCAAAGAAGGCTCGTGATTTGCTGATCAAACAGGCGGATGGAAGAGAAGTTCATGAGAACTTGCGGAACCAGGGCCTACAGGAAGTGGCGATGCACAGACATTAACAAAAAGGCTATGGATGCCCCCTTTTTTGGGAGCCCCATAGCTTTTTTATTTACATTCCTGTGAACTGGTTCTTTACTTTGGTCAGCTTCTGCTGTTCTGCCTGTTCTGTGGTGTACCATCCCTTAGCGGACATTTTCTTGTAGATATCGTCCTGCATGCACAGACTGTCGTTTAATGCGCTGTCGAATGTCTGATGCACGTTCATGGTAGGGGATTCTATGGTTCCATGCAGATATAAGTCACACACTCCCTTTGCGGTGTGGAGCAGGTTTTCCATAATACACTTGTCATCCATATGTGATTCCTCCTTACACTAAGTTATAGAAGCTGTCGAAAATCTGCTGGTGCTTCTGCATAAGCTGCTGTGCGCAAGCTTTTAACTCAGGATCCTTCAGATTTTGCGCCGCTTCCTGGCACTGGGTCTTTAAAAATTTCTCATGACCAAGAGCATCTTCAATATAATTTAATTCTTTTGGGCTCATATGATATTCCCTCCATTGTTATACTATCTTTCGGTGTGCTTTCCCGGAAGACAGTATTAATATGGACGTTTTATGGAAATCCATGCATAACAACGGAAATAACCTCATGATTCCTTATAATTACCATAACTTGAATAAATTTTTTTCACAATCTCATAAGAAAGCTTATGCCTTCTGTATTCGTCGACGATTCCCTTATTATTCATTGTCCTCGGGCGGTTAAGGAACCATTCTTCGCTGATTCTGACATCGCTAAACTGCCAGATATACAGTCCCGACGCGCCGGGGTGTTCCAAGATGGCAGTAAGCTGTTCTCCCAGCGTGTCTGCCTGATACTCTTCCGACCACTTGACCTTTGCAGGGCTTCTGTAACCGTAAATAGCTCCTGCGCCCACTTCTGTAATAAGGAAGGGCTTGCCTTTTCCGGGTGTTTCCGTTTGTACCCATTGGTATAAATCATCTAAATATTCCCGGACAGGGGTGTCGTGATACCATTTCGGATAAATGTTGTAGGAAACTGCTTCCGGAAAGTCAAGGCAGATATCTGTTTTAAATTTGCAGCTTGCACTGGAACGCGGGCGGGAAGAATCCAGCTGTCTGATGAGTTCATACTGCTTTTTGTAGCATTCCCTGCCGTAGGGGGTTTCGCTGGCACATTCATTTAAGATGCCCCAAATATAGATGCTCGGGTGATTATAGTGATTTATGATCATTTCACGGATCACTTCTTCTGCCTGCCTCTCAAAATTAGGATTCCTCATATGCTCTTCGGTAAGCCCTCTTGCGTGGTTCTCTTCCCAGATCAAAATCCCCAGCTCGTCACATAGATCCAGGAAGATTTCATCATTGGGATAATGCACGCATCTTATAGAATTCACACCCATGTCTTTGATTGTCTGCAAATCTGAAGCAATCTGAGAAAATGGGATAGCGCAGCCGAATGCGGGATGGTCTTCGTGACGGCAGATCCCCTTTATAAGAAGAGCTTTGCCGTTTAAGAGGATAGAGCTGTTTTCTATTCTCACTTCCCGGAAACCGATTCTCTCTGTCAAGTCGTCTATGGCTGTACCGTCTTTGAAGAGCGCAGCCTCTGCTGTGTATAATTTTGGATGTTCCATGCTCCATTCTTCTGCGTCTGATACGGCTGTCTCTGTTTGTATCAAAGATTCCGTATTTGCTTTTACGGTTATGTCCGGGAGTTTTATATCTGTTTTATTTATGGTTACCGTTGCATCTAAGCGGATATCTTCATCAGAGATATTGGAAATGCAGAGTGTGAGGCCGGCCTTCCAGGTTTCGCCCTTTTTTTCAGGCGTGATATGGATCCATTTTATGTATGCACAGTTAAGTTCCTCTAAAACGACACCTCTGGTAATGCCGCCGTAACTCATATAATCGTTGGGAATATGCAGCGAGCTTTCTTCTGAAAACCGGTTATCAGCTATGACCTCCAGCAGATGTTCTCCTCCAGGCAATCCTTTTAAGAAAATCTCAAAAGGCGTGTAGGCGTTGTAATGGGTTCCTCTCATTATCCCGTCCACGAAAACTTTTGCTGTGTGGCTTACACCTTTTAGCAGAAGCCGTACATTCCCCTCAGCCGTAAAAGTAGTGGAATATTTCCCTTCTCCCCTGTAAGCTTCATATCCCGGATAAGTTTCCCAGGCACTTGGGACAGGTACCGGGAACGTCTTATCGTTTCCGTCTAAGGGGGTGAAATCCCATAGCTTACCGGAAAGTTCTGATGTTTTTCTGACCGAGTTTGTTTGAAAGGTACGTATCATTTAATTTTCCTCCTGTTTCAGGGTACATCTCCCCATATCCGTAGGGGTGTGTCCCGTATATTTTTTAAAGACTCTTGAAAAATACTGCGGGTTGTCAAAGCCAAGTTCCTCACTGATCTGATAAATCTTCAAGTTGCTTTTTGCAAGCAGCTCCTGCGCTTTTTTAACTTTCATTTTATTGATATATTCAGAAAAGCCAAGATCGGAATATTGTCTGAAAAGAGCGGATAAGTAATTAGGGCTGACATTTATAAAAGAAGCGGTATCCGCTAAACTGATTTTCATAAAAATATGATTTTTAATATAGTCTTTTGCCTGAATGACCAGATTGTATTTCGGATCGTTCAACTGGTTTTGCATTGCGCTTTTTACCGCGGTTTTAAATACATCCAGATATTTTATGATTTCAGTTTTTTTATGATAGGTATATAAAACCTGATAGGATTTTGCCTCTTTTTTGTAGCTTTCCGAAAGTATTTTTTCTCCGTCATAGATACAGTTCATTACCAGATGTATCATAAAGGACACAATATTGATCAGTTCTTCAAATGCCAGGGTATCTATGGCGGCCTCGATAGCTCTGACTGTCTGGTCAAAAAGCGTAAGATTGAAATTTTCCAGGGATTCTATCAGTCTTTTGTTGAAGACATTTAAATCAAAGGTTTTATTAAGGGATGGGGCTTCTTCCTTATTAAATTCAAAACACAGGTGGATCTCATTGAGGGAAGAGGCCGTTTTTCCCGGCTTTATGGAAACACCGGTATTGAAAAAGATTTTAATAAGCTGCCGGATGTCTTCGGAGACCGTATTGGTCAGCGCATCGATTTCATCTGCTTTGTGAAAGAGAAGAATACATGCAATCCTTTGATGGTTGTACGCGATCACCGTACTTTTTGTATAACGGCCGATGCACTCCTTTACGGTACTTAAAATACTTAAATACGTAGAGTAAGCTCCGGTATTTAAGCTTTCCTTTTCAAAAAGAATGTCTACGGTCAGGGGCTGATAAAACTTTGCTTTTAAATCCAGATCGTACATTTTTATGAAATCCAGAATTTCTTCCTCGGAAGTGTAGCCGCCGCTTACCAGGTGGTAGAGAAACCGGTTGGTGAACAGATTGATCTCCTGCCCATACCTGCCGGTTTCTGTTTTTCTCTCGGCCAGTACTTTTTTAGCCTTGTTTAACGTTTTTTCAAGGGTTTCTTTGTTCAGCTCCATTTTTACAAGATAATCAAAGGCATTTAGCTTCATGGCAGTCCGGGCATATTCAAATTCTTCAAAGCTGGACAAAAGGATACACAAAGGAGCGTTTTTATCCCCTGTGTTTTGTATGTATGTTAAAATGTCAAATCCGTCCGCTGCAGGCATTTTAATGTCTGTTATGACCAGGTCAAAGGTCTCTTTTTTTAAGATTTCGATTGCCTCGTTGCCGTTTGCGGCAGTAGAGGCTATCTCAAAATCAGGGAAGTTCTCACAAACAAGGCCTGAAAGCCCTATACGGGCTAAGGGTTCATCGTCAACAATCAGGATCTTATATTTCATATGTTACCTCTTTCATAAACGAATCATATTCTTTTACGGTTTTTTATAGATCAGAGGCATTTTTACGGTAACTTTTGTAAATTCACCGAGAATGCTTTCTATGTTCAGTCCGTATTGGTCGCCGAACTCCATTTGTATTCTCTGGTGTATGTTTTGGATTCCTATGCCGGAAAGCCTGTCTGCTTTTGCTGTTTCCCTTGCGATTTCATCCAAAGACCGGACGGTAAGACCTACTCCGTTGTCTTTTACCACGAAAATCAGATCTTCACGTTCCCTATATACTCCTATCAGCAATTCACATTTCCTGCCTGCAGGTCCGATGCCGTGAAAAAGTGCATTTTCCACTAAGGGCTGCAAGGTAAATCTTAAAACAGATGCGCTTAGAACTTCCGGATCCGGAATGTCAAATACCGGAGTAAACATATCTGCATAACGGTAAGATTGCAAATGGATGTATTCTTTTATAAAGTCCAGTTCTTCTTCCACGCGGAACCATTCGGAATTGTTCTTAAAAACGGCTCTCATCATATTGGAAAGAGAGGTTGTCATGTCCACGATCGGCGGAACAGAGTTCATCTGCCCAAGCCATCGGATGGAATTTAGAGTGTTGTAAATGAAATGAGGATGGATCTGGTTCTGCAAAAGGCGGAATTTATAATTCCTTTTCAGTGTTTCTTCCTCCTTCAGCTGATTCAGAGCCAATTGAAACGCTCCAGCCAGCTCATTGATATGGGTGCTTATTTCTTCAAATTCCGAGATGCCCGTAAATGCAGGTGAGACTTCATAATCCGCTTTTATCATTCTTGACACCTGATTGTAGATGATCTTTACCGGTTTATTGACAAGTTTGTTTAATAAAAGATACCAGAAAAACACCTGAAGGAGAAGCAATGAAAAAGCGGGGAAGATAAAATTAAAATCAGGTATGAATATATCATCATGAAGAGCTTTTAAAGGGCTTATTAAAACGACCCCCGACTTGGATTTTGTAAGGAATACCGTTCCGTTATAAAGGTCTTTGTATTCCTTTGACACAATATGGGAGTTAGGAGCCAAAGCATCAAATTGCTTCACATCAAAATCCAGAGGTAAAAAAAGTGTATTTTCAATTTTATAAAGCTGATCGCCAAGAAGAATAAAGGATTCTTCCAGGCCTTTTAACGGATCCGCAAGTATGGCGGTATCTAAGGCTATATAAAAATTTCCTATTTTTTGGTTTGTTGCATAGCTGCTTACGGGAAAACGGAGGGGAAGTATCTGTTCCGGCTTGTACTGACCGTAATATTCCGGATTAAAGGGATTCACTGTTATGGGATAAGAAAAGGTGGGGCCGGCCAGTTCTTCGGGGCATAATTTCTCAAAAGCCGCCCTGTCGGTAATCTGACCGTAAAAAAGGCCGATTTGTATATACCTCGGGTTCCGATCCGAAGTAAGGAGCATTTTAGGAACGTAACCGGAGATGGAAGTTGTGTTTAACAGCATTTTTGCTTCGGTAACTGCCGAGAGCGCATAGGACATATTGCGTATGCTGTCTTTTCCGTTATCGGAAAGAAAAGCGGTGATTTTTGTATTAGCGGAAAGGACGGTATTTAAAGCAGAAACCTGAGCCAAGTTATTTTCTATGCCATAATTGGCATTGGTATGAAGCATAAGAGCGCTTTCCTCTGCATCCCTTTCGTATTTTTCTTTTGCGGAAGAATAAAATATCCAGGAAAAAACAGAAGTAAGAAGCAAGACAAAACAAAAACAATACAGCAGTAATTTAAATGTAAGGGTTCTATAAAATAAAATATTTTTTTTCATACCTTAATTATATGATTGTAATAAAAAAAGTCAAGCATGTCGTTGGTGCCTTGGTAAGATATTACACGAAATCGTAAGATATTTCCTTGTACGCATTGTATAAATATACTAATATATCATTAACAATCAGTGAAATAGCATACATAGTGCAATAAAGATCAAAGGAGGAGTTATATGAAGTTGAGAAAGATTGCAGCATTGGGCCTTGCAGGCATTACGGCGGCCAGTCTGGCAGCCTGCGGGGGCGGTTCAGGTTCTGCCGGGGCTACGGCAGCAGGCACTACAGCGGCGGGAACTACGGCAGCTGCCGCGCAGACCAATACGGCGGCAAGTGCTGAACCGGTGACAATCAAAGTTTCGCTTTGGGATTATTCAAACACAGCATATTATCCGATCATGGTGGAAGCGTTTGAAAAGTCTCATCCGAATATCAAGGTTGACATTGTTGAATTTTCGGCCGCAGAATATTCGGATACGATCGTTGTCAAGATGGGTGCAAAAGAAAAGTATGATGTGGTTTTTATGAAGGGTCTGCCTGAAATGAGCGCTTTGATCGCAGGAGGGCATCTGCAGCCTTTGACAGACAGAATCACCGGTTTTGATATGAAGCCATACGGCGGTGCGGAAAAGTCTCTGAGTCTGAACGGCGTTGTCTATGGTCTTCCTTTCCGGACGGATAACAATATGATTTTCTACAATAAAGATTTATTTGACAAAGCAGGAGTCCAATATCCAAAAGATGGTATGACGATGGAAGAATACAGGGAACTTGCAAAGAAGATGACTTCGGGCGATGGCGCGGAAAAAGTATATGGGTCCCATGTGCACACATGGCCGTCAAACGTTTATCAGTATTCCAGATTCATTGACGAGTTCAATTATCTGGATACATCGACTTATGAAAAACTAAAGCCTTATTATGAGACGATTCTCGGAATGCAGAACGAAGATAAGTCCGTTCAGGATTACGGCGAATTAAAGACAGGAAATATACATTATTCAGGCGTCTTTTACAATGAGCAGGTTGCAATGCTTCAAATCGGGTCCTGGTATATTGAAATGCTTACCGGCAATGTAACACCTCAAAGCGAGCACTATTTTAAGTGGGGCGCGGTGACCATGCCTAATTCAAAGGGAAATACATACGAAAATATGGTAGGCGGGATTACCCCCTGTTCCATCGGTGCATATTCGGAACACCCGGAAGAGGCCTGGGAATTTTTAAGCTATGTTTGCGGGGAAGAAGGAGCAAAAGTAATTGCGGAGCGCGGAATCGTCCCCGGCTGGAAAGGCCAGTCCATATTAGATATATTCGACAAGATACCAGAGCAGTTCCCCAATGCCCCGGAAGAGCTTTCAAAATTCCTGACACCTCCCAATTATATTGTGGAACAGCCTATGGATCCTAATGCAAAAGCGATCAATACGGTAATAGAAGAAATGCATTCTGATATCATGACCAATAGCGTCTCCATCGACGACGGTATTAAAACGGCAATTGAAAGGGCAAAAGAGGCCGGAGCGAAGTAAAGTTAGAAATCATGAAATGGCGGTCAAAACCTGACCGCCATTTTCAAAAATTGTTTCTTATGGTTTCAAATACGGACGGAGGTATCACTTATGCTCAAAAAAAGTTATAGACGTAAGAAAAGCCTGATCGCTTATTCTTTTATTCTGCCGAATTTCATAGGCTATTTTATTTTGACTTTTATCCCGATCATTCTGACTTTTGTCATGAGTTTATGTGAATGGAATTTTGGTCAGACTGTAAACTTTGTAGGCTTTAAGAATTTTATACAGATGTTCACGAAGGATTCCCAGTTTTCCTTGGTTCTTATAAATACCATTTATTATACAGTCGTTACAGTCCCTGTAACTATGCTGTTTTCTTTGCTTCTGGCCATGCTCATGAATTCGAATCTGAAAGGAAGGGTGTTTTTCCGCTCTGTCCTTTTCTTCCCTTATGTGGCTTCCTTAGTGGCGATTGCTATCGTATGGATGGCTCTGTTTTCCCCGCAGTCCGGTCCGGTCAACTCGGTGCTCCGCTCCATAGGAATCGCGAATCCTCCCCGCTGGGCGGCAGACAAACACTGGGCCATGCCCACAATCATCGGACTTACAGTCTGGAAGGGCGTGGGGTATTATATGATCGTTTACCTTGCGGCTTTGCAGGGGGTACCCGGAGAGCTTTACGAGGCGGCCAAGATTGACGGAGCTTCTAAATTCCAGCAGTTTACGAATATTACATGGCCTACGGTTACTCCCACGACATTCTTTGTCGTAATGATGCTTACAATTTCCACCTTTAAATCATACGACATTATGTATATCACGACTCAGGGCGGTCCCGGTACGGCGACAAAGGTATTGGCCTATCACATATACAACAAGGCGTTTAAAGATAACGCATTCGGATATGCTTCCGCACTTTCCATCGTTCTGTTTCTGATCGTGCTTGCCTTTACCCTGCTGCAATTTAAGGTAGAGAAAAAGTTCACCAACGACCTATAGGAGGTGGGATCATGAAAAAAAACGCAGGTACGATGAAACTGATCATAATCTATGGGCTTATGATATTCTGTGCCCTCATAATGCTTACGCCTTTTGCCTGGATGCTTTCTGCTTCTTTAAAGCTGGAAAAAGATGTATTTGCTTATCCGATTAAATGGATACCGAGAAATCCCGTATGGTCAAACTACACCGTGATCTGGGAAAAATTCCCTCTGTCCATTGGTTTTATCAATTCCTTTAAACTTACCTTTGCAACTATGATCTTGCAGATCACCACATCCTCAGCTGCGGCTTACGCGTTTGCAAAGCTTGATTTTAAGGGTCGGAACACACTTTTTATGGCTTATGTTACTACGATTGCAATTCCGTGGCAGGTCTATATGGTTCCGCAATACATCATGATGAGTAAATTTCACCTGGTAGACAGCCATATAGGAATTATACTGATGCATGCGTTTACGGCCATGGGTGTTTTCCTGATCCGGCAGTTTTATATGGGGATCCCCAATGAGCTTTTAGAGGCGGCCAGAATAGACGGACTTAGTGAATACGGTATTTTAGCCCGGATCATGCTGCCGCTTTCAAAACCCGCAATTGCTACCATGGCAATCACTTCTTTTGTTTTTGAATGGAATGACTTTATGGGACCGCTTATTTATTTAAGTACGACCGAGAAAAAGACGATACAACTTATGATAAGACTCTTTAACACGATGTACTCCACAAATTACGCCTGGATGATGGCGGCAGCGGTGATTGCGCTTATTCCGGTGTTTATTATTTTTATTGCGCTGCAGAAGTATTTTGTGCAGGGGGTTGCCACCAGCGGGTTGAAGGGCTAGAAGAAAGGAGAAAAACATGAAATATTCTGTGTTTACCGTGGGCCTTCCTGAAATGACAGTAGAGGAAGCTCTTAAAAACATGAAAGAGTATGGCTATGACGGTGTGGATTTCAGGGTAACGGAAATAAAAGAGGAGTTTGCCAAGGAACAGCCGTCTTACTGGAGAAATAATTACTGCACCGTGGATATAAACACGGTGGAAGAAAAGGCAGGGGAGTTAAAGGGTCTGGCTGACCAATACGGTTTAGAGGTCAATGCCCTTGCTTCTTATCTTACTTGTACAGATGATATTGATAAAATCGCCTCTGTTATGCGGGCTGCAAAAAAGATGGGAGCCGGGAGGATCCGTGTGAATGCCCCTAAATATGATTCAGAGAAGGGCTATAAAAAGGTGTTTGAAGAAGCGCTCTGTGGCTTTCAGAGAGTGGAGGAAAAAGCAAAGGAAACAGGAATAAAAGCTCATTTTGAAATGCACCACGGAACAATTACTCCTTCCGCGTCTGCGGCTTACGCGCTTGCTAAAAACTTTGATCCGGAATATATCGGCGTTATCTATGATACAGGGAATATCATATACGAAGGCCTGGAAGAATATCAGATGGCTCTGGAAATCCTGGGGGAATACTTGGACCATGTCCATATTAAAAATGCCTGCTGGCTGAAAAAGGGAGAGAAATACGAAGCAGACTGGGCGTCATTTTCCGATGGATATGCGGATTTTCCCAAATTCTTTAAAGCTTTAAAAGCCGTGGGCTATGATGGTTATGTGACTTTTGAAGATTTTTCAGGTAAAGAAAGCTCGGATGAGAAGCTTAAGAACAATCTTATTTTCATAAAAGAGATCATCGGCCGATGAAGAAAAGGAAGGATGAAGGTTTTTATGAAATTTGAAGTCGTAAATCCCAATTATGAACTAAGCCCTTTCAGCGGAATGGACAGGAGCCATTGGATCGAGGCGGGAAAGTTTCTTCTTGGGGGACTGTTTTCTCATATGAAATCCATAGAAGATCCGGTATCTCCTCCAAGAAACGAAGAAAAAATAAGCTATCCGTCTCCCGGCGATCAGAGGGGGCGCATAGGCGCGGCACGATTTGAAGGCCTGGCAAGATCCTTGTGTATGGCGGTTCCTCTGATAATGGAAGACGAAAACCTGACCTTAAACGGAATCAATGTACGTGATTATTACGCATATCAAATCGTTCGGGGAATGACTGCGGGTGCTGAAACAGGGTTTGGGACTTTGAGCGAACTTATGGCAGAAAAGGTTGGCCCTGGCCCTTTTCAGCAAACCGTGGAATGCGGGATCATGGGGATCAACCTTCTCATTTCCAAACCTGTGATCTGGGACAGATATACGCAGGAAGAAAAGGATGTTGTGGCAGGATTCTTATCCGATTATGGACATTATCGGACCCATGATTCCAATTGGAGATTTTTTAATTTACTTGCACTTACGTTTTTGAAAATAGAAGGCTATAAGGTGGATGAAGTGTTATATAAAGACCACCTGGAGTATCTACTCTCGTTGTATGCGGGCGAAGGCTGGTATAGGGACGGAAATCTCTTCGATTATTACAGTGCCTGGGAATTTATATTAGATGCCGCGCTTTGGTGTAAATATTACGGTTACAAATACGAAAAGGAAGCAGCAGCAGTATTTGAAAAGAATATCGGTTTATTTTTATCGTCTTATTGGAGAATGTTCAGTGAAAAAGGCGAAAGCATCCTTTGGGGGCGGAGCGGGATCTACCGTTTTTGTGCGTCGTCCGCCCTTTGCGCAGGGGGATTTTTAAAGAATTATGACAGCTCTCCTGATTTCACTTTTCCTTCTGCCCGCCGGATAATGTCCGGAAATCTTCTGCAATTTATTACGAAAGAAGAAATGTTTGTAAATTCGGTTCCCTGTCTCGGCTTTTATGGCCCATTTTTGCCTATGGTACAGTCTTATTCCTGTGTGAGCAGTCCTTTTTGGTGCAGCAAAGCTTTTTTGTGCCTGATTCTTGAAAAAGAACATCCTTTCTGGACTGAAAAAGAGGAGAATCCCTGGGATCAGACAAAGGACTTTGTATGTACGCTGGAAGCGCCGGGCATCCGGTTCGTAAATCACAAGGAAAGCGGCATTACGGAAATAAAAACGGCTAAATTTATGTTTGATGAGTCGTCAGATTACCTTCCCGCATATGCAAGAGCTGCATTTTCTTCTGCGTTGCCATGGGAGAAGATGGGAAAAACCCCGGCGGAAGCCATGGCATATAAATTAAATGGAAAGGAAGTGCCCACATCCTTTGCTTTTTGCAAAGACGAGATGGGTATTTTGTACCGGACAGCTTTTTTTGATATTATGAAAAGCAGGGCAAAAAAAGTCGATATGGCGGATATAGAAGTTCCTTTCGGTACGCTTCGGGTGGACAGGGTAAGGGTAAATGACAGGTCTTTTACATTGACTTTAGGACATTTCGGACTTCCCGCAGAAGATGGGGTTTTGGAAGTGAAGGAAGGAATTGTTGAATATGAAAAGCGAAGCCTTCCTTACATAATCGCAAAAACGAAAAATCTTCAGACAGCAATCGTTTTATATTCGGGATGGCAGAAACTTTCCTATTGTATCAGGGAGGATGTCAATGCGGTGTCTAAAAAATCCTGCCTATTATATGCTTCGTATACAAGAGAAAAATTCTATGATAAATCAGAAAACTTAATCGCTTTATATCTGACGAAAGCCGCGGATTCAGACTTTAGCCCGGAGGAATTATCTGCATTTGGCGGAAGAGAAAGGGTTGACTTTACAGGGATCGACGGGTTCGTATGTCTTTAGGTGAATAGGAGAATAAGAGTATAGGAACTTCATATTTAAGGCATAAAAAATGAGCTTTGATATGGTTTTAAGACCAATCAAAGCTCATTTTTGCACACTTATTTGCAGCAGTTCTTTTTATATTACAGTTTAAATTTCGTTTATTCTTCTCTTTACGTAAGTTGTATGAAGCAGGTGATGAGCCTTTTCACTTCCCGGCTCTCCAAGGTAGGTCTCATAAAGTTCCTTGATTGCAGGGTTCTCGTGAGACTTACGAATGGTCTTTGCAGCATCTACATCATAAAGGACCTTAGCGCGCAGACTGCGGATATCGGTTGTATTGTGTACAAAGCCAGGCTGCTGAGGCTGTCCGCCGCCGTTTACACATCCGCCGGGGCATCCCATGATCTCGATGAAGTGATAATCTGCTTCTCCGGATTTCACCCGGTTAAGAAGTTCTCTTGCATTGCCCAGGCCGGAAGCGACTGCAACATTTACATCCATATCGCCTACACGGTAGGTAGCTTCCTTAATTCCCTCTGTTCCACGTACATCGGTGAAGTCAGGTCTTTCAAGCTCTTCCCCGGTCAGGCTTTCTACGGCAGTTCTTAAAGCGGCTTCCATAACGCCTCCGGTAGCTCCGAAGATAACAGCTGCTCCGGTACCAAGGCCTAAAGGTGTGTCAAAATCTTCGTCAGGAAGCTCTGTGAACCGGATTCCTGCCTGTTTGATCATTCTGGCCAGCTCTCTGGTAGTCATGGAATAATCTACGTCAGGAGAGCCGTTGGCATCCTGGTCATCTCTTCCGATTTCGAATTTCTTAGCGGTACATGGCATCACGCTGACGGATACAATATCCTCTGGCTTCAGACCCATCTTATCCGCATAGTAGGATTTGGCAATGGCGCCGAACATCTGCTGCGGGGATTTGCAGGAGGATAAATTCTCTGTCATATCCGGGAAGTAGTGCTCACAGTATTTGATCCATCCTGGGGAACAGGAGGTGATCATCGGAAGAACGCCGCCGTTTTGCACGCGGTCAATGAATTCATGTGCTTCTTCCATAATGGTTAAATCGGCGCTGAAGTTGGTATCAAATACCTTGTCAAAGCCCAGTCTTCTTAAAGCGGCAACCATCTGGCCTTCCACATTGGTTCCGATGGAATAACCAAATTCTTCTCCCAGAGCGGCACGTACAGCCGGAGCGGTCTGGATGATCACATGCTTTGACCGATCTGCAATGGCAGCAGCCACTTCGTCAATGCTGCTCTTCTCATAGAGAGCGCCGGTAGGACAGACAGCGATACATTGTCCGCAGGATACACAGCTTGTTTCACCCAGTCCCTTGTCAAAGGCAGAGCCGATGATGGTAGCGAATCCACGTTCATTAGGTCCGATCACGCCGATTCCCTGAACTTTTTCACAGACAGCGGAACAGCGGCGGCAAAGAATACATTTGCTGTTATCCCGCACCATATGGGCTGCACTTTCATCTGGAGTAGAAGGTGTTTTGTCTCCATCGTAATAATCATCCACATCAACACCCAGTTCCTTACATAAGGTCTGTAATTCGCAGTTTCCGCTGCGGACACAGGAGAGACAGGAACGGTCGTGATTGGAAAGGATCAGCTGAAGCGTTTTCTTTCTGTAGTCACGAAGCTTAGGTGTATTGGTCCATACTTCCATGCCCGGATTAATGGGGTAAACGCAGGAAGCAGCCATTTTGCCGCCGTTAATTTCGACAGTACAGATACGGCAGGCAGCGATTTCATTCATATCCTTTAAAAAGCATAAAGTCGGTATCTCAACATGGGCCAGTCTGGCAGCTTCCAGGATGGTGGAGCCTGCCGGAGCGCTTACGTCCATGCCATTGATTTTTATTGTGATATTCTCCATGATCCAATTTCCCTCCATTATTTCTTGTAGACAGCGTCAAACTTACATTTCTCCATACATACGCCGCACTTGATACACTTTGCAGGATCAATGACATGTGGGTTCTTAACGGAACCGGAGATTGCGTTAACCGGGCAGTTTCTTGCACAAAGGGTACAGCCCTTACATTTTTCTGCATCAATGTGGTAGGAGAGCAGCGCTTTGCACACACCAGACGGACATGTCTTATCGATAATATGGGCATTGTATTCGTCGCGGAAGAACTTAAGGGTTGACAGAACCGGGTTTGGTGCTGTCTGGCCAAGTCCGCAGGCAGAGTTTTCCTTTACGTAGTAGCACAGCTCTTCCAGACGGTCTAAATCTTCCAGCTTTGCCTGGCCCTTGGTGATCTTATCGAGGATCTCCAGCATACGCTTGGTACCGATACGGCATGGCGTACATTTTCCGCAGGATTCCTCTACGGTGAATTCCAGGAAGAATTTTGCGATATCAACCATACAGTCGGTTTCATCCATAACGATCAGACCGCCGGAACCCATCATGGAGCCGATTGCAATTAAGTTGTCGTAATCAATAGGAATATCGTAATGTTCCACAGGGATACAGCCGCCGGATGGTCCGCCGGTCTGGGCAGCCTTGAACTTTTTACCGTTTGGAATGCCGCCGCCGATTTCTTCGATGATCTCACGGAGAGTAGTTCCCATAGGAACTTCTACCAGTCCGGTGTTGTGGATTTTTCCGCCTAAAGCGAAAACTTTTGTTCCCTTGGACTTTTCAGTACCCATGGAAGCAAACCACTCGGATCCGTTTAAGATGATCTGCGGGATATTTGCATATGTTTCAACATTATTTAAGATGGTTGGCTTGCCGAATAAGCCTTTCTGTGCCGGGAACGGAGGACGTGGCCTTGGTTCTCCGCGGTTGCCTTCGATGGAAACCATAAGTGCAGTTTCTTCGCCGCATACGAATGCACCTGCACCCAAACGAAGTTCAATGTTAAAGGAGAATCCGGATCCAAAGATATCATCGCCTAAAAGCTCCATCTCTTTGGCCTGTTCAATAGCGATCTTTAAACGCTGTACGGCGATGGGGTACTCAGCACGTACGTAGATGTAACCCTGGGAAGCACCGATGGCGTAGCCGGCAATGGTCATGGCCTCCAAAAGAGCATGAGGATCACCCTCTAATACGGAACGGTCCATGAATGCGCCGGGGTCGCCTTCGTCTGCGTTACAACAGACATACTTCTGATCCGCGTCGTTTTGTTTGGCCAGTTTCCATTTGAGACCGGTGGGGAAACCTGCGCCGCCTCGTCCTCTTAAGCCGCTGTCCAAGAGAGTCTGGATCACATCGTCGGGAGTCATCTCGGTAAGAACCTTACCAAGAGCCTGATATCCGCCGGTACCAATGTATTCTTCAATTTCTTCCGGGTTGATGACACCACAGTTGCGCAGAGCGATCCTGTGCTGTTTTTTATAGAAGTCTGTATCACTTAAAGCCTTGATGCCTGCCGGAGTCACAGTCTCATCATAAAGCAGTCTTTCCACCGGACGTCCTTTTAATAAGTGCTCTGTTACGATTTCAGAAATATCATCTTCCTTTACCATTGCATAAAAGGTGGCATCCGGGTAAACGATCATGATCGGGCCTAATGCACAAAGGCCGTGGCAGCCGGTCTGTACAACGGATACTTCCTGATCCAGACCCTGATTCTTTAATTCATCTCTTAATTTTACCATGATCTGCTGGCTTCCAGAGGAAGTACATCCTGTGCCGCCGCAAACTAATACATGTGAACGATACATCCTGTTTCCTCCTTATTTGATGTCAGCTGAAGCTAACGTATAGTTTTGAACAATGTGGCCACCCAGTAAATGCTCTTTATAAACTTCTTCTGCTTTTTCCGGGGTCATATTGATATAAGTAATTTTTTCTTTACCGGGTTCCAGAATTTCAACGATCGGTTCATACTGACATAAGCCGATGCATCCCGTCTGGGTAACAGAAAAACGATCTGTCATATTGTTTTCCTGAACCAGGTTTGATAATGTATTAAGAACAGGTCTTGCTCCGCTGGCTATTCCGCATGTAGCCATGCCGACCAGAATCCGTGTGCGTCCGTGATCTTCGCCGCGCATACTGACCTGACCCTGCATCTTTTCCCGAATTGCTTTTAATTCTTCAAGAGTCTTCATGTTATTCCTCCAATTCAACTTTGACCGACGGACCTAAATGGCCGCGCCTCCATCTGTTTCCAATTTGTTTTCACTGAGATATTCCTTAATATAAGCCGATACCTCCGGAGTATCAAAGGGGATATCCCCTAAAATTTCACGGAAAGCTCTGGTATCCAGCTCAAACGACGCTTGGTTGTAACGATAGATATAGAGAAAGTCTGTGTCCGGATGACAGGTGATAAGGGTTTCAATGGTACTGTTTATATCACCAAGGGGCATACGGTCAATATGGGATAGTCCGAAAACAGCGGTTACCACTGTGCCGGTACCAACCTCTGACTTAATGGAAAAACTACCGCCTGTGCTTTCCGCCGCATATTTGAAAAACGGAACGCCAAGACCCACTTTTCTTGTTCCTCTGGTGGTGAAAAAGGGATCGGTCACTTGAAGTGCCTGTTCCTTAGTCATGCCGCAGCCGTTGTCCTCAATGGTGACAATCAGCTTGTCTGCAGCCGTTTCGACGGTAACAAGAATGGTAACCAGGGCAGCCCCTGCCCGCGTGGAGTTTTCCGCCACATCCAGGATATTTAAAGAAATCTCTGTCATCATAAGCGTGACTTTCTATTCGTACTTTGCAAGTATGTCATGAACATCATCAGTGGTCAGCCTGCCGTAAACATCCCCGTTCACCATCATGACGGGAGCCAGGCCGCAGGCGCCTACGCAGCGGCAGGAATCAAGGGAGAACTTTCCATCCGGTGTACACTCGCCGTTGGTGATCCCAAGGATTTCCTCAAGCTTATGGAAGATGTCTCCGGAACCTTTTACATAGCAAGCAGTTCCTAGACAGACAGATACCTGGTACTTGCCCTTTGGCTGAAGTGCGAATTGGGCATAAAAAGTTGCAACGCCATAAATCTTCTCAAGGGGAATACCCGTTTCGTCAGAAATTATGGTCTGGACTTCGATTGGAAGATAGCCGTAAATCTCCTGTGCCTTTTGCATGATAGGCATGAGAGATCCTTTTGTGTCTCCTAGCAGGGCGATTGCTTCCTTTAAAGCAGCTGCCTGCTCCTTGGTCCCGTTAAATTGGACGCCTTGTGTTTTACAAGCCATTTTATAACCTCCTTATATGTTGCTTATGCAATGTACATGATATTTTAACATGTTATGAATGAAAAATCTATAGTTTCGGCAACATTCGATAAATAAATAACAATCCTTCCGTGGAATCTTTCTATACCTGGCGCCTTATTTATGTTATAATAGTTAATAATGATATGAATTGTGTGAATAGTACGAATCAGGCTGCCCAAAGGCTGGCAGGAAGAAGGAAAGGGGAGCATCAATATGACAGTAAGAGATGTAAGAGATAAACTGAGTGCCAAGGTGCTTGCAGGAGAGGACCACCTTGATGAGGAGGTAAAGAGTGCCTGCGGTTCTGATATGATGAGCGATGTGCTGGCGTTTTCCAAGGATCATTCGGTACTTCTTACGGGACTTTGCAACCCTCAGGTGATCCGTACGGCGGAGATGCTTGACATTGTCTGTATCGTATTTGTCAGAGGCAAAAAGCCGGATGAATCCATGCTTTTGATGGCAGAGGAGCGGGGAATCATTATCCTGTCCACCGGGCATCGTATGTTCTCGGCCTGCGGCCTGCTTTATGAGGCAGGACTTCACGGAGGTGCGATTTGATGACCGATATGATAACGTTTCACTACAGGATTTCACCTGATGATTTTACAAGAGCAGGAGAAGCCAGCAGTGATGTGAAAAGCAAGCTGAAAAAGATGGGGGTCACCCCGGAAGCGGTGCGCAAGGTGGCCATTGCCATGTATGAAGGGGAGATCAATATGGTGATCCATGCGCAAGGGGGAGAGATAACCGTTAACATAACTACGGACAGGATCGAGATGATCCTGGCTGATGTGGGCCCAGGTATACCAGATGTCGGTCTGGCCATGCAGGCGGGATATTCCACTGCGCCGGATGCGGTGCGTTCCCTGGGCTTTGGAGCCGGAATGGGGCTTCCGAATATGAAAAAGTATTCGGATGAGATGGAGATCGATACGGTAATAGGAAAAGGAACGACCATTCGTATGATGGTGAATATATAAGTACGCGGGCAATAACATGGAAACACCCTTCGGGTATACCTTTATGCCCAGAGGGCGTGGGCTATAACATGGAAATGAGGGATTAAGGTGGATAAATTTTATCATTCAGTAAGGCTTGATGAAGAGCTTTGCATGGGGTGTATCAATTGTATCAAACGGTGCCCCACTCAGGCCATCAGGGTGAGAAACGGTAAGGCACAGATCAACAGTAAATTCTGCATTGACTGCGGGGAGTGCATCCGGGTATGTCCTCACCATGCTAAACATGCAACATATGACAAGCTGGAGGCTCTGAAACAGTATGAATATACGGTGGCATTGCCGCCACCATCCCTATACAGCCAGTTTAACAATCTGGATGATGTGAATATTGTCTTAAATGCGCTGCTTATGATGGGGTTTGATGATGTATTTGAAGTAAGCGCGGCGGCGGAGCTGGTAAGCGAGGCTACCAGGGAATATTTAAGTGAAAATCCGGACAAACTTCCGGCCATCAGCACCGCCTGCCCTTCCGTGGTGCGGCTCATAAGGGTCAAGTTCCCAAACTTAATCCCAAACCTCCTGCCATTAAATCCTCCGGTGGAGGTGGCAGCTATCCTTGCAGCCCAAAAAGCAATGGAAAAAACCGGACTTGAGAGGGATAAGATCGGGATCATTTTCATTTCCCCCTGTCCGTCCAAGGTGACCTATGTGAAATCCCCTCTGGGAACGGAACACAGTGAAGTGAATAAGGTGCTTGCCATAAAGGACTTATATCCCCAGCTTTTATCCTGTATGAAGGCAGTGGGAGATGATCCGCCTGAAATTGGGACTTCAGGTAAAATCGGAGTCAGCTGGGGGCGCAGCGGAGGAGAGGCAAGCGGCCTGTTTACCGAGGATTACCTGGCGGCAGATGGCATTGAGAATGTTATAAGGGTCCTGGAAGATATGGAGGACCAGAAATTCACGAACCTGAAATTTGTGGAGCTCAGTGCCTGCAACGGCGGCTGCGTGGGCGGCGTGCTTACAGTAGAAAACCCATATGTAGCGGAGGTAAAGCTGAAACGGCTTCGAAAGTACATGCCTGTGGCAAGGAGCCATATGCATGCAGGAGCCGAGGAACTGGTAAAATGGACCAAGGAGGTTCACTATGAACCGGTGTTTAATTTAGGCGAAACCATGATGGAAAGCTTTGCAAGACTTAATCAGGTGGAACGGCTTTTAAAGAAGCTTCCCGGCTTAGACTGCGGTTCCTGCGGTGCGCCTACCTGCAAGGCCCTGGCCGAGGACATTGTGCGGGGAGAAGCGGTGGAATCGGACTGCGTTTATTTCCTCAGGGACAACGTGCATAAGCTGGCGGAGGAAGTTTCCAGGCTGGCGGCTGATATCGTGGAAGGCGACAGTGACAGCTATGGGAAATTCAAGGTCATGACAAAATACATCGAGAGAATTTCTGATGAAATGACTCAGCTTGACAGAAAAGAAGGGAGGAAGCGCAATGACAGTAAGAGAACTGATTGACAGCAATTTATTTGAAGTAATTAATGCAGGAGAAGAGCTTGACCGTGAGATTAAAAAGCCTTTTTGCTGTGATTTATTGAGTATTGCAATGGGAAAAGCGGCAGAGGGGTGTGCATGGGTAACGGTGATGGGAAATGTAAACACCCTTGCGGTAGCCTCACTTGCAGATGCTGCCTGCGTAGTCATGGCAGAGGGAATTGTTCTTGACGAAGCGGCTGTGAAAAAGGCGGCGGACCAGGATATCACGGTTTTAAAAACAGAGCAGCCCATCTTTGAGGCCGCCCTGCTGATCTATCAAAGGCTGCCTCATGATGAACTTAACCTATGATCTTCATATCCATTCCTGCTTATCACCGTGCGGGGATGATGATATGACGCCGGCAAATATTGTGGGGATGGCTGCCTTAAAAGGGCTTGACGTGATCGCGGTGACGGATCACAATTCCTGTAAAAATTGTCCGGCTGTGTTACATTTTGCAAAGGAATATGGGATTGTTGCTTTGCCGGGAATGGAAGTCTGTACATCGGAGGAGGTACATGCAGTATGCCTGTTTTCTGACCTTGATAAGGCTATGGAGTTTGATGAGTACGTGTATGAACGGTTGATGGCATTTCCGAATAATGAGGAAATATTTGGAAAGCAGCAGATATATAATAAGGAAGATGTCCTCTGCGGAACAGTGCCAAATCTTCTCATCAACAGCGTGGACATCTCTTTTGATCAGTTGTGGGGCCTGGTCCGGTCCTATGGAGGCGTCATGTTCCCGGCTCATATCGATAAGCCTGCCAACAGCCTGCTCTCAAATTTGGGCTTTGTGCCTCCTGACAGCCAGTTTGAAACGGCGGAGGTAAAGGACCTTACAAAGCTTCATGAGCTTAAGAAAAAGAACCCATATCTGGAGGGCTGCAGGATCATCAGCAATTCCGATGCACATTATCTGGAAGACATTCATGAGCCAAGGTTAACGATCGAAGCAGAGGAAAAAAGCATGGATGCAGTGGTCCGTGCGCTCCTGCACCGCTAGGTCTTTTTATTTAAGTTTGGAAATTTTCTTCCAATTTCCTCCTGTTTCCTGTATAGTAGTGGTTAGTAACAGGAAAACACCCTGCAGGTAATATACCTGTTTGTCCGGAAAACACGGACAAAAAAAGGGGAAAGGAGAGATGTAACATGAAAAAACTATTACAATTGGGCTTTGGTCTGATGACCGTGGCACTTGTGACAGCGTTCGTACCGGCAACACCGTTTCCTTCCATGGCGGATGAAACAGCATCGGGCCAGGAGGCATCGGAAGTACGGAATGACTGGATAGATGAAAACCTGGGACCAGGTGTGGCCAGGTGGGTAGACGGGAATGGTAATATTTCAGAACAACCGGGAAAGCATACGGAAGACGGAGCCGGTGACGAGAGTCAGAGCAGCGCGGAGGGCCAGGACTTAAATGCCGGGTCCGCGGCAGAAGGGCAGCAGGAGGCCGATACACAGGAGAGCCAGGAACAGGCAGCCGCAGGACGCCAGATAGACCCTTCAAGGCCCATGGTGGCTCTGACCTTTGATGACGGCCCGTTTGCACCCGTGGGAAATCAGATCATGGATTGTCTGGCACAGTACGGCGGAAAAGCCACGTTTTTCGTGGTGGGAAGCCGTGTTCCTTCTTATGGGACAGAACTGCAGCGCATGGTTGCGGAAGGACATGAAATCGGCAATCACACATACGAGCACAAGAATCTGACAAAGTTAAGCGGATCCCAGATCCAGAGCCAGATAAACAAATGCAATGATGCGGTACAAGCTGCCTGCGGCGTCAGACCTTCCCTGGTAAGAACGCCGGGAGGAGCAAAAAACGGCACGGTCCTTGCAAATGTACAAGCTCCCGTGATTATGTGGAGTATTGATACAAAGGACTGGAAGACGCGAAATACCGGTAAAACGGTAAATGCGGTAATGAGCCAGGTACGGGATGGGGACATTGTTCTGATGCATGAGCTTTATTCCCAGACCGGAGCAGCAGCCCTTGAAATAATTCCCAGACTTACGGAGGCAGGCTACCAGCTGGTTACGGTAAGTGAGATGGCCGCGCTTCGGGGAGGAGCTGCCCCGGGCGGAGTTTATTTTCACTTTTATCCATAAAGGATGAAGAAAGTGTACAGATTCTAATAAGAAACGGAACGTGTTTGAGTCCCTTATGTTGGGGGCTCAAACTTTTTTATTTGTGCTGACCGCCATCATCATGCCCAATTCAACCTCATCAAATAGCGATAATAGCGAATATCCCATTGACCATTGTTAAATCCAACGGGTTATCAGTCAGGTTAACGAAGGGAGTATGGGAGAAACAAGTTATGGCAATAGTTTGAAAAACTATATTTTAAAAATACCTATTGACAAATAATCAGAATAATTGTATTCTTGTATTAAGGTATTAGTACAACAATACAAAAGTACAATGATCCTTAATATTACAATACTATGATACAGCAAACAAAAGGAGGCAATATTATGATCTGGAAACTGACCGATGACCGGCCGATCTGGATACAACTTGTCGAACAGCTCACTTTGCGCATCGTGTCCGGCTTATATGCACCTGGCTCGGCTGTGCCGACGGTACGCGCGCTGGCCGGTGAGGCAGGGGTCAACCCGAATACGATGCAGCGTGCACTGGCGGAGCTGGAAAGCAGGGGGTTAGTAGAAACCCGCCGCACAGCTGGACGGATCGTTACTGAGGATCTGTCACTCATCCACAACGTGCGGAAGGAGTTTGCCTATGCGCGGATGGATGAATTTCTTGCGTCCATGCGTGCCCTGGGCTACACCGATGAACAAATCCGCGAGCTGTTTGCCGCGTGGGATAAAAAGGAGGAACATGTATGAATCAGGAACTTATCACTGCGCGTGGCCTGACTAAGAATTATGGAACGAAGCCCGCCCTTGACCATATTGATTTAACGGTAGGCCGCGGCCGCATCGTAGGTCTTCTGGGCCCAAACGGCTCAGGCAAGACCACCTTTATTAAGCTTTTGTGCGGACTCTTGCAGCCCACCTCCGGTACGCTGGAGGTAAACGGCAATGCGCCCGGCGTGGAAACCAAGTCCGTCATATCTTACCTGCCAGACCGCATGTACTTTGCAGACTGGATGAAGGCCTGCGACTTAACAGACTTCTTTGCCGACTTTTATGTGGATTTTGACCGCCCAAAGGCAATGGAGATGTTCTCGGCTCTTGGCATTCAGCCAAGTGACCGGCTTAAGACCATGTCAAAGGGCACCAAAGAAAAGGTGCAGCTTGCGCTTATCATGAGCCGAAAGGCGCAGCTTTATCTGCTTGACGAACCGATCGGCGGGGTTGACCCGGCAGCTCGTGACTTTATCTTGAACACGATTTTGACCAACTATAATGAAAATGGCACGGTCATGTTGTCCACACATCTTATTTCTGATATCGAGCGGGTGTTGGATGAGGCCATTTTCCTGCAAAATGGCAAGGTTGTACGCCATGATACCGTGGATAACATCCGCGAGCAGGAAGGCAAGTCAGTCGATCAGCTGTTCCGCGAAATATTCGCGTACAGCAGCTAGAATAAGGAGGAAATAAGATGTTTGGCAAACTTTGCAAATATGAATTTAAATCCATTGGGCGCACGCTTGTGCCTATTTACCTGGCGATTATCGCCATATCCATTCTCAATGCATTTTTGGGCTTAGGCTCGCTGGCCAACGGTTATTATAACGGACTGATGTCTGGCTTAAGCTTTGGCCGCGGCCTTCTCAGCCTGGTCCAGACGCTCTCCATCATCGCCTATTTCGGCGTTCTGGTCGCGATGAGTGTCCTGACGCTGATCGTTGTTATTCAGCGGTTTTATAAGGGCCTTCTGTGCGATGAAGGTTATTTGATGTTTACCCTGCCGGTGAAGCCCCGGCAGCTGATCGCAGCAAAGGGCGTGGTTGCATTTGTGATGTCGCTGGCCAGCTCCCTGGTGGCTTTTGCATCTATTTTTATTCTGGTGCTGGGCACTGCAGGTGCTGACAGGGTTTTAAAAGCAATTACAGATCCCCAGTTATGGAATGCCATCAGCCGCGCGATTGCTCATGTTTCGTCCTGGCCGCTATTGGTGTTTGAGCTGATTGTTCTACTCATCGTCAGCGGACTGGTCCAGCTTTACCACATGTACTTTTCTATGGCACTTGGCCATCTGGCCAGCAAAAACCGCGTGATGATGTCCGTTGTCGCCTTTATTGCAATATCCATGCTGTTCAGCTTTATCAACGGCCTTGCAATGATCATTTTGGGAAATGTACCGTCCTTTCAATCGTTCTTCCGCATGATTGATCAATTGCCTGATACACAAGGGATTTCCCTGGTCATGCACTTAACCTTCATTGGTTCGGTTATTTACAACGCAATTCAGCTTGCGATATTCTTTTTCGGCACGGAACGTATCCTGTCCAAGCGTCTCAATCTGGAATAAAGTACAAATAAGGCTTATAAACCAATCAAAAATGATGCCTCGCAATTGATGATAGATTCATTAATTGCGAGGCGTTTTTTTGAATCGGAATCCCAGACCATATCTTGACTTCTCTGTTTACAAGTGTTGCTATAACAGTTATAATAGGGCAAACGGAGGATATAATGGAAAATTCTGCCATAGAAAAGCTGCTGTCCAGACCGGAGACCGGCAGTTAAAAACATAGGAGAAGGCGGATAACTTACGGGCAAGAAATTAAAAGGTATATATTCAGGAGGGAATAAGATGGAATACAGAGAGGTCGGAAAAACCGGCAAGCATGCAAGCGTTATTGGCCTTGGCTGCGAACACCTTGACGGCAAGCCATACGAGCAGGTGAAGGAGACGATTGACGCCGCACTTGAGTATGGCGTTAATCTCATGGATGTTTTTATGCCCGGTACGGAAGTGCGTGAAAACATCGCAAAAGCACTGGGCAGCAAGCGGGACCAGGTGATGTTACAGGGGCATATCGGATCCACGAATGTAAATATGCAGTACGATATCAGCCGGGATATGCCTGTGGTTAAGCAGTATTTTGAAGAGCTGCTGCGGGTCTTCGGTTACATAGATTTTGGCATGATGTTTTTTATTGATTCGGAGCAGGACTATAAAAATGTTTTTGAGACAGATTTTGTTACATATGTAGAGCGTCTAAAACAACAGGGGGACATCCGGCACATTGGTTTTAGCTCCCACAACCCTGAAACTGCAAGAAAGGTCATTGAGACAGGAGTGCCGGAGATGATGATGTTCAGCATTAATCCTGCATTTGATATGCTCTCAACGAAAGCGAGTATTTTCGATTGTCTTGATCATGGTTTCCAGGCAGGGGCTTATGACGGAATTGATCAAAAGCGTGCGGAATTATACAAGCTGTGTACGCAGAAACAAATTGGTATTACTGTGATGAAAACCTTTGGCGGCGGCAAACTGCTGTCACCGGAACATACGCCTTACAGCAGGCCGATGACATCGCAGCAGTGCGTCCATTATGCACTCTCAAGGCCAGCGGTTGCCAGTGTCCTGACAGGCTGTAAAACCCGGGCTGAAATGAAGGACACCATGAGATATCTTACGGCATCTGACTCTGATAAGGATTACACATGGATTTATAACGAAGTGCATAGCGCTTTTGATGGAAACTGCGTGTATTGCGGACATTGCCAGCCATGTCCCTCAGAAATAGATATTGCAGCTGTCAACAAATACTTGGACATCGCACGGCTGGATAAAGAAGCAATACCACCATCCATACGTTCTCATTATCAAAGCCTGTCTCATGGGGGCGATGAGTGTATTTCCTGTGGCAGCTGCGAAAGCCGTTGTCCGTTTGGGGTACCGATCATTAAAAATATGATAGAAGCTGATTCGCTGCTCGGCTGAAGGATGGAATGAGTGAGTAGACGAGGGTGCCCCAAATTACTTTTTGGGCACCCTCTATTAGCCTTATCAGGCAGGTTGCGGATTGAGAATATCCGATTGACCCTTAATTTTACTTCTCGTCACAAACCTGAAAAATGTAAAATTTTAAGTAATAGGAGGTATCATCCCCCGCCCACAAGATCGGATGATCTGCTGCCTGGGTCCGGTATTCTACCTGACGGAGGCGTTTGTGGACGTTTGCGGCTGCCTCCCGGATGGTCTTTGTGAATAGCTCGGGGGTCATAAAATGGGAACAGGAGCAGGTGGCTAAATAGCCGCCGTCCTTTACCAGCTTCATGCCGCGGAGATTGATTTCACGGTAGCCTTTAACTGCGTTTTTCACGGAGTTCCTGGATTTGGTGAAGGCCGGAGGGTCCAGGATGACAACATCGAAGGTTTCTCCGCTTTTCTCCAGCTGGGGAAGGAGTTCAAAAACATCGGCGCACTGAAAGGCCACCCGGTCAGATAAGCCGTTTAATGCGGCGTTTTCTTTTGCCTGTGCGATGCCAAGCTCAGAGGCATCCACCCCAAGAACTTCTCTTGCTCCTGCAATACCGGCGTTTAAGGCAAAGGAACCGGTATGGGTAAAGCAGTCTAAGACCCGCTTGTCCTTACATAAGCGCTGAATGGCAAGGCGGTTGTATTTTTGGTCAAGGAAAAAGCCGGTTTTCTGCCCATCCTGGACATCGACCTGGTATTTAACCCCGTTTTCCGTGATTTCCACCTTCGTGTCAAAGGAAGGGCCGATAAAGCCCTTATAGCGTTCCATGCCTTCCTGGAGGCGGACCTTTGCGTCGCTTCGTTCGTAAATGCCGCGGATTTTAATGCCGTCCTCTTCCAGAACCTTTTTCACCTTTTCCAGGATTACAGGCTTTAGCCGGTCAATGCCAAGGGCAAGGGATTCCACCACAAGGATATCCCCAAACTTGTCTACTACAATGCCGGGAAGGAAGTCTGCCTCTCCGAAGATGAGGCGGCAGCTGGAGGTGTCCACAGTGGCTTTGCGGTATTCCCAGGCGTTGCGGACCCGCATTTCCAGAAAGCTTTCGTTCACCCCATGGTCTTTTTTTCGGGACATGATGCGGACGGTGAGCTTGGAATTGGTATTGATGAAGCCATGACCCAGAAAATAGCCGTCAAAGTCTTCCACGGATACGATATCACCGTTGGTATAATCCCCGGTGATGGTATCGATTTCATTGTCATAGATCCAAGGACCGCCGGCTTTGAATGAGCGGCCTTCTCCTTTTTTTAATCTTACGGTTGCTGATTCCATAAGCATACACTCCTTTTTTAGTGAGATTGACCCCGTTTTAATGAGGTGAGCAGCCGGTATAACGGCTGAAACAAAATGAGGGACAGAAAGAAATTGCCTGTTCCATGGACGATATCGTATGGGATTCCTGCCGCCCACCAGGTAAGCGCTGCGCCGGGGCCTCCGGAAATTAAGTAGAATCCCGAACAGAAGAATCCAAACAGCATTCCAAAGATTCCGGAAAGCAGGGATATGCCAAAGGTTCCTGGCGTATTGTTTTTATAAATCAAAAATACGGCGGCCGGGAGTATGGGCCACACATAAAGATAGGAAAACCACCAGAGGCCGAAGCCGTAGACCAGCCCTTCCAATATAACAAACACGTATAGGATGATCCATACGTGTTTGCGGAATACGAGGGTGTATAAAATTAGAAGCAGGGATACCAGTTCTACGTTGGGAAGCCAGGACAAGCTTACCTGGCTTACAAATAAAAGGGCTGAAAGCAGTGCGTCTAATACAAGCTCCCTGGTGGTAATCAGGGGATGATTTTTCATGATTTTTTTATTTCCTCAGAGGTCAATGTGTACTGAAAGGTATAGCGCTCTCCATCCTTGATGGCCTGCTGGCTCACTCCGTAACTGCAAGTTTCCCCGCCGCAAAGAAGAGCCCAGTAAGCGCCGTCCTTTTGGTAGTCTGCCCGCTTTCCGTTAATTGTAGTGACCATGAGGCCAAATTCTTCGGTAGTGGTTCCTTCAATTTGAAAATTCGGTATGGATTTAAGCGCTTCTAACAGAAACTGCGCTTCTGTAGTGATCTGATAGTGGTCCTTTACTCCGTTTTCATATACCACATCAATGGTAATGCTTTTTGTCCCCGCCATGGGAACCGGTTTTGTCAGGGTATATACGACTAAAAGCAGTGCCAGGACCGCAATGGCGGCGCAGCCTCCCAAAAAGGGAGAAAGCCTCTTAAACTTATTCATGATCTGCTGACTTCCTTATTCATTATTTGACTAAATGCATGGATTAGTATAGCATATATTCATGGTACGCCGCAAGGACAGAATTTCCTTCTTTTCTTAAAATACCCTTTGATGTATAATAAATGGGTATTGTTTGAAAAAGAAGGTGGATAGATGACTGTGAATGAGCAGATTTTAGAAGAAATAGCAGCTTGTGAGAAGCTTTTGATCGGAATCGGAGAGGAATGGAACGCAGAGGGAATTCCGGATTTGGGAAGCCTTTATGAGAAAATGAATGAACTCATAAAGGACAAGGATTTTTTCATTGTAACCACAGTGACCGATGGAGAGATATTTAAATCTCCTTTGGATAAGAGCCGGATGGTAGCACCCTGCGGGAACGTGACATGGAGGCAGTGCTCCAAAACCTGTACAAAGGATATCTGGGAGCCGGAAGAACTCTCAAAGGATGTCTGTCCTCATTGCGGAGAACCTCTTACGGGCAATACCATAGAGGCAGTGGATTACATAGAAGAGGGCTATCTTCCCCAGTGGAGGGCTTATACCACATGGCTGTCAGGGACCCTTAATAAAAAGCTGCTGGTATTGGAACTGGGAGTAGGATTTAAGACACCTACGGTCATCCGCTGGCCTTTTGAGAAGACGGTCTCCATAAATAAAAAGGCCCATATGTACCGGATTCACGAAATATTTGCCCAACTGCCGGAAACTGTAAAGGGAAAGGCTGATGCTGTTTTAGAAAGTTCTACGGAATTTTTTCGGAAATTATAGGCTTATTTTGCGTTGTACATTACACGTTACTGTGTTAAAATGTTGAAAAAAGACGTAAAGAGGTGACGGCCATGATTGCGATAATCGACTACGATGCTGGAAACTTAAAGAGTGTGGAGAAAGCTTTGACCGCATTGGGGGAAAAGCCGGTGGTAAGCCGGGAAAAGGAGATTCTCCTTTCTGCGGACAAGGTGATTCTTCCAGGGGTTGGTTCTTTTGGCGATGCGATGGAAAAGCTTCATCAGTATGAGCTGGTGGATGTGATCCATCAGGTAGTTTCAAAAGGAACGCCTTTTCTCGGGATATGCCTGGGGCTTCAGCTTTTCTTTGAAAGCAGCGAAGAATGCGAAGGGGTTAAGGGACTTTCCCTGCTTCCTGGTAAGATCGTGAAATTTCCGGAGACGCCGGGGCTTAAAGTTCCTCATATGGGCTGGAACCGTCTGGATATAAAGCCTGGTACAAGACTTTTTAAAGGAATTGATTCCGGGGCATATGTGTATTTTGTCCATTCATATTATTTAGAAGCGGGGCGGGAATCTGATGTAGCTGCATCTGCAGCCTATGGAATAAAGTTCGGGGCATCGGTGGAACACGGGAATCTTTTTGCCTGCCAGTTCCATCCGGAGAAGAGCAGTGATACTGGCTTGAACATTCTGAAAAATTTCATTGAATTGACTTAAGGAGGAACAGGATGCTTACAAAGAGGATCATTCCATGCCTGGATGTGATGGACGGAAGAGTAGTAAAGGGTGTTAATTTCGTGAATTTAAAGGATGCCGGGGACCCGGTGGAGATTGCTGCGGCTTATGACAGGGCCGGCGCTGATGAAGTGGTGTTCCTTGATATCACCGCGTCCTCTGACAACCGGAATACGGTGGTGGATATGGTGCGCCGGGTGGCCGAAAAGGTATTTATCCCCTTTACTGTCGGCGGCGGGATCCGCACGGTGGAGGATTTTAGAATGCTTTTAAGAGAAGGTGCGGATAAGATATCCATTAATTCCTCGGCCATCAATACCCCTCAGCTGATCTCCGACGCAGCAGGCAAATTCGGACGCCAATGTGTGGTGGTCGCCATTGATGCCAGAAGGCGGAAGGATGGAAGCGGCTGGAACGTATATAAGAACGGCGGCCGGATCGACACCGGACTGGATGCGGTGGAATGGGCCATGAAGGCAGACAGCCTTGGAGCAGGGGAGATCCTCCTTACCAGCATGGACTGCGATGGAACGAAGGCAGGATATGATGATGAGTTAAACCGCATCATAGCAGAGCATGTTTCCGTGCCTGTGATCGCCTCAGGAGGCGCAGGCACGAAGGAGCATTTCCATCACGCCCTGACGGAAGGAAAAGCAGATGCAGCTTTAGCGGCCTCCCTTTTCCATTACAAGGAGCTGGAGATCATGGAATTAAAACGGTATTTGGAAGTCATGGGAGTACCGGTGAGGATTTAAAGTTTATTTTTATACAAAAGGGTTTTCCCGAAAAATGCAAAGGAGAAAGAATGGGAGCAATTGAGAACGACTGGCTGGAACCCTTAAGCGAAGAGTTTAAAAAGCCATATTACAGGGAACTTTATCAGAAAGTGAAGCATGAATATGAAATGACCCAGGTCTTTCCTGACCCAAACGACATTTTTAACGCGTTTCAGTTCACGCCTCTTTCCAATGCAAAGGTAGTGATTTTAGGTCAGGATCCTTATCATAATAATGGGCAGGCCCACGGGCTTTGTTTTTCTGTAAAGCCTGATGTGGATATTCCTCCGTCCCTTGTAAATATCTATCAGGAGCTGCGGGATGATCTTGGCTGCGAGGTTCCAAATAACGGATATTTGAAAAAGTGGGCAGATCAGGGGGTCATGCTCTTAAATACGGTGCTTACGGTGCGTGCCCATGCAGCCAACTCCCACCAGGGGATCGGCTGGGAGACCTTTACGGATGCTGCCATTAAGATTTTAAATAAACAGGACCGGCCTATGGTATTCCTTTTATGGGGACGTCCGGCCCAGAATAAGAAGGTCATGCTGACAAACCCCAGGCACCTCATTCTGGAGGCGCCTCATCCCAGCCCTCTTTCCGCTTACAGAGGATTCTTTGGCTGTAAACACTTTAGCAGAACCAATGCCTATTTAAAGGAAAATGGGTTGGAGCCTATCGACTGGCAGATTGAAAATATTTAAAAAGACAGGGGAAAAGGAATGAATATCATTGAGATTTTAAAAGTAATTGTTCTTGGAATTGTGGAGGGCTTTACAGAGTGGCTTCCCATAAGCAGTACGGGCCACATGATCCTGGTGGATGAGATTATACACTTAAATCAGCCGAGTGCATTTAAAAACATGTTTTTGGTTGTCATCCAGCTGGGGGCGATTCTGGCGGTGCTGGTCTTGTATTTTGACAAGCTTAACCCCTTTTCCGTCAGGAAAAAACCGGCGCAGAAGCAGGCTACTCTGGTTCTATGGTCAAAGATCATCTTAGCCTGTATCCCGGCAGCAGTGATCGGGGTCCTGGTGGATGATATCCTTGATGAATATCTGATGAACGGCTATGTAGTGGCAGCGACCCTGATCCTTTACGGTGTGCTGTTTATCCTCATTGAGAACAGGAACCAGTACAAGAGCTTTGAAGTTCAGAAGGTGGGAGATATCTCGTACCAGACAGCTCTTTGGATCGGACTGTTTCAGCTTCTGGCCCTGATTCCTGGTACCTCACGTTCCGGTG
>NZ_DAMAUN010000032.1:0-58306 GCF_032078915.1 Lacrimispora sp. | reverse complement strand
GATCTTATGGTTTTTCATGAAAAATAGATACAGGTTACAGACCTCTCTGCACATCTGCAGAATTTCATGCCCGGTCATATCCGGCTGCTCCAAAAGCCCGTCTTTCAGTTTCATCAGGCAATCCCCCACCTGCTGCCTGTCCAGGCTTTCCAAAGCCGTGTTCATATTCTGGTTGAACTGAGTGAACCACTGGCTTGATGCCAGGTGAAAGGAGCTGCGCAGCTCCCCCTCTAAGAGTTTGCCGTTTCCGGCAACCAGACGCTGCTCCACCAGATACCTGGCGGATTTAAGAGAACTTCTTAGCTGGGCAATATTCCATACGGTTGTTCCAAACCCAATGGTCACTCGAAGTCCTTCCAGAATGGATTCCAGCACAGCAAGCTCGTTTAATATATTTTTACATTGCCGGCGGATGAACTTCCGGTTTTCCTCCCCATAATTCAGGAACAGATAAATATGGCTGTTTTCCACATACAATTCCCAGTCAAATACATGGCCTTTCAGCATCTGCTCTGCAATTTGAGTTGTCTTTTCTGTCAGAAATTCCAGGTTTTTCTCATCAGGCATGGAAATTCCATCAAATTTGACACAAACGATCTGGAAGCATCCCTGTTTTAGCTGATAATAATACTGCTTATTGATTTCTTCCAGGCTGGAGCAATCCTGTTCGCTCCTGTCCCGGTACAGGACATTAGAAAACCAGGTGGTCCGCAGCCTCTCTGCGTCACTCTTCCTTGCCAGCCTGACCCGTTCCTCGTAGGTCAGCTGCTCGCTTTTTTCATTATACCTTACTCTTATTTTTTCCAGAGTTTCCGTTAGTTCCTGTTTTTTGATAGGTTTTAACAAATAATCACTGACCCCATATTTGATCGCCGTCTGGGCATATTCAAAATGGCGATATCCGCTGATAATCACAAATTCCACGCCTACATTCAGTTCCCGGGTCTTTTTCACCAGGTCCAGGCCGTCATATCCCGGCATCCGGATATCCGTAATCACTACATCAGGAGAAAGGGCTTCTATCTTTTCAAGTGCCTCGATCCCGTTATTTGCCACACCGCTGAGCTTCATATCCAGTGCTTGCCAATCGATCAGCTTCTCGATCAGCTGGCAGATCTTTTCTTCATCATCTGCTATCAATACTTTTAACATGATTATCCCCCTGCTTTGCCCCGATTCTTTTGTCATTATAACATGTTCGTCCTAGGGAAGGAAGTAGTGTAAAAAAAGAAAAGCAGGTTCCCATAGACGAAGTATCGTTTATGGCAATCTGCTGTCTTGCATTATATATTTTATTTTTTTCAAGTCATATCTGCTGCAATTATGACTTGCTGCTCTCTGATAATAATACTGCAATAAAAATCAGAATAAATCCAACTAAAATTCTAAGCGTTAATGGTTCACCTAATAAAGCAATTGCAAACATTACGCCAAAAACTGATTCTAAAGATAATAATATAGAAGCCGTTCCTGCCGGAACATATTTCTGTCCAATATTTTGAATAGAAAAACATACTGCAGAAGCAAAAATTCCTAAATAAAATATGGATCCAACTAAGTCTAATGAAAATACATTCAGGGACAATTGACCTTCCAATATAAATGCTAATACCCAACAGATAATTGCAGCGCAGGGCAACTGTATAATTATCAAATTAATTGGATCATGTTTTTTAGTGTAAGTATCAATATATAAGATTTGTATACCATAACAAAAACTGCATACCAGAGTCAAGACATCACCAATATTAACATGACGAATACCACTATTTAATGATAGAAATCCTATTCCCACAACTGCCAGAACCGCTGCAGCAAAACTTTTTCTATGAATTTTAACCCTATAGAACAAAAAATTCATAAAAGGTACAATAATTACGTACAACGTCGTTATAAAAGCATTATTACTTGCGGATGTATATTTTAAACCGTAAGTTTGAAATATATAACTTATAGACAACCAAAAACCACATACGATACCCGGCCAAAGGATTGACTTATTAATATTTTTTAACCTTGAAAAGAATATTACCGCCAAGGCCAGGCCACCTATGCTGAACCGTATTGCCATAAGGTAAATCGGTGATATCTGGGAAACTGAATTTTTCATTACAACAAATGAACTTCCCCATATTATTGTTATAAAAACTAACCCAAAAGATGATATAACTTTTTTCTTATGTAAAGATATTGTTTTCTCTTTCAAAATTGCACTCCTTGTTTAATTTCTTTTTGTCAATCCATAAATAATAAGTTTCAACAGAAAATAATTCTGCACACCATTGCCATATTTATTCTAATATAGCATTTTCTTTATCCTGAGCAAATTCATATATCACCGCCTCACTTCTGACAATTTTCCACTGAATATAATAACCATCTAAGAAATTGATATTATCAAAAAATTTTCTAATTACCTGGATCATGTTATTAACTATGCTTTTTATGTTACTAAATCGGTTTTCAAATACTTTTTTAGAATTTTTTAGAATTTTAGTGAATGATATATGTACCTTTAAGTGTTTTTTAATACTCTGATGCAATAAATTCGAATTTTTCAAGTCATATTACTACTCAGCAGGTATTCTACTATAGCAACAAAATCCGAGAGTGATCTCCCGGACTTTGTATTTTGAATATTTATGGCAAGCTCTGTCAGGCCGATTATTCCAATCTTTCATTCCCACTTGAAAAATCGGAGGGAAATACTGATACATATCACCGCAATGGCGACCATCACCATAACCGGAATGAAAACCCTGTCCATTGGCAGCCCCAGTGATGCAGCCTTAAGAAGTTTAATTCCCTGTGTCAATGGAAGGAGGTCTGCTGCTTTTTGAAACGCAGCAGGCATTACCTCATAAGGCAGTGTGGCGCCTGAAAAAATAAGCATTGGAAAGTACAGCAGGCTGGCGGCAGCACCAGCTATTTTCGTGTTCGGCGCTAACCCGCCCACCAGGAGCCCAATGCTGAACATAGACAACATGACCAGCAAGTACGCCCCAAGGAACGGAAGCCATAAGCCTTTTAATTGATATCCGAAAAAAATCGCCCCAGTTACATAAACAAGGATAAGGGATGCAATAGAATAAAGTGCGTAAATGGCAACCTGTACCGCCAAGATAAGTGCGGGATCAGCGGGCGTTACCTTAAACCGCTTTAAAATCTTTCTGCTTCGATAATCAGAGACAACCAGGGGAAGCCCCATCACACCTCCGGCACATATAGCAATGGCTGATACCGCGCCAAAAGATTGTTCCAGGAACGTATATTCTGCGCCATCAAAAGCGGGTTTGTCTCCAAAAACTGCACCTAAGATTACAACTACAACAATTGGCATGCAAATAGCAAAGATAAACATGTCCAGCCCACGAAGGGATAACTTTCCTTCTGTTTTTAACAACGTTTTAAATGTTTTCATAGTTCACCCTCCCCGTCAGTATACCAAAGATATGCATCCTCAAGCTTTTCATAAGGACTTGCTGCGACCGCTTCTTTTATGGAACCGCAAAATATGCTATTCCCATTCTTCAAAATCATGATCCTGTCACAAAGGGCTTCCACCTCATCCATAAAATGTGAGGTCAGCAAAATGGTAATTCCTCTTTCTTTTAACTTGGAAAGACTCCTCCACACGTCCCGCCGTGCCCTGGCATCCAATCCTGTTGTCAGTTCGTCTAAAAATACTACTTCGGGATCTGGGATCAGCGCAAGCACGATAAAAAGCCGTTGCTTCTGGCCTCCAGAAAGTTCACTGACCAGACTTTTTGACTTTTCCAAAAGTCCGAACTGTTCCAGAAGAACACCATAATCCAGGGTGTTCTTGTAGAGCGAAGCAGTAACTTCACAAAGCTCATCTACCTTGATTTTGTCTTGATAGTTGGCCTCCTGAAATTGAACACCGACCCTTTCAAAAAGTTTTTTCCGGTCTTTTTTCGGATTCATTCCCAAAATGGATACCGTTCCGCTATCCTGCTTTTTCGTTCCCAGGATACATTCGATTGCGGTACTTTTACCCGCACCATTTGCTCCCAGCAAGCCAAACACTTCCCCGCGGCAAATTGAGATATTAATGTTCTCTATCGCTTTCACTTGGGCGTAAGACTTGCACAGCCCTTTTACTTCAATGGTTGCTTCCATGCGATAAAATCCCTCCTTTTTTCTTTTCACAAAAAGAATAACACCAGAGCAAAGTCTGGTGTTAAAGTGTAGGGTTTGATACAAATTGTTTTTTCATCTTCTCAAGGTGCGTCAGCATTACTTTCGCATTTTCCTCTGCATAATGCAAAGAAGTGAGAAGCTTATCACATACGGAGATAATATCGTCGCTTTCATCCGGCGTATCAATCACCTGCCGGATATCTGCTTTGGGATTTTGGGATAATGTATTCAGCATTCGTAAAATTGCAGATAGGGAGTAATTTGCACAGCGCAGGGAACGTATGATTTTTAGCCGCCGGATATCCTCATCCGTATAAACCCGGTAGCCGTTTTGTTTTCGTTTTATAGTGAGCAGACCGTTCATTTCCCAATTTCTTAAAGCCTCCATTGAAATTTGTAAATAACCGGCCGTTTCTTTTCTTGTTAAAACCATAGTCTCGGCTTCTTGTTCCTGGTTGCTGCCTGATAACAGCTTTTGGGTGATCTCTATAGCCTCTTCCGCATTACTCTGCTCATTTTTTATCTGCTGCAAATAATGTTCCGTTAAGGCAGTTGCCTTGTCAAAATTTCCGGAAGCTGAGGTCTTAATAATCGTAATTGCCTGTTTTCTCAATCCATTTTGCAAAACTTCCACCTTTAGCGCGATTCTTACGAACTTAATCTGTTCCATATGAAAGTCTGTAAAAATGCGATAACCGTTTTCCTTCCGCTCTGGTTTGGGAATAAGCTCAAGTTCTTCATAAAGCCGTACTGTATTGGAATGGATTCCTATACTACGCGCAATTTCAGATGTCATGTAAGTTTTCATTTAATCTATCACCACCATTTTATTCCACCATAATAGCAACATTTAAAAGTCTGGTGTTATAGTGGAGAGTTCAATTGTAACTAATAAGAATATAAAGTGCAAGGCGGAGATGATATCGGCCTGTCTGCAAAAGAAAACAAGCATTTCGTCCATCGGGAACGATACGCTTGTTTTCCAGTCAACCTGCCTTATAGAGCCATAAACACGATTCGCTCTTTACCTTACTATTTCAAATTCAACTGACCCGGCAGCTCCAGGCGCTATCTCATATTTGTCAAAAACTATCACCGGATTTCCATTATCCTTCATATAAAATTTTGTCTCGTCAGAAATGCTTTCGAAACCGCCCTCCTCAGGAGTAAAAAATGGAATACCAATTTCTTTTGATTTTTCTTCCATCTGGCTATTAATGCTCTCGTTTGCTTTATTGATGTAATCCTCTCCAAGAACATCTCCTAGTGATAATAGCTTTCCAGATTTTAGATCTATGTTATAATACTTTTCCTGACTGTAGGCAGAGGTCCAGCTCTCTGTTCCCCTTACCACAAAAGAAAGATAGTCATCGCTTTGAGCCTTGATCTCATACCACACCTTGATCTCGATCTTATGTTCCGCCCATTCTGCCTCTGTTCCTCCTGTGTCCAAAAATGCCTGTTTGTAATCCTGTGCACGCAACAATGATTCATCCGCATATTTGCTGCAGATTTCCTGGATTTCTTCATTTATCTGCTTGGAAAGTCCATGGGTATCCTTTTGGATAAATTCCACTCCCGGCACTTCTACCGAAATTTTTTCATCCCCAACAGTCTTTTTATAGGAGCTTACGGTCAGGACCCTGGCGATGGCACCTACAACCGGAATCTGGTGCACCTCCTCTGCAAAAGCTGTGTTTATATTCAGCGCCGCAGTAAATGTAATAAGGAATGCTGCCGCTGTTCCCAGTCCCCATTTATAAAACCTTCTATTTCCGCTCCCAATATTATTCCTGCTGCTTGTTGCTTTTCTTCCTTCAAACTGCTCGATGGCACCTTGTATGCGTCCGCTTAATTCCTCGGGAACGGGAGTCTCATCGTATCTTTTTTTAGCATCCTCCAACTGGTTCATAAGTTTACCTCCTGAATATTCTGCTTTAACAATTTTAAGCCACGGTACAGCCTTGCCTTTACCGTGTTTAAATTGGCACCGGTGATCTCTGCAATCTCTTTCAGCGACATTTCTTCAAAAAAACGAAGCTTAATGATGTTTTGTATTTCTACATCCAATCGGTTGATCTCATTATAAAGGTCATCCGATGGTTCAAAGCCCCGTTCATAATAGGGGATCTCCAGACCCAGATCTTCTCCTGATGCGATCTCTTTTTTATTTTTCTTGAGAAAATAAATGCTCTCGTTTACAAGAATCCTGTAAAACCATGTTTTAATGGCATCGGTATTTTTTAAGGATTCATAATGATCCAGCGCTTTTAATACCGCATTCTGAACAATGTCCAGAGCATCCTCCTGGTTTTGGGCGTAGCTGAATGCCAGCCGGTAAAATTTTTTCTGGTTTTCAATGATATAGCCTGTTATCTTATCATAGATCTCTTGTCTCATTAGTTACCCTTTCTGTCCTTTACAGACATTTTTGCCGTTCTGTTATATAGATGATTTCAGAGACAAAAAAGTTGCAGAAAATGAAAAACAAGGCTCTGAAAATTCAGAAGCCCCGTTTCTATATACGTAACGCCCTTACTATTAAATCCATTATTATTATTTCACTTTTGAGCTTTAATTTATTCTATTAACGTAAATGTCACCAAACATCATGTGACGTAATTCGGTATCATATGTTTTTTCATAATTTCCATACCTCTATCTTTACATAACTGAGTCAAAATATCAAGCAGGGCATCGGCTTTCCCTCTTATATTCTAAACAAAGCGGCGGCTTTGAATCTATATGATTACAAAACCGCCGCTTAATAATACATTTTTCATTGTGTATAACGGATTACCTGCCAAATGACGGATTTTCATATGCCATCCGGCAGTTTAAAAATGCCTTTGTGAATTTAACCGTCAATTTTGCGAACAGGAATCCATATCTCACTTTTATAATCCGGCCTGCTCGTATCAGGGGTTTCGTTCCACAATAACTCCGGTCCCCCGGTCAATTCATATCCCGATGCCGGGAACCACTCCCCATAAATCTTAGCCCATGTGTCCTGTATCGCCTCCGGAAACGTGCCAACCGCTTTAAATACCGCCCAAGTGGATGCCGCGACATGAAGGAGGTCATAGCTGTCAGGAGCCGTCTTGGAAGTGGCAACTCCGATATACTGGTCAAGTTGTGAGCCTTCCGTGGTACGCTCATTAAAATTCGCAGAAACACTGAGCATTCCTTTTGGTTCCACGTCGCATAATCCTTTTAGCTCATCAATAATTTGAGGGGTTAGTTTTTGTACCAATGAGTCCATCTGTGGATTGATTCCTTTAAATTGCACTGTAATTCTTTTTTTAAATCCAACAACATAAAATTCGCCTTTTTCGACAACTCGATAATTCATTTCTATTCCTCCTTTGATTGTTAATTGAAAGGTCATCGGAGGCAGGACTTTAAGTTCAGTGTTTGTTTTTTTGGCTTGTGAAGGGGTTACTCCATGCATCACTTGAAAGGCTTTGCTAAAAGCTTCCGGTGATTCATAGCCAAGCTGTAATGCTAAATCAATGACTTTTACCGAATCGTTCTGCAACATCAGCCCTGCGGCCGATAGCCGCCTGCGGCGAATATATTCACCTAATGGCATTCCTGCAAGAAAAGAAAACATTCTGCGAAAATGATATTCTGAACAGCCGGATATACGTGCGATCTGACTCGGCTCAATATCAAGCATCAAATTTCTTTCAATATATGCCATTGCATCATTAAATTGAGCCAGTGTATTCATTGCCTGATTCCTCCTTTCAAAACAATCATACCTGAGTTTTAGATGTAATTCCTGATATTTTTGATGCAGATAAACACAGATTTAATTATCAATAAGGACTCCTTACTTTAATGTTCTGTCAATATTAAAAATCAAATATTAATACGTGCTTTTACCGAAGGTAATTTTCCTTTTCCGGCTTCATTATATCATGCAATGCTTTTGGTTAAAAGAAGTAACCTTTGCCGGAATCTATATCATTATCAGCATCACTCATTGCTCTGCAGCCGGTCAATCACCACTGCAATGAGAATAATAACTCCCATGGCAATGGTCTGCCAGTAAGAGGATATGCCTAACAGACTCAATGCATTATTTATGATTCCAATGACAAAGAGTCCAAAGATCGTCTGCACCATACCGCCCCGTCCTCCGGACATGCTGGTGCCTCCCATAGCCACAGCAGCAATGGCATTCAGCTCATATCCGGCTGCAGCAGTTGCCTGACCGTTCTGCAATTTAGAAGCCAATACAGCACCTGCAAGGGCCGCTAAGATTCCGCAGATAATATAAACAGACATTTTGATCTTCCTGACCTGGATTCCGCTGAGCTTTGCAACCTCCGTATTGCTTCCTACCGCATAAATGTATCTGCCGTAACAGGTTCTTCCAAGAATAAAAATGGCAGTACCAATCACCAAAAACATGAGTATGACAGATACCGGCACCGGACCAACCGAACGAAGTCCTACCCAGCCAAAAGAAGCCGGAAGCCCGAATATCGGTTTTGCATCTGTAAAAACATATCCCAGACCTCTCGCGGCATTCATCATCGCCAGCGTGGCGATAAAGGGCGGAACATTTAAAACAGATACAAATAAACCGTTGATGCTGCCGCAAATTCCTCCGACCACAACAGATGCTGCCACAATCACACACAAGCTCAGCCCTATGCCGGCATCCGGAAACAGCTTGATGCCGGCTGCTGCAGCAATACCGGCAAGTGCTGCAACAGATCCAACGGATAAATCAATTCCATCAGAAAGAATCACAAACGTCATGCCGGTTGCAATCAAAGCATTAATTGCAATTTGAATCAACACATTTTTAAAGTTACCGATGGTTGCAAACCTGGGAACAAACATCAGGCAAAGTGCAAATAAAAGGATCAGAAAAATCAGCATGGTATTGTCTTTTACAAATGTCAGATATCTATTTGGTTTTTGTGTATTCATTATTTTGCCCTCCCGGAACCTTCTGTGCTGATGCTTGCCAATCCCATGATTTTTTCTTCCGAAGCCTCTTTGGTATCTATAAATCCTGAAACAGTGCCTTCCCTCATTATCATAATCCGGTCTGCAACTCCAAGAATTTCAGGCAGATCAGAGGAAACCATGATAATGCTGCCTCCGGCCTCTACAAACTCCTTCATCAAGTTGTAGATTTCAGCCTTTGCATTGACATCAATCCCCCTGGTAGGTTCGTCCATGATCAAAATACGGGAACCTGCAAGAAGCCACCTTGCAATGACCACCTTCTGCTGGTTACCTCCTGAGAGATTTTTAATCCTGGTCTTGATCCCGGGAGTTTTCGTCCCCATCTTTTTAACATATTCCTCTGCTGCCGACTTTTCCCATGCGAAATCGATCAATCCCTTTTTAGACCTTTGAAACAAGCTGGATAACGTCGTATTGATGGCTACATTCTTTTCAAGAAGCAGCCCCTGGCCCCTTCTGTCCTCCGGAACAAGGCCAATCCCGGATGCAACCCCATCCTTTACTGATTTTGGCCGGTATGGTCTGCCATAGACAAACATCGAACCAGAGTCCGGGGCATCCGCTCCGAAAACAGTTCTCATCACTTCTGTCCGTCCAGCACCGATCAATCCTGCAACACCCAGGATTTCTCCCCTTCTCAGATGAAACGTGACATTGTGGAAAATGCCGCCTCGTCCCAGGTTTTCTACGGATAACACAATTTCATCCTTTACTGCATGTTCAGACCGAAAATAGAACTGCTTCATTTCTCTTCCGACCATCTTGTTGATCATTTCTTCTTCTGAAATTTGAGATAAGGGCAGAGTTACTACAACCTTTCCATCTCTTAAAATCGTAATATCATCCCCTATTTCACGTATCTCCTTCAAACGGTGGGATATGTAAATAACCGCTACATTTTCTTCCTTTAAAGACTTTATGACCTTAAACAAGGCCCCCACTTCCTTTTCAGACAAGGAGGAGGTAGGCTCATCCATGATGACCATTGAACTGTTTTGGGATACCGCCCTGGCGATTTCGACCATCTGCTTATCCCCATTGGCCAGCTTTCTGATAAATGTCTTGGGGTTTATTTGCATTCCCAATGATTCCAGCAGCTTTCCGGCTTCCTGATTCATCTTCTGCTTATCAATCAGCCCTAAGGGAGTTTTGGGTTCCCTTCCAAGGAAGATGTTCTCAGCAATCGTCAGATCCGGTATCACACTGAGCTCCTGATGGATCACACTGATTCCTTTCCCTAAGGATTCTCTGGTGTTTTCAAATCTTTCTTTATTTCCTCTGACAATCAGATTCCCTTCATCCGATTGATATACCCCTGAGATAATTTTAATAATTGTAGATTTCCCTGCACCATTTTCCCCCAGCAGAACGTGGACTCTGCCAGGGGAAAAATTGATGGAAACGTCATTCAGTGCTTTTACGCCAGGGAAGGATTTACTAATGTGTTCTAAAGCAACGAAAGCCTGTTCTTTCATTGCATCTCACTCCTTCCGTTGTAGGTTGTATTATTTTAAGTTGCTTGCGTCAACCACTCTCGGTGGAATCGGAATTAATTTTTCAACAGACTCACCGGCCAGATGCTTCTTAATGCATTCCAATGTTGTTATTCCAATGGCTGACGGATCCTGCGCAATATCAGCAATCCAGTTTCCACCGCTTAAAATCGCTTCAACACCTTCCGGGTTTCCGTCAAAGCCAATCACCTTTACATTACTTCCCACCGCATCAATGGAGGACATGGCACCTACGGCCGCGGGATCTCCGACACAAAATACCACATCAAGGTTTTCATGCTTTAACAGCATATTCTGCATAACCTCTGCCGCTTTTCCCTGGTCTCCTGAATAGTTCTGTACATCCACGACCGATACATCAGGAGCATTTTTACTAAGCCATTCTGTGAATCCTTTTTCACGCTGTACGCAGCCTTCAATCTCTGCATATGTAATAACTGCCGCCTGACCGGCTTTTTGTTTCAGGATATGTTCCACCGCATATTCTGCAGCCAGTTCTCCGCCTCTGTAATTATCGGTTGAAATATGGCTGATTACCTCTCCATCCGACGCAACATCCATGGTAAATACCGGTATACCGGCTGCATCAGCCACTTCCACCATGGATTTACTTCCGGCCGAGTTGGTTGGACAAATGACGATGGCATCTACTTTTTGTGTAATAAAATCCTGTACCTGATTCAGCTGTTTGTTGCCGTCTCCTGCCGCATCCTGGATGATCAGCTGATATCCCATTTCTTTTGCCTTTTCATTCATAGCCGCCTCTATGTTATTATAGAAAACATGGGCATTGTTTAACAGGCTGACACCCACTGTGATGCCTTTGTCATTGGTTTCCTTAGGTTTTGAAGCCTCCTCGCTTCCCGCATTTGTTGCCACTGCCGGTTCCTGTGCGGCTTTCTGGCATCCCGCCAGACTCAAAACTACTGCTCCTACGACTAAAAATCTCTTTAATGCTTTCTTCATGTTGCGTAACCTCCCATAGATTTTATTTATATCAAGTTATTTGATACCCAATACGACATAGCCTGGAAAATCAGCCATACGGATGTAGCACCCGCATCCTGCAGTCCAATCGCCTTGTCCCCGTAATATTTTGCCCTTCCAAATCTGGCTCTTATCTCTTTTGTATATTCAACACCTTTTTGTGCCGCTGCTGCAGCCATGGAGAATCCCTCATGTATGGTCAGCCCCTGGGATGCGGCGTGTTCTAACGCAGCAACGGCTGGTTCCAATGCATCCACCATAGTCTTATCTCCGGCCCTGGCCTTCCCTCTCTGCATAATGGCATCCAGGGATACCCGGAAGCTTTCCGCAAAATCCGAAAGCCCGAAACAATAGGACGGCTTTCGACGGATAACACCGCTGATAAACATGGTACCAAACAAAACGCCTGAGGCTCCGCCCATGGTATCAAGCAGGATCCGCCCTAATTCCTGAAATACGGTTTCCACAGATTCTGCTTCCAGGGAAGGAAGCTGTTCCAGGACCGCTTTAAATCCCCGTTCCATACCCATGCCATGATCTCCATCGCCTATTTTCATATCAATTTCTGTCAGATACGGCTCATTTATCACAATCCGGTCGGCAACACACAGAAAAAGCTGCTTTACCTGATCCGCATTTATTTGATCCACCTTCATCTGCTGCCTCCTTGAAACCGGAATAATGGGGATTTACAGGGTTTTTGATATAATTCTTTCAACTCATCATCAAGGATCAGTACTGATACGGAAAAGCCACCGGTTCCCTGAGGTGAAAAAAGGGTGTCAATAAATGAATGAACATTGACAATTCCGTTTGCCTCTGCAATTTTACTCACTTTCCGGCTGACGATGCACAGTTCCAGCATGCTGGTAAAACCGTAGCCATTCACCATAAATGCAGCCTCACAGCCTGACGGGACCTCATTTAACAGCTGTTCCATGAGCGCTTCTGTTATCTCATCTGCTGACGATAGCTCTTCCCGTTTTATTCCGGGCTCTCCATTAAATCCCATTCCAAACTCCACAAAACCATCCGGAAGCTCGCACATCGCCTCTCCTGACCCGGGCATATATCCCGGTGAGGTGGTTACACCAAAGGTTCTGGTGTTTTTGCCTGCTTTCTCAACCACCCGTTTCATTTCTTCCAGACCATAGCCTTCTTTTGATGCTGCCCCCGCAATTTTAACCACAAAGGAAATTCCTGCTATCCCCCTGCGCTCCTCCTTTTTTTCTAAGGGAGCCGACGATATATCATCGGATACATAAATACAATGGGACTTAATTCCTTCTAATTCGGCCAGCTCGCGCACCAGTTCAAAATTCAGTACATCTCCGGCATGGTTTGCCGCGATAAAAATGACGCCCTTATCATGAGGCACTGACCTTGTCACTTCCAATACGGTACGGGAAGGGGGCGCCGTATAAATATTTCCCAGGGCAGCTCCGTCAGCCAGGCCATCTCCCACAAATCCCAGAACCCATGGTTCATTCCCAGATCCTCCGGCAATAACCACCGACACCTTATCTTCTTCCCTTTTATTTTTAATTCCCATAACGCCAGGTACCTTGCAATACAGGTCTGGATTTAAGGAAAGATAGCCTTCCAGCATCTCCGGTACCATCCGCTCCTGGCTATTGATCAGCTTATTCATAATATCCTGCTTTCCCCCCGCTGCCGCAAACTGAAATCTTGTTCCATACGTACTGTTTTACAGACTCTCGGCCTCTTTTGCCATAAGTTTTTGGATCAATAACGGATTGGTTTTCTTTTAGAACTGCTTTCACCCCTTCGCTAAAAGCGATTCGTAAATCCGTTGCATAATTGACTTTACAAATGCCTTCCCGGATGCATTCCTGCACCGTTTCATCGGCAAGCCCGGAGGTTCCATGGAGTACTAGGGGTATGGAAACCTTCTTCCTGATTTCCTTTAGTATATCAATGCGGATATTGGGAACCCCGGAATATACGCCATGTGCGGTTCCGATGGATACCGCAAGATAATCGATCCCTGTCTTTCCCACAAAATAAGCTGCTTCATCCGGTGATGTGAATCCTCCGTCACCGCCTTCCAGATCATCTTCCTTTCCTCCCACACGTCCCAGCTCCCCTTCGACCGGTATGCAAGACGGGTGGCAGGCATCCACAACGGACTTTGATAGAGCCGCATTCTCTTCCAGAGATAAATGGGAACCGTCTATCATAATGGAGGTATATCCCTCACGAAGGGCCTGCATCGCCAGTTCAAAGCTGCTGCCATGATCCAGGTGAAGCGCCACAGGGACTAAAGCGCGTTCGGATGCTGCTTTTACATTCGCATAGTACAGGTTTAAGCCTCCGTATTTTACTGTAGACGGCGTCGTCTGCAGAATCACCGGCGCGTGAAGCTCCTCCGCCGCATCTATGACAGCCATAACCATTTCCATGTTTTCCACATTAAAGGCACCGACTGCATAGTTTCCTTTTTGGGCATCAAGTAACATTTTTTTAGAAGTAACTAACGGCATTTTTCTCTCTCCTATTCTTGTGACAATCAGGTAACAGTCTCATGTTCATTCCACCCTTCTTACATCAATTTCCTTCTCATAATCATCTATCTTATCCATGGGGCCCAATCCGTTGCTCTCAGCCACGTTTGCTCCTACTGCCGCAGAACGCTTTAATGCTTGTTCTACCTCCCCCGGCTGATCAAGCCATACGCTTAAAAATCCGGCAAGGCACGCATCTCCCGCACAGGCAGAGCTGACCAGTTCAACGTTCTTTGTACCTGCAAAAAAAACGGTTTTTCCATTATAAAAATAGGATCCCTGGTCCCCCAGTGTAATAAGGATATTTTGTGCCCCCTTCTCGTGCAGATAGTGGAGGGCATCAACCATATCAGCTTCATCCCGCATAATGATTCCAAAGATATCTTTTACTTCCTCATCATTGGGCTTAATTAAGTATGGCCGGTAATGCATCAAGTCCTTTAAGTAATCGGAACTGATATCTATGATCACCTTTGCCTGTTTTTTTCTGCAGATTTCCATTACCTCATCATAAAACTGGTTTCCGATCCCCTTTGGCAGGCTTCCGCTGATTACCAGCGTATCTAAATCAATAAGTCCGTTCATAACCCGGAGCATATCCTCCTGCTTCCGGTCAGATACATAGGACCCTTCATTTACAAACTTGTATTCCTCTTTCCCATCGTTTATAAAAATATTAATCCGTGTGATATCATCCACCCAGACCGGAAAGGTTTCAATGGATTTCTTCTGAGTTTCTTCAACGATATATTTTCCTGAAAAATCTCCGAAAAAGCCAAGAACTTTCGATTGGATATGGAACCGTTTCAAACAATAGCTTACATTCAGCCCCTTGCCATTGGGAGTATAAACAGCACCATATGTCCGGTTTACTACTTTTGCCTGTATCCCATTGGTTGAAATATTCATATCAATCGCAGGATTTGTAGTCAAAGTATAGATCATCTTCTATTGCACCTCACCTTTTTTCAGAACTTCTGCTCATTTGCCATTATATATAGAAATCCCATGAAAATCTTTTCAGAAATTGAAAACCCAGCAAGCCAAAGACACAAAAAAAGGGCCGGATTTTTCATCCGCCCTGTTATTTCTTGCGATAGGTTGATATGTAATCAATGATAATTCTGCAAATCATATGCAATGCAATTCTTGATGAGACTTCAAATTCCTTGATTGCCTGATGGGAATGCTTATATCCGATAAGGGAATAATTGCTGTATAACAACAGCTTGGACTTCTCATTGCAGCAACAGGTAATCACACGGTTTCCACGGAGAAAGGCTGTAAATGCAGAAGCGATCAGTTCCGGAGTTTCTCCGTTTAAAGATAAGAGAAACAAAACATCGTCTGCCTTTAGTTTTGAAGCTTTTACCTGCATGATGTTGGGATCGTCTGTGTAAAAGACATCATAGTCCAGAAGCTGAAGCTTTAAAGAAAACTCCTGCCCAACATAGGTTGTCGGCCCTCTTGCGAAAACCGATATCTGCCGGGCAGAATCCAGGCATTTGATAATCTCCAGAACATCGGTAAGGGAAATACGTTCATGAACTTTCTGTGCCTCAATAAGGGTTTTATTGAGAATCTCATTTATGCCTTGTATTTCCTCACTCTTTGCCTTATTAACGGAGCGGTACCGGAGCTCATTGAATCCGTTTAATCCGCACTTCCGGATTGCTCTGGAAACGGTGGAGGGAGAAGAATAGGTTTCAAATGCAATATCTACAATTGACATCTCAGGAAGGGTATCTTCATGAGTATTAATAAAATTTACGATTTCAAGCTCAGTTTTTGTTAATTTATCTACGGTCTTTGGATCAAGTGATATAATCATGACAACACCTCCTGTCTCATATTTTTGAATGCGTCTCATCATTATTAAAAACTGTAGAAATTATATCACAAACAATAACGAAAATCTTTTCAGAATTTACAAATATTGACACGCCACTTAAAAAGCTGCGGCATCAGACCCATCAATCCGGTCTGATGCCGCAGCTAATAAAAATATCGATTATTCTTTTGTAACTAAATCATTTACGTTATCAGCAGTCACCAGTTCGTTGTCCAGAATCACATACTTGTCAACGTCTTTGCCCTGCAGATAATTGTATGCAGAGTTTAAAATCGCTTTTCCAAGGAAGAAAGGCGGTTCTGCAATCGTTGCATTAACCTTTCCAGCTTTAATGGCTTCAATGGTGTCATCAATGGCATCGCAGCCAATCATGGTAATCTCATCCAGACGGCCGGCAGCTTCGATCGCTTCCAAAGCTCCAAGAAGCATTTCATCGTTGGCTGCATATAATCCGTCGATGTGGTCGTTGGCCTGAAGGATGTTTTCCATTACGCTCATACCCTTGGCACGGTCAAAATCTGCAACCTGGCAGGCAACGATCTTCATATCAGGATTCTGGCTTATAACTTCGTTAAAGCCCTTGGAACGGCTCTGAGCCACATTGGTTCCCATAATACCCTGAATTTCTACGATATTTCCTTTGCCTCCCAGTGTGTCCACCAGATACTCTCCGGCCAGCTTTCCCGATTTGATGGCATCGTAACCGATATGAGAAACCACTTCTCCGCCGCTTGCCTCACGGTCCATGGTAAGCACCGGGATACCGGCCTCGTTGCATGCTTCTATAGAAGATACGATTGCATCCGAATCACACGTATCAATGATGATGCAGTCCGGTTTTTTGGTGATCAGGTTTTCTACGTCCTTCATCTGAATTGCCGGGTCATCCTGCGCATCTGTAATATAAAGTTCTACTCCTAATTCGTCTGCGGCTTTCTGTACCCCGTCTTTTACATCCACAAAGAATGGATTTGTCTGAGTATTCATAGCAAGTCCTATTACGTATTTCTTTTCTCCTGACTTAGCCTCTGCCGCAGCTTCCGCTGTTGTCGTAGCTGCTTCCGTCTGTGCGGTCTCCTGCTTGGTTTCAGACGCCTTCTCTCCGCTGCTGCATCCTGCCAGAGATGCAAGGACAAGCCCTGCGGCTGCTACTGCTGCCATGTGTTTTCTTTTGATCATAATCTTTTACCTTCCCTTCTTTTTTACATTAATAGTTTTATTTATTCTGCTTTCGCAGATAAATCCTTGACCTTTTTGTCCACCAGAACTGCAATGAGTACAACTGCGCCTTTTACAATATTGGTGGCATGGGGATTTACGTTCATAAGCGTAAGAATATTATCGATAATTCCCATGATCATAGCACCTACCACAGTTGGCAGTACAAATCCGGTTCCCCCGCTTAAGCTGGTACCTCCAAGTATGACCGCCGCAATGGCATCCATCTCGATCCCCTGTCCGCTGGTGGATTGTGCAGACCCCAGTCTGGCTGTTAAAACCACTGCTGCAATACCGCTTAAAAAGCCATTAATGATATAAGCCATCCACTCCGTCTTTTTAACGGAAATTCCAGATAAACGGGCTGCTTCCCGGTTTCCGCCAAATGCGTAAATACTGCGTCCAAAGCTGGTTTGTGTCAAAATGTAATGTGCCAGCAGGAAAAGAGCGATCAGTATAATAACAGGCACCGGAACCCCCAGAACCGTACCTTTTCCAATAAACTTATAGGAATCTACCTTGACCGGAATGGGAGAACCTTTGGTGTAGACCAAAACGCAGCCCCGAAGCAGGGTCATCATGCCAAGGGTAGCGATAAACGGAGGAATCCCGCACTGGGAAATAAAAAATCCATTTACGATTCCGCAGGTAATTCCGATTGCGACTGCTGTAAGCACCGCCAGAAAGGTATTGCCGGTGGAAGCCAGCACACCGGAGGCCACAACCCCGGCAAACCCCAGAATGGAACCTACGGACAAATCGATTCCGCCGGTAAGGATCACAAAGGTCATACCGCATCCGATGATGCCGGCAACTGTCACCTGCTTAAAAACATTAAACAGGTTGGAAACGCTTAAAAAGCTTTCTGACAAAAAGGCGGCAAAGATACAGATTACCAGTAAGATCAAAACCGAGCGATATATATTAATTTGGTTGATTAACCGTTTCTTAGTTTTCTGATTCATTTTCACTTACCCCTCCAGACGCATGTGCTAATATTTTTTCCTGATTCATTTCCTGTTTGGAGATTTCTAACACCGTTCGTCCTTCCCGCATAACAATGACGCGGTCACTGACCCCAATCAATTCCGGAAGATCCGTAGAAATTACAAGGATGCTCTTGCCCGCTTCCGTCAGCTTGTTCATAATGGCATAAATCTCCGCCTTGGCCCCCACATCGACTCCCCGTGTGGGCTCGTCTAAAATCAGAATATCAGAATCCGCTAAAAGCACCTTTGCAAACACTACTTTCTGCTGGTTTCCGCCGCTTAACTTTCCGGCAAGCTGCTGTGCAGAACTGACTTTAATATTAAGCGCTTTCACCTGTTCCTTTACACGGTCCATTTCCAGCCTGTTATCCAGCCGGAATCCTTTGGTCAGCTTTTTCAGAGAAGACATGGAGATATTCTCTTTGATGCTTCTTAATAAAACAAGCCCCTCCTGCTTCCTGTCATCCGAGACAAACCCGATTCCTGCTTCTAATGCTTTTCTGGGAGAAGAACAATCCTTCTTTTTACCATGTACGTAAATTTCTCCGCTGTCCATTGGAATGGCACCATAAATCAGCTTGGAAAGTTCTATGGTACCGGCGCCCAAAAGACCTGTGATCCCTAAAATTTCCCCTTTGTGAAGCTGTAAGCTGACATCATGGACCCCGCGGCTGTTTACTTTCCTGGCTTCAAATACCACTTCCTGGGCTTTGTAATCTCTGACCGGATACAGATTGGATACATTGCGTCCCACCATCATGGATACCACATCATCATAATCCGTCTCTCCAATGGTTTTTGATGCAACGAATTTTCCGTCGCGGAAAACGGTAAGACGGTCTGAAATCCGAAAAATCTCATCCATGCGGTGGGAAATGTAAATGATTGCAATTCCCTTTTTCTTTAATTCCTCAATTGCCCGGAAGAGAATCTGGATTTCCTCTTCTGCCAACGCTGCGGTGGGTTCATCCATAATAATGATTTTTGCCCCGATGGTCAGGCATTTGGCAATCTCCGTCATCTGAGCCTCTGCTACTGACAGATTTCTGACCTTCGTCTTTGCACTGAACTTTAAGCCCAGATGATCCAGATTCTCCTGCGCCTCCCGGTACAGCCTGTTCCAATCCACTTTCCCCAATGGATTTACAGGAAGTCTTCCAAGATACATGTTTTCTGCTACCGACAGTTCCGGAACCATATTAAATTCCTGATAGATCATGGCGATCCCATGTTTTTCCGCATCTTTGGCGGAATGAAACACCACTTCTTTCCCATCCAGATACATGGCACCGGAAGTATAAGGCTGTGCTCCCGCGATTATTTTCATCAAGGTAGATTTTCCTGCCCCGTTTTCTCCGCACAGGGCATGGACTTCTCCCTCAAAAATCTCCAGATGAACCCCGTCAAGAGCCTTGACACCGGGAAACGTCTTTACGATTGATTCCAGTTTTAAAACTAACCTTCCTCCCATATGTTTTCACCACTTCCCCTTTGATTCCGGTCAATATGCGCATCCTGAGACCAATACTACGTTGGTATAGCCTGTAAATTCGCCTGTCAGGATGATTGCCTTGGCCCCCTCAGTTATCTTTTTTAACTCCTTATGGGGCACATACTCCACCGGAATTCCTTCCGGCAGGAGAGCCAGTGCCTTTTTATGTAGCTCAGGGCTTACTGCAAGTGCCTCCTCTGCAAATATAGCCTTTTCCGTTACCATATACTTTTCTATTTCTTCCAGTACCTCCAGATAAGCAGGACTTCCCGGCTTCCAGCCCAAGTCCACCCGTTCCACTCCCTTAGGAACAGGAAGTCCGGCATCTCCGATTACCAGCATATCCATATGCCTGAGTTCTGCCATGACTCTTGCTAATTGAGGGTGCAAAATTCCTGTTTTTAACATGACCGCTCCTCCTTCTTCTGCTCTCTGATAAATGAGTCAATTTCTTCCCGGTCAGGCATGGCCGGTGTGGTACCGATCCTCTGTACCGAAATAGCGGCTAATGCATTGGCAAAAGCTGCCGCCTCCCATAGATCCTTTCCTTCTGCCAGGGCTGCCGCCAGGCCGCCATTAAATGCATCGCCGGCACCGGTCGTATCAACTGCACTTACCCGGTAAGCCGGCAGGATGCCCCTCTTCTCTGGAGTTGCTAAGTAAACACCTTTTCCCCCTAAGGTGATCAGTACATTTTTAACCCCTTTTTCAAAAAAGTAATCTGCAGCTCTTCCTGCATTTTCTTCCCCATCCACCGGTATCCCGGTTAATATCTCAGCTTCTACCTCATTAGGCGTGATTAAATCCACTTTACTTAAAATGCTGTCACTGACCGGCTGTACAGGAGCCGTATTTAAAATGATTTTTACGCCTTTCTCATATGCGATATCAATTACTTTTTCCACGGAAGAAATATTGGTTTCCAGCTGAGTCAGCAAAAATTCCGACTGATCCAGCAGGTCTGATATAGATTCTACTTCTTCGTCTGTGATCGTGTCACAGGCGCCCAGAATGACAACAATTTCATTCTGGCTGGTGTTTTCATCCACCATGATCAGCGCACAGCCGGTCTCTGTCTGTTCGGTACGGAATATCCGCTTTGTGTCCATTCCCAGGCTTTTCATGGTATTTAAGGCCACATCTGCGAATGCATCCTCCCCAAGCTTCGTTACCATAGTCACATCAGCTCCTGCCTTATGGGCAGCTACCCCCTGATTAAATCCCTTACCGCCCGGACCCATTTTAAAAAAACTTCCTTTAACGGTCTCTCCCGGGACCGGAAGATGGGGGCTTCTTCCCATCAGATCCACTACAAAGCTTCCGAAAACTGTTACTTTTTTCCCCATAATCCTTCTCCTTCTTCTTATAGCAAGGCGATTCCGTTGCCTGCTCCTATCCGGTCCGCGCCGGCCTCTACCATGGCCCGTGCCTCTTCCGGTGTACGGATTCCTCCGCTTGCCTTTACTTTTGCCCGGCTTCCTACGGTCTGCTTCATAAGTGCTACATCCTCAGTTACGGCACCGCCTGTGCTAAAACCTGTGGATGTCTTTACAAAATCTGCTCCGGCTTCTATAGAAAGCTCGCAGGCTTTTACAATTTCTTCTTTCGTTAAGAGGCAGTTCTCTAAAATAACTTTTACAACTTTCCCCTGAGAGGCTTCTACAACTGCTTTTATATCGTCACGCACCAGATCATAATTTTTATCCTTCATGGCGCCGATGTTCATTACCGTATCTACTTCATCTGCCCCTGCCTTCACTGCCTCGGCGGCCTCAAACGCTTTTGCAGAAGCTATCATAGCGCCCAGAGGGAAACCTACCACGCAGCAAACTGCGACACCGCTGCCTTTTAATTCCTTTGCTGCGAGAGGTACCTGACAAGTATTCACGCACACCGATGCAAATCCATATTCTTTTGCTTCTGAACAGTATCTTTTAATTGTTTCTGATGTGGCATCTGCCTTTAACATTGTGTGATCCACTAATTTTGCGATTTCCATTTTCTTCTCCTCTTTTCTTTCCTTCTCTATGCCCCGGATATGTAACCGGTTACATATCCGGGGTAAAAATAAACTGCTAACCGCAGCCTATTTTATTAATTCTGACCCGCGAAGCACCACCTGATACGGAACAAAGATTTTTCTGCCGGAGCTTTTACTCTCCTTATGGGACAGCTTGTCAATCAGCATTGCCATAGCTTCATATCCCTGCCTCTTTGCATCACGTTCGATGGTTGACAGCCTGTAATCGATTATTTTAAGAGATTCAATCTGGTCAAAGCCTACCATTGATATGTCCCTGCCTATTTTAAGCTTCTGCTCGGTAAGATACTTAAGGACTCCCAGACTGGTCTGGTTATTAGAGGCAAAAATTGCAGTCGGCGGATCCGGAAGCCGCAGCAATTCTTTTGTCCGTTCATAGGCCTTGATGATCTTGAAATCTCCGGATACAATATAATCTTCCTTAGGTTCTATCCTATAATCGATTAAGGCGGCCTTATATCCCTTTAACCGGTCCTTGCCCGGCATAGAGGTGCTGGGACCTGTAATGATTGCGATCTTACGGTGGCCGGCATGGATCAGGGCTTCCACTCCTTTATAAGCAGCGGCGGCATTTTCTACAAAAACACCATCCAGACTGGAATTTTTAATATTTCGGTCAACTAAAACCACCGGAATTCCTTTGTTTTCAAATTGTATCAGCTTATCCCGAGTCACCATATCAAGCTCGGAAACCGGGGTAATAATCAAACCGGAAAGTCTTTGGCCTTCTGCCATCTGAAGGTATTGATGTTCTCTTTCCTGCATTTCACCTGTATCAAACAAAACAATGTTATACTGGTTATTGACCGCTATCTCTCCCATTCCGCTTATCACACTGGAAAAAAACTCATTGGCTATATCCGGAACAATAACACCGATACTGGAAGAGTCACGGGTGCTTAAACTTCTTGCAATGGCATTCGGTACGAAATCCGCTTCTTCAATCGCCGCTAAAACCTTCTGCTTCGTTTCGTCCTTTACATATCCGGACTGATTAATCACTCTAGACACTGTCGCAGAAGAAACACCTACTTTTTTGGCAATATCCCGTATATTCATTTTTAGAATCTCCTTTATGTAACCGGTTACATATGCATATTAACATATTTAACAGTGAATGTAAAGCTTTTTTTATCGTATTTTACAAATGATTTAGGACTTTTATCGTATAATCAGAAAATAGTACCAGATTACCGCATCATATCATAAAAAGTACCCTGATAGTCAAACACAGCCACTTTACTGTGCCAAACTGTCAGGGTACCATTTCATCTATGGATTCTGAGGATTCTCCCCCAGCCACTCCACATCCAGTTCATGCAGCATGGTCGTATTCTGCCAGCCACCTGAGCCTGTGGTCCCGGTATGCAATAGGCTCACGCCGCCAAAACCGTTCTCTGTTATCGCTCCGCTCAAATCCACCGAATGAATATATCCATCCTTTGCCTGATCTGCCAGTTGGGGAGTCTTGGTTTCCACATGGGCAGTCAGCTTCGTCCCCTCTGCTTTCATTGTAATTTTACAGCCGGTCAGATAGCAGGATGAAAGGACTTCATCAGATATGTAGCTTACCTGTCCATTCTCATACCGGACAAGAACAAAGGTGCAGGCATTGGAGGCTGCCTCTGTGCGGATAATCCGCAGACCATAGCCGGTCAGTGTTTCCGTGTCAAACTTTATGCACAGGTCCATATACTGGCCTGCGCTCCCGAAGCCCTGACCCGCAATTTTTGCCGGATCCGCCAAAAGCTTGAAGCCCATGCTGCCATACGTTCCTGCTACAGGTGTATACATAAGCCGCACACCCTGGGTTCCCTGATAAATACCCATTCCTACGCTGCCGTCTCCTGTCTCACCATAAATCCAGGGCTGATCGGTATCTTCCCCCTTCCAGCCGCTGTAATCCTTCATGTCAGCCGGTTGGAACGCATCCACGGTCCAGTATCCAGGCTTAATCTCCGTCTGCCGGACAACCGGAAAATCAGAAAAATCGGTGTGGAAATTGTGGGCCGTCACATCTGCTGCCGTGATTTTGTCTGGATACATGGCTGACATGGCTGATCCCGGATTGCTCCGGATGTGCTTTGGCTCCACCTTTGCGGTCAGATAGCTGCCGATGTCCCCCGCCGTAAGCCGGTATTCGTATTTCGGCTGATCCTGCGTTGAAACAGCCACCAGAATCGGGTTGCTTCCTGCTGTATCCTGGCTGCGGTACCAGGAAATCACTGACTGGTCTTCCCTGTCTCCCAGATCCAGGCCATATTCAGCCGTCAGATAGCCCTCCTTCTCTTTTTGAACCGTCAATTTCTTTGAGAAAGACGGCGGCTCCAAAACACTTGGCTTAACGGTCAGTTCCAAAGATGCCTCCAGCCCCTCCGGCGTCTTTGCGTGAACAATAATCTGCTTTGTCTCGTCCTCTTCATTGATTCCCTGAATGGTGCATGTACCGTTACTATGATCTGTAAGCGTCGCATAAGCCCCATCTTTTTCGGAAATTGTATAGGTCACAGCGCTGCCCGTTTCTTCCGTCTGATAGAAATACTGCACTTTGCTGGAAATAACCGCCTCATTGCTGCCGGATACAATCACATCTTCCGATGTTTCCAGGGTAAGCATCGTCGGTATCTTGTCTGCTCCCGCTGCAGTAACGGCACCCTTTACGTTCAGTGGATCCCACTGATCGTCCCCTCTTAAGAGATTGTAGGTATTATAGTAACTCTTTCCATCAGCTTCGATCCGGTAAGCTTTCAAAACCTCTGCTCCGGTCATATCCACAGTTTCCTGTGCGCCCTCCCCTGCAATTGTAATGGGGTTCCCATTGTGCAGGATGTTGTATTGGTAACATTTTAAAGAAGCTGCCGGATATTTGGTCCAGGCAATTTCAAACGGAACGTCAAAATTGCTCTGATACGTACAGTCCACTGCCGCTATCGCGCCTCCCCGCTTGGTAAAATACTGCACAGGCTCTGTTTCCACAGTCAAGGTCACACACCGAAACGTACAGTCTAAAAAAACGGAGCCGGTTTTTGTTGCCTCGGCCAGCGGCCTGTTTCCGTAAAAATCAAAATCGCAGCCCACAAAAACTGCATTTCCGTTGATGGCATCATCAGTGCTCTCAAAATGGCAGTTATTGTACAGGCTTCTTTCTCCGCCATTGATGGGACGAAGATTTAAACGGCTGATAAAATTACAGTTTTCCGCAAACATCCTATCCCCGGACAAATCTGCCAACTGGGCCTGTGTAATGGTAGAGGTCCGTTTCTCATGATTTAACTCCGGCTTCAGTGCATAATCTAAGTCCACACTGCAGTAATTGCCAATCGTTAAGTTCTGAACCTGCAGTCCGGTTCCGTTGTTATTGAACCGGAACATCGTATAGTTTCCGTCGGCGCCATGGGACTGGCCCCGGTTGCCTGCTAAAACCACATGGTCCGGGTCTTGGGTAAGTCCCTTTAGCGAAAGCCACTCACAGTCCACCACCATACCGTAGGGAACTTCATAGCCTTCAGTTTTTTCCAGAGTATCAGACGCTTCCGGATCGTCAATCCAGTATACATATGGCGCAATATAAACCGTCATAGGTTCCTGCTCCGTACCATTTGTCAACGCCTGGGCGCTTAAAGCCTCTGTTATGTCATTGTACACATAATCATAGCGGCCTGCTGTCTCATCGGCCAGGGAACCATCCAGATAGATTGCCTTTGGACCGAGAGGAATCGTTTTTCCCTGATACGTGATATTAGTCCCAGCAAATTCAATGGGGTCCTCAACGTTTAACGGGATATACTCTCCTGCCGTCACAGAATCCGTCTCCGCCGCCACCGACGCTGACTCATTTGCGCTCTTGCTCCCGCTGCAGGCGCTTAAGGACACTGCCATAGCAGCCGCCATCCCTGCCGTTGCCCACTGTTTCACCTTTTTCATGTTTCTCTCCTTTCACCTTTTTCTCTTAAATAAATGAGGTCTTAAAGCCGGTGCAAGTGTTTTCATTTTTACTTAAATGTAAGCGCTTTCACTTTACTTCTTTAAATTATAGCACCTAATTCTTTATTATTCATTTCAAATATAGTATAAAACATTGCAAATATTGACATCCCATGGCATGATTTTAATATAATTAATAAAGGGTTTCAAGTTTATGAAAGCACTTACTTTTTCTATTGTTCTGTAACTGGCTATATGTGAGATCTTCCGGATAGATGGATTTAAGCAGCATTACTATAGAAAAAAATACATCAGACTCCAGCCATCGTTACCAGCGAAAGGCAACTGTCCGGTCAGGATATCCGAAGTATATATAAAGGGTTGCTGGAAACTAAAAATCTCTTAAAACATAAAGGCTAAATTCAAAGTTCAGCTAATCTCCGGAAAGAAAAAGCCCCTGCGGTTCCACACCGCAAGGGCAAATCTTATTGTATTCGCTGAAACCAGTCTGGCACCGCAAAGCATCACCTTTCCCATTCCACACCGGCTATATCGGCCTTTGAAGTATCCGTTTCCATAATCCCGGATATTCTTCCTGAATCCTTACTCTCAGAGCTTCATCCGCAATGGCAATACAATCTTCCGCGCTTACGCCCGTATATCCTGGTACGGATGGAATGATATCAATCTGAAAAATCATACCGCTTTGAATTTTATTTTCTGAGCCTGGATAAATAGGTGACGACATCCATTCCTCATCTGCGGTTAAGATTGCTCATTCAAAAGCCCTGTTTTTATACACTTTAAATACTTACCTTTTTAATGCACTCAGCAGCAAAAATGATCTTTTCCTGTCAGGCCCCTATTGGCCGGAGATTACTTTATTCGTCTATTACCCCTTTCGCAATAGCCTTTTTCATCCAGTCCTTCCCATCGACGATCCTGGCTATCACCATAGCAAGTCCTGTATCCCCCGTTACATTAACCACCGTAGCAGGAGCATCTGTTATGGTGCCGATCAATACCATAACCGGTATGGCAACAGTAGGAAATCCAAATGCGGATATTATAAATATTTCAGCAACATATCCACCAGCCGGAATTCCTCCCATGACAACAGATGCTATCACTGCCACAACGATGGACATAATAATATTTCTGGGCGTTGCATAAGGAATTCCAAATATAGAGCACAAAAAAGCAATTTTCAGGATTTGGATAATACATGCACCGTCTTTATGTAAATTTGCTCCCAGCGGTATGGTAATATCCGCAATATCATCAGGAATCCCCAATTGTTTGCCCTGAATCATATTCAGAGGAAGAGTTGCAGCTGAGGAACAAGTTCCCAGTGCTGTTAATGTTGGAGCTAGTGCGGTCTTCCACCACCGTTTCACTCCGGCTGTACCGGCACCAATATAAGCCATGATCGTTTGTGAAAGAACAAAATAAACAACGATGACAGCACAATAAATGATGATGGCACGGGAAAGAGGTCCAATTACCTGATCTCCATATTCTCCGATTAAGATCGCAAAGTAACACCCTAAACCGATCGGTGCAATTTTCATTACGATTCCAATCACATTTACAATGATATCGGACAATCCTTCCATAAGTTTCAAAACCGGCTTTCCTTTTTCTCCAGCCATAATAATTGCGATTGAAAACATAACGGTAAATACAATCAAAGCCATCAGATTGCTTTTAGAAAATAAAAGTGGAAAATCATTAACTGTAAACATACCTAAGAAATTCATGCTGCCATTCACATTATCCGCCTTTTCTGCCAGATCCAGCACAGCGCCTTTGGCTGGGTCAAATATCAGTGCAGCAGCTACCATGAAAAGACATGAAATCACTCCTGTTATGATCGTGCCAATCAGAAACGTGATCAGTATTTTTCTTAGTTTCACCAAATTCTCCATTTTGGCAATCGCCGAAGTCAATGAGCAGAAAATCAGGGGAACAACACAACAGTAAAGCAAATTTAAGAAGATGTCCGCAACCGGCTGCAGTATTTTTGCGCCTTTCCCCCAGAAAAGACCGATCACTCCTCCCAGAACCATTGAACCCAGTAATATTACGGAAGATTTATATGTATTCCAAATGTTTTTCATATGTTTCTCTCCAATCACTTTTCAGTATTTACCTATTAATTTTTCTTAAATTTGTCTTTATGCTTTCAATTGCACTCATTACTATTTCAGGCGTCGTTCCTAAGTTCAGCCGGATAAAGCCTTTCCAGTTCTCACCGAACCATTCACCGTAATCGACAGCCAGTCTGCACTGATTTTGTGTAAATTCTTTTATTTGTTCAATGTCTACATAATTCCTTAAATCCATGAAAAGCAGGTAAGTTCCTTCAAGTGGAACAATATAAACTTCCGGGAACTCTTTCATCTCTTCCACTACCATCTGATAATTGTGACAGATCACCTTCTTCAGGGATTGATACCACTCATTACCCCCTCTTAAAGCGGCCTCCACTGCCGTAATACCGAATATATTTACCTCCACATTATTAAATACTCTGGTGAACTCATCCCAGGTTTTTCTTAATTCCTCATTTTTGATTACAATCGTTGAAGTTAAGCAAGTTGCCAGATTAAAGGTTTTAGATGCTGCAAAGGCAGTAATCATATTGTCCGCATATTTTCCGTTGGCTATAGTTGCTGCCGGAATATGTTTTTTCTCTCCAAACACCAAATCCTGATGGATTTCGTCAGATACAACCAAAACATTATGGCGCGCGCAGATCTCCAGCATTTTCTCCAGCTCTTCTTCCGTCCATACACGGCCTGCTGGATTGTGAGGAGAACACATAATATACATCTTTACATGGTTCTCTTCAATTTTCTTTTCAAACGCTTCAAAATCAATGGTATAGATACCTTTATCATAATTTAAATCACAAGTAACCAGATTACGTTTGCTGTCTTTCACACAGTTGTGGAATGGATAATATACCGGTGTAAGAATAATGACGGAGTCATTTTCTTTCGTATACATATTAACCGCCCAATACAAAGCCGCCACAACTCCGGGTGAAATCCGCATCCATTCTTTTTTCATTTTGTAACCATGATGGCTGTATTCCCAATCAATAACAGCCTCATAATAGGAATCCGGCACGAAAGAATAGCCAAATATGCCATGATCAACCCTCTTATGTAATGCTTCAACAACAGCTTCCGGTACCTTAAATTCCATATCTGCCACCCACATGGATATCAAATCCGGATCCCCAAACCGTAGATCGAGCGCATCCCATTTTAAGGAAGCTGTCCCCATACGATCTACATAATACTTGCTGCAAAAATCTTTGACTCCCATTTAATAAACCCTCCTTTTAGTTTAATGCCTAAACTATTTTACATTTGAATTATATCGGTATACAAGGACTTTGTCAATATATTTTTGTTTAATGTCTATACTATTTTTATACCTTTTTTTGATTTTTTATTTGATTTTTCCGGATTATTGTGTTAGACTTATGATTGGGTAAGTTTACCTTTATGGACTTTACACAAAATTTAATTAAAAGGGAATGAGTAAATGAAAGAGAACCAAAATTTAAATGAAAGTATTATTGACGAGACTTTTCACACATTAAATGAAAGGCACAATAGTATTTATCAGTTTGTTATGCGATATAATGACTATATAATCTCAACACATGATTATGGACTTGGCATCCTGCTCAGCATGATTGAAGCGCACACACTCACTTATATTGAGGAAAACCCAGGTATAACCATTACAGAACTGGCCTCCTATTGGAATAAAACAAAAGGTGCATTGTCACAAACAGTCAGCCGGTTATCTGAAAAGGGACTAGTTACAAAAGAAAAAAAGGAAGGAAATGCCAAAAATGTGCTCCTATATGCTACAGAAATCGGAGTAAAGCTCAGCAAAGCACATAAACTTTATGATACAATCGATATCGCCAAGACAATGGGGGAACTAAAAAAAGAATGCAGCCCAGAAGAAATTGATCATTTTTATAAAGTCATATCGGTATACAACAAAGTCATCCAAAATGATTTTGAAATCAACCGGGGAAAGAAAAATAATGTACGTTCTTCTGAAGAACCAGTTTAACCTCATCAAGCTGCGAAGCGGATTGCGAATATCCGATTGATTTCATTGAATAAAGCGATCGAACAAAATAAAGGCTTTTTCAAAAAATGAAAAAGCCGATAAAATAAGGCTTCCCGGTAATCCGGAAAGCCTTATTTCACCAGCTTTATAAGCTTATTCGTTTAAATATTACTCAACAGAAATGATTTCTTTCTTGTTGTAAGAACCGCAAGCCTTGCATACTCTGTGAGGCATCATAAGTGCACCGCACTTACTGCACTTCACTAAGTTTGGAGCGCTCATCTTCCAGTTTGCTCTACGTTTGTCTCTTCTTCCTTTAGAAGATTTGTTCTTTGGACAGATAGACATGGTTACACCTCCTTAAACTTTTTAAAAATATCCTGGATGACTGCCATTCTAGGGTCTGCAGACCTAATATCGCAGTCACAAGTCTCATGATTGAGATTTGTTCCACATCTATTACAAATCCCCTTGCAGTCTTCACTGCAGAGAACTTTCATAGGCAGGTTCAGTATGAGTTCATCACAAACCAACTGGTCTACATCCAGATTATAACCATTAATAAATGGTTGTTCTTCGAAATCTTCAACAATTCCCGAATCCGTTTCACTTAAATCAAGTGCACGGATCACATCAAAACTTAAGTCAACACGCACCGGATCCAAACAGCGGTCACATGGAATGATCAAAGCTAATTTCGCTTTTCCTTCCACTACCAGCTTTTTGTCTCCAAGATTCATAATCCGCAGCAGCACAGGTTCTGCATCTACTACTTCATAATCACCGCCTGGACCGTGATAGACTTTCATATCAAGATCGGGTGTGTAAGTTTTCTCTTTCCCTTCAAGGGTGAACAACTCAGTTAAATTAATAAGCATACTAGTCTCCTAATACGCACCTATGTTATTATACATATGGGTGCAACATTTGTCAACAAATATTTCCATATTTGAAGTAACAGTTCGGCCATACTTATGAATGTATGGCTGAACTGTAACCCATACACAACATCATGTACCGTTTTAACCCGGATTATACCAGAGCTTTTGTCTCTCTTGCAATGGCCAGCTCTTCATTGGTAGGAATTACGCATACCTTTACCTTGGAATCTGGTGTGGAGATCATGATACGCTTTCCTCTTGTCTTATTGGCTTCAGCATCAATAGAAATACCAAGGTATCCTAAATATTCACAAACCGCACCTCTGATCGGCTTATCGTTCTCACCCACGCCTGCAGTAAACACAATAGCGTCAACACCGTTCATCGCTGCTACATATGAACCGATGTATTTTGCCACGCGGTAAATAAATGCCTGGATTGCAATATCAGCCAGATGATTTCCTTCTCCCTGTGCTTTCTGCACATCACGGAAATCGCTGGAGATACCGCCGGACATACCAAGAATACCGGATTTTTTATTTAAAATATCCAGTACCTCATTGACGCTCTTGCCTTCCTTATTGCAGATAAACTGAATAACAGCAGGATCGATGTCACCGCTTCTGGTGCCCATGATAAGACCCTCTAAAGGAGTCAGTCCCATGCTGGTATCCACGCACTTGCCGCCGATGGAGGCAGAAATGCTGGCTCCGTTTCCTAAGTGGCATACGATTACTTTGCCATTCTTATGATCCAGATCACAGTATGTTAAAGCTTCATTGGATACAAATTTGTGGCTTGTTCCATGGAAACCGTAACGGCGGATGCTGTATTTCTCATAATATTCATTAGGAATTGCATACATGGCTGCTTTATCAGGCATACCCATACCGAAAGAAGTATCAAATACCGCTACATTAGGAACTCCCGGTACTGCTTCCTCACATGCTTCAATTCCCATTAAGTTTGCCGGATTATGCAAAGGTCCTAAATCAAAGCAGTCACGGATAACCTTTTTCACGTCTTCATTTACTACGATAGAATCGCTGTAAATCGTTCCTGCATGGAGAACCCTGTGTCCTACTGCAGAAATTTCACTGGTATCCTTGATTACACCGTATTTTGGATCAACCAATGCATCCAAAACCAGCTTGATAGCAACGGTATGGTTCGGCATCTCTTTCTCTACTACCATATCCTCATTGCCTTCTGACTTGTGAGTCAGCTTGGAACCGGCAATGCCGATTCTCTCGCATAAGCCTATTGCTAAGACTCCCTCATTCTCCATATCGATCAGCTGGTACTTTAAGGAAGAGCTTCCACAGTTAATAACTAAAATTTTCATATTCCTTTGATTCTCCTTCATTTATTTAATAATTTCGCCGTACTGTTCTCTGCTACAGCTTGCTGCGTTGGATTCGTCTGTGTCAATGTGCATAGCCAAAGCATAATTTTCATTTACACGCACAACTACATCTCCGAAAATAAGGCTTCTACCGTCTGTGTCTATTTTCACAGAAACAACTTCACCATCTTTAACACCAAGCTTTTCTGCTTCTGCAGGAGTTGCATGGATATGACGCTTGGCAACGATCACGCCCTCTGTTATCTCAATTTCACCAGCAGGTCCAATGATCTTGCATGCACCGCTGCCGGCAACATCACCAGATTCTCTTAAAGGCGCAGCAATTCCAATGGAACGGGCATCGGTTGCGGAAAGCTCTATCTGAGTCGCTTTTCTAACCGGGCCTAAAATGGAAATTCCTTTAAACTCGCCCTTGGAACCAACAACAGTTACTCTCTCCTCACAGGCAAACTGTCCTGGCTGGGATAAAGATTTTTTCTTTGTTAACTCATAGCCGTTTCCAAATAAAATCTCAAGATGTTCCTGAGTTAGATGTACATGTCGAGCTGATGTTTCAACGATAAAATTCATACCTATCTATTCTCCTGTTCTTTTAATCGATGTTTTTCACCGATTCTCACTCTATTCTATTTGGATTCGCCAAAATTTTCAAGTGTTGTGCTAAAATAATTTGCATTTTTTGCGAAACAATCGCATAATAGAGGATAAGAAAAAGAAAAAGGATATCTTTTAACATGAAAAACAAAAATTCTCTAGCCGTTGGTATTATCGCTGAATACAACCCTTTCCATGATGGACATGCCTACCATATCAGGAAAGCCAAAGAAATGTCTCAGGCAGACTATTGCATCGTGGCTATGAGCGGGGATTTTGTCCAAAGAGGAGCTCCCGCCATCTATGATAAATATACAAGAACAGCCATGGCATTGTCTTGCGGAGCCGACTTGGTGATCGAGCTTCCGTCTGTCTTTGCTTCCAGCAGCGCAGAGGATTTTGCAGCCAGTGGGATCGCCCTCCTTAACAATCTGGGAGTGGTTGGCAGCGTCTGCTTTGGAAGCGAATGCGGTAATGTGGAAAAACTTACCGGTATTGCTTCTATTTTAGCCACAGAACCCCCTGTTTATACGAAAGAGCTGCGCAGAGAGCTGAAAAGGGGGGCCACCTTTCCCCAGGCCAGAAACCTGGCCCTTATTTCCTGTGGAATCTTAAATGAGGATGAGGCTTCCATTCTGGCCTCCCCAAATAACATCCTGGGAATCGAGTATTGTAAGGCTCTTTACAGGCAGAAAAGCCCAATGATTCCAGTCACCATATCCAGAAAAGGATATGGATATCACGATACCAGTCTTGCCTCCGAAGGTTTCAGTTCAGCCACCGGAATCCGGAAAGCCATTTATGAAAATCCGGATGTGCTGATGCAGGCGGAATCCTCCCTGATCCAGGTGCCGGATTCAGTAAAACAGATGATGTCCCAGAGCTTTCCAGTATTTCCTGACGATATCAGCGCCTTATTAAATACTACCCTGCTTAAATTGGACTGCGAAGGAATTCCCTTTGAGAAGTATGCCGACGTTTCAGAAGAACTGGCAGCCAGACTCTTAAGGCAGCTTCCGGATTTCCTTCCATTTGAGGAAAAAATCAACCACTTAAAAACAAGGCAATATACTTATACGCGGATCAGCCGGGCTCTTCTCCATATCGCTCTTGGAATCACTGCCCAACAGGTTGTTTTGGGCCGGAACGTCGGTTACGCCCCATATGCCCGGGTTTTGGGCTTTAAAAAAACTTCCGCAGGCCTTATGGGAGAAATAAAAAAGAGAGGGAGCATCCCTCTCATCACAAAAACTGCCGATGCAAGACTCATTCTTTCCGGAGCAGCCTGGTCCATGCTCCGCCAGGATTTTTACTGCTCCCACATTTATCAGACCATTGTGCAGGACAAATATCGCATAAAAATGAAAAATGAGTTCACTCATTCCGTCGTCATCCTATGATGACGGCTGAATGAATTCCCTGATCCTATCTTTATATAGAAGAAACCGGGATTTAGGAACTACGATTCCCTGTTTCCACATTTCAAGGAGCTGTCCAAACGTAACAAACTTCGCATCTACCACTTCTTCTTGCTGAATGGTTATGTCATTTATGGTAACATTTTGTCTGGTGATATAGGTGTCCACAAACCGCTCTTTCAGACGGATTGCATGAATCAGGATGAGCTGTTCTTTTTCCGCCCGGATCCCAACCTCTTCAGAAAGCTCCCGAAGGGCTCCTTCTATGCTGGTTTCACCCGCAAGAACAGAGCCCCCGGAGCATTCCCACATAAGGCCATAGGGCTTATCCGGATGCCTTTTGGTGAGCAAAATCTCCTTATTTCCGTTTACAAGCCAGATATCCGACACAAGGTGATAATCTCCTGTTCCAAGCGGTACTCCGCGGACATGAGTTTTTCCAGTGGCCACCCGGTTTTCATCATAAACATCCCAAAGCTCCATAAACCATTCCTCCCGAATAAGAATCAGCTGGTGCAGCTAAAAGTTTCCTCCGTTCCAACCCCAGTGATCCACTTCCTCATATTTCACATAAATTTTATCCTGGGCGATGGAAAGCACATCTTTATAGATTTTACAGATCTCAGCGGTCAGCCTGTCGTAATCCAGCTCTGATGCATGACCGAAAATCTTTACTTCCACAAAAGCTAGCTTTGTATTATTATTCCCTTTAAAGTAAAGGGAACAGTTATCTTCAAAGCCAACCATGAGCCAGTTCTCCGATTTACCGGGAATGAGGCTGATGGCCTGTCCAAGCTTTGTTTTTAGTGCTGTTTTTTCTTCTTCTGATAATGCGACATTTACTTTCGAGTTAATGAAAGGCACTGATTTCTCCTCCTTAAATCGTTTTATATATCATACCACATATAATCAAAAATTACCATCCACTTTCTAATTCATATCCTCTTTTATGAGCAAGTCAGCAAGAGTCAGCTTCCCATGGAGAAATTCCATGATTTCCTGGATCTCCCTGCGGTTATCCTTCTTTTCACCCTGTTTCACTCCGCGGATCAGAATATTTTTCGGAGTATGCTCCATGTCGATGAATTCCAGAATTTGGGTCCGGTATCCCTGGCTTTCCAGAATTTCTGCCCTGAGCGCATCCGTATATAGAGCTGCCATCCGTTCCCGGATCAGGCCATATTGAAATACGGAAGCCATAAGCTCCTGATGCATGGTTTTATTCAGCTCATGCTGACAGCAGGGAACTGACAAAATGACAGAGGCTCCCCAGCGGACTGCCTTTGCCAGGGCATAATCCGTAGCGGTATCACAGGCATGAAGCGTTACTACCATATCCACATGGTCCACTCCCTCGTAGGAAGCGATATCTCCATGATAAAATTTTAACTTATCAAATCCATACCGTTCTCCCAGGCGGTTGCAGTCATCTATGACCGTCTGCTTTAAATCCAGCCCGATGACACGGATCAAATACCCTTTCAGCTCATGAAGATAATAATACATGGCAAAGGTCAGATAGGACTTCCCGCAGCCAAAATCAATGATTACATTCTCTCTGCCCTTATCAAGCCTGGGAAGAATATCCTCAATAAACTCCAGGAACCGGTTGATCTGGCGAAACTTATCATATCTGGAAGCAATAACTTTTCCTTCCGCCGTCATGACTCCCAGATCCACCAGAAAAGGGACCGGTGTGCCTTCTTTTAAAATATAACTTTTTTGTCTGTTATGCTGGGGAACCGGGGAAGGTACCTCAATCTTTTGCTGCCGCTTTATCTTGATGCTTGGGCTTCCCTTTTTGCTTATCAACACTCTGACCTGGCCTTTCCTGGATTCCAGTTCCATCTGGCGGAGCGTTCCATCCAGCAGATCCACGATATAAGAAATGCATTCTCCCGCAGAATAATTCTTATGAAAGGCCTGGCTTCCCACCAGCTCTTCCGCTTGAAAAACCAAGTTTCCTTTTAGCAAAAGCGGGCGTACCTTTACCTTGGAAACGCCCTGCTTATCTGATGGATTGCTGATTACGATCCGAAGCAGATTTTCATCAAGAAACTCTCTTCCGATCTGAATTAAATGTTCTTTTTCCTTTTCTTCCATAAAATCAGGCAACTCCTTTCCTCTTTCCTGCCCATGCTCTTTGGGCATAAAGGGATACCCGAAGGGTGTTTCCTCTTTCCTGCCCCACGCTCTTTGGGCATAAAGGGATACCCGAAAGGTGTTTCAGTTTTCTGCATCCACCCAGCTTGCCCGCAAAAGCTCGGGGTAAGGCTCAAGATGCGCATAATCATTAAAACGTTCCATTAAAAAGCGCCCTGTTTTTTCGTTCCAGTGCACTTCTGTAATACTGCAGTTCTCAAGGGAATTTCCAAGGAGACGATAATACTTTGGTTCCATATGAAGCAATGCTGATGTCACGGAGCGGATCACGCCTCCGTGAGTCACAACGGCTACATTCTGGTAACCGCTTGCGGCAATTTCTTCAAGGACGGGGATGGCCCGTTTCATCACATCCCCGGCACACTCGCCTCCGGGATAGGGCAGATCCTGTTCCAGCCGTGCCTGTTCTTTCTGAAAATCCCCGTATTTTGCCGCTATCTCCTCATCCGCCATGCCTTCCATATCTCCAAAGGAAATCTCTCTAAGCTCCTGTCTTATGATGTGCTTTGCATTCCAGTACCGGTTTGCTTCCCTGGCGGTTTCCACCGCCCGGATCAAATGGCTGGAATATACCGCTTCAATGCCTATGGAAGCCAGCCGTTCCCCGACTAAGGCCGACTGGCGGCGGCCTTCTTCGGATAGATCCACATCGGTATTACAGAGTTTACTGCTTTGTCGTCCATGGCGAATCAAGTAGATATTCATATCCTGTATCAATCCTCCACCGGTACTTAGTTTTTAAAGCTGTGAATGGGCGCCGGAATCCGTCCGCCTCTGGTTACGAATTTCTCACAGGAGTACTTGCTGACCGGCATAACAGGAGCATATCCCAATAAACCGCCGAATTCCACCGTCTCTCCCACGGATTTTCCAATAACCGGAATAATGCGGACTGCCGTTGTCTTCTGGTTTACCATTCCGATCGCAGATTCGTCTGCAATAATACCAGCAATGGTAGTGGCAGGTGTGTCTCCAGGAATAGCGATCATATCAAGACCAACCGAGCAGACACAGGTCATTGCTTCCAGTTTCTCGATATTCAACGCCCCCATGGCTACCGCATCGATCATTCCCTGATCTTCGCTGACCGGAATAAACGCACCGCTTAAGCCGCCCACATAGGAGGAGGCCATAACGCCGCCTTTTTTTACCTGGTCATTTAGCAAGGCAAGGGCAGCCGTGGTTCCCGGTGCGCCTACCCGTTCCAGGCCGATCTCTTCCAGGATTTCAGCCACACTGTCGCCAACGGCTGGAGTCGGTGCAAGAGATAAATCAATGATACCAAAGGGAACATTCAGCCTTTTTGACGCTTCCTGGGCAACCAGCTGACCGACACGGGTTATCTTAAATGCGGTTTTTTTAATGGTTTCACAGAGAACTTCAAAATCCTTTCCTCTGGCTGACTCAATGGCGGTCTTAACAACCCCAGGACCGCTGACTCCCACATTAATGATGACATCCGCTTCCGTCACCCCGTGGAACGCTCCTGCCATAAAAGGATTATCATCCGGCGCATTACAAAATACCACCAGTTTGGCGCAGCCGAGGGAATCAATGTCCTTGGTGGCCTTTGCTGTTTCCACTACGGTCTCTCCCATAAGAGCCACTGCATCCATGTTAATGCCTGTCTTTGTGGAACCTACATTAACAGAGCTGCATACACGGTCTGTACAGGCGAGGGCCTTTGGTATAGAGCAGATCAGGTTTTTATCCGCAGCGGTCATTCCCTTGCTTACAAGGGCAGAATAGCCGCCAATGAAATTAACGCCCACTTCCTTGGCCGCACGGTCAAGGGTCTGTGCAATGGTCACAAAATCTTCCGGACTCTTGCAGGCCGCACCGCCGACTATGGCAATGGGAGTTACAGAAATTCTTTTATTTACAATGGGAATTCCAAAATCCTTTTCAATCTCCTTTCCCACCGCCACAAGATCCTTTGCAACGGTTGTGATTTTATTATAAATTTTTTCATTCACCGTTTTTAAGTCACTGTCGCTGCAGTCAAGAAGGCTGATGCCCATGGTAATGGTACGTACATCAAGCAGCTCCTGTTCGATCATTTTATTGGTTTCATTAACTTCAAACATATTTAACATATCGGGAACCCATCCTTTTCTTATGCCTTGAACTTGTCATTAGATACGGTGCATGCTGGTAAAAATCTCTTCACGCTGGCATTTTACCTTTACTCCGATTTCATCGCCAATCTGTTCCAGTTCATCAGCCAACTCTCCGAAAGGCTTTATTGCATCATTGATATCCACGATCATCATCATATTAAAGAAGCCCTGGACAATGGTTTGGGATATATCCAATATGTTCACCTGGTTGCTTGCTAAATAAGTACAGATCTTTGCTATGATCCCTACGGTGTCTTTTCCAACTACTGTAATAATCGTTTTGTTCATAATGTTTCTCCTCTTTCATTAGATTATATCATGGACCTGTGGTCCATGATCAACATTCAACCTTCGCGCCGATGAGCAAGCCCATCTTCGCTCATTATATCGTAATAATCTCTGACATCTGATCCCTTTTTGCAACCGCTATGGAAAAATCCGATGCCTTAAATGGATTATCTCCTTCAGTGATCTCAAGCCTTACCGTCTCATAAGCAAGCTCTTCATAATTGTTCTCCTTGCTTAAGTGGCCCAGCAAAATCTTCTTTAAGTTTTCATGAAGAATACAGCACAAAAGCCGTCCCGCATTCTCATTGGAAAGGTGTCCGTGATCTCCCAGGATCCGGCGTTTCAGATAGTAGGGATAAGGCCCTGCCTGCAGCATATTTACATCGTGATTGGACTCTATAAGCACCGCATCAAGCCCCTGAAGATGTTCAATAATATACTGGTCGTAATGCCCCATATCCGTGGCAACCGCAACAGACTTGCGGCCATGCTGGATCCGGTAAGCCACCGGCTTCACCGCATCGTGATCAATGGAAAAAGGCTTTACTTCCAGATCCCCCACATTAAAATCCACATCAGGCCTTATAGCACAAAATAATTCCCAGGGGTATTCCCCTAAATACTTCTGCTTTGATATCTCTTCCAGGGTCTCACTGGTCCCATAAATTGGAACCCCATATTTCCTTGCCAGAACTCCCAGTCCTTTTGTATGGTCGGAGTGTTCATGGGTAATGACGATTCCTGTCAGTTCACTTCCCTTTACTCCGATTTCATTTAATCCCTGTTCGATCCGTTTGTTGCTTATCCCGGCATCCACCAGGATATGCGTGGTATCGGAGCCCACATAAATGCAGTTTCCGCTGCTTCCGCTTGCAATACTTACCAATCTCATATTTTCCTCTTTTCAGCCCTGCATTCTGGATGATCCCCCCGCTTTTCCGGGTGTAATGGGATACCCCCAGGGTATTACCCTCTGCTTTTCAATAGTTCAGCCAGCTGTTGCTTTACATCCTCTATGGAACCGTTATTTTCAATCACCCGCGTACAGCGGTTTAAAAACTCAGCTTCAGAGGCCTGACTCGCTATGATACGCTCCGAATGCTCTCTCGTATAGCTCCTGCTTTCCGCCAAACGGCGGATCCGGTTCTCCTTTGATGCATGGACGTACCACATCTCATCCCAGCTGTCATCCATATTTTCATTCATAATTGCAAATTCTACCACAATAAGCCCTGCTTGGGAAGCAGAAATTTTATCCCCGATGGTTTTCCATACCATAGGGTGAATGATTCCATCTACGGTTTTCCTTGCGCTATCATCCTCAAAAATACGTGCGGCCAAAGCTTTACGGTCAATGGTTCCATCGGGTTTTAGAAGGTCTTTCCCCATGGCTGACTTAACAGCCAGGTAGCCTTCCTTTCCCGGCTCCATGAGCTCATGGGCCACTTCATCCGCTTTGATTACTTCCGCACCGTATTCCTCTTTTAAAATAGAAAGAACCAGACTTTTTCCGGCTCCGACCCCTCCGGTCAATCCAATCACTCTCATCCTGTCACCAACCCTTTATTCTCCTAAAGGCAGCGGCCCAGCCGGACATGCCTGCATGTCCGGCTGGCGACAGCCCATCAAATACTTTGCAGCCTGTTGCAAGGTATTTACTTTGCATCAAACCAGGAGTCTCCTACATTGGCCTCTACCTCAAGGGACACTGCAAGGTCCGCTGCATGCTTCATTTCTTCCACAAGAAGCTCTTTTACCTTATCAACCTCATCATGATATGCTTCAATGAGAAGCTCATCATGGACCTGAAGGACGATCCTGGATTTTAATCCCTGTTTTCTCAAAGCATGATCCACCCGGATCATGGCAATCTTGATAATATCTGCCGCAGTACCCTGGATGGGAGAATTCATGGCGACCCGCTCTCCAAAGGAGCGCTGCATGAAGTTAGAGGATTTAAGCTCTGGGACGGGACGGCGTCTGCCAAACATGCTGACCGCATACCCTTGTTCTTTCGCCTCAGATACAAGGCCGTCTAAAAACAGCTTCACACCCGGATAGGTTTCAAAATATTTACTAATGTATTCCGAAGCCTCTTTTCTGGTGATGCTTAAGCCCTCGCTTAGTCCAAAGGAGCTGATTCCATAAACAATGCCAAAGTTTACGGCCTTTGCATTCCTTCTCTGAAGAGGCGACACCTCATCTAGGGGAACATGAAACACCTGAGAAGCCGTGATGGCATGGATATCCTCTGCCTGCCGGTAAGCGCCGATCAAACGCTGGTCCCCTGACATATGGGCCAGTACTCTCAGCTCAATCTGAGAATAATCCGCATCAACAAACTGGCAGCCCTCCTGAGGTACGAAAACCTTCCTGATTTCCCTGCCCAGCTCCATGCGGACCGGAATGTTCTGCAAATTAGGTTCTGTGCTGCTGATTCTACCCGTAGCTGTAATTGTTTGGTTAAAGGTTCCGTGAATCCGCTCATCCGGCCCGATGTAAGCAGCCAGCCCGTCTGCGTAGGTAGAATTTAATTTCGTCAACTGTCTGTAATCCAGAATCAGGTTGACCGCAGGCCAGTCAGGCGCCAGCTTTTCCAATACATCCGCTGCCGTTGAATAACCGGTTTTTGTCTTTTTTCCTCCCGGAATCTTCATATGGTCAAAGAGAACCTCTCCCAGCTGCTTGGGGGAATTGATATTAAAGGTTTCTCCCGTTTCTTCATATATCTTCTGCTCAAGCTCCGCAATACGGACCTTTAAACGGTCACCATATTCCTTCAGGCGTTCCCTTTCCACGCGGATTCCTGCTTCTTCCATATGAAAAAGGCTATAGATCAAAGGCATTTCAATCTCATAAAACAGCTTATCCATACCCGCCTTTTCCAGTGACTCACGAAGCAGGTCATGGCTTTTTAAAGCAACATAGGACATATAGCAGATACAGGTAACGGCTTTTTCCCTGTTTTCTTCCAGCACACGCTTAAAGGAGCTTTTTCCTATAAGCTCTGTTTTAGATGGGAGGGAGAGATCTAAGTAATCCTCCGCCAGATCATCGTATTCATAGGAATCCTTTAGCGGGTTTAGCAAATATCCGGCAACGCCTGCATCAAACACCGGTTGTTCCAGCGTAAGCTTTAAAAATGCAAGCTGGCTCTTTAAGTGAAAAACGGTGGTCTGTCCCGCTTTTTTACAGACCTCCTCTGCTTTTTCTGCCAGATATTGCGGCGTAAGGGTCCCCTGTGGAATGAAGCAGTAGCACTCTGTCTCACTGAGGCAAAGAGACAGGGCTGATACAGCCTTGTCCTCAATTACCAGCTGCAGCCCCAACTGACAACCCTCTTTGCACTTTAAAAATATGGTTTCAGCTTCTGAAAGGTCTGTAACAGCATGAAAACCAGATTCCAAGGACGGTTCCTCATCTTCTCCAGGGAAAACGGCAGGGACGAAATCCATATCAATAATTTTCTGAATCTCTGCCTGCTGGGGAGTTTTCGTATAATCCAGGTGGATATCGCAATCCCTGCGAAGGACAGCTAGTTCTTTCTTCCGCCTTACCGCTTCCTGATTCCCGGTAAGCGCCTCCCGGATTCTCTGAGACCCTATTTCTTCTATGTGGTCATAAATATTTTCTACGTTGTGATACTCCCTTATCAACTGACAGGCCGTTTTCTCACCAATCCCCCATGCTCCGGATAGCGCAAACACTCCGGCCAGGGGCTCCGGCTCCAGGCCGAATTCTTCCCGTATGAGTTCTATGGAATAGGACTTAAACTCCAGACCCTCTTCTCTGACAACCGGAATCTTAAGGGTAACATGTTCTTCCACTGCCTGCAAAAGCGTTCGGTCCCCGGACAGAAGCAGGACTTCTCCTTCCTCTTCCTGACACCTTTTTGCCAATGAGGCCAGAATATCGGCAGAAGTATATCCGTCTTTAACCAGTACCGGAATATCCAGGGAAAGCAGCGCCTCCCTTAAGCGCTCTTCCTCCGTTAAAAGCCCTTCGTACACCGCCGTGTTTTTATACATTTCCTTATGGCTGCCTTCTGTTTCTGAGTCAAAGGCCACTGCCAGATAGTCCGCTTCTTTTGCCTCTAAAAGCTTCATGATCAGGCTTTGAAGCCCTCTCGCTCCATTGGAAGGAAGCCCGTAAAAAGCGTTCCTTAGCATGCTGCTTCCATCTACTAAAACGATATTTTTTCTGCTCATGTTTCCTCTTTCCTGCCCAAGTTCTTTGGGCATAAAGGTATACCTGGTATACCTATTGGGCACTTTCACCCATCATAGTAAGCCCCACTGCAGCCAGATCCGGCATTGCAGAAGAACCGTAAAAAACAGTGCCATTACACTTACCGTAGCCACCGCATACCTGGCAATCTTAATACACCGGATAACCTGAAGCCTTTGTCTGGACTGTTCTATGGTTGCCTCCAGCGCTCCTTTTATATTATAATTCCCTGTTTCGGAATCCAGCTGCCTGATTCCCACGTCCACAGTAAAGTATATTTCCAGTTCCTCCCGGCAATCCGGGCAGGATTCCATATGTTCCAGAAATTCACTCAGCTCTTCGTCTGTCAGTTCATCATTGATGTATGGCATAACGAGACGTTCTGCTTCCTTACATGTCATGGTCCAGACACCTCCTTAATTATATCTTTTGTCTATCATACAATATATTTTGCTCATTTTCAATTTAATAATCGCAAAAAAACACTTGCCAAATGGAAAATCCTATGATAAAATAATGAGCGTTGTAAGGAAAGGCCGGCATGTCGGAATGGCAGACGAGGCGGACTCAAAATCCGTTGATGGCAACATCGTGTGGGTTCAAGTCCCACTGCCGGCACTACACCCTTGGCAGGGAGCAAGGTCCTGGAAAGCTGAAACATTCAGTTTTCCAGGGCCTTTTCTCTATTCTGCGGCTTGTATATCTTCGCATCTTACGGCATCTTCTGCAGCACTTTACTTCCAAAATTTTCCTATATTTTTCTTAATTCGAGGGAAATCACAGGCGCATCTGCAATATTTGTGATATACTGTAAAAAAATCAGCAAAACTGAAGGGAGGTAATCCTATGAAACGAAATACTGTTATCCCGGCCCTTTTCATCGGCTGCACCCTGATTTTAAGCGGCTGCGGACAAAAGAATTATGTTAAAACCGACTTGCCGGCCGCTACTGCTGCTGAAACAGGAGAATCCATGTCCGCTGCCACAGAAGCACCAGAGCCTGTAAAGATCGAAAACCCGGATACCCAAGCCCAGCAAAAGGAAACCGGGAAAAACGCTTCTGCCGCCGGCATCACCGCTGCCCTCCACACCTATAAAGAGGGAAATATTTCCATTCAGTATCCGACCGTCTCCGGATTGGAGGATGGGGCCATGGAAGAAAAAATAAACGCTTTGTTAAAAAGCAATGCCCTTGAGATATTAAAAGCCTATTCCGTCAATGCGGAAAAGGACAGCCTTTCTCTTACAGCAAAAGTAAATTCCGTAGACAGAAAACGCGTCACAGTTATATACACCGGACTTCTTTCCGGGGCTGGAGCTGCGTATCCGGTCAATGTGTTTTTTACCAACACGGTTGATCTGTCTCTGGCAAAGGATCTAAGTCTCACGGATTATGCCGATCCCAATGCGCTGGCTGAATACATCCGTTCTGATGACTGCCAGCTCTATGATGCCTCTCCCGAACTTACGGAAGCATTGATTCCTTATTTGACTCAAACCAACTTAGAAACATATACCAAAATGTTCCAAAATGCGGACTTTCCCATGGAAGCAGCCTCCTCAGGCCACACTCCTGCCTTTCCGGAATCCTTTAGCTATGAAGATAGCGGTACCATAATTATTTCCATTCCTGTCCCCCATAGCCTGGGTGATTTTGCGCTGATAAAATATACTCCTGAGACAAAATAGGAAAACTAGTTGCCTTTTACCTCTTTCTCTGTTAAAATAGTACGGAAAATAAAAAGAAATGGGGTAGAAAAATGAGTAACAACGCAAAACTGGCAACCCGAGATCATCTGCTCAGTATCAAACATTTGTTTGTCATCTTCGTTGCAACCGTGCATACCCTAAATGACAGGTCACAATCTATCGTTGGCATTATTTTCAGCAAGCGACGGCAACTTAATATTCCACTGCTGTACTAAATTTAGAGTTCCTGTATTTCTTGGTTCCTCCATTATTTTTCTGGCCGCTGCCACCGCAGCTATCCGGCCGGAAGGAACCGTGATCCCAGGAAACGTACCTTTAGTACAGGGTGGAATTATTTTCGCCCTGAGGACCAGTACTCCTTCGCTCCTATTGACCATCGTTGGACTGATTCTGATATTCGAATCTGGATTCGCACAGCTTGGGGAACTTAATGTTATAGCAGGCTCAATTACAAGAAACAGCTTAGGTCTGTTTCCAGCAGTCATAATCGTTGTTCTCATGAACCTCATATTACCGGAAACCCTGATACTCTAAGAGAATAAAGAAAGGATTTAAAACAATTATGGACTTTTCAATGGACAATGTAACCGTTTTTACTCACCCGCTTATTCAGCACAAGATCTCTATTTTAAGAGATAAGAAGACAGGCACCAATGAGTTCCGTGCCCTCATCGAAGAAATCGCAATGCTGATGGGATTTGAGGCCTTAAGAGATCTCCCCTTACAGGATGTAGAGGTAGAAACTCCCATTGAGACCTGCATGACTCCTATGATCGCCGGTAAAAAAATGGCTGTCGTTCCTATCCTTCGTGCAGGACTGGGCATGGTCAACGGAATCCTGGCTTTGGTTCCCTCTGCAAAAGTAGGACATATCGGCTTGTACCGGGATGAAGTTACCCATGAGCCTCATGAATACTACTGTAAGCTGCCAAGCCCAATCGAGCAGAGAACCATTGTTGTGACAGATCCTATGCTGGCAACCGGCGGTTCCGCAGAAGCCGCTGTGGATTTCATCAAACAGCACGGCGGAAGAAACATCAAATTCATGGCCATTATCGCTGCTCCGGAAGGCTTAAAGAGACTCCGTGAGGCACATCCGGACATTCAGATCTACATCGGACATCTGGACCGCCAGTTAAATGATAACGCCTATATCTGTCCAGGTCTGGGAGATGCAGGAGACAGAATTTTCGGTACAAAATAGCAGACAACAAAGAACCACTAAAAACGCGCCTTGATCCGGCATATCCTGCCACTTCAAAGCGCGTTTCTTTTTGACTTTATTTTTATCCGATTCCTTTATACAGGATGCTAAGTGCAAACACTAACGCAGCAAGAAAAACATAGATGTATTTTGCAGTAAAAAGATAAGCCGCCCCTAAAGGCTTCTTCCTTCCCCTGTTTAATTCTTCCATGATCTTTCCATCTTTTAAAACCCAGTAAATCATGATGGAGCATAAAACAGCGCCAAAGGGAACTACGTATATTGTAATCAGATCCATAAAGAATCCCATATAAGGCTCGTATTCTATGAAGAGTCCTGGAATAAACACCGCTGCTCCTACCAAAAAAATAGCCTTCTTGCGGGATAAGTGCAAGTGGGTCTGTACCGCCTCTGAACACACCTCAAGCATGTTTACCAGAGAAGTCACCCCTGCAAACAATACGGAAAGGAAAAACAGTACTGCCACCCATCTTCCTGCCGGAATCATGGAAAAGACCTTTGGTACTGTAATGAACATAAGAGGCGGGCCGCTTGCAGGGTCCATCTGGAAAGCAAATACCGCCGGAATGATTGCAAAACCAGCCAATAGCGCAGCAACCGTGTCTAGTAATGCAGTGGTGACAGCTGCCTTGGGTATATCTTCTTTTTTATCCAGATAACTTCCGTAAATGACCATTCCGGAGCCTGTAATGGATAAGGAAAAGAATGCCTGTCCCATGGCCATCACCCAGGTTTCCGGTTTCAGTAAGTACTCCCATCTGGGAACCAGCAGATATTCATAACCTGCCAGAGCGCCAGGAAGAAAAAAGACCCGGACCGCAATGATCGCAAACAGGATGAAAAAAGACGGCATCATGATCGCATTCACTTTTTCAATCCCTTTTAATACCCCACCTGCCAGTACAACCACAGTAAGGGCCACAACAAGGAAATGCCAGGGTACACTGCCAAATTTTCCTGTCATGCTGGAAAAGTATACCGTTGCATCCGTATTCATCATCACACCGCTTAAGGATCCGAACAGGTACTTAAGAACCCAGCCTACAATGATGGCATAGCCAATGGCAATGCCAAAAGACCCGATCAAGGGAATTGCACCAATAAAGGCGCCTCCCTTTTTTCCTCTGGTCTTCATGGCATAGTCGTAAGAACCAATAGGGCCTGTCCCGGTCAGCCTTCCAAAGGCAAACTCACCGGAAAGACCGACCATGCCAAACAAAAAAACAAAGCCAAAATACACCAGTAAAAAAGCGGCTCCCCCATACTGGCCCAGGCGGTATGGAAACATCCAAATGTTTCCCATACCTACCGCAGAGCCAACAGAGGCGAGAATAAATCCGATCCGCGAACCAAAGGTTCCGTTTTTCGCCGCAGTTTGTTGATTATCCATTTTACGGTTCCTTATTCCTCGATTATTTTTCTCTCTACGATTTCACCCTGATTTTTATAGATGGAGTTAGCGTCTACACAGCCTCTGACGCAGGAAAGAGGATAAATATTGGATTTCGGTCCGATCACGGTTCCTGGATTTAAGACTGCGCCGCAGCCAACTTCCGTGAAATCGCCTATGATCGCACCGAACTTCTTAAGACCGGTCTCAATATCCCCGTCTTCTGCATGAACCGTTACCAAAGACTTATCGGATTTTACGTTGGAAGCCAGAGAAGAAGCACCCATATGAGACTTATAGCCTAAGATGGAATCTCCTACATAGTTATAATGAGGAACCTGTACACCATCGAAAAGAATGGAGTTCTTAACCTCAGAAGAGTTTCCTATTACAGCGCCTTCTCCAATGATTGCATTGCCTCTGATAAATGCACAATGACGGATCTGTGCGCCCTTGCATATGATCACATTCTCACCCATACAGGCTGTCGGCGGAAGATTAATGGATTTATGGATCCATACTGCTTTTCCCACATGAACATACTCATCCTTTGGAAGGCGTTGTCCCAGGGACACAATGAATTCACTGATTTTCGGGATAATTTCCCATGGGTAAGTAGCCTGTTCAAATAATAATTTTGCTATCGTATGGGTAGTATCAAATAAGTCCTGGTTTGTCATATCTTCTTTTTTCATTTTATAATCTCCTATTTTTGTTTTTTATAATTAGCTGCCGCAGCATCAAATACACCATGCAGATCGTAATGATTGTTGAGTCTTAAAACTCCTGCGGTCCGCCCGGCAACAAAATTCTCCAGCTTCTGCATATATTCATCCGGGGTTATGGATCCCTCGGCTACGTAAGTCAGCCCTTTTTCCCAGCTTGCCGTCAATTCCGGATTAAGAAGCTGTCTGATGGAAGCATTGACTACGTCGAAAATCATCTCTCCCAAAAGAGTGGGAACAATTACCTGGGTCTTGCTGTTTAAGGAAAGATATTTGATGTTGCACAGCTTTTTTAAAATCTCAGCCCGGGTAGCACTGGTTCCAATTCCGCTTCCCTTTATCTGGGCGCGCAGCTCTTCATCTTCAATAAGCTGCCCGGCGTTTTCCATGGCTAAGATCATGGAACCGGAAGTATAGCGCTTGGGAGGGGAGGTTTCTCCTTCCTTAATCGTCAGCTTTTTAAGAGGAAGCTTCATTCCCTTTTTCAGGGTGCCAAGCATGGCAACGAATGCTGGATTATCCATTTGTTTCTGAGAGGATTCCTGGTTGTTCTCCTCTTGTCCGTTGTCCTCAGAAGGCGCTTCACCATTTCCTTCATCCGGCTGCTTCTTTTTTCCCCAGGACACCTCTGCGACTTTTAAATAGCCCGCTTCCAGCATAACTCGGAAATTGGCATAAAAATGTTCCTTTCCAGGCGCCTGATTCGGGGCGGGATCTGCAGTGGGACCCACTGTATCCGCCACAAGCTCCAGGGCATATTTCTGATAAACAGCCGGGGGATAAAAGACACTTATAAATCTTCTTGCTATGACTTCATAAACCTTCAATCCCAGGGGAGACAGTCCCCTTAACGCGGCAAGTCCCTGACCGGTGGGTATGATGGCATAGTGGTCCGTTATCTGCTTATCATTGACGTACCTGGTTTTTTCAATGGTCTTAAAAGATCCCTTCTCCATAACCTCTGCCGCTGCTTCTGCCAATGGTTCAAAGCCTTTAAGCCCGGCTATGTTCTTATGAATCTCCTTTGCAACCGCCGTAGATAAAACTCTGGCATCCGTTCTTGGGTAAGTGACCAGTTTCTTCTCATAAAGCTCCTGAACCTGCTTTAAGGTCTCATCAGGACTGATCTTAAACATTCTGGAACAGTCATTCTGAAGCTCAGCCAGATTGTAAAGCAAGGGAGGATTCTTTGTTTCCTTTTTCTTTTCTATGGAAGCAACGGTTCCTTCCATGGGATCCATGAGAGACAGGGTGTTTATCAGCTCTTCCGCATATTTTCGTTCCTTAAAGCCGTTTTCCTTATAAAGGAACGGGGATTCGAAATATTTGGATCCAGGAGCGCTTCTCCACTCCCCGTCAAAATCCATACCCGATAATTCCGGGTTCGCTGCATCCTCTCTGGAAAAGGTTCCGATTACACGGTAAAACGGTGTTTTAACAAAGTCCCTAACCTCCCGTTCTCTCCGCACCACCATCCCCATGACACAGGTCATGACCCGGCCGACGGATATTACCGTATTCTTCCCGCTTTTTAAGTAATTGGAAATATGCTGCCCATATCTTAGTGTGAGCAATCGGGAAAAATTAATTCCCATGAGATAATCTTCTTTCGCCCTTAAATAAGCAGAGGCGGAAAGATTATCGTATTCGGATTCATCCTTTGCTTCCCGTATGCCTCTTAAAATCTCATCCTCTGTCTGGGAATCGATCCATACACGTTTCTGCTTCTTGTCCCTCACTCCTGCCATTTGCGCCACCAGGCGGTATATGTACTCTCCTTCCCGCCCGGAGTCCGTGCATACATAAATGGTATCCACATCAGGACGGTTTAGCAGACTGCTTACAATCTTAAATTGTTTTTCAGCGTTTGGAATCACCTCATACTTAAATTCCTTGGGAAGAAAAGGAAGCGTGGATAAGCTCCACCGCTTGAATTTGGGATCATAGCTTTCCGGATAGCTCATCGTTACCAGATGCCCTACGCACCAGGTTACGATCACCTGATCCGATTCTATATATCCATCCCTGCGCCTTCCATTCGCCTTTAAAGCATTGGCAAACTCCTGGGCCACACTTGGTTTTTCTGCAATGTATAACGATTTCGACATATATCTACCTACCGCCTTATGATAGTAACCTGTTCATTATAACACTAAAATTCATGAATGGCAAATCTTTCTGATAACTATGCCTTTGCGGAACCTTTCCGGGTGTTCATTTTTCCCTTCTCTAAAAAGGCGACCACTGGACTTTTCAAAAGATAATGGAACAGCCGGATTTTCAATTACAGCATGTCTACCGCGCCCTTGGAATTCTCGCAAAGGAATCTGATTCCATTTAAGCATAGCTTAATAAAAACTGCCCTAATAATTATAAGTTTTCCCAATTTTCATGTTGTATTTCTCACTTCTGCAAACAAAAAACGAGGTATTTTGCAGTTGAAAAATTTTCCAACTCCGAAATACCTCGTTATTTACATTTTAATCACCAAGTTTTACGTTAATTGGCTCCCCATCCAGCCAAGCCTGTACATTTTCAAAAGCGATATCTGCCCGGCGAATCATTGATTCTTTCGATGCAAAACCTATGTGAGGTGTCAGCACCGTGTTTTTAGCGTGCAAGAGCGGCTGTGAGTCAGGAATCGGCGGTTCCTGGTCAAATACATCAATAACAGCGGCTGCTATCTGTCCAGTATTTAGTGCAGTCGCAAGTGCTTCGGAGTCGATGACCGGCCCCCGGGCCTGATTGATGAGTACAGTAGACTTTTTAAGCAGTGCCAGACGCTCTTTATTGATCAAATGATGAGTTTCCTCTGTAAGCGGAAGGTGTAAGGAGATAATATCGCTGGTTTTTAAAAGTTCTTCCAGTTCAACAGCCGGAACCCCATCATAAACCTCTCCCACTTTTAAAAACGGATCATATGCCTGTACACTGCACCCAAATGCCAGCGCGATTTTTCCAACGGAACGCCCAATGGCTCCAAAACCCACAATACCAAATGTCTTGCCAAACAGCTCTGTTCCCACCAAGCCGTCCTTGGTTCTTCCTTCACGGGTTGCTGCATCACAAGGAATAATGTTGCGCAGTGCAGCGATGGCGGATCCAAATACCAATTCTGTAACCGATACCGTTGCATACCCTTGGGCATTGGAAACCAAAATATTTTTGGCCTTTACATTTGCAGCCGGCACATGGTCAACACCTGTAAATGCCACAGAAATCATTTTTAGGTTCTTAGCAGCATCTACCAGTTCCGGGGAAAGGGGACTATTGGCGATAATGATCGCATTGGCATCCTTTGCCAATTCCAGCTGCTCCTCTTGGGTCAGGGATTTTGTCGTAAGTGAAACGCTGTGGCCTGCTTCAATGAATGGCTTCGCCAATTTTTCCAGATAAGCTGCTTCTACTGCCAGTGGTTCTAACATTGCTATCTTCATGCATTGTTCCTCCTATAATTCCTTTTTATCTCTTTCTTTATTTGGCAAGTGCAGATTTAAGAATCTCATGATAAGCATGATTCACCTCACAGTTTTCAAACAGAAAGGCACTCATAATCCGCTCTATGTCTTTATATGTAACATTTGCAAAACGCTTCGCATACGACGGTTGAAGCATCGCAGCTGCAAACCCGGTCAAGGCCGCATAATTAAAGGTATATGCCGTATCGTTTAAATTCAGCTCTGTGTTTTGTGAAGTGGTAAGAATCAAATCCGCAAGCGCGCGAGACTGGTTTCTGCCAGGGCAATCCCAGTATTGGGCAACAAAATTTTCAGCCCCCAGTTTTCTCTTCATTTCCTGTACCGGTTCCACAATACACATATATTCTGACTTGGGGCTAAGAGTGACAAGTCCCATAATACCGGCATCCTTATAGGTCCAGGCTGTCCAGTTCAGTCCGGCTTCATTATAAATATCCAATTGATCCTTCATGGAATCGAGGCGGTATACCACATCTTCACTAGTTCCGTGATACTGGGAGCCAAATTCTCCTATGAGCAATGGGACATTATATTTTTCAGCATAAATCGTGCCTTCTTGAATTTGCAGCTCTAGTTTATGATGATTTTTGTCCCAATAGATGCCATTATAGTATCCAGGATATTTACCGGGACCAAACCCAGGGTTGGTATAGTTGTGGCTGCTGTAAACCAGATTCGAATCAAATGGTTCGTCAAACCCGGAAAACAGCCTTGCGTAATTATCCCCTTCCAAAAAGATCATATGCTTAGGGTCGATTTCACGGATTGCCGCACTGGTGCGTTTATAAAGATCATTGATACGAAACCAGTCAGGATGAAAGTTCTGATAAAAATCAAAGGGATGCTCCCCACTTGGATTGCCAGAGCTTGGCTCGTTTAACAGTTCGTATCCGGCAACAACCGCCCGGTTTGCATAATGCCTTGCGGTCTCCTGCCAAAAGCCAATCAGCCGATCCTGGAAATGGGAATGCCTCCATAATAATGAAACACCCCGTTCATTGTCAGAATGCCAGTGACAGTTTTGCCATCCGGGTGCAGCGTGCATATCTAAAATGGCGTATACACCGTATTTTTCACATAAATCCAAAATTGCATCCAGTTTTTTATAAGCATTCTGATTGTAGACAAATGGCTTATCATCCGATTCAAAATGCCTGATATTTAAAGGCAGGCGGACGCAGGTTGCTCCTGTTTGAGCGATAAATTGAATGTCTTTTTCTGCAAAAAAATTATCACTCATCAATTCAAAAAACTGCTCACCTTTACTCTTTCCCAAAATTTGCGAAATATGATTTCGAATTCCACTTTCCGTTCCCGGATAGGCATTGATAAAATCTTCCAGATTCATCCACCCGCCAATACAAATCCCGCGCAGGTATATGACAGAACCATGCTCATCGATGATATCTCTGCCCCTTGTTTTAAGAAAATCCATGGTATATCCTCCCTCATTAATTGAAGCTACCGTTGGTTGAAGCTATCGTTGGTTGAAGCTTAATACAAACGATGTTTCTATTTTTTCCTTTACTTTTAAAACGGTATAGGTATGATATTGAAGAGAATGTTCAAAACCTGAGAACAAATCATTTCCCGGTTCCACACCGCTTAAGCCCTCCTGATACAGCGAGCGCAGATAGGGAAACTGGTTAATATCCCAATTCAAACGCACTTCCAATTGATTCTCTTTGTTAGTCAATGCTGCTTCCCCTTTTTTCAGATGATTGTAAACGACAAACTCTGAGTTAGACAACACTGCCTTTTTCATGTCTGCTTCATAGGCTTCAAGTGGCTGTCCGGGACTTGCCATATGATCCCATGCTTTAAATGCCAGATCCGAATCAATTTCCAAAACAGCATCTTCCGGGTAATAAAAAATCGCATGCTGAGTCCAAGTAAAACTCATTTCTGTCTCTCCACGGTTTGTAACCGATTCCTCAATGAAAAGAGAGCTGGAATCCTCATACAATGTAAATGTCTTTTCTACATGCATTGGAAACACAGGTAAATCAACCCACAACCGGACACGGATCACTTCTTTTTCGTTTTTCTCCGTTTCGCAGTGCCAAGGAAGCGTTGCAGCAATGCCTCCATTATCCTGACCAAGTTCTATATTTTGATAGATTCCACGATGGGGAAGGGCATCTACCCATCCGCCAAGTAAATGGTCACTGTGATGAAGCAGCCGCTTCTCATGAAGATTCAAATGTTCAAAGTCATCCATTGGCACATCAGAGCGGTACAGGCAGTTATATTTAAGTGGCTTCCAGGTGAATTCCAGTAAATCACCACCTTTTCCGGCAAGAATAACGGCTTTGACAAAATCATTACTTAAAATGACCGTCTCAATACCATGACGATTTTCATAAGTCAGATTAACCATGATCATTCCCTTTCTGCTTTGGGATAATGCCGGAAATCGCAACTGGATAGGCATAAAGTGACGAACATGCCGCAATAAAAAGTACACGGTTATCCGGCCCACCAAAACAGAAATTTCCTGCAAATTCAGGAGTTCTTAGCACTGCAGCCGGTATTCCATCCGGTGTGATCACCCATAATCCACCTGGACCAGTGACCCAAACATTCCCTGCAGCATCTACCTTCATGCCATCAGGAGCACCATCTCCATAAGAGGGATCCAGAGTTGCAAACAATTTCAACTCACCAAAAGAACCATCCTCAAATAGATCAATTTTGAATATTTGCTGTAAATTTGTATCATTCACATATAAACTGCTTTCATCCGGTGTAAAAGCAAGGCCATTAGGTCTTCCAAGTTCCCCGGTTACCAGCGTCACCTCTCCTGTTTGTGATATCCGGTAAACCCCATCCATGTCCAGCTCTTTTTTCGCTCCCATCGCAGTGGAATAGGGATCGGTAAACCAAATGCTTCCATCACTCTTTGCCACAACATCATTGGGGCTGTTAAACCATTTCCCTTGATAAAAACCAGCAATCCGTTCACTTTTCTTCTCATCGGCGTAAGCAATGCGGTGAGCGCTGCTTTCCGTAGAGATAATGCGTCCGTCATAGCTAAGGCTTAATCCTACGGGCCGGTTGGCAGCCGTCCGGTATGGTACACTGCCTTCCTTTTTTGTCCACTTATAAATGATATCATTGGCGAAGTCCGTAAAATATAGACAGTTCTTTGCGATGTCCCAAACAGGTCCCTCAGAAAAGGAAAAACCTGTGGACAGTTTTTCAAACGAAGCATCCTTAAGAAACAGTTCCTCATACTTTGGAACAAAAAATATCAAATTATCCATTTATTTTACCTTCTATTGATGGTGCGTGGTACATACGGATTCAATTCCTCCAAAGGCGGGAAGATTTCATCCATACGCCGCAGCACACTTTCATCCAGTGTAATTTCCAACGAACGGAACAGTTCCTCCAAATCCTCTACAGAATTTGGTGCGATGATAATCGAATTGACTGCCGGATGACGCAATTCCCAAGCCAAGGTTACATTCGCCGGAGACTCACCAATTTCCACGCACAAGTCCGTGAATTCGGAAAGTTGTTTTTGGAGGTATTGAAAATGGAATTCTGCTTCCGCAGTGCGCTGATGTTTGTCAGGGTTTCTCATATCAATACCCAAAATCCCTCGAAATAACGGACTGAAAATCGTGATACCAATCCCCTGGTCCAAGGCCATAGGCAGCATTTCATGTTCTGCCAGGCGGTTTAAGGGCGTGTACAAATGCTGCTCGCTGACAATTCCCATAAAGCCTCGTGATTTCGCAACTGCCTGTGCCTTTACAATTTCCCATGCATCGTGGTTGCTTGCACCGATATAATCCACCTTGCCACTTCGTACCACCCCTTCAAAACCTTCCCAAATCTCATCCCAGCTGGTACCAGGGTCGTGCTTATGCATATTGTAAAGCTCAACCTTATCCGTCTGTAAACGTTTTAAGGATGCCTCTAAATGCCGTCTGATCTTATAAATGGAAAGTCCTTCACAATTATTTGGTCCATCGGTTTGATCCTGTTCAAAAATGCGGCCAACCTTCGTAGCCAGCACCGTTTTCTCTCTGCGTAAACCACCAGTTTTAAACCATTTTCCGATGATTTCTTCGGAAAGGCCTCTTGTGTCAAGACCTCCATAGACATTGGCAGTATCAAAGAAATTAATACCATGCTCCATGGCATAATCCATAATTTCGAACGCAGTTTTCTGGTCAACAACACCCCAATCGTGAAATCCTCTGCTGTCACCCAACCCAAAATTCGCGGTTCCAAGGCATAATTTGCTAACCCAAAGCCCGGTCGTTCCCAATCTGTTATATTGCATAGCATTACCCCCTTCTGCTAACATAAATTTCATCATACATCACCGTAATAACCTTTTGCCCGAATGGTTCCCTACAGTGAATGCTCATTCATAAAATCATCAAATTTCATTTTCTTTAGAAGATGGACAACCTCTTTCATATTTCTCATTTTAAACTTGTGAAGAATGCTGTTTATCTGGCTCTTTATGGTCGTTGATGTTACAAAACGGGACTTTGCAATATCACGGCTGTTGCTGCCATTAAAGAAAAGGCAAAGGATTTCAAATTCACTATTTGTCAGACTGGACATTATGTTAAAAACATATAAAAGGCTCTTTTGCTGCTCCTTCAGCCTGGTAAGCTCGCCGACGATCTTCTGTGCCACATGGGGCCGAAGCAAAAACTGATTTTGGTAGACATTTCGTATCGAATCGGTGATATAGGAGACCGAATCTGTTTTTAAAATATAATCCATAACGCCTACACAGTATGCCTGAAACAGAAGGTTGTCATCTTCCTGAATGGTCAGAATGATGATTTTGATATCCGGATTATCTTCCAGGATTTGCTCTGCCGCTTCCAAACCTGCAGTAGGTGATTCCATCAAAATATCCATCAAGATCACATGAGGTTTCAGCTCTTTGGCAAGTGCAATGGATTCAGCTCCACTCCCGGCTTTTGCAACAAGCTCCATGTCCAGTTCTTTTTCCAAAATTGACCCAAAATATTCGCGGATATCTTCGATGTCATCTACCATCATAACTTTAATTTTCTCCACTGTAATCACCGCGCTCCTTTCGTCAATAGAATTTCAAATATGGTATATTCATTTTGCCGGCTTCGAATCCGCATGTGGCCAAAATGTGATTTTACTACCCGAAAGGCAAAGGACAACCCTACCCCCCAATTGCTTTGCTTCGATTTCGTAGAAAAGTACGGTTTTTTGATTTTACTGATCTTATCACGAGGAATCCCGCATCCATTGTCAGTCATAGAAAAATATACCCAGTCGCGGCTTTCATCCACCGTAAGCGTGATACTTGGCGACCTAGTATCAGCCAGTGCATCCGCTGCATTTTCAAGCAAATTTGTTATGACCTGGCTCATATGGTAAAGATCATAGTTGCAATCAGCCTGTTTACAAAGGTAATTTTTTTCAATCCGTATCCTGGATGAAATCGAAGAATTTTGAAGGGACATATCGATAGCATCAAAAAAACTGCGGTTAATCGTTTTTAGATTCAAATCTTTTGTATTACTGATTGTCTGTGTCAAAGATTCGATGTGGCTTTCACTTAATTCTAAGATTCTTTTCAGTTTTGTAAGGCCCTCTTCCGTACCATAAGAATTCAATGCTTCCTGTGCCAAAATCTTCAGATTAAAAATAACATTTTTTTCCGAATGCATGACATCTCTCATGTTTTCATGCAATTCCTGAAGATTTTTTTTGATATAGTATTCCTTCATATATGATAGCAGGTTCGTAGTTTGAAAACGTATTAAAAGATAGGAAATCACTAACAATACGAAAAAAGAAACCGCAGGTAAAATAACCACGTAATACTGAGGGACGGAACCAGCTTTTAAACTCCTCCAAAAACCGGTCTGCAAAACATTTTGTATATCAAATACTATATTGTCTGAAAAAAAGAAAAATCCAAACATGAAATTCAGTACACATATCGTTACCAGAAGACTGACTAACTGTTCAAAAAACAGTGTAAAATACCCTTTTCTATAATTGACGATCAAAAACAGTATAGGATATCCAAGATACAGATAAGCAAGACTTCTTAAAAAAACATGTACGGCAGTTATAAATAAAGGAAAGATCTGATTCATTTCCCGTTGTGCATGAAACTGTGCAAGATAAATGTGATACCCTACTTCAGGATGATAAAACACAAAATAAGCAACACAGTATGAAATTAAAAACACCTCTAAAACAACAGTTCTCTTGTGCCTGACCGGTGAACTCATTCTGATACACTTTGCAAACGAACGGACAAACAATAAGTTCATCAAGAAAAATATAAAGATGCCAATATTCCGGACCATCATAAGCGTTGTCATGGGAAAATGCATGGCACGGCTTATTCCCATAAATATCAGGGTATCCAACCGTCCAAGCAAGTCACCGGAACTGACATTGTAATTGCCTACACGCTGAATCTCCACGAGCAGTGTAATCATGGACAAACTGATGCTGGAAGCCATTCCGGCAAACAAAAAACTATACTGATTTTTGTGATCAAAAATCACGAGGAGTATTGAAAATAATAACATTAATGCAATTGTCAACGCCATATATACCCCTCCTGATCACACGAAATTTCATTATCCTTTTACGGAACCAGCCGTAAGTCCGGATATAAAGTTTTTATTAAAGAGAAGGAACACGATAATCATTGGAATAATGGATATCGCGGTACCCGCAAGCATAACATTCCAGTTGGAGGCTGCCTCGCCTGTGCTTTTTAAATTAACAACACCTACAACTAGTGGCATACGTTTGGGACTTGCCATTGTAAATACTAAAGGCATCATATAATCATTCCAGGCATTTCGAAACTCCAGGATACCAACCGTAGCAATCAGTGGTTTTAACAGCGGAAACATGATATGACGGTAAATACCAAAGAAACTG
>NZ_DAMAUN010000031.1:0-60909 GCF_032078915.1 Lacrimispora sp. | reverse complement strand
ATGCCCAAAGCCGGAATCGAACCAGCGACACGAGGATTTTCAGTCCTCTGCTCTACCAACTGAGCTATCTGGGCATAACCACCTGCAACATGAACAATTTTACAAGATTTCTTCCTTCTTGTCAAGACAAGTTTTCTAAATTATGTCAAAAAAACATAATTCTCAGTAAAATCATTAAAACATCTCACATGCCTGATCAAAACTTACACACCTTGAATATCTGGAATTCCACATTTTTTCATTATAATATTTGTAGGATTGTTCCGCCGTCATATACTCATTATCAACAGTTGTATTGCAATAAGCCGGAACAAAGATTTTAAATCCATGTTCAAAGCCGCACTTTATTGTTGCATCTATGCAGTAATCGGTTTGCAAACCTGTGATCATGATGGTATTTTCGTTTTTAGAGCGCAGGTATTCTAATAATCCCGTATCCCTAAATGCACTATTAACATGTTTATCAAATATTTTTTCCTCATTCATTGGAGCAAATTGTTCAAATATTTCAAATCCTTTTACACCCTTAGTCAACTCAAAACCATCATCGTGACGAACGTAAATAATCTCTATGCCCTTGGTTCTTGCTAAACGAATTAATTGTTTCATGTTATTTACAAATGTTTCATATTGAAAAAGTTCATTTGTAACAATCATATCCTGTGTATCTATTACTAACAGTACCATTTAAATCCCCCCTTATTCTATTGTTTTCCAGAGCAGCTGTCCATTTTCGAAAATCACTTCAATTCGCCCGGTATCTCTTAACCAGGAAAGATATGAGCGGACAGTACTGCCAACGAGTACATACTGCTCAAAATTCATTACCAGACCATAGTCATTGAAAAGCTGCTGTAAAACCTTTTCAAAGATAATCGGCTCTTTACAAATTTCAAGTATCTTATCTGCTATTTCATGTACCTTATTCATATTAATCTGAGCAAGCGGGGCGATATCATCGGTTGCTTCTGCGTGGGCAGGGATGAAAACCTTCGCTTTCAGGGTCTTTACCATTTCCAAGGTGTCAAGGTAAGCGGATACATCATAAATAAACCCGATCTGGTATTTTTCCAGTGTTTCTTTGCTCGACAGGCAGTCTGCCAAGTAAACGACGTCATCCATATCTCTAAAACCCACCATATCAAAAAAATGACCGGGAAGAGGAATCATACTCATACCCTTTGGAAGGACCTGCTCTGTAAGATATTCTGCATTGCTTTCCTGGGCCATCAGGAATTTGTGCCTTAAATCCTTTGGCGGAAACCCGCCATACAGGAAAGACGGCTCAAGGATGGTATGGTTCGTAAAGTCGCATTCAATACCAGGGGCATAAACCTTGCAGCCGGTTTGATTCTGCAAATATTTATTGCCTCCGATATGATCGGCATTTGAGTGGGTATTATAAATTGCTGTCAGACGCCAGCCGTTAGCATCCAGTATCTGCCTGACCTTCCGCCCGGCATCCTTGTCGCTTCCGCTGTCAATAAGGCATACATCCGTATCGTTAAGCTTAACAATACCAATCTTTGCCGGGCTTTGAACATAATAACTATTTGTGCTGACCTGATTTAACTCATACATTTGGGAAACCTCCAATAGTAGAAATCCTTTTGAAAACTGTAGTTTTAATGATGATAATGATCTCACAGGAAAGGAAGCGTCGGGTCCTTCCGGACAGACCTTCCTTTCCGCTCCGAAATCCTGTCTCCTTCTTCCACTCTTCCGCAAAGCAGCAGGCTATGTTCATCGTATAATGTGCGTCTCCTTTTCACTGCCTCCACACTGTCATTGGCATAGCAATACTTACACCCAGCCAGGCAGGTGTCATAAGTTCCCACCTCGACGCTTTCCATGCATCCACATTCTATTCTTTGATTTTTATCTTTCCTCCGGCATACCGGACCGCCTATTAAGTATTCCGTCATAGCAGGGTCAATGCAGCTTCCTCGTGAAATACCCGCAGAACTTAAATCAGCTTTTTCCGCACATGCTTCAATCCTGAGTCCGTGAGTACCTGCAATCGCAGCCAGTCCTTTGCCCAGCCTTTTCATCCCCTCTTCATCCAATTCTTCTACCGGGATTCCCTTCATGTTACGTTCTGTCTTTCCATACTTGTCCAGAAAACTGATCACTACTTTTTCCGCAGAACCACATACACCTCTGGCGATTTCTTCAAAGGCCCGCAAATGGTATTCCTCCCTGTAACGGCTGTTAAGGAATATGGGATCATACCGCCAGACCATACGGCTTTTTCCCACCTTTTCTGCCGTTTCCCGGAAAATATCGATCAAATGTCTTTTATCCGGCAGTCCAGGCTCAACATCATTTCCATATCCCGTCAATGTAAATTGGATATAGAAAGGGATGCTTTGAAGCTCCCGGATTCGTTCCATCATAGGCTCCGGATTTTTCGTCCAGAATACCATAAGCTCCACCTGCTCCGGAGAGAGAGCGATCCGGCTGATCTGATGGCTGTTCATGGGATTTTTTACATAAAGGTACCCTTCCTTCAACCTGTCAAAAAACCAATCCGAATAAAATTGTGGGATATCAGTCCGTCTGCTGACACTGAGTATCATATTTATTGCTCCTGTTTCGTCTTAGTAAAACCATTATAAGCCTTCCGTGCGCCCTCTTCAACCTCTTTAACTTATTTAAGAACTTCAAATATGGCATCTGCCTGGAATAAGTTGGCATAATGTTTTGCCTATTAACTGGGAATTCTGATATATGAAGTGAAGCCGCTTTCTATCATCATCTACAACTGGAGGATCCCCATGAAAATTGAACCTGTATTTTTAACTGACAAAAATCATAACGTCATTCTGGAAGCCATCTCCGGTACTCCCAATGCCGCGCTTCCGGACAGCTTGAAGCCTTTTGAAATATTGGAGCCTAATACTTCGGACGGTGCCATGGAAAAACATGTTCCGGTCATTGAGACAGAAGGAAATCATGTGACTGTAAAGGTGGGCAGCACGTTCCATCCCATGACCGAAGAACACAACATTTCCTGGGTCTGTCTACAGACAACGGCAGGAAGTATCATGAGAGTAAGCTTAAGCCCTGACTGTGAACCGGTGGCCTGCTTTACTCTGGAGAATGGCGATTCTCCAAAAGCCGCTTTCGCCTACTGCAATCTTCACGGATTCTGGAAAACAGAGGCGTGACGAAAAAAGAATTCCCTAAAGCACACTCCAAGAAAGATGCATTCTCTGTTTACAATATCGCCGCAGGATTCATAATCCTGCGGCGATTCCTATGCCCTCAACCTTCCCATAAGCATACAATTGAATTCGTTTTTATCACGATAATGGCTGATTTCTCCGCCTTAACGAGAATCGTTCAAGGGCAAGCCGAATTTCATCGTCGCTAAACGTATTAGGAACTTCAACGTCGTCTTCAAAACCATCCATCTCTGCACCATCAAAGCGATACAATCTGATGAGTAAATTCCACAATGTTTCCAGCTCTTTCTCGCCAAATCCATTAAAAACATCGGCCATAAAATCAACCGTCATATTGCTGCCGCAATTTACCATCGTTTCAAGACCTAAATCTGTCAGTCGTACATTAACTGCCCTTCTATCCTTTTTGCTTGGGACGATCGCAACCAGGCCCTTCTTTTCAAGGCTTCCGATCAGTTGCGTAACGTTTTGCTTCGTAGCCCCTAATTTATTGGCAATATTGACAATCGTAGTCTCTTCCTCGGGTAAATGAAGCATGGCCAGTACCGTCATGTATTGCCTGGAAGTCAAAGGAACACAGTATTTGTCTCCTGTTGTCTGAAGTTTATTGGAAACAGAAATCAAGCTGGAATAAACCTGCTGCATTAAATGTAATAGATGTAATTCCTTATTATAGTCCACTGCTGAAACCATCCTTATCGAAAATTCTAATGTATCGTCAATTTATTGCCTTTTAGTATACAACGAATTGAATCAATTATCAACGTTCATACCGTTTCTTAAAAAATTTAATAGTTTCTCGAAACGAATCATACTGTCCCTTTGTATTTCCCTCAACCGTTCCGCCAGAAGTAAATATGCCGCCGTTCATGGGCATTTCGAGGGTAAAGCTAATTGGAATCACAAAGGGAACCGGCATAGGATGCCCCATGCTTTCATAGGACAAAAGCCGTACAGAATGCTTATAATTATGACGCTTCAGAACTTGCAATATATCTGTACAGGCGTCGTAACTGTTCCAGATGTTATCATTTTCACCGCAGATCAGCAGAATGTCAGCTTCAGAATTCTCTATTTTTATTCTGGCTTCTTCTTTGTTGACTGCTCTTTCAACGCTCTTTTTATAAGTACTGGCAAATCCAAACGGCACTCCTTCGCTAACAGCCTTTTTCTGATCCTCAAAAAAGATATTATTATCCACTTTGATGAATGGTATGGATTTTCCCTGATAGGACCAGGACGAAATATTTTTGCCGCTCATCATTCCGTCTAATGCCTGAAAGCAGTAGGTGTGCGGTTCCACTGCGGCCACTTTCTTAATCTGTGGAAAATACGATGCGAGTAAAAGCGCTAATTCGCCGCCTTTCGATGTACCATGAAGGTAAATTTCTTTCGCTTTGGTTATTTCATTGCTTGCCAACCAGTGGAAAATTTTCTCAAAGTATTCCAAATGAACTTCTTCTAATCTTTCCGGCAGTCCTTCAACGCCGAAATAGGGTACAATCAGAACATTGAATCCTCTGGATGCCAGCGGGCCGGCCATTAAGGCCAGGCCTTCCATCTGACCATCGGATCCACCAAGCATTAAAATCGTTTCGTCACAGGAATCTTTCCGGTAGAATAGTTTCCCTATAAAACCGTCGTTGATTGGTTTTATCATAAGGTCTTTTGCCTTGAAACTTCTTACAAGCTGAATTTCCCTCTGTTCTGAAGAAGTTTCCAACACCAGATTCATGAGGATCGGTTTTTCTATGCTTATGTTTTCTGCTATATTTTTCCCGGCCGACTTTGACTTCCTTAAAGAATAGATGAGGCCCATACTGTCCGCGGCTCTGTAGGTGCCCTCTACCGGTTTCGCTTGATCAAAATCAACTCCACCTGTATTGTTCACATCAAAGACAGCATAAGATGAAAATTCCTCGCCGCTGCACCACGGCAGTTCCATCTTCATGTCCGCCCTCAGCTGACTGTTCGGAGTTAAACCGGTAACCTTGATACGTACTCTTTCATCTACAAATGCTTCTTGCTGCTCAATGGTAATCTTCATGTTTGTCTCTCCTTATTAGATGGGAAAGCTTTAAACCTCTCATCTCCAATACATAGTCAATATATTTACTATGTATTAGTATAGTCTAAGTTTTTATTATAGTCAATATATTGACTATAATTTATTTTCCAATAATTATCCAAGAGGGGCAAGCGGGATAATGCTGTGATTGGGTTTTATTTTCTATAAAACAAATCCTCTAATAAAGATTATTTACAATTCACCGGTAATCGTTAGGCTTTCATGCTTAACAATTATCCTTTTTGTAAACATCCCTACTGGAGGATTGTTAATCAGGATTAATTTTTTAATTTTCAGTTACTTTGTGAGAAACAGTTTCCTCAAACAGTTGGAACTTTGCAACCTCCTGCCTCAAAGCCTGGGCCTGAGCCTCCAGTTCTTCACTGGAAGCCGAGCTTTCCTCCGCTGCTGCTGCATTGGACTGCACCACGGCAGATACCTGGGACAGTCCTTCCAGGATCTGCTCCATAGCCTTGGCCTGTTCCAATGAGTCCGATTCAATTTCTTCCATTACCTGTTCTACAAGAATGGATTTACCGGCGATCTCCTGAAGGATTCCTGCCGTCTCAGCCGTCTGTCTTTTTCCCTCTGAAACCGCTTTTACCGTATTCCCGATCAGCTGGGCAGTCTGTTTTGCCGCATCAGCAGATCTGGCTGATAAGTTCCGGACCTCTCCTGCAACCACCGCAAACCCTTGACCCGCACTTCCGGCCCGGGCTGCTTCAACAGCGGCGTTTAAAGCCAGAATGTTGGTTTGAAATGCGATATCCTCAATCATTTTTGTGATACCGGATATTTTTTCAGAAGATAAGCTTACCTCTTCCATAGCCGAATGAAGGCTCTGCATATGCCGGTTCCCTGCGCTGACCCTTGCTCCGGATTGCTTTACATAATTGGAAGCCTTCCGTACATGATCCGAATTCTTTCCTGCCATTTCCGAAACATTTACAATGGAAGCATTTAATTCCTCCACCGTTGCTGCCTGCACGGCGGCTCCGGACGCAAGCGCCTGGGAAGCGCCGGAAACCTGTCCGGCTCCGGAATTGACCTCCTCGGCGGAGGAACGGATATTTAATATGGTATCATTTAAACGGGAAGCGATCATCTCCATGGAATTTCGTATGCCATTAAATTCCCCTGGATATTCACAATTACTTTGGACCGTCAGGTTCCCATAAGAAACCTCCTGTAAAAACCGGGATATATCGTGGATGATATCCCGGTACTTTCCTGCCATTTCATTGACCTTTTCTCCGATCACTCCTATTTCATCACTGCGTTCCATATGCAGATCAATGCTCAAATCCCCGGCAGATAACTGGTCAATGGAATTTACCACCTGCCCAATGGGTTTTGTTATCCGGTCCGTGATCCGAAGCATGACGAAAACCGCAAGTATCAGAGAGACAGCTCCCAAAATAACGGCATTTAACATAGAGGTTACAACACCGGACATAAATTCAGATTCTGAAGCGGTCACATTCACCGACCAGCCATTGGTGTTAGCCACAGGGGTATAGGAACCGAACCGGTTTTCTCCGTTCCAACGATAGAATCCGAAGCCGGTTTCGCCGTTTACCATTGCAGCTTCCAGCTTTGCAATCTCTCCATAGGCAGCTTGACTGGTTTTTGCAGACTCTGCATCATTTTGCTGGGATAATACCAGAGAAAAATCCTCGTGGGCTACTTTCGTGCCTTCCCGGTTCAAGATATAAGTGCTTCCGGTATCCCCAAGCTTTGTGTCCCCAATCATCTCCTGGAAAACAGAATAAGGGAACTCAATCATGATCACCAGATCATCATAGGGGTATGCATATTCAAAGGAGGCAGAATTCTTATGAAGGATCGGATCGGATAAAAAGGGAGTTCCGCTTTTTGCCTGCAGGTATGTATTGTCCTGCTCATAGGATTTCCCATTGACAACAGAGGTTCCGTCGGACGAAATGATATCGATGTTATTAAGGCCGTACTGGGAACATGAGATCCGTAAAAATATATTGATGTTGCCTCCTTTTTGCACATTTCCCTTCATGTAAAGGGCAATTGACTCGGATATGATGGAATACTCTTCCAGCTTCTGAGTTATTTTTTCGGAAACCAGTTCCGATGTTTCCTTTAAACTCTTGGCCAGTGATTTCCGGGTCGTATGATAGGTCTGATAAATGGAGCCTATGGACAGTACAAATACAATACAGATGATACATCCAATGGTGAATGTTACCAGTTCTTTTTTTATACCTTTGTATTTCCTTTTCATATTACGTTATCCTCCGATATCCAGTTTGCCTCTCTGCCAGTACAATTTATAGCGGCCTAATGGGTATATCGGCTAATTTTCAGATAACTATATGAATTTTACTAAAGTTTTACATTTATTTAGACAACTTTTTACATATTAGATACGGCTTCAATTTTATCAGGTGATAATTGACAAGAAGCTTGGAATCATCTCACCCTCATAGTAAAATAATCCTTTTCCTAATTCCCCGGCATCCCAGCGGCGCTGCGGATGATCCGGATAGGCTGTGTAGCCGCCTGAATATACTTCGTTACGGTTTCCTGACGGATCCCAAAAGTAAATGGTCTGTCCGCGTGTGATCGCATGACGTGTTGGACCAACATCATGCTTGATGGAATAACGTGCCATCCAATCAGCCGCATTTCCCACGTCACACCAATCCTGGAGCAAAAAGCCAACATGATGGATTTTACCTGGCTGATCAAATTCAACAAAGGCTAAGTCATGGGGTTTATTCGAACCGGTAATCCAGCTTGCAAGACGTTTTCCGTCAGGCGTATTGCAGATCTCAGGAACATACATTCCCAGCACCTCCGTACAGAAACGCTCTGCCTCTGCGATATTCGGCCCATATAAAAGCATATGATCAAATCTCTGGCACCTCATACCTCTTGGCGGATCTACCCAAATGTGGGGATTGATAATTTCCGGTATCTGCTCTGCTTTTTCAACCTCTGAATATAGTTCTAAACGATGACCCGTGCTGATTGTAAATCCAATCCTGCGTCCAAAACCCGGCTGATCTGAATCAGCAGGAACATGATCCACTTTATAACCAAACGCTTCAACCTTTTTCTCCAGCTTTTCCAGCAATTCTTCCGATTCCACTTTAAATGCTGCAAAATCAAATCCTGCCGTATCTGCCAGGCGCAAAACAACAGAATGATGGTCAAATTCATCATAGCCTTTTAAGCATACTCTGCCGTCTTCTGTTCTGCATACCTCATTGAGACCTAACATCTGAGTATAGTGCCTTAATGTCGCATCCAAATCCAAAACTCTAAGCTGGATTAAACCTGGTCTGAGAACTCCACTTAATGACATACAAATACCTCCTCATTCTTAATATTTTTAAATTACATTTGTTTTGAGATGATAAGATCACCGGCCGGAACTACACAGCAAACCAATACAATGCCTTGTTCCTCCTCTTCTTTGGAGACATGTGCACGGCTCATATTTTTAACCACTTTATAATCACCGCTCACGATCTTCATCTTACAAACTCCGCAGCCGCCCCCAAAGCAGCCGTATTTGAAAGGTCCTGTGCCTGCACGCTTCATTGCTTCTAATATTTTTTCATCTTCATGACAGGTAAATGCCACGCAGTCTTCCAATACTTCAACCCTATAAGTATTATTCATATAGAAACTTCCTTTACCGGCCTGCGGACCTTTTAAGCTGATAAGCCACATCAATGATCATATCTTCCTGGCCTCCGACCATCTTCCGCTTTCCCAGTTCCATCAAAATATCCCTCGGCTCAATGTGATACTTTTCAGCCGCATGATAAACATGCAATAAAAAGCTGGAATAAACACCGGTATAGCCTAACATCAGTGACCCTGTATCGATCTCCTGCGGTCTTAGCATCAATGGCTTTACAACGTCCTTTGCCAGATCCATAAGTCCATATAAATCAAGTCCTGTTTCAAATGACTCCCGCTGCAAAACGGCTGCCAGCACTTCAATTTGAGTATTTCCGGCACCGGCACCCAGTCCGCAGACCGTGGCATCTATGTAAGAGGCTCCTGCTTCTACCGCTGCCAATGAATTAGCCACAGCCATGCCTAAATTGTTGTGAGCATGGAATCCAACCGGAATTTTAACCGCTTCTTTTACCGCTTCGATTCTTTTTACTACTTCCCGGGGAGTAAGATAACCGGCTGAGTCCGCAAGATTAATGTAATCCGCTCCATAACTCTCCATCTTTTTCGCTTCCCCGGCAATCACTTCCGGCGGAGCCATATGGCACATCATCAGGAAACCAACTGCCATCATGTCCAATTCCTTTGCCGCTTTGATATGCTGGGCACTTACATCCCCCTCCGTTACGTGGGTGGCGACTCTAACTACCTTCGCTCCATGCCTGTTAGCACTCTTTAGGTCCTCAATGGTGCCTATACCCGGCAGCAACAGCACAGTTAATTTACTGTTCGTTATAACTTCGCCAGCCGCCTCTAAAAGTTCAAATTCATCGGTCTTGGAAAAACCATAGGTATAACTGGAGCCCCCCAGCCCGTCACCGTGAGTGACCTCAATAAAAGGGACCTTACTTTCATCAAGTGCTTTAGCGATTCGTTTCACCTGATCCACAGTATAGCTGTGCCGCATTGCATGGCTTCCATCTCTCATGGTCGTATCAACGATCTGAACCTTTCGTTTTTCCATGCTATGCACCTCCCTTTAACAATTTCTCAGCGATTCTCTCACCGGCGGCCACAGCCGCAGCATTGATAATGTCTAAGTTTCCAGAATACTTGGGCAGGAAATCCCCCTGTCCCTCGATCTGTACAATGGTTGTTACCTTATCTCCTTCCAGTACCGGCGGAACGCGCAGCTTATAACCAGGCACGTATTGCACAAGCTCATCCACCATTTTCTGAATGGATGCCGTAATATCTTCTATTGCAGCCCCCTTATCCTTAATCCGGACCATAATGGTATCCGTCATCATCAGCGGCGGCTCCGCAGGATTTAAGACTATAATCGCTTTTCCTAAATCTGCTCCGCCAATGGCCTCAATGCCTTTCCTGGTAGTCTCCGTAAACTCATCCATATTGGCTCTCGTTCCCGGCCCGGCACTTTTTGAGGAAATGCACGCAACTATTTCGGCATATTCCGCTCCTGCGACACGCTCTATTGCATGAATAATCGGGATAGTAGCCTGCCCTCCGCAGGTTACCATATTAATATTCATTGAATTTTCCAGTTGTTTTAAATTGACACTTGGCACGCAGTAAGGTCCTACTGCTGCCGGAGTCAAATCAATGGCTATTTTACCTGCTTCCTTTAACAATGGTGCATGTTTGAAATGTGCATTTGCACTTGTGGCATCAAACACGATTTTAATGTCATCCCTTGCTATTACCGCGTCAATTCCCTGAGTCGATACATCGACTCCATGGGCGGCAGCCCGCTTAATCCCCTCTGATTCCACAATGCCGGTCATCAAAGCCATTTCCATATGGCTGCTCCGAAAAATTTTATACATCAGATCACTTCCGATATTTCCAGGTCCTATAACCGCTGCTTTTACTTTTCCCAAATGCATTCCCCCCTCATATGAATTCCGCTTTCACTGACCCAAAATCCGAAAACCTTACTTCAAATTTATCTCCGGCAGCGGCTTCCGGCGCTGCTGAAAATGCACCTGATAAGATGACTTCCCCTCTCTTTAGTTTCACCCCGTAAAACCAGAGCCGGTTTGCAAGCCAGGCAACAGCTTTACATGGATCACCCAAAACTGCCCCGCCACTGCCCTCACTCACCAAAACACCATTTTTAAATAACTTCATTGTAACTTCAGGCAAATTCACTTCTTCCAGTGACAATCTGGCCGTACCTAATACATAGCAGCCGGAAGATGCATTGTCTGATATGGTGTCCGCCAATTTAATTTTCCAGTCTTTTATACGGCTGTCTACGATTTCAAAGGCGCCCGTCACATAATCCGTGGCCCTCATCACATCCTCTGCCGTAACCCCTCTTCCAAAAAGATCTTCCTTTAATACAAATGCGATCTCCGGCTCTATCTTAGGCTGAAGAAAGTCAGAGGTCTTTACTTTGCCATCCGTGCAATCCATATTTTTAAATAAATGTCCGTAGTCTGGTTCATTTACCCCCAACTGTTTTTGAATTCCCTCAGATGTGAGCCCTATCTTCTTTCCTGATATAATCCGGCCTTCCTCCACCATACGCTCTACATTGCATAGCTGAATGGCATAAGCATCGTCCACACTTAAACCCGGATCCAGTTCAGTCAGCGGAGATATGGACTCCTTTCTATTTGCAGACTCATAAAGCATATCCGCAAATAATTTTATTTTATTTTCTGCCATCGCTGCCCTCCCTTACTCTTTTAAGAAGTTATCTACCAGATCAGAAAATTCCTGCGTCCGTTCAATCTGTGTCCAATGACCGCACTTTCCAAATATATGAAGCTGTGCGTTCTCAATTAAATTCATTAATTTCAGGGAAGTTTCAACTGGAATTACCCGATCCTCTCTTCCGTGAATGATCAGTGTTTCGTTTTTGATACTGCGTATGTAGACCTCATTGGAAGCCATTCCTTCCACACCCTGTTGACGGGGAGCCGGAAACATAGCTGAAAAACTTTCCTGGAATCCCGGCTGCATACTGGATTCATAACGCATCTGCGCAAGGTCGTCGTTAACGATATTGCGGTTATAGGCAAAAATATCTAAAAGCTCTTTCATATTTTCAAAGGACGGGGTATACCCCCACACACGGTCAAGTCCGTAAGTCAACGGGAAGCTTACTCCCATACTTCCCATCAGGATCAGCTTATTGACACGTTCCGGATATTTCACTGCCATGGCAAGTGCAAGCGCCCCGCCAAATGAATTTCCAATCAGGTCGGCCTTTTCAACATGAAGTGCATCCATAAAGTCAATGGTCTGCTTCACCCAGATATCCATTCCATATACAATCCCCTCAGGGCGGTCCGTATAGCCAAAACCAACCATATCCGGTGCCAGCACCCGGTATTTGGGGGATAACAGAGGAAATACTTTATTCCAGTTCGCCCAGGCGGAGACACCCGGGCCTGATCCATGAAGCATTATGATGGTTCTTCCTGCACCAATATCATGATAATTTGTGTTATAACTCCCGGTTTTAATTGAATTTGCAATTTCTGGTCTCTGATTCATACTTCCACTCCTTTTATTATTTTATTTTTGATTCTCTATATCCCATCTCATAGGAAATGTCCTGAGCTGCTTTTTTCACTTCAATAATCACATCTTCCAAATGCTGTCCTCTCATGTTGTAATAAAGCCCTGATACGCTGACCGCATATAAAACCTGGCCATTGGAATCAAAGATAGGAGCCGCAACACATCTCAGCCCTTCCATAATTTCCTGATCATCAATCCCATAACCTTTACCTCTGATCTTTTCCAGCTCCTTTCGCAGATCCGGTAAAGTGACAATCGTACGGGAAGTCATTGATTTCATACCTTTTTGGTTCATGATACGCTTTACTTCCACTTCCGGTTTGTATGCCAGCAGAACCTTTCCAAGTCCGCTACAATGCATCGGAAGCCTGATCCCCACATCTGAAACGATTCTCAACATGCGCTTTGAATCCAGCTTATCCAGATATAACACCTCTCCGTCACTTTCTACTGCCAGTTGAACCATTTCGTCCAGTTTGGAATTTAACCGTACCAGATATTCTTTTGCAACCTTACTGATATCCCAGGATCTCTTAACGGCATTGCCCAGTTCAAACAAATGAATTCCCAGCTTGTAACCTCCGGTGAGGCTAGACTGATCTATATAGTGGTAATCCCTTAGTGTGGAGATCATACCGTGCACTGTACTTTTAGGCCAGCCCAGAATTTTGGAGATTTCAGTAAGTGACATCTCCCTGTTTTCATAGGCCAGCAGCTCAATTAACAGCAATGCTCTGCCTACAGATTGCACATGGGAGGGTTTCCCGTTTTGCTGTATACTTTCTAAAAATTCCAATGAATCACCTCACTCATAAAAATAGAATGTATTTTTGTTCATTTTGCTTCTTTTATTCACTTTTCGCATCCTTGTATTGTTTGATGTGTACATATTAACATATAATAAAAATAGAAATCAATATCATTGTTCCCATATGGAGTAAATTTGTTCCCAAATGGAGAACAAGGTGTAATAATTTAATTACTGTACAAGAAAACAGAAATGCCCCTTTCTGCGTCTGACGCAAAAAGGGGCATCTGAATTAATATTGAATGCTTACCATACAATGTCCTTCTATTTTATCTAACCGGAAGGTAATGTATTGTCCGTCTCTTACGAAAGGAACGACCGCTTCTCCCGGTACCAGTGCAACGGCTGCCGGCTGCTTATTACCTGTATATATTTTAAATTCCACACCATACAGGGGGATAACATCTTCTACCGTAAAGATATCCTCAGATCGTTTTTCTGTAATGTAATGAAGGATATGGAGAATATCCCGTTTCTCTTGTTCCTGATGATTTAAAGCTGTTGTCATAGTAGAGGGTCCATTATGACTCACTAATTGATGTTCCAGGCATAACGCAACCGCATCCTTTAGCATTAGCTTGCACCAATTGGCGGCATTTTTCCGGTACAGTTTAAAGATGGGGTGCGCAAAATAAATTACATTGCCATTTCGGATCACTTCCGGATATCCAACCTTCCCGGAAGAAGGTGCATGCTGGTGAGAGCAGAAGGTTTTTCCGGAACGGTCAAAATAAGGTTCTATTTTATCCATTAAAACCTCCCCGCCGTTTGCATCCACGTTATGCCCTCTTAAGTACATGACGTACTCTTCTTTATATAAATCTTTTCCAATGACCTGATTCGGCATCACAAATTCCCTGTAATACGGTGATTCTTCTTTCCATGTAATACCGTATATATTATCTTTGCTGTATTTGTTAAGGCAGGAATCATAAGAACCGATTACTCTACCGCCATTGGCAATATAGTTCTTCATCACTTTTTCCAGCTCTTCATTGTAATAAATACAATCCGGTAAAATAATTAACGGATAGGAATCCATTGGCGTCTTACTGTCTATAACATCAAACTGAATAGAAAGCTCCTGAAGCATTCTGACTGCTCCTATTAAAGAAGGAGAGATTCCCAGGTTATATTCTCCCTCAGGATAGAATTCTTCCGGTGTAAGGACTGCTATCTCCGAAACCGGCTTCGCCCCCCTGCAGTAAGGCTCCTTTTCCCTGACACTCTTATATACCTTTCCAATCAGGTCATAGGCCCCTTCCGATAACCGGCCTCTTGGATGAAGCTGGTCTCCGATGGAACAGCCTGCCCCCATAGCCAGCATGTTAAAGCATTCAAGCTCAAGGGCCGCCTGATTCTTTAAGGAATGGAAATCCCCCCAGTAAGTATGGAATTTTCCGGTCATCCCTATCATGTCCATTCCCAGGGTTCGCGCATATCTGCTGGTAGCAGGAAAATGGTCATAGCCCCATCCTCCGCTTGGCAGGGATTCCAATTCCAGATGGCTGTACTCCTTAAAATTATCCTTAGATGCCGGCCCTACATGGGAGCTGTTATAGAAAACAGAGGCTTCAGGAGCTCTCTCTTTAATAACTGCTGTGATTTCTGTTTTAAATTCCTCTAACATCTGCAGAGAATACTTTAATCTAACCGCTTTATTCCTGCTGTCCAGATGAAGATCCTCCATTTTCTTTTTACAATGGTCACAGCAGCAATCGACCTGAAATAAAATGTCCATAAAGAATCCGTCAATGTTTTCCGCTCCTACCACATCCATAATATCATGGAGGTGCTCTATAAAAAATTTACGATAACCGCTGTTTAAACAAATTGTATGATAAAAATGAGGCTCTTCCACATTCTGGGTATTGATATAATTCCCCTGCTCATCGACGGAAAGCCATTCCGGATGTTCCCGCATAATGCGGCCGTCCCATTGTACCGTAGTATAAACCGGCACTTTGATCCCCCTGTCATGGCAGGCCTTAATCTGGTCTATTAACAGATTATGATTGGTAAGGCCGGGATGGATGAGGTCTGCATGTTTTCTGGATGGATAATACAGCCATCCATGATGACATCTTGCAAAGCAGGTTATGGAATCCACATTGGCTTTTTCAAGTCTTTTGGCAAATTCTTCCCCATTAAAATCTGTTCCGACCTCTGGTATATATTCACTGGTGTGAAAATCCAGATGAACCTGTCTGAATCTTAAATCGTTCATTGCTTATCCTCCTGATCTGAACATTGTTTATTCTTTTACAGCCCCTGCTGCCAGTCCGCCCTCTACTTTTTCCTGGAATAACAGGTAAAGAATCAGAGGCAATGCTACCGTAATTACGATAGCTGCCATTAATGGACCGTAATCACTTCCTCTCTCACCGTTAAAATTCAGCAGCCCCAGGGATATGGGCTTCAATTTTTTATCGTTGATAAACAACAGCGGGAATAAAATATTATTCCAGGCCGATAAGAAATTAAAGATTGAAATAGTAGATAATGCAGGAATACAAAGCGGGAGTATCACCAGCCTATATACCTGGAAATACGTTGCACCGTCGATTACTGCCGCTTCCTCCAGAGAACGATTGACGCCTTTCATAAAATTAGTCATCACAAGAATACTAAAAGGAAGACTAAAGGATACGTAGATCAGAATCAGGGCCAGTATATTGTTTTTTAAGTTCAGGGCACCTATGATATAGGCAACAGGTACCAAGACCGTATGCATGGGAACCATCATTCCTACGGTAAAGAATAAAAGCAGAAACTTATTCCCCTTAAAATCGAACCTGGATAAAACATATGCCGCCATGGATGCCATGATTGCCAATATAATAACAGTAGTACCGGCCTGCAGGATACTGTTGATGAAATACCGGCTCATATTGGCTTCTTTCCAGGCTACGATATAATTGACAAACTGCGGTACCTTAGGAAGCGCAAATGGGTCTGAGAAGATTTCAAGCTTTGTTTTCACAGAGGATAATAAGGTAAAAACCATCGGCATGGCAAATACCACTGTCATTACCAGCAGATATAAGTACATGATGACTTTACCAAGCTTGCTCTTTGATTCTGTTTTTTTCATAGCGTTCCTCCCTTAATCGTGTTTACGGGACATTATAAAATTACTTCCTAATGTTCCTGCCAGGCAGGCGATCAGAATAATAATGCCTATCGCGCTTCCAAGTCCATAATGGCTGTATTTAAATGCCTCATTGTACATTAATGTTGTAGGAAGATTCGTCAGACCGTTTGGTCCTCCGCCGGTCATTGCAAATACCAGGTCAAAAACTTTCACAGAGCCGATAATATCCATCAAAATGCACATGGAAATTGTAGATTTTAACATAGGGACCGTAATCTCAAAGAACTTATGAACGGCAGTAGCTCCGTCAATAGAAGCTGCCTCATACAGCTCATCAGAAATTGTCGTAAGTCCTGCAAGGAGAATGACCATATAGTAGCCGATGCCGGCCCATATATTAACAAATACAATAGTATTCATAGCAGTAGCAGGATCCACCAGCCAGGGAACCACCCGGTCGGCCAGACCGATGCTCTTTAGCAACGCATTGAGAGAACCGGTGGGCATGAACACAAAGTACCACATCAAACCGACGGAAGTTAAGGGAAAAACCGTAGGTACAAAAAAGAGAGCTTTAAATGCCCGGTATCCTTTGCATTTGGTATTAATTGCAACCGCCGTTAATAAAGCAATGGGCGTATGGAATAATACGCTGAAGAATACCATTTTCACCATATTTTTAATGGAAAGTAAAAAGTCCGCGTTATGAAATGCATCGATATAATTTTTAAGTCCAACAAATTTAAGAGACGCACCCGAGATGCCATTCCACTCAACCAGTGAAAAGTAAAATGCCAGAATTAAAGGTACAATTTGAAATAAAAGATATACGATCAATGCCGGCAGTAAAAACAATGCTATGTACACTTTCACTTTCCTGTTTTTTAATGTTATCAATGAAATTCCTCCTTATAATGAAAAGGAATTTCATAATTCAAAATGAATTGTGAAATTCCAGATCATTTATTTTGCATTATCAATCTCAGCCTGGATTACTGCTGCCGCATCCTGGGCAGAGGCCCCTGTAAATAAGCTTACAATTGAATTTCTTGTTCTATCCTGCATGGAAGTCAAAGGATCAAAGTCGAATACGTCGACACCGATTCCTTCAGAGGTTCCTCCAATCTCTACATTCTGGATAAATAAGTCGGTACATTTTGACTTATCCAAATCCAGATCGGTTCTTGGAATTAAGAAAGCCGCTTCTTCTGCAAATCTCTTAGCTGCTTTTTTACCGGTTAACATTTTTAATAATTCAATCGTTAAGTCTAATTCTTTTCCTTCTAATTTACCGCTTACCATGTAAGGACTCAGGATCTGCATATCCTGATTTTTAAATTCAGGTTTTTCTTCAAAATAGGGGAACTTTGCAACCTTAACATGATCTGACACAGGTGTGGCTGATTTATCTGTAAATGTACTGATGTTCCAAGGTCCGGTAATCACCATTGCAGCTTCCCCCTGCTGAAATTGAGTTAAAGCAATATTATCTGTGATACCTGCGGCACTTGGATCAAAGGCACCTGCATCAATTAAATCTTTTTCAAACTGTAATGTCTTTACGACGCCCTCATCCGTCCACTTCATCTCTCTGTTTCCCAATAATTTTGCTGCTTCTGTTCCCATCCATTTGTAGAAGATCTGGTCATGTAAATGACCCGCCATATAAGTTGACTGGGCTCCCATAGCAATTGGGATAATTCCGTTTTCTTTGAACTTTGCAATTGCATCTAACAGCTGTTCCCAGGTCTCCGGGAATTTTTCAATTCCTGCTTCCTTAAAAAGCATTTCATTATAATAAACACCAATCAGGCCGGATTCCATTGGAATTGCATAGGTGCCTTCATGTCCCGGTACCTGATAATAGGAAAGGGAACCCTCCGTAAATCCGCCGCTCCATTCTTTATCTGCATCAAGATATGGCTGAAGATCTAATAATAAGCCGTTGTCGATATAGTCAGATAGATTTGCAACCCCCTGGATCCGGAAGATGTTAGCTATGGTTCCTGAAGCAATATCAGTTGTCAGGATATTATTAAATGCCGATTCATCACCCTGGGAGTCGTCAATGATGGTTACTTCTGGATGTTTACTTTTAAATTCATTAATGATATCGTTATAAATACCTACCTGAGTTGAGGTTCCTGCCATTCTTGTTAAAAGTCTGATTGTAACCTTTTCATCACCTGACTCCTTGCTTGCACTGTCTGTTTTAGACCCGCAGGCTGTCAGCATAGAAAAACTCAATATGCCTGCTAATGTCAGAGCCATTACTTTTTTTATTTTCATAAATTTGTTTCCTCCTTTTTTATTTCATATTTTCATCCTTCTTCACAATCCCATTATAGAAAAATATCACCATACAATGAATGGTCGTTTTATAGTTTTTATGTATATTTTACATATCACTTTGTCAAATCTACCGTTTAATAGTCCAATTACACAAATTCAATATGGACACAACCGATAAAATGTACTAATATTACTGTTATATTTAAGTCTTCCATGAAATCAAAACACGCTTTGCATACAGAAGGGAAACCATATGAAGGCTCAAAAAATAACTTCTATTAATTCGAGATTTTTCCGGTCTATGTTTCGGACGCTGCTGTTATTCATTATAATATTATTGATCAGTACTTCTGTCGTATTTTATAAACATACTCTGGCATTAGAGACTAATTCTGCTGTCCGGCAGCTGGATTATATTTCCAACCAGCTGGATTATTATCTCGCATCTGTTAATAATTATTCCAAAACCATTATAACGGATAAAAGTGTACAGGCCATTGTATCTAAATTCAATAACAATAACAAGGAGTTTAATGCCATCGACCAGATGAATTTAAAAACCGAGATCAATCATATCATCCAGTCTACGCCCTTTATTCATTCTGTCAGTATCTACTCACCGGAACATGCGCTGATTGCTACCACGGAAATATATCCCTATCCGTTAAATCTTCGGAATACTTCTGCCTCAGACCGGAAAATCTGGATACCAGAGATAAAATACTCCAATAAGGAGCGTGATATGGAGATACATGTCTTGTCTCTCATGATGCCGTTTTACAGCAGCTCCACAGGTACCATGCTTGGGTATGTGGAAATCGCCATTCCCGAAAGTACTATTTCCGATATCTATAAGGATAATGCAAGCAGCTTCAGCAGGCTTTTTATTGTAGGCCCGGATGGCAATGTACAAAGCTCAGATGGCTCCATTCCATTAATGAGGCGCTATGAGAATGTAAAGAAGCTTAACTACATCAACAGGAGCAATTACAAACTGACTAAGAACACGATTATATTTTCTGAACATTTCCCTGAGCTGGACTGGTATCTCGTCAACGAAATCAATCTGCTCTATTTTTTGCAGCCAACCTTTACCACCCTGGGAATATCCATTATTATGGCCCTGCTTTGTATTATTGCCTGTCTTAATGTCTCCCGTAAAGTATCCCGTACAATTACCTCTCCGATCTACCAGCTCATCTCTCATACCCAGCGGGTAAAGGAGGGCGAATGGATTCCAGTCAATGAATCCTATCATGATAGTGATATCGGTCTACTGTTCGAGGAATTCAACAGCATGATTATTGCTCAGAAAAAGTTAAAGAATGATTTACTGAATTCAGAAAAAATGAAGAATAAAATATCCCTGGACCTGCTTCAGCAGCAGGTAAATCCGCATTTTTTATATAATACTCTGGACAATATCTGTTCTCTTGCAGAAATAGATGAAAAGGAGACTCTCATTGACCTGGTCATGAATCTTTCTGCGTTTTACCGTCAGGGTCTAAGCAACGGTCATACCCACATTACGGTTAAGGAGGAACTGGCGGTAACCGAAGCCTATCTAAGAATCATGAAGGTAAGATACTATAACCGGTTTGACTTTCATATCACCTGTGATCCCAGAATATCAGGCTATCCCTGCCTCAAGCTCTTATTGCAGCCCATCGTGGAAAACAGTATCTATCACGGAATCAAAGAGCTGAATGGAAAGGGACAATTAGATATTCTTGTAACGGAAGCTTCCGATTCCATTTTGTTCACCATCCGGGATAACGGAATCGGAATCCGGGAAGAGGATTATGAAAGCATATGGATTACAGGTAATACTCATTTTGGTATCAAAAATATTCACCAGAGAATCCAGCTCTATTACGGCAGTGAATATGGGCTTACCATTGCCAATCACCCTAAGGGCGGCTGTATCTCTACCATAACCATTGGAAAAAAGGAGGTGTCCACTGATGCCACTTAATATTATAATTGCAGATGACGAGTACTTTATCAGACAACGAATTATCAAAATCATTCCACGGGAAGAACTGGCCATTCATTTTATAGAGGAAGCCGAAAACGGAATAGAAGTTCTTGAGTTATTAAGACAGCATCCGGTTGACCTTATCCTGCTGGATATTAAAATGCCCCGTATGAATGGAATTGAAGTGGCGGAATCTGTATACCGTAATTACCCTTCCACCAAAATCATTTTATTATCTGGTTATAATGACTTTGAATATGCACGTTCCGCGATGCGGTTCGGAGTCATGGATTATTTATTAAAGCCTGTAGATGCTTCTACCTTAACCGCTGTTTTAAAGGATACCAAAGAAAAAATAGAATTGTTAAAAAAACAACAGAAACAAATTCAAAAGTATTACCACTTTGAAAAATGCACGTTCCTATCCAATGTACTAAATGGCGGTCAGAGCATTGAGGAGTTAACTGCCAGATATCCAGAGGTATCCGCTTATGATTACACCCTTTATTTAGGTGCTTTTATCTATGAAGAAAATGAAGATTTTATATCAGAGCTGGTAGCTGAGATCCGCTGTCATGGACTGGACTGTGAATATTTTAAGGAACTGGATTATGCCTATACCATACAATTTTTCCTTCATAAGAAAGAGGAACGGCAGCAGTTAAAAGAAGTTTTAGAAAACGATATACAAGAATGCCGTTCCTACACATTTTTAGCGCTGGGAGACTGTATCCCATTGACAGGATCCTGGCTGCCTGATTATAAAAAAAATCTTTACGCCCTTAACCACCGATATTTTAATCCTGAATCAAAGCTTATCCTGACAGAAGAACTTACCTGGGAAAATAGAACCGCTGATTTATCCAAGGTAAGACAAACGATCCTATATTATTTAAACAGCAAGGATCCAAAGGGGCTGGAAGCTTACATTCAAAGCCTGTTTCAGCCGGTGGAAGAAACGTACGATGTGAAATACCTATACTTAATCGTCACAGAATTTTTTACCACTTATCATATCCATTATGGCGGCCAGGTAGAATTCAGCCACAATCCGGCTGAATCTGCCTCCCAGATCATTGATGAAGAATATCGGCTGAGCCAGGTGAAAAGTACCATTCTTGCATATGGGCGGTTATGCATGACTGAAAATGAAACCATCCCTTCCGATCTCTCCTTAAGCAAGAAAATCATTGCATATATTAAAGAACATTATTCCGATCCGGAATTAACCGTAACCCGGCTCGCGAACTTATTTCAATTGAATCCTTCCTATATGGGCAGTGTCTTTAAAAAAGTAAATAATGAATCCCTGCTTCAGTATATCACCATGATACGCATGGAAGCATCTAAGAAATTATTGGAATCCAATCAATATAAAATATCGGACATAGCGGAGTTGGTAGGATATACAGATGCTTTTTATTACAGCAAACGTTTTAAAAAAATGTTTGGATATTCTCCGAAGGATCATTTACTGCGTAAAAAGTAAAATACAGGATCAGAATAAAAATTGGACTAAGCAAGGCCAGATCCATTTGGCTTTTTGCTTAGTCCAATTATCTTTTATTTACGCTTCCAGCTTCTTCTTTAATAGATTTTTCCCGGATATCCCTGGTTCTGTCATATGTACCGGATCTAATATATGGTCCAGTTCTTCTTCACATATAAGTTTCTCCTGCAGAATCAGGGTTCTTACGGGTTTGCCGCTTAACATGGCTTTCTTAGCAATATCTGCCGCCTTTTGGTACCCTACATGGGGGCAGATCGCTGTGATGATCCCCACACTGTTATCTACCAGGAAACGGCATCTTGCTTCGTTAGCCGTAATGCCAGATACACAGTTATCTACAAATGTTTGTACGGCATAACCAAGAGTGTCAATGGACTGGAACATGCAATAAAAAATGATAGGTTCAAATGCGTTTAATTCCAATTGTCCGGCTTCCACGGCCATGGTGATGGTCACATCATTCCCAATGATATTAAATGCAACCTGGTTCACAACTTCAGGAATCACCGGATTCACTTTTCCAGGCATGATGGATGAACCATTTTGCTTAGCAGGAAGGTTGATTTCATGAAAACCTGTTCTTGGGCCGGAAGACATCAGGCGAAGGTCATTGGCAATTTTGGACAATGTCACGGCGCAGGCCTTGACAGCACCTGATACGGCAACAAAAGAGTCGAGATTTTGTGTTGCATCTATTAAATCTGCAGCCTGCACTAATTCCATATTTGAAACCTTCGCTAAATTAGGCACAATACGTTTCAAATAATTTACATCAGCATTGATTCCTGTCCCTATGGCTGTTCCGCCCATATTCAAAGTACACATTTCTTCCATGGCTTTGTCCATGCGGCGGAGGTCACGCATAATTGCTGTTGAATAAGCCTTAAATTCCTGACCTAACCGAATGGGGACTGCATCCTGCATCTGGGTGCGTCCCATCTTCAGGACATGGTCAAATTCGTCAGCTTTTTCACAAAATGCCTGATGCAGCCGGAGAAGTTCTATTTTCAGTTTTTTAAGTAGCCTTAAAGAAGTCATCTTTCCGGCACTGGGAACGACATCATTGGTGGACTGTCCACAGTTTACATGATCATTCGGATTCACAATGGAATAATCACCTTTTTGTCCTCCAAGAAGCTCAATTGCACGGTTAGCTATCACTTCGTTGGCATTCATATTCAGCGAAGTTCCTGCTCCGCCCTGAATCGGATCAACGATGAAGTCTTTGCGGAATTGTCCGGCCAGAATTTCATCACATGCCTGAATAATCGCTTCTGCGATCTTTCTGTCCAGAAGACCTATCTCAAGGTTCGTTATAGCTGCTGCTTTCTTTATGTAAGCAAGGCTGTTAATGATTTCAGGGTGAATGTTGAGACCGGTAATATGAAAATTTTCTGCCGCACGCATTGATTGTACGCCGTAATACACATTACCCGGCACATCCTTCATTCCTATGGAATCCTTTTCGACTCTATAATATATGTTATTTATGCTATCCAATGACTGATCCTCCGTAATCGGTAAAATACCGTTTTGTATTGTATTTATTATAAAATTTATTTATAATATAATCAAATACGTATATTTCTATAATTAGTATAATTATAAAGTTATAGCATGAAACGGAGGAGGTTTCCAATGTTTAAGGGGATGGATTATGTCTACATGGTATACAAAGAACAAAGTTTTTCCAAAGCAGCAAAAAAGCTGTTTATTTCGCAGCCTTCGCTGAGCGCAACAATAAAAAGAATCGAGCTTAAAATTGGATATCCGATTTTTGATAGAAGTACAAAGCCTTTGACTCTAACGGAATGCGGGAAAAAATACATTAAATCCGTGGAGGAAATACTCTTTATTGAAAGTGAGTTTTACAATTTTGTAAATGACTGGGGAGAATTAAAAATAGGAGAGCTGATTCTAGGTGGAAGCAGCCTTTTTTCTTCATGGGTGCTGCCCCCCTTAATGGGCGAATTTACAAAACGTTTTCCAATGGTTAAGATAGAGTTGATTGAAGAGAGCACAGCGGAGCTGGCATCGTATCTTCAGAACGGCAGAATTGATTTGATGATTGACAATTGTTCTCTGGACAAAGTGATATTTGATAACAGTATTTACAAGGAAGAACATTTGCTTCTGGCTGTACCGAAAACCTTTGAAATTAACCGAAAAGCAGAGCAGTACCAGGTTCCGGTACAGATGATTCTTGACGGCTCTTTTTTAGAAGAAAAAATGAAGCCAGTGCCGCTGAAGCTATTTGAAAAGGAACCATTTATAATGCTGAAGCCTGAGAACGATACAAGGAAGCGCGCGATGGAAATTATCCAGGATCATGGCATTACTCCAAATATTGTATTTGAGCTTGACCAGCAGCTTACCTCTTACAATATAACTTGTTCGGGAATGGGAATATCCTTTATCAGCGACACACTGATTGCACAGGTTCTCTCACATCCAAATGTTATTTATTATAAGATCGAAAGTGAAATTTGCCATCGGAACTTATATTTTTATTGGAAAACGGGAAGACGTTTCACCCGGGCAATGGAGGAGTTCTTAAAGATTGCGGGGAGCAGTCATAAAATGGAGGAAAAGGCTTAATTATTTGAGTTTTTTCATATTTTAAACAACAAAAAACCTTGTACTCCATATCAGAGTACAAGGTTTTTCTCATCATGCCGGCGACCGGAATCGAACCGGTACGGGAGGTAAGTCCCGCAGGATTTTAAGTCCTGTGCGTCTGCCAGTTCCGCCACGCCGGCATTCTCATATACCGCTTTTATTCCATATAACGGTACAGACTGGGTGGAGAAGGATTCGAACCTTCGAAGTCGTCGACAACAGATTTACAGTCTGCCCCCTTTGGCCGCTCGGGAACCCACCCATGCTCTTTTACTAAGCAAGCGAGTGTTATTTTATCACAGGGACATTAAAAAATCAAGGTTTTTTTTAGAAAAATAAAATTTCTAATCCCGTACAGCCACCAGCAAAACAGAGCTTGTTCCCGGCATGGAGACAAGCACCTGGCCGTCCTTCACCTCATAAGGAATTTTACCTACATTATACCCGTTTTCATAGGTCAGCATGTACCGGGACATGGTTTCCCCATCCTCCATTCCCAACTGCCATACAGGGATCCCGATCTGCCGTTCTTCCGGAAGATTGTTGACCGCCACGGCGCATATGCTGTCCTTTAAGAAACGCCCATAGGAGATAAGGTGTCTCCCGGCCAGAAGCTGCTTTAAGGACCCAAGGCGCAATGCAGGTATGCTGTGATGAAGCCCGGTCATATACCGGTGAAACTCGATCAGTTCTAAATCTTCTCTGCCCCAGGGATAGGTTCTCCGGTTATCCGGATCCGTCCAGCCGCAGACACCGGCCTCGTCTCCGTAATAAATCGTAGGGGCGCCGGGCCAGGTCATCTGAATCATAACCGCTTCCTTAAAGATTCCATTGTTGATGCCCTGAGAGGCTGCTTCCGGACCCAGAGTGGAAGTCCGCCCCACCCGGCCGTTGGTTCTGGTCATAAAGCGGGAATGGTCATGATTTGACAGCTCATTCATGGCTACCTGAATGGAACCTGTCATCATGCGGCTCATATGGTAATTCATGGACTTAAAAAAACTTTCTCCATCCCCAAACAGACTGGGGTTTCTTTCATCGCTGTGCTTTTCCATGCCCGTCAAAAACCAGGTCACCGGCTCCATGAATGCATCATAGTTCATGACCGTATCCCACTGGTCCCCCTGGAGCCAGCTGGACGGGTCCCCGTAATGCTCCGCAAGCACAATAGCCTCCGGATTGGCTTCCTTTACCGCCTTGCGGAAATCTCCCCAGAACTTATGGTTGTATTCGCTGCTGTGTCCCAAATCTGCCGCAACATCAAGCCGCCATCCATCTACATTGTAGGGTGGCGAAACCCACTTTCTGGCGATCTGCAGGATATACTCATACAACGTCCGGGAGTCCTCATAATTAAGCTTTGGAAGGGTTGAATGCCCCCACCAGCCGTCGTAGGAACCATTATAAGGCCAGGCTTCTTCATCGTAAAATTTAAAAAACGACCGGTATGGACTGTCCTTTGACACATAGGCTCCCGGCTCGTACGTTCCGGACATCTCATAGATCCGTTCTCCATCCAGCCATTTATTAAAAGAACCGCAATGATTAAATACCCCATCCAGGATGACCCTCATCCCACGTTTGTGCACCTCTTTAACAAACCGGGCAAAAAATTCATTGCTGGCTTCTAAATTCTCCTTATCTGTCGTACGGATCATGTATTTTTCAGCAAGCCGGTTATCCACTGCATCGTCCGCTACCGGCTGCCCTCCATCCTTAACGATCAAGCCGTAATGAGGATCAATGTAATCATAATCCTGACAGTCATACTTATGATTGGATGGTGATACAAAAATGGGATTAAAATATATTACATCAACGCCAAGACTCTTTAAATAGTCCAGCTTATTCCACACCCCCTGTAAATCGCCGCCGTAAAAATATCCCACATCCATCTGGTTGGGATATTTCCCCCAGTCCTGTACCTTGGATACCGGATGGCCAATATATACATACTCTCCGTCTGCCACATCATTGGTTACGTCACCGTTGCAGAACCGGTCCACGTAAATCTGATACATGACGGCTCCTTTGGCCCAGTCAGGGGTGGAAAAGCCTGGGACAATGCGAAAGCAAAACCCTTCCGGATTATCCCCGGAAACACCCAGCCGGTTATAGTAGCAGACTTCTCTATCTTTAATCACCTTAAAGCTGTAGCTGATCTTCTGCTGTCCTGCCGTCAATCTATGTTTATAATAATCGAACTGCCCGTCAGACTCCGCCTTTTCCATGGCCGTCTCTCCGCTTAACCCCTCCTGGATATAACAGACCTGGTCCACATTGTCCTTTGCCGTCCGGAAAATCAGAATCACATCATCTCCCACACAGGGCTCTGCCGGGAATCGGAAACTTTCTGTCTCATCAGTAAATAATGCATCTCTATTTAACGCCTCAGCCTGGAAGCACATATGATTTTCATTTCCTTTCTCGTCATCTATACATTCTATTTTATCCGATTGAATCAAAATATACAACCCTGCCTTTTTAAGTAAAAAGCATAAAAAACGGCCAGCGGGGCAGCTGACCGTTTTTCGGAGAAGGTATTTCGTTTCTTATGGGGTGTAGCAAAAACTATATAATGTATTGGGGGGGTTTACGATTATTACTATATCACGACTGAGAAAATAAGTGTGCACAAACATCATTTTTTTACCTTTGATTTTTTATGCATTTTTCCTTTCGTCCAGCACTGAACACAAAAAAGCACAGATTCCGGGGTGGAAACTTAGATATTTTCCCGGACTCTGCGCTTTTATCTCATTTAAGTCTGCAGAAGGTACTTAGCCCTCCGCTACTGCAGAAAACAAATTTTCGAATTCCTTCTGGCCGATCTTTTCTTTTTCCATGAGCAGCTTACAGCAGGCGTGGAGTACCTCTTCATGTTTCAAGATAATGTCCTTTGCCTTTTCATAGCACTCATCAATGATCCGCTTTACCTCATTATCAATGGTATTGGCCACCTGGCCGCCATAGCTCTTGGCATGGGCCAGATCACGGCCGATAAAGACTTCATCGCCCTCATTGCCATAATTGATCATACCCACTTTATCAGACATTCCGTACTGGGTCACCATGGCCCGGGCCGTAGCTGTGGCCTGCTTGATATCCTGGGAAGCTCCGGTGGTGATATCGCCGAAAATGAGCTCCTCTGCGATCCTTCCGCCTAAATCCACCATGATATCCTGGAGCATCTTGCCCCTGGTATTGAACATATGATCATTTTCCGGTAATGGCATGGTATATCCGGCAGCACCGACTCCCGTAGGAATGATGGAAATGGTATGCACCGGTCCCTCATCAGGAAGCAGATGGAATAAAATCGCATGGCCTGCTTCGTGGTAAGCCGTAATCCTTTTTTCCTTTTCGGTTATTACCTTGCTCTTTTTCTCGGCTCCGATTCCAACCTTTACAAAAGCTCTGTCTACATCAGCCTGGTTGATAAATTTCTTGTTGTGTTTGGCCGCATAGATAGCGGCTTCATTCATAAGGTTCTCCAGATCCGCACCGGTAAATCCCGCAGTCGTCTGGGCGATCCTCCTTAAATCCACATCTTCTCCCAAAGGTTTTTCCTTGGAATGAACCTTTAAGATTTCTTCTCTTCCTTTTACATCAGGCCTTCCGACCCCTACCTTACGGTCAAAGCGTCCGGGACGCAGAATTGCCGGGTCCAGGATATCCACACGGTTTGTCGCAGCCATAACGATGATCCCTTCATTGATCCCGAAGCCATCCATCTCCACCAGAAGCTGGTTTAAGGTCTGCTCTCTTTCGTCGTGTCCGCCGCCCATACCGGTACCTCTGCGGCGGGCTACCGCATCGATCTCATCGATGAATATTATACAGGGGGCATGCTTTTTCCCTTCTTCAAACAGGTCTCTCACGCGGGAAGCGCCGACACCTACAAACATTTCCACGAAATCGGAACCGGAAATGGAGAAAAACGGTACCCCGGCTTCTCCTGCCACTGCCTTGGCAAGGAGGGTCTTTCCTGTTCCGGGTGGTCCTACAAGGAGGATTCCCTTGGGGATCCGGGCCCCTACACTGGTATACTTCTGAGGATTCTTTAGGAAATCAACGACTTCTTCCAGCTCCTCCTTTTCCTCTTCAAGTCCTGCTACCTTGCTGAAGTTCACCTTGTTGGCGTCCTTTGCAAGATGAGCCCGGCTTCTTCCAAAATTCATCATTTTGGCATTAGCGCTTCCTGCCCCTGCCCTGGCATTCATCAACATGAACAGAAAAACCAAAACTACCGCCGTTAAGATTAACGGAAGCGTAATCGTCAGGAATAAATTTTCCTTTTGTACCGCATCCACTGTATAGGTAATCCCATTGCGGTCCAAACGATCCTGTATCTCAATGACATTGGACACATTGGCCTGTTTTGTTGAGTTGTCAGTCATGGTCATCTCGATCCTTCCCGTTGGGGGCGGATCGTTCTGCCTGATGGTTGCCGAGACTATGGTCCCATTATCAATTGCCTGCATCAGCTCCTGGTTGGTAATAATTCCGCTCTTTTGGGGCAGCCTACTGGCAAAGAAAAGCATGATGACCAGAAGGAGCAGAAAGCCCAAGCCTCTGAATGGTTGCTGTTGTTTCAACATGCTGCCTCCTTATTGCTGTTCTATAACTCCAATATATGGTAAATTCCTGTATATCTGATCGTAGTCAAGGCCATATCCAATGATAAATTGATCCGGAACGGTAAAACAGGTATATTTCACCTTTACCTGATCCTTCACCCGGCGCTCCGGTTTATCAAGAAGGGTACACAGCTCAATGCTGTTTGGATTTCTCTGCTTTAATACCTCAATCAGATAGGCCAGGGTATTGCCGGAATCAATGATATCCTCCACGATCAATACATCCTTCCCTTCAATGGGATCATCAAGGTCTTTGGTGATCTTAACGATTCCGCTGGACACCGTTCCGGCGCCGTAACTGGATACGGACATGAAATCCATGGTAAGAGGCAGATTGATCCGTTTTGAAAGCTCACAGGTAAAGAAAACACCACCTTTTAAAATACAAATCAAATGAAGTGGTTTTCCCTCATAATCTCTGCTGATCTCTTCTGCTATTTCTTTTACCCTTGCCGCTACTTCTTCCTCTGATAACAATATACGTATCTTATCATCCATTGTTTTTCCTCCGTCTAACTGCATTTGTATTACTGTACGGGTATCATCTGTTATCTTATAATATTCACTGATCCGGTATCCGATTACCCAGAGGACATGGGAACCATCCGCTACCAGCGGTATTTTTTCCCGTTCCTCTTTCGGTATCTTCTCATGAATCATAAATTCCTTGACGGTCTTTCTGCCGCCTCCGGCCAGTGTCATGTAATCCCCGGTTTTTCGATACCTAACAGACAGCGCACACTTGATTTTATCATAATCAAACCATTTCGTATACCCGTTTTTGGGAATTTCCTGACCTTTTTTGTAGGGAAAGATCTTAAAATCCAGTTCTGGAAGAAAAACAGCCTTTTCCTTATCCACCAATCCTTCCTGTCTTTTCCTTTTTATCCACAATTCATCAAAAATACGCACAGCAATAAGCCCGCAGGGCAGATCCACCTGCCTGCCGGAAGAACCAAAAAGAAGCGCTGCTGCGCTTTCCACGTGAGTCATCGTAATATCCTTCATGGATTCATTGACAGACCGGATCATGATCCGGACCACATAGTTCTTTATAATATCATCTTCCGCCAAAAGAGCCTTAGCATCAACTCCCCGCGCCGTTATTGTTCCGGCCTCATCCGTTTCTTCGGCTCCCCAGGCCATTAATACGCCTTCTGCCTGCTTCTCCAGATACGCATCTGCCTGTGCAGCCATCTCTCCCGCATGAAGGATGTTTTCCCCTGCCCGCCTGTTGACTTCTTCTCTGATCTCCGGCAAAATCCGGCTTCTGATGCGATTCCTCACATAATCCGTCTGGGCATTGGTAGAGTCCTCACAATAAGATATCCCTTTTTCCGCCAGATATGCAAGAATTTCCTCCCTTCCAACAGACAGCAGCGGGCGGACAATTTTATCCCGCACCGGGCGCATTCCTCCAAGCCCTTTTAACCCGGTTCCCCGGAACAGGTTATAAAGAATAGTCTCGGCCTGATCATCCCTGTGATGGGCCACCGCTATTTTTGTCCCTGAAAAGTCAAGGCGCTCCTTCTCAAAGATCTGGTAACGCAAATGCCTTCCTGCCTCTTCCACTGACATACCATGTTCCCTGGCATAACGGGCTGCATCCACCCGGACACAGGCAAAAGGCACTCCCAGCGTTTCTGAAAGCTTACCAGCGTAATCGCTGTCTCTGTCTGCCTCTTTCCCCCTTAAGCCATGATGGACATGAACCGCCTTTAATTCCAGCCCCAGCACTTCCTTAAGCTCGTTTAAGACTACAAGAAGACAGACCGAATCGGCTCCTCCGGAAAGCGCCACAATGACGCGGTCCCCCGGAGAAAACAGCCGGTTCCGTCTGATATAATCTAATATCGTTCTGTACATTCAGCCACCTTCCTTAGTTGATTTTCTCCCCTCTATATTATAAATATACCCACAAAACATGTCTGTTGCAATTATTATTTTCTTTTCCATATTCCTGCAGTGAGAACTGTCATATCATCCGCAGCCTTGTCGCTGAAGGATCTTGCGAACAGGAGAATCCTGTCAGCCATATCCTGAGGATTTTTTACTGGCATTCCGGCAATGAATTCCTGCAGCATCAGTTCCTTTTCGTCTGCCGGAAGAGCGTCTAACACTCCGTCGCTCACCATGATGATCCGGTTATCATCCCAAAGCTTTTTAGACAGGAGAACCGGCTCCACCGGATTCAGGATTCCCATGGGTACCTCACCTGCTTCCAAAAGCTCTACTCCCTTTTCACTGATAATATAGGTGGCTGCCGCTCCCAGCTTCATGGCCTCCATGATCCCGGTTTTTAAATCAATGCAGCATAAATCCAGGGTGGCCGGATGCTGGGAGATCCCGGTGAGAAGCAGGACCGTATTGACCATTTTAAGGGCCGCCCTGGTGGAAAATCCGGCCTCAAGAAGCCTTTGAGTCAGCTCAATGACCTGCCTGCTTTCCTCTTCGGCCACTCTGCCGCTTCCCATGCCGTCTGACAGGCTCATGATGACCTGTCCCGGCTGGACTTGTCCAAAGGTATAATTGTCTCCGGATACCTCTTCTCCGCTTTTGACTGCTTTGGCTACACCATAAATGACCCGGTACTCTCCCTTTTCAACAAACCGTATGGTATCGGCCTGCTTGGTCACCAGATTCCTGCCGTCAGGGGCCACCGTCCATTCCCCTTCCTCTATGGCATTTTCCAGGATCTCCGCAGCTTCCTTTACCGTCACACACCGGCCGTTCAAGGTCCTCATGGTCAGAAATGCTTCCCTCTGATGATTCTCGTATTCTAAAATGAGCATCTTCTCAATGATAATATGGTTGCGGCGGAAAGCCCGCTTTATTTCTTCTTCCCAATCCGGAGTTATGTCAATAGAATGTTCCACCTGATGAGAAAACTCCTCTAAAATCACAGCCAGTTCTTTAAATTGTACGATAACCGCGTCGCGGCTTTCTAAAAAACGGTTCTTCCATGCCAGATTCATGGTGGCTCTTCCAAGCCCCCGGTTCAGCTGGACCATGTAGTCATCCTTCCTTTTACAGGTTTCCAGAAAAAAACGGGGCATGTCCCCGTAGTCCACACTCCCTTTTTGTTCAAATGCACGAACCAGATATTGCAGATAATATTGATTGTCCTGTTCTTTCCCGGAATACACAATGCATTTGTTGCAGCCTGCGCATACCATAGCCGCCGCCGTTTCAAGGGCCGCAATGCCGTCTTCCTTTGTAAGTCCCTGTTCTGCTGACAAATCATCTGTACAAGCTTTGGCAAGCTCTCCCAAGGAGCTGGCCATGTCGTTTAATCTTTTTGCCGTATATACATTCACATCAGCCATATCATGATGTGCCGCCTTACGTCTGAACACAAAAATCCCTCCTGCCTGTATCATGCTTTAAACCATATTATGAAAACAAGTTTTCATAATCGGATGGATGGTGCAAAAGCAGCACCTTTTATGAGAAACTAAAATACAGTTTCTCATAAACCACATTATATACAGGCAGAAGGAAAATATTTGTCAAAACAGCTGACTCATGATCTAAAATCGTACGACAGCATTCCCCTTTATTGTCCAAGCCCTTTGGATAGGGCCCGCCCCGCTTTATGAGGCGCAGAGGGATGGCACTACTGCCTTCGCGACGGCTTAAGTAAAATCTCGTCAGGATTAACAAGTCCCAGCTTCTGCTTTGCGACTTCTTCAATATATTGTTTGGTCTGGACATAAACCCGGTATTCCTCTAATTTTTGAGACCGTTCTTCTTCCTTGTCCACCTGGGCCTGAAGATTCTCCAGACGAAGCTCATATTCCCGCTCCTTCTCTTTTAACGTGACTCCCTTAATGGTAACAATCACAGCAAGGCTGAATACGACAAAGGTAATGCCGATGATCGTCATTCGATTGCCCCACCTATCTTTTCTCTTTCGTCTTGATTTTCCCATTTTGTCCATACGATCACCAATCACCTTTAATGCCGGTTCTTTCTTCGGTTACAACCATCCACCTTTATTTTAAGATATTTTCGGAAATGTTTCAAGAGTTTTATGAAATGTCTGCTTACTATTTTATCATATAAAAACATTCCTATAAATACTCCAGCAACGGCGTACCCTCTTAATCCTCCGTCATTCTGTTCATACAGCAGAGAAAACGTGACTAAGGACGCATAAATCCAGTATATCATGTCCTCTATTCCTATAAATACATAGGAATGAGGAATAAAAATACGGAATATGCGTAGCAGGTCATATGTTATCATAAGCCCTGCGCCTGTTAAAAAGCTGTAGAGCAGAAGTTTTACTTCGTATACGATATGAACGCTCATATGACTCCTTCTGGGCATAATTTTCTTAGCAAAGCGCCGGCTGGGCTTAGAAAAACAGCCGTTCGATGAACCACCAGGCGAATCGAACTCCCTTTTTTTATTTAAACAGCCTGGAAATCATGGATTCCCCTGACCTGCGCAGAGCTTCATTGGAGGAATAGGTAAGACTTTCAATATTGCCGTTTAAATCCACTTCCCCTTTTTCAAGAGTCAGGCGGCTGACGTGGAGCCCCTTTCCCTTTAAAGTCAAAAGTCCCATGTCCGTATCAAGAACTACCTGGTTTTCATCAAAGGACACCACTTCCCGTATTCCTGTCATCATACCGGAACCCCTGTTTTCTATTGTGAGCCTGTGAGGACGGATATTCACCTTTTCTTCCATACAAAAACCTCCTAATATACCTGTCTAAAGTATATTAGGAGGCACGCTCCAATATTACTGAAATTTATCGTACGTATCGAAACTGTGAACTAGAGATAACGATAAAGCTCTTTCGCTTCATCCTTTTTAACCGTTTCCGCTACATCAAGAACCTCAACCTTTACAGAGCTAGTCCCAAAATGGATCTCTATGATGTCGCCTTCCTTAATGTTTAAGGAAGCTTTCGCAGGCTTTCCGCCTACAAGCACCCGGCCTGCGTCACAGGCTTCGTTCGCTACGGTTCTTCTCTTGATCAGACGAGAAACTTTAAGAAACTTATCCAGTCTCATGGATTAAGCGTTCACCATATCCTTTAAAGCCTTTCCAGCTTTAAATTTTGGTGTTTTGGAAGCAGGGATGTTCATAACTTCGCCGCTCTTTGGATTTCTTCCCTCTCTTGCCGCTCTTTCAGATACCTCAAATGTACCAAAACCAACTAACTGGATCTTCTCGCCTTTAACCAGTTCTTCAGATATTACATCTGTTAAAGCTTTAACTGCCTTCTCTGCATCCTTTTTGGACAGCTCTGCTTTTTCTGCGACTGCTGCGATTAACTCTGCTTTGTTCATTGATATCTTCCTCCTAGAATGTAGCACCAGGCTACGATTTTTCGCATAACACGATTACTATATCATTTATAGCTGTTTCTCCCGTTTTTGTCAAGGTTTTTCGCACTTTTGTAAGGCTTTCTCCTGCTTTTTTATTGCCTCCCAAAGCGCTTGTCCCTCCAGCTGCAAACCTGCATTTTCTCCGCCAAAAACATGAGGGTGTCTGCGTATCATTTTTTTACAGATTCCGTTTACCACATCATCCGTGGAAAAGTCTCCCCGTTCCTTTGCAATCTGGCTGTAAAGCATCACCAGAAACAGGATATCTCCCAGTTCCTCGCAAAGGTTTTCCATATCCTCATGATCGATGGCATTAAGAACCTCCCCGCTTTCCTCTTTAAGGCATTTTTTCAGACTCTCATAGGTCTGCTCCCTGTCCCAGGAACAGCCTTTTTCGGATCGCAGTTTATTTGTAATATTTACTAAATCTTCAAAAGTATACATGATCAGCCTCCTTTTGCCGTTATTATATCATGACACGGCAGTCCATGGGATCATGCTTTTTTTAATTCTGAAGATTTTCTGACAATTGTTTCTCCCCCCTGTTAAAAAAGTGCCTGTTCTTATATAATAAGAGAGATTATTTAAGGAAGTTCGATTTGCCTTCGGCTCATCAAACGGACAATCTTCATGAAATAACTATACAAATGAAAACGGAGGTAACCATGAAAAATTTCAGCATATGGAAAAAAATAGCAGCTTGCGTGTTATTTTTAAACATTGTATTTACCGCATTCACCACGGAGCTCTTAACACCCAGTGTTTCAGCAGGGGAGCTGACGATGCGGAGCATGGGCTTTGGACCGGCCCTTAATATCGGACCGGGAAGCAAAATTTTTAACGGCGGCAGCTTATCCCTGCTTTCCGATTATGACAACCGGCAGATGCTTTCCATGATTTTACAGGACAAGAACGGAACCCTTGTGGTCATTGACGGCGGTTGGGACATTGATGCGGCCCATTTAACGGAAGTGCTGCGTTCTAAGGGCGGGCATGTATCCGGATGGTTTATTACCCATCCTCATTCAGACCATATAGGGGCACTTGTTTCGATTCTGAATAACCCGGACAGCCAGATCACCATTGATAATGTCTATTATTCCCTGGCGGACTTATCCTGGTATGAAAAGGTTGAGCCTTCCCGGAACAGTATGGTGAACAGTCTGATATCTGCCCTTGCAACACTTCCCGCCGAAAAGCTGCACACCGTACAGAAGGATCAGGAGATCCAGTTAGGCCAGATAAAAGCAAAGGTTTTAAACAATCCTTATCTTCTGGATGTCACCTCCGTAAATAACAGCTCCGTTGCTTATAAATTTTTCTTAAATGACGTAAGCATCCTGGTGCTGGGTGATATGGGACCCGATGCCGGTGAACTCCTGGCTGCAGAACGAAGCGCAGAAGATTTAAAAAGCGATATTGTTCAGATGTCCCACCACGGCCAGTACGGTGTTAACCAGAATGTATATTCCATCATTAAACCTCAAATCGCCCTCTGGCCCTGTCCGCTCTGGCTGTGGAATAACGACAACGGCGGCGGAATCGGCAGCGGGGACTGGAAAACACTTGAAACCAGGAAATGGATGGAAGAGCTGGGAGTAAAGGTAAATTATTGCATCAAAGACGGAGACCAGATCATCTATTAACCGGTTTCCGTCTAAAAAAGAAACGGCTGATGCCGTTTCTTTTTTTGTCATTACCTCTTTTACTGTCCGTGCCTCCGGACGGAGAAGTATGTTTAAAGACATACCCCTCCTGGATTATGGCATAAGCGTCCGGTTAATTTCCCCCGGGACCATCCCGCCTTGGCCGTTCTGATTCCGGTAATGGTTCAACGTAGAATCCATCTTTGTATGGTTCCGTATCAATTTCCGGGATATCGCCATCGTTATAATCATCTTCCTCAGGTACAAAAACCTTCATTTCTATTCACCTCCTGATTCATGTATGCTTGTCAGCGGCATAACTAGCCTTCCATCTGGCGGCCTAAAAATCCGGCTGCTGTTGTAGCCAGCTTTGTCTCCATATCTCCAAAACGTGCTCTGGGTTCTCTGCTCAATAAAGCTACCGCTCCAATTGCATCACCCTCACAGATAATAGGAGCCACCACTTGAGCCGTTATCCCTTCCAGTGTTTCCCCTGACAGAGGAATAAAGCTCTTGTCATCCTTTCCGGATACCACGACCGTGCGTTCATTGATAAGATTCTCCAGTTGCTTGCTGATGGTTTTCTGCAGAAGTTCCTTTTTAGATCCTCCTGCCACAGCGATGATCTGATCTCTGTCGCTGATACATACGGTAAGTCCGGTAGTTTGAGCCATGGCTTCTGCATATTGAGAAGCAAAAGCAGTAAGTTCTACCATCGGAGAATATTTCTTTAAAATGATTTCTCCTTCCCTGTCTGTAAATATCTCAAGCGGAGTCCCTTCTCGTAACCGGAGCGTCCTTCTGATTTCTTTCGGTATAACTACACGTCCCAGGTCGTCAATTCGTCTTACAATACCAGTTGCTTTCATAATTAAAATTCCTCCATCTTGTGCGTTTTTATATCACTGATATTATTTTGCTACGAAAGCAACAGATTATACTTAAGTCTGCCATTTTTCCCAAAATTTAAAATCAGGGCCGACTTGTTAAAAAAAAGTCGAACCCTGATTTTTTAATCAGACTTAGTAAATTGCTTGAAGAAGCCGGGGTTTTCCCAGTTTAGAAGTCACCCTGTCTGACATGGCGTATCACTTGCTTTGAGGATGACAAATATCCCTCATGGGCTGCCTTTGCAGCCGCATTATCTGGAACGGGGGTTACAAAATGGTTTTCAAAAGAACCATATTTTTGAATTGTCAATTCATTTGAAACTCTCTGTAGAAGATACATACCTAAAACGTCCATAGCTACCACCTTTCTCCGGAACATTAATGGGAACAAAGAAAGCATCTGGGACAAAAGCCCTTCTTCTACTATTATTATATCACAAATAAGACAAAAATCAACCAGATCAACGGTATTTTAGAAGTCAATTTTCACTTTTTTTCATTCTTTTCTGACAATTCCAACATTTGCTTTAATATCACCTCTGCCTGGCTGATCATGGCATCGGTGGACTGATTTTTCTTTCTGTCAAGATACGTAAGCCTTGGTTCTTCTCCCATCTGGAACTTTAAATCCCCGCGGTACTGATCAATGATCTTCGGAATGCCCTCTACCTTAAGCCTTGCATTCTTATACATGGTCAGGCGGACCTCCTGGCGGTTGATATTAACCTCTGTCACATAGGCGCTGTGGGCCAGAGCCTTTAAGCCCGCCACCTTAAGCAGGTTATCAACCGGCTTTGGAATGTCACCGAAACGATCCATCAGCTCATCCTGCATATCCATATATTCTTCTTCATTCTCAATGCTGGAGATCCGCTTGTAAATATCAAGTTTCTGATATTCGTTCTTAATATAGGAAGTGGGGATGTATGCATCAATGTCACAGTCCACCACGGTTTCATAGCTTTCTTCTTCCTTCCTCTGTCCCTTAAGCTCTAAAACCGCCTGATTTAAGAGCTTACAGTAAAGGTCATACCCTACCGCTTCCATGTGTCCGTGCTGTTCCGCTCCCAGAACATTTCCTGCTCCCCGGATCTCTAAATCCCGCATGGCGATCTTGATCCCGGAGCCCAGCTCTGTAAATTCACGGATGGCCTGAAGACGTTTTTCTGCCTCCTCCTTCAGCAGCTTATCCCGCTTATACATTAGAAATGCATAGGAAGTCCGGCTGGAACGGCCTACGCGTCCACGAAGCTGATATAGCTGGGAAAGGCCCATGCGGTCCGCGTCCTGGATGATCATGGTGTTGGCATTGGCAATATCAAGTCCGGTCTCAATGATGGTGGTGCAGACCAGGACATCGATTTCCCCGTTAACAAAATCAAACATGATCCGCTCCAGTTCATGCTCGTGCATCTGCCCATGGGCAAAGGTTACTGCCGCCTCTGGAACCAGGCTTGCAATGTGGCTTGCCACCTCGTCGATGTTGCTTACCCGGTTGTATACATAATAAACCTGTCCTCCGCGGGAAAGCTCCCGGTGAATGGCCTCCCGCACCATTTCATCGTTATGCTCCATGACATAGGTCTGTATGGGCATACGGTCTACGGGAGGCTCCTCCAGCACGCTCATGTCACGGATTCCAACCAGACTCATGTGGAGAGTCCTTGGAATGGGAGTGGCCGTTAAGGTCAGAACATCAACATTTTCTTTCAGCTGCTTGATCTTTTCTTTATGGGCTACGCCGAAACGCTGTTCCTCATCAATAATAAGAAGGCCCAGATCCTTAAACTGCACATCCTTTGATAAGACCCTGTGGGTCCCGATCACAATATCCACCAGTCCCCGTTTTAAATCCTCCAGGGTCTTTTTCATCTGCCCCGGAGTCCGGAAACGGGACATTAAATCCACCCTGACAGGGAAATCCTTCATACGCTGGGCAAATGTATTATAGTGCTGCTGGGCAAGGATGGTTGTCGGAACCAGGTAGACGACCTGTTTTCCGTCCTGTGCCGCTTTGAATGCAGCCCTGAGGGCGATTTCCGTCTTTCCGTAACCAACGTCCCCGCAGATCAGACGGTCCATGATCTTTCTGCTCTCCATATCCGTCTTGGTCGCCTCTATGGCATCCCACTGATCCTCAGTTTCCTCATAAGGAAACATCTCTTCAAATTCCTTCTGCCAGACCGTATCCTCTCCGTACTGAAATCCATGGGTCTGCTGCCTGGTCGCATAAAGCTGCACCAGTTCCTTAGCAATCTCTTTTACCGCGCCTTTTACCCTGGTCTTAGTCTTGTTCCACTGGTCCCCTCCCAGCCGGTTCAGTTTAGGTTTTTTCGCCTCGGCTCCGGCATATTTCTGGATTCCGTCAAGCCTTGTCGCAGGAAGATATAAATTCCCGTTGTCCGCATATTCTACCTTTAAATAATCCTTGATGACTCCATCCTGCTCGATTTTTTCGATTCCCCGGTAAATACCAAGACCATGTTCCTCATGGACCACGTAATCTCCGATGGAAAGATCGGAAAAGTTTTGAATCTTGGTTCCTTCATAGGTGGTCTTTTTCCGTTTCCGCTTCTTTTTTTCCACGCCAAACATATCGCCTTCCGTTATGACGATAAATTTTATCATGGAATATTCAAAGCCCCGGTGGAGGTTTCCAAAGGTGACCAGAATCTCCCCTGGCTTTACCTCCTGACCCTCTCCCCCATCATCAGGACAGTAGGCCCGTAAATCATACTCTCTTAGATCTCCTGCCAGACGGCTGGCCCTGGTCCTGGACGCGGACAAAAGGATTACCCGGTATCCTTCCTTTTTCCATCTGGTTAAATCCTTTATTAAAAGCTCAAACCCATTCTGATAGGTATTTACATTCTTCACCTGGAAGCTATAGCGGTTTTTTACTGTAAAACCGGAAAGCTTCTGCTCTAGGCCGGTCAAATAAACCGTTGTCTTTGTCTGGACCCTGGCCAGCATCTCTTTTGCCGTATAAAGAAGGCCGGTCTGTCCCGGAAGGAGGTAACCGTTTTCCAGGCGGTGTATCATGCTTTCCCTGAACTCCATCTCAACGGTTTCCCCTTTTTCCTTAAGCCGTTCCGGCTCATCCAGGAAAAGTACGGAATTTTCCCCACGGAAATACTCCAGAAAAGACACGCTCTCCTGGCAGAAGTAATGGATATAGCCGTCCAGCCCATGCTGCCGGAACCCTTCCTTAAGTCCTTCCAAAAATTCGGATACAATGGAACGGATCCTGGCGGATTCCTGGATTTTTGACTGTGCCCTTAAATCCTTCTCGTATTTTTTTAATTCCTTTTCAAGGGCTTCGATTCCCTCCTGGATCTGCCTCCCTGTCAGAGCCATCTCCGTGGCAGGATAGATCCGTATGCTCTCTAACTGTTCAATGGATCTCTGGCTTTCAATATCAAAGGTTCTGATGGAGTCAACCTCATCATCCCACAATTCAATACGCACCGGCAGCTCCTCGGTTAAAGGGAATACGTCAATGATCCCGCCCCTGATGGAGAACTGCCCCATGCCATCCACCTGGGCCATACGTTCATATCCCAGCTCTGTAAGACGTTTTTTCCATTTTTCCACATCAATGGTCTGACCGCCTTCCACAGACAGCACCTGTTCCTTAAGATACTCAAGCGGAAGAAGGTGGTCCATAAGCCCGTCAAAGGTCGTGACAACCCACCCGGAGGATTTCTCCATTAAATGACGGAACACGGTCATTCGCTGCTTGGTCAGTAAGTTTCCGTGAATATCCGCGCTGAAAAACAGAAGATCCCTGGCCGGATACAGCCAAACATCAGGATCAAAGAAGCGCAGGTCCTCATAGATCTCCCTGGCTCTGGTGTCATCATAAGTGACCACCAGCCTTAAGCCTTCCTGTTTTGCCGATTCATACATCAGATGAACCTTTTGGGAATCCAGACAGCCGCTGGCCATGACAGGTCCGGCTCTTTTTAACAGATCACCGGAAAGGTCCTCATAATCCTTTAATTCCCTCAATGGTTTTTCAAATAGATCACTCATGAAATCTCCTTACTTCTTCCTGTTAAAATGGTTCATCGCTGCATCCGCTCCCTCTGTAACCACCATAATAGCTGCTTCTGCTGCATCCTTGTACGCCTGGTCCATGATCGCTGCCTGCTCCCTGGGAAAACGGCCTAAAACATAGTCTGCCAGGTCCATTTCCTTTGGCTTTTCACCCACTCCCACCCGGATCCTTAAAAATTCCTGGGTTCCCAGATGGCTTATGATGTTCTTTAAGCCGTTATGGCCTCCGGCGCTTCCCTTTGACCGGATTCTTAACTGGCCTTCCGTTAAGTTGATGTCATCGCAAATGATAATGATGTGGTCCGGCTCCACCTTGTAAAAATCCGCCATGGCCCGGATGCTCTCTCCGCTTAGGTTCATAAAGGTCTGTGGTTTTGATAAAATAACCTTTTCAAACCCGATCCTTCCGGTTCCACAAAATGCCCTGTGCTTTTTTTCCGTTACACTTGCCCCCAGTTTGTCCGCCAGTACGTCCACAGCTTCAAACCCTACATTATGTCTGGTTTTTTCATATTCCCTGGTGGGGTTTCCTAATCCTGCGATGATATACATGATGATTCTCCTTATTATTGTCTATATTAACTACGGTTCCGATTCATGACTTTTTAGGGGTTTCAAACGCCCGAAAAGCGCTAGATTTCCCAAAACCGGGGGGTCTAACGCTGCTTTTTTTATTTTAACAGTTCATTCTTAAGATGTAAAGGCAAACACCGCCTTTTTATTTTTAAACAGTTGTAAAGAAAAATACATCCAGTTATAATAAGGATAATTTTATAGCAAAAGAATGACCGCTTAAAACACCAGGAAGGCGCCGCCTTAAGAGGTTTGAAGATTTGAAAACAGAAAGGAGATTCTTATGGAACAGATTCATTACCGCATGGTGGTATTAAGCTCTCTGGAAAAGGTATTTCCCTTAGAAGAGCCTGTGTTCTCACCGGAATGCTGCCGTTTTAACGGCCTCTGCGGAGAAACTCTCTCCTTCCAAAGTGCCTGCTTTTTTAAAGGCCAGGGAAAAGAAAAATTAAAGGTACGGGTTTCCTCTGCTTTAAAAGACAGCATCCGGGTCCGTAAAGTACTGAACGTCCCCTCCGCTTACCCAGTCCATGAAAAGCGTGACAGTAATTATTTAAACCATGGTCCGGGCCTTTATCCGGATCTTCTCCGGGATCTGGAGGAAGACAGCCTGGTTCTGGTGCCAGGGCACTGGCAGAGCCTTTGGATCGACATCACCATTCCAGACGTTATTCCTGGAGGCATTTATCCGGTAACCCTTTCTCTGATCAATAGTCAAGAGGAAGAAGCGGCCTCCGTGACCGCCCCTGTAGAAGTGATTCCTGTCCAGCTTCCGGAGCAGGAGCTTTTCCATACGGAATGGTTTCACGGGGACTGTCTGGCCGATTATTATAAGGTTCCCGTTTTTTCAGAGGAGCATTGGAGCATTCTGGAACAATTCATTTCCCTTTATGGAAAGAGAGGAATGAATATGATTCTCACTCCCATTTTCACACCGCCTTTGGATACTGCAGTAGGAGGAGAACGCACGACCATACAACTGGTTTCCATAATCCAGGAAAAGAACCGTTTCCTCTTCGATTTCTCACGCCTGGAACGTTGGGTGGATATCTGTAAGAATGCAGGGATCCAGTATTTTGAAATGGCCCATTTGTTCACACAATGGGGTGCTTATCATGCTCCCAAAATCATGGTCAAAAAAGACGGGAAAGATATCAAACTCTTTGGCTGGGACACTCCTTCCACTGGAATATACACCGCTTTCCTGGATCAATTCCTACCGGCCTTAAAGGAGGAGCTTGACCGGCTTAAAATCCTTGAAAGAACCTTTTTTCATATTTCAGACGAACCGGAAAAAGACCATCTGGAATCTTATGCCCGCGCCAGAGAATCCGTGATGAAGCATTTAAAGGACTGCAGACTGTTAGACGCTCTGTCTGATTATTCCTTTTATGAATCTGGCATAATCGAACGTCCGGTCTGCGCCAACGACCACATAGAGCCGTTTTTAGACCATAAGGTTCCCCATTTATGGAGCTACTACTGCACCGCCCAATGCGTGGATGTGGCCAACCGTTTCATGGCAATGCCCTCTGCAAGAAACCGGGTTTACGGCCTTCAGGTATATAAATATGGGATCGAGGGAATCCTTCACTGGGGATTCAATTTCTATAATTCCGCATTTTCCCTCCGCCACTTAAACCCTTATGAGGTGACAGACTGTGATGGAAGCTTCCCTTCCGGTGATGCCTTCCTGGTTTATCCGGGGCCTGACGGTGTTCCGGAGGAATCCATACGCCTTATGGTTCTTTACGAAGCCAAACAGGATCACAGGGCATTAAAGCTGCTGGAGCATTATATTGGAAAAGAGGCTGTCATTGAGCTTTTGGAGGAAGATTTATCAGAACCCATCACCTTCCGTTCCTATCCGAAATCAAGCGCCTATTTTATAGGAGTGAGAAATAAGATCAACCGGATGATTAAAAAATACATATAAAAAAGTTCTTCCGAAGAATGGATATCTCTTGTATTTTCCGTATCCACTATGATAGAATAAAGCTGTTGCGCTTATATAAGTTCATAATCGGTTGAGCGTTTCTACCAACTACCATAATAGTTGGCTATAAGGGTTAGAAGGAAAAAGGAGTGATGTTCATGAAGGATGTTTCAAAAAATTACGACGTCATCATCGTTGGTGCAGGCCCCTCAGGCATTTTCTGCGCCTATGAGCTGATCGAGAAAAAGCCGGACCTTAAGATTCTTATGATCGAAAAGGGCCGCCGGATCGAAAACCGGACCTGTCCGAAACGGACGACAAAAACATGCGTAGGCTGCAAGCCATGCTCCATTACCACAGGCTTTGCAGGAGCCGGAGCATTTTCCGATGGAAAATTATCCTTATCCCCTGATGTTGGCGGAAACCTCCCTGAAATACTTGGATATGATAAAACAGTGGAGCTGCTTAAGGAATCAGACAACATTTACTTGAAATTCGGCGCAGACACCAATGTTTACGGCGTTGACAAACAAAAAGAGATCCAGGAAATCCGACGTAAGGCCATAGGAGCCAACTTAAAGCTGATCGAATGTCCCATCCGCCATCTGGGAACGGAAGAAGGCTATAAAATTTACACCCGCCTCCAGGAGCATTTATTGGCTCAGGGAGTTGAAATGGCATTTAACACGATGGTAAAGGATATTATCATCGAAGATAATAAAGCAACAGGCGTCATTACCGATAAGGAAGAGGTCTGTTATGCACCGGAGATCGTGTCAGCCATCGGGCGGGAAGGCTCTGACTGGTTCAGCCACATCTGTGAAAACCACGGAATTGAAACCAAGGTGGGAACTGTAGATATCGGAGTCCGGGTAGAGGTCCGGGACGAGGTCATGGAATTCTTAAACAAGAACCTTTATGAAGCAAAGCTTGTTTACCATACCCCTACCTTTGACGACAAGGTCCGTACCTTCTGTACCAATCCTTCCGGCGAGGTAGCCACGGAATACTATGAAAACGGGCTGGCGGTTGTCAATGGTCATGCCTACAAATCCCAGGAATACAAGACAAACAACACCAACTTTGCAATCCTGGTATCCAAAAACTTTACAAAACCCTTTAAGACCCCCATTGAATACGGCAAGCAGATCGCCCAGTTAAGCAACATGCTCTGTGACGGCAAGATCCTGGTGCAGACCTTTGGTGATTTCCAAAGAGGCAGGCGTACCACAGAGGAGCGCTTATGCCGCAACAATCTGATCCCCACCTTAAAGGATGCGGTTCCCGGCGATTTATCCCTGGTATTTCCTCACCGCATTATGGTTGACATAAAAGAAATGCTTCTTGCCCTGGACAAGGTGACTCCAGGTATTGCCAGTGATGAAACCCTGTTATATGGTGTAGAGGTAAAATTCTACTCCAATAAGGTTGTGGTCAACACTGACTTTGAAACCAGCGTAGAGGGCCTGCGCGCCATCGGCGACGGTGCTTCTGTAACAAGAGGGCTTCAGCAGGCATCTGCCAACGGCTTAAGCGTAGCCAGAAGTATTCTGGCCGCTATGAAATAAGAGTAAAGAAGAGTTACACTAGTGTATAAAAAACAGATGGAAGCATCGGCTGATGCTCCCATCTGTTTTTTCTTTATATTCGATCAAGCCAGTCCAAGCTTCTTCATCGCATAGGCCACTCCATCGTCTTCCACATTTTTGGTATAAAAGGTTGCATAAGGCTCCAGCTCCACGCTGTGATGCCCCATAAGAATGCAGTTCTTCGCATACTCAAACATCGATAAGTCATTGGTACTGTCACCAAACACATAGGCATCTTCCAGAGCGATCCCATAGTGCTTTAAAACCAGTTCAATGGCTGTTGCCTTGGAATACTGGGAGGGAACGCATTCATAAAATCCACTGCCCCGGTCAATGATCTCAAAGTCCAGTCCCAAGGCACGGGAAAAGCCCTTTAAATCACTTTTTTCGTCTGCAAAAACACAGAACTTATCAAAGTCGTAACAGTCTTCTTCCCAACCGTAGGGCGATAAGTTTCCTTCCCGTTCCACGATTTGCTTCATTCTCTCCACCTGGGGAAGGCGGGAGGTTCCCTTTTTAAAATAACAGCTTTCCGTTCCTTCTAAAACTCCATCCAGGTCATATTCCTGTATGATGCTCTTGATCTCAATCCCCCGCTCGTGAGGGATCGCCGCGGAAAAAAGAACCTGGTCTTCCGCTATAATACGGGTTCCGCAGCCACAGCAGTAGCCATCTACCTGGATCAGCTCTTTGATGGAACCGATCAGGCAAGCGGTACGCCCGGAATTGATAAATACCAGATGACCATTCTTTCGAGCCTGTACAATTGCCTCTTTAGCGCTCTCAGGCACATTCCGGTTTACCTCAGAATATAGCGTGCCGTCAATATCAAAAAACAAGGCCTTTCTTTTCTCGCTCATCGGTCACCCCGAAAGCATACGGTCCCTGTTGTTTCATCCATGCTTTCCACAATGGCCAGGGACTCTACCCGGATTCCTTCCGCTCTTAATCGGTCTCCACCGGGCTGGAAGCCCTTTTCAATCACGATTCCCGCACCAACCAGCTTTGCACCGGAATCCTTTACAATAGCAGCCAGACCTTCCAGGGCTTTTCCGTTGGCTAAAAAATCATCGATCAGCAATACCTTGTCACCGGCTCCTAAGAATTCTTTGGAAACCATGATGTCATAGGTCTTTCCGTGGGTAAAGGATTCCACCGGGGTGGTATATACATCACCTGCTATATTCTTAGTCTTGGATTTCTTTGCAAATACCACCGGTACATCAAAGTACTGGGCCACGATACAGGCTATGCCAATGCCGGAAGCCTCAATGGTCAAGATTTTATTGACCTCACAATCGGCAAAGCGTCTCTTAAATTCCTTTCCAATTTCTACGAACAGCTTGATATCCATCTGATGATTTAAAAAACTGTCTACTTTCAGCACATCACCGGACTTAATCTTTCCATCTTTCCGTATTCTGTCCTTTAAAAGCTGCATAAAGGTTCCCCCAATCGTAAATTATTCATTATTTAATAACTGCGTTCTCTGTAAGGAAATCCATTACTTTATTGTTCATAATATAATCATCTACATCAAACTGGCCTGCGGTCTCGATCATCTTTTCAGCGCTTTCATAACCCATCTGCTCTGCAACTTCCTTACGGTCTTCATCCGCAATTGTGATTCCCTCTTTTTCCGCTATGGCGTTTACGATCAGTCTCTGTTCTACAGTCGCCTCTGCCTGAGTCTTTATGACATTCTTAAAGTCCTCTTCTCCCATTCCGGTAAATGCGCCTACAAAGGTTTTAAAGTCCATACCGTAAGCTGCTGCCTGGTTTGTATATCTGGCAATCATGTTATTGAAATTGGCATCAACTGCTTCCTGCTTAGGTTCCACTTTAGAACCGTTTAAGATAGCAGTGTAAATATCGCTTTTCACCTTCTGGTCTGCTTCATCATTCTTATTCTGTAAAAGAGTCTGTTTCTTGTCTTCCTTGTACTCATCTACTGTCTTAAAGGATGTAGTTTCCTGAACAAAAGCATCGTTTAATTCCGGAACCTGCTTTTCTTTAACGGTATTGACTGTTACATCAAATACCACAGCCTTTCCTGCCAGATCCGCATTCTGATAGCCTTCAGGAAACGTAAGGTTTAAGGACACCTTGTCCCCCTTTTTCGCACCTACAAGGCCGTCTTCAAAGCCTTCGATAAACTGGCCGGAGCCAATTGTTAAGTCATAGCCCTGAGCTGTTCCGCCATCAAAAGCAACGCCATCCTTGGTTCCTACATAGTCAATATTAACCACATCGTCCTTCTGAACGGCCCGGTCAACCTCAACATCCTTTGCACTTACGGATAAATCGTTTTGAACCGCCTGGTTCACTTCGTCATCGGTCACTTCTACGGGATCCTTGGTCACTTCAATTCCTTTGTAATCTCCCAGGGTGACGGTACCATTATCCACACCCGTTAAATCCTCAACAGCAAGAGTTTCCTGTGCTGAGCTTTCCGTTGCTTCCGTCTCAGTTTCTGCAGGCTTTTCTGCCGGCTTTTTAGAACATCCGGAAATAAGAGCGGCGGCAACCAAACCGCACATACAAACTTTAAAAATTTTCTTCATAATATGATCCTTTTTCTTTCTATTTTTAATAATTGATTAAAAAAGTGCTTCCAGTCAGTTATACCATATCGGGCAAGGTAAAAAAAGCTTTTTCCCGAAATTAACAAAAATTTCAATATTCCGTTATATTTAACCGAACCAGGTAAATCCCCTGTTTCTTATGTGAAACGTATTAAGCGGGGGACTTGTTTGTGCCAGGCGGAGCACAAGCTCCACCTGACATGCAGCGAAGCGGATTGCCAATAACCGCTGAACGGAGCATTATTTGTAAAATGCCCGGAATGCCTTGTATGTATTGTATACATCAAGCTTGGAAGAGAGCTCAAAAGGAGAATGCATGGAAAGAATGGGCACTCCTAAATCCACCACATCCACATTCATATGAGCCACATATTTGGCAATGGTGCCGCCGCCGCCCTGATCCACTGCGCCAAGCTCTCCGATCTGCCAGTAAATACCTTCCTGCTCCATCAAGGCGATGATCTTTGCCATAAGCTCCGCACTGGCATCGTTGGAACCTGACTTGCCCCGGACACCGGTGTACTTGGTCAGGACACAGCCTTTGTTTAAAAAGCAGGAATTGCGGTCTTCATATACCTGGCCAAAGGTGGGATCATAAGCCGCATTGACATCGGAGGATAAGCAGATGGAGTTTCTAAGCACCTTTCTTACATCCACCTGGGCCATGGCAGCCAGATCCTGAATGTAGTGAAGCACAAAATCGGAATCTAAGCCGGTATTTCCCTCGGAACCGACTTCCTCTTTATCCGCCAGAACGGTGACCGTCGTATATTCAGGCATGTTGGCATCGATTTCAGCCATCAGAGCCGTATAGGCACATACCCTGTCATCCTGTCCGTAAGCACCGATAAGGCTATGATCCAGTCCTACGTCACAGGCCTTCTGGGCAGGTACCAGCTCAATCTCAGCACGGAAGAAGTCCGCTTCTGTAATTCCATAGCGGTCGTTAAGCAGCTTTAATGCCAGAAGCTTCACAGGCTCCTTAAGCTCCGCCTCATCAATAAAGGGAATGGAGCTAATGAGTACATTCAGTTCCTCGCCCTTTAAACCATCTCTTAATTTTCTGTCATTTTGCTCACTTGCCAGATGGGGAAGTAAATCTGTCACGCAGAATACGGGGTCGCCTTCCTTTTCTCCGATGTTTAATTCCACAATCTCACCGTTTTTCTTAATGATCACCCCGTGGATGGCTAAGGGAACTGTTCCCCACTGGTATTTCTTGATTCCGCCGTAATAATGGGTCTTAAAATAAGCCAGGTCATTTTTTTCAAAAACAGGATTGGGCTTTAAATCAAGCCTTGGGGAATCGATGTGAGCGCCGTTGATGCGAAGCCCCTCTTCCATTCCCGCTTTGCCGAAGGTGGTTGCAATGATGGCCTTGCCGCGGTTCACATAGTACACCTTATCGCCAGTCTTATAGTTTCTTCCGGTTTCAAAGGGACGGTATCCCTGCATCTCAAGCATTGCCACGGCCTCTCTGACGCATTCCCGTTCAGTTTTTCCGTTGTCCAGAAATCTCTTATAGCCCTCGCAGAACATCTCCGCCTCTTCACGCTGATAAGGCGCCTCCTTTGCGATATGCGGAAATTTAAATGTCAGTTCTTCCTGCAATTGTTGTCCTTTTGTTTTCTCCATTTCGTGATTCCTCCATATTCTTATGATAATTAATTAACAGATTTCATCGCTGTCAAGGACCAGAGTAAACGGTCCGTCATTTAAAAGCTCTACCTTCATGTCGGCTCCGAAGCTTCCGTGCTCTACCTGGTTTCCATAGGTCTTTAACCGCTCCACCACGTATTCATAGAGGCTGTTTGCAAGCTGCGGTCCTCCTGCCTTTGTAAAGCTTGGGCGGTTGCCCTTCCTGCAGTCTGCATAAAGGGTAAACTGGCTGACCACCAGGATTTCCCCTCCCACATCTGTAAGGGAAAGGTTGGTTTTCCCATTTTCATCGGGAAAAATCCTTAACTTGCATATTTTATCTGCCATTTTATCGGCAATGGCTTCCGTATCCGTATCAGACACTCCCAAAAGAAGCAGAAAGCCTTTCCCTATGGCGCCGATCTGCTGCCCATCCACAGTAACCTTTGCATGGGCAACCCGCTGTAAAACAATCTTCATATCCATTCTCCTGTCTATTTTAATACCAGTCTTAAGTATTCCAAAAGGGTTTCCGTAGCCGCTTCCCGGTATACAATTTCTCTGGCCAGCACCGGGTAATCCGTTATAATATTATCCACTCCCAGCATCTTCATCCGCTCCATTTCGCTTTTGTTGTTCACCGTCCAGGCATGAACCGCCTTTCCCTTCTTATGAGCGGCTTCCACAAGCCTTTCGCTTACAAAGCTGGAACGGAGGCTGATAAAGTCGATAGAATCGCTGGAATAATAATCTCCATAGGCTGCTGATATAATATAACCGGTGCGGATATCAGGATCCATTTCCTTGATTCTGCTTAAATAGGACAGGCGTACAGAAGTCACAACGCACTGTTCCTTCATCTGGTATTTCTCAATCAGTTCCCTGACCTTATCCGGAAGCTCACTGCCGCTTCCTAAATCCTTGATCTCAATATTTATATTGATCCGACCCTTGCAGAATACCATGACTTCCTCTAACGAAGGGATCCGTTCGCCCTCATAATCAGCAGAAAACCACTTTCCCACATCCAGCTGCTGTAATTCCTCAAAGGTGTAGGAGCTTATGACACGGTTTATTCCTGATACTCTTTTTAAGCTGATATCATGCCCCAGCACCACCACGCCATCCTTTGTCTCCTGGACATCGATCTCCACAAAGTCCGCCAGGTCATCAACTGCCCTTGCCATGGCGGCCATGGTATTTTCAGGGGCTGCCTTTGAGCTGCCCCGGTGGGCGGTGATCTGAATCACGCTGAGCAAGTCAGTGGTAATTGCAGAACCATTCCGCACTACTCCATAAAAGGAAAACAGGCTGAATGCCGCAGCCACAGCCATGAACAGGACCGCAAGCCTCCTATCCCCATACTTGCTTCCGGAATAATCGCTGCTTTTGCTCCTTTTTGCAAAGCTGCTGGTAAAACCGAAATACTGGACGCTCAATGCTCCCCAGTTTCCCACAGCCAGGAACATACTGGTTAAAAAAATCAGGACCAGTTCGATCCGGCCGCATGCTGCCGGCAGGATGGCCAGGGCCAGACTGTTGTCCGTAAACAAGGTCACTCCCACAGCGGCAATCAGCACACAAAAAGCATAGACAAGCCAAAGTCCTATTACAGCTGCTGCGTAATAGACGGTCAAAAGGATTACAACCTTTAATATCCGGTGTCTTAAAAGCCATAAGCTTCTAAAATACCCATCCCTGAAATTCTTCTGCTCCACCATGCAGGCGTGAATGGCATAGATTCCCGGAATGACAACTGCCAGAAGCAAAACCACAAAAAGGGCCACAGACACCTTTCCCACAGGCTTATTCAAAATCTCGGATATAACAAAATTAAGAGGCTTTACATGGGTCAGCATCCGGTAGATAAGATACAGGTTTACAAGCCCGTAATCCGCCAGAATGAGAAGCCCCAGCCGCCAGTTTTTTCTGCGGATCTCATGGGCCAGCTTAAAAAAGCCGCCGGTTAAGATCTCCCCCACTTTAAGCTTGCGGGAATAGAAGGCCCCCTCATACAGCGTAAGAAGGCAGCCGGTCTCCAGCATAAGAATCAGGATTCCGATAACCGACATCACCACAATCATAAGGACCGTCCAGGGCTTTGCCAGGAAATAGCCGATGTTTCCGGCGGTCAGATAGCTGTATCCCGCCATGCGCAGCGCAAATAAAAGGCCTTTGTTTAAGAGAAGCAGGTACAGGGTCGTGGTGACCAGCCGAAACAGCAATTCAAAAACAAACGCATTCTTTTGATTGAACTTTATGATCTTCCAGGTGTCTTTTGTTAATGTACTCATGCCATAACCTTCTTTTTGCGGAAAGAATTAAGAAATACGCTTTGGGAGTTTCCCTAAGCTGCTGCGGTATTCGCCGGATGAATATGCGCAAAAAACAGCCTCAGCGAGCGGAATCGTCAAGGCTGCATTTATTAAGTCAAATCATCCTCATCCATCATGTCCTCTCCTGCTGTCTCCCGCTGCTGAGCCTCACTCAGTTCCAGAATCGCCTGGTTTAAGGAAAACATCTTCCCATCCAGCATATTCACCACATCCGCGCAGGCCTTCAGCTCCTGCTGCAAGTACGCAGGTGCATTGCCTTCAAACTTATAATATATCTTATGTTCCAGGCTTGCCCAGAAATCCATGGCAATCGTCCTGATTTGAATTTCCACCTTGGTGTCCACCGGACCATCCGTCAGATAGATGGGAATGGTTATCACCATATGATAGCTTTTATAACCGTTAGGCTTAGGATACTTAATATAGTCCTTCACATAAAGAACCGTGACATCGCTTTGCTTTGTTATCATCTCCGCAATCTGGTAAATATCCGATGTAAAAGAACAGATAATCCGTATCCCTGCAATATCATTTAATTTCTCCACCATGTTGTCGATCGTCACGTCATAGCCATACCGTTTCAGCTTTTTCACAATGCTGTCAGGGGTCTTAAGCCTTGACTTAATGTGTTCAATGGGATTGTAATTGTAGATATGCACAAACTCATTATTTAGTATTTCGATTTTTGTACTGATTTCCTTTAATGCCGAGTCATACAAAAACATTACAGATTTCCACTGATCGACCTGATTAAATGATTTGGGAATATTCATTCCACATTCCCCCTCTCTCTCGCACCCGCATTTCCAACTAAAAAAAACACGCTTTGCGGGTTTTTCTTAGCCTCAGCGGCATTCGCCAAATAAATAAGCAGGCATATTTCTTCGGCTCATTATTCGCGCAAGTCAGCGAGACAGGGGCAGCCCCATCGCCCGGCAGCCCCTGCTCCTCAAGAATAGTATACCATAGAAACCTGATATTTTATATTCTTTTTCCTGATTTTCTAAAATTTCAATCCCTTTAAGAGTGCCGAAAGACCTGTAAATGCTGAACCTTCTTCCTTGTAATCAAAGACCTCTACATTCGCTTCCTCTTCATCCTGGAGGGCCTTCATGCTTAAGCTTATCTTATGATCCGCTATGGATATGATCTTCACCTTTACCGTCTGTCCCTCCTTTAACACGACCCCGGGATGCTTGATCCTCTGGGTGCTGATCTGTGAGATATGAAGAAGGCCGGAAAGCCCGTTTTCCAGGTTAATAAACGCACCGTAATCTTTTATATTGTCCACCGTTCCCTCCATAATGGACCCTACCTCGCACTTTGCGATCTTTTTGTTGGTTTCTTCCTTCTGTTTCATAAGAGCCGGCTCTTTGCCTGAAAGCACCAGCTTATTATTTTCCTCGTCTGCGGTGATGACTGTGACTTCAATGGTCTTTCCATTATATTCCTCTAAGTCCTCCACATATTCCCCCGCAAGCTTGGAAGCCGGTATAAATCCCCGGATCCCCTCCAGGTAAGCAACCGCTCCGCCTTTGACGATCTCAGCGATTTTTACATTGACAATGGTGCGGTCCTTTAACAAACCACCCAGGGTTTCCCAGGCCATCTGGTCACCCGCCAGTTTTTTGGAAAGGACCACGTTTCCTTCCCTGTCATTGGCGTTTATAACCGTTGCCGTGATTTCGTCCCCAGGCTGGATTTCCCTAAGTAAGTTAAATTCCGGATCATTGCTTAGATTCTCCTTATCAATGATCCCCTCCGCAAAATACTTTAGATCCAATGTGACCTTGTCCTCATCCACACTTATAACGGTCCCTGTAAGAACATCTCCTTCTTTTACCCTTTTAAAGGATGCTTCCAGTTCTGCGGCATAATCAGCCATGGTCTCTACTGCTTCTTCCCTTACGCCTGTTTCCTTCATCTCTTCGCTCATTGATATCTCCTCCGCTCATAAATCACTCAGTACTGCATAAAATCTACCTATATATTTATCACATCCCGCCTGATATTTCTATAGTTTTCTCTGTAAAAATATGTTATATTTATATATATGAAATATTTTCCACTGGGGATGCCCCCAGGCCAGATACAGAAAGGACAAGAATCATGAACGACATTATGGACCTGCATACCCACACCGTAGCCAGCGGACATGCGTACAACACTTTATATGAAATGGCTAAATCTGCCTCAGAAAAAGGTCTTGCCCTCATGGGCTCTACGGATCACGCACCTAAAATGCCAGGAACATGCCACGAGTTTTATTTTATAAATTTTAAAGTAATCCCCCGTAAAATCTACGGAGTAAATATACTCATGGGCGTTGAGCTTAATATTATGGATCACACGGGGCGTGTGGATTTGCGAAAAGGCCTTCTGGAAAAAATGGATTACTCCATTGCCAGCCTCCATGAACCCTGCTACAAAAGCGGAACTTCCTCTGAAAATACAAGAGCGTATCTCGGAGCCATTGAAAATCCTCTGATCCACATCATCGGCCACCCTGATGACAGCCGTTTTCCGGTGGATTATGACACCCTTGTTTCCGCCGCCGCTGAAAACCATACCCTTTTGGAGCTTAATTCCAGTTCCCTTCATCCCTTAAGCGCAAGAATGAACGCCGCTGAAAATTACCGGATCATGCTGGAGCTTTGCAAGCGTTATAAGGCTTCCATCATCATTGACAGCGACGCCCATACGGAAGCGGATGTGGGAAACCATGTGAGAGCCTTAGAACTTATTGAAGAATTGAATTTCCCGGAAGAGCTTATTGTAAACACTTCCCTTAATAAGCTCATTCCCTATATTCCGAAGCTGGAGGCTTATCTATGATCAACTTCCTGAACCTGGAATACTTTCTGGCGGTTGCGGAGGAATTAAATATCACCCGTGCTGCCAAGCAGCTGTACATCTCCCAGCAATCTTTAAGCAGCCATATTTCCAATCTGGAAAAGGAGTTTGATGTCCAGCTTTTCAACCGTACCATGCCGCTTACCCTGACCTACGCAGGCCGGGCTTTAAAGGTCCGGGCAAAGCAGATGCTGGACCTAAAGGATGAAACCTATCGGGAGCTTGCCGATATCAAGGACTTTACCACGGGGCAGCTTTCCATCGGAATCTCCCATACCAGGGGGCGCTTCCTTCTACCTGCCATCCTTCCCGCTTATAAGGAAAAGTTTCCAAACATTGAGATCCATCTGGTAGAGGGAAATTCTTCCGAGCTTAGCACTGCCCTGATCCATGGAAACATTGATTTAATGATCGACCTTCTTCCTTTTAAAGCGGATCATGTGGAAACCGTTCCTATTTGTGAAGAGGAAATCCTCCTTGTGGTCCCAGACCAGATTCTGGACCGGTATTTTCCGGGACAGCAGGAGGAGATGATAAAGGTGCTGGAAGAAAATGCGGACGTACAGCTTTTAAAGGACTGCCCTTACCTTCTCATCAACAAGGGGAACCGGGTGCGTACCATTGCCGATGAAATCTTTGAAGATTCCCAGCTTACTCCTTCCATTCTTTTGGAGACAGAGAATATAGAAACAGTGCTTGCCCTTGCAGCCAAGGGAATGGGAATTACCTTTTACCCCAAAATGTTCATGTCCGGAAGCCCAAATGCCGGGATAAAAAAGGCAGGACTTCATTTTTTCTCCTTAAATTACAGGCGCAGCCACGGTGTTCTGGCATTCGGCCGCTACAAAGGCAGATATTTATCCCAGGCCACGGAAGAGTTCATACGGATCGCTCGGGAAAACATATAGCTAAAATATAACTGTGGATTGACAAAAGGGCTGAAATCCTTTATTATTAAATAGTAACAGTTACTAATATAATTATTGTTTTAGAAAAGGAGCGGCCATGAAAACATTAAAGTATAGCCGTCAACGGGAATCCATTAAAGCCTGTCTAATGGCAAGGCACGACCATCCCACTGCCGATGCACTATACACATTGATCCGTGAGGAATATCCCAACATCAGCCTTGGAACCGTATACCGCAACTTAAACCTTCTGGTTGAGCTGGGTGAAATCAAAAAGCTGACATGCGGAGATGGCGCAGACCGCTTTGATGCGGACACTTCGCCCCACTACCATTTCGTATGTAAACATTGCGGAAAGGTCAGTGACCTGCCACTGGCCCCTATGGAGAACATTAACCATATGGCTCAGGAGCATGCGGATGGCACTGTGGACAGTCACACGATTTACTTCTATGGGACCTGCAAGGATTGTTTTGAAAATAATTCTCGATAACACTTGACATCAGGATAAAGTTATGGTAAATTAATATCAGTAATAATTACTGTTATCGATTTCCATCAATAACAACTATAAATATTAAAAATAAAAAGGAGACATGAGATCATGAAGAAATGGGTTTGTACTGTATGCGGTTACGTTCACGAAGGGGAGACAGCTCCGGAGGTCTGTCCAGTATGCAAGGCTGCTTCTGAAAAGTTCAAGTTACAGGATGGAGATATGTCCTGGGCTTGCGAGCATGAAATCGGCGTTGCACAGGGTTCTCCAGAAGACATCATGATGGATTTAAGAGCTAACTTTGAAGGCGAATGTTCTGAGGTTGGTATGTATCTTGCAATGTCAAGAGCTGCTCACAGAGAGGGCTATCCTGAGATCGGCTTATACTATGAGAAGGCTGCTTTCGAGGAGGCTGAGCATGCTTCTAAATTTGCAGAATTATTAGGCGAATGCGTAACCTCCAGCACAAAGAAGAACCTGGAATTACGTGTTGCTGCTGAGAATGGCGCAACTGCCGGTAAATTCGATCTTGCAAAACGTGCAAAGGCATTAAACTTAGATGCAATCCATGACACAGTACATGAAATGGCAAAGGATGAGGCTCGTCACGGCAAAGCGTTCCAGGGCTTATTAGAAAGATATTTCGGTTAATACACCTTTAGGGAGCGGCATATGAAACTAACCGCTCCCCAATTACAATGTAATGATCATACAAAATTCAAATCAGGAGGGTTTATACGATGTCCAAATATGCGGGAACAAAAACAGAACAGAACTTAAAGGATGCTTTTGCAGGCGAGTCCATGGCAAGAAACAAGTATACATATTATGCATCTGCTGCCAAAAAGGCAGGCTATGAGCAGATGGCTTCCCTGTACTTAGAAACTGCTGACCAGGAAAAAGAGCATGCTAAGATGTGGTTCAAGGAATTGCATGGCATTGGTACCATGGAAGAAAACTTAGCAGATGCTGCTGCCGGTGAAAATTACGAGTGGACCGATATGTATAAGAAAATGGCAGAGGATGCCAGGGCAGAAGGCTTTCAAGAACTGGCTCTGAAATTTGAATTCGTAGGAAAAGTAGAAGCTGCTCATGAAAAACGTTACTTAAAGCTGCTTGACAGCTTAAAGAACGACAAAACCTTTAAGGGCGATGCTCCTCTTGGCTGGAAGTGCCGCAACTGCGGTTACATCCATGAAGGACCGGAAGCTCCGGAAATCTGTCCAACCTGTGCTCATCCTAAGGCTTATTTTGAAAGAAAAGTGGAAAATTATTAATTCCGTCTGTTATGGCTGCTGCCAGATGATTTGAAGCAGACATGAATGTACGCCTTGAAACGGCTGATAAAAGCCCTGTCAAGGCGTATTTTTTCATCCGGGCCCAGCGGTCCCTTCCGCTTAAAAATAAGATAATATGACTTCAAAGGCGATCCTGTAACCGTCCTTTAAGCTTTCTGTTTCGATCCATTCCTGTCTCGTATGAGCCAAACCGCCTCTTACAGCTCCAAAACATACGCTTGGGATTCCCATGGATAAGGGTATGTTGCAGTCTGTGGAGCCGGGACTTCTCTTCGGCCTGTTCCCCGTGTGTTTATAAATGACCTCAGAAACATGTTCCACTAATTTCTTTTCCTGTTCCTCATTAACGACTCCGGTACAGGGACGCTCTCCCATCAAAGTCGTGTTTACTTCTATCATCTTTGCCCTGTAACTTTCGATCACACTATGAAAATGCCTGTCCATAAATTCCAAGTCTTCTCTGCTGTCCGAACGGAACTCATAAAGCATCTCAGCCTGCTGGGCAATGGTATTAACGGAGGTTCCCCCTGAAATCGTCCCCACATTGTAAGTGGTTTTCGTCTTTGTCTCCGGCACCTTCAGGTTATAAAGGGTATTGATCAAAGACGCCAGGTAAGCTATGGCATTCCGGTTTCCGAATTTTCCAAAGGAATGGCCTCCCTCCGTTAATATCTCCACCTTATATCTTTTAGAACCTACCGCATCATTTATGATTCCATCCATATATCCGTCAAGAGAATAAAACGCTGTCATACGGCTTCCGAAATCCTTTATGATCTGCCTTGAACCTTTCAGATTTCCAAGCCCCTCTTCCCCGGCATTTGCTGCCAGAAGCATGCCGCCGTTTTGAGGCAGGATCTCTTTTTGAGCGATGTACTTTCCACACATTAAAAGTGCACAAAGGTTCGCCGTATCGTCACCGATCCCCGGTGCCTTGATCTTTCCTTCTTCCACCACCAGCGGAAGGGGTTCCGTATCCGGGAATACGATATCCGTATGTGCTGCAAACACGACCACCGGATTATCTCCGGTACAGCCTATGGGATATATCACATTCCATGCAGAATCGATATATACTCCCTTTGCTCCCTGTTTTTCCAGCCAGTCCCTGCAGAACCTGGCTCTTTCTTCCTCATGGTTAGAAGGTGCCGGTATTTTTCCAAGGGTTAAAAGCAGATCATAAGCTTCCCCGCTGTGATCCTCAATATACTGCCACATGTCTTTTAGCTGTTCATTCATGCTCCCTTTACTCCTTTTCCATAGATTGATTAACTCTTCCTATTGCGCTCTTTTTCCCATATAACCCTTTATCTTAGAATATTTTATCACATGTACGGCCTTTTCACCTACTTTATTTTCCAAAGACTTGCTCCTGTAAAATACCTTGGATTTTTTTTAATGCTCATGCTATACTTTTATAGTAGGAAATGAATGACCGGTTTGAGGACAAAGATATGATTAAAATCGCTATTGTAGAAGATGAGATAGAATATGTAGAAACGCTGAAAAGCTACCTTACCCGGTACGAAAAAGACCATTCCGTCAGCTTTTCAGTTCAGGCTTTTACCGACGGCCTTGATATTGTATCGGACTATACTGCCAGCTATGATATCATCTTGCTGGACATTCAGATGAAATATTTAAATGGCATGAAAACGGCACAAAAGATCAGGGAGCTTGATGAGGATGTGATCTTTATTTTCATTACCTCCTCTTCCCAGTTTGCAGTGGAGGGATATACGGTAGACGCCCTGGGTTATATATTAAAACCAGTGCCCTATCTTTCTTTTTCACAAATCCTTAATAAAGCTGTGGGCAGAATCTTAAAACGGCAGGCTATACACTATATCAGTATAGACAGGCCCGAAGGCACCATGCGGCTGAGCACGGACTCCGTCTATTACATTGAAAGCCAGCTGCACCATGTCCTCATTCATACGGACAAAGGAAACTTTGTAGCTTCCGGCCCTATGAAACGGTTGGAAGAGGCCTTAAAAACCTTTGGATTTACCAAGTGCCACAATGCCTATCTGGTTAATTTAAAACATGTGACCGGCTGCCTGCCCAGCGAGGTGCTGCTGTTTTCAGGAGAGCGGATTCCCGTCAGCCGGAGCCGGAAAAAAGCATTTATGGAATGCCTGGCTGAATATATAGGAGGTTAAACCGATGAACTTTGGCGAACTCATGAATACGCCCCGCCCCTTTACTGCTCTTGCCGAATGGTGTGCCTGCATCAGCTACATCCTCATGCTCCGAAGAAGGCTTAAGGGACTGACGCTGGCCGCTTCTTTTGCGGGCATGCTTGGCTTGTTTTTTCTTCTCCACTTAATCGCCGGCACACTTCCGCTGTACTTATGGTTTCCTGGAATGATCACCGCCATCCTGATGATGTATTTTTCCATCTATACCTCCTGCCGGATCTCCCCTTATGACGCAGGATTCCTTTGCGTCCGCGCTTTTGTTCTGGCGGAGTTTACTGCCTCTTTCCAGTGGCAGCTGTATGTATGGTGGGCCCTAAGCTCCGGACGGGTGAGCAGGACACTTTCCGTTTTGATCATGGTAATTTCCTATGGCTGCATTTATACGGGATATTATGTTCTGGAAAAAGAACACATTCCAATGGATGAGGGAATGGAAGTGGAACGGAAGGAGCTTCTTGGCGCTGTTTTTATTGCTCTGGGAGCCTTTCTGATCAGCAATATCAGCTTTGTCATGCCCAATACCCCCTTTTCCAGTGCCACCAGTTCTCTGCTCTATGTAAGGACCCTGGTGGATTTCGGAGGGCTCCTGATGCTATTTGCCCAGCAGAACAGAAGAAAAGAACTGCAGGTCCGCAGCGAAAACCATGCAATGAACGGAGTCTTACAGCGTCAGTACGACCAATACCGCATGGCTATTGACAACATGGAACTGTTAAGACGGGAATTCCATGATCTAAAGCATTACATGATTGCCATCCGGGCGGAAAAAGATCCCAAAAAACGGGAACAATACCTATCGGAAATGGAGAAAGCCATTCTTACCCAAGAGGCTATGGCCAATACAGGGAATCAGGTATTAGATGTGGTACTGACCACCAAAAGTACCTACTGCGCCCAAAATAAGATCACCTTAACCTGCATGGCCGATGGAAAACTGATTTCCTTTCTTCATGTAAAAGACATCTGTTCCATCTTTGGTAATGCTCTTGATAATGCTATCGAATGTGTTTCCCAGTATGGAGATCCCGAAAAAAGGCTGATCAATCTTTCCATATTCAAACGAAACCACTTTTTAATGATCCAGTGTGAAAATTATCTGGAAAACCAGCTTGCCATGGTGACCGGCAGCCTTCCTCCCAC
>NZ_DAMAUN010000030.1:34394-61798 GCF_032078915.1 Lacrimispora sp. | reverse complement strand
GGCCGACTCTGGCAAATCCCACCTCCCCGGATTTAAAGTGGCTGCCCCGGTATAATTCCCGGTTTATGATGATGGCACCGCCGATCCCGGTTCCAAAGGTGACCATGCAAATATCCCTAAAACTCCTTCCCGCTCCCCGTACCATTTCTCCCAGTGCGGCACAATTGCTGTCATTTTCAAGTACAACGGGAACCGGATAGTTCCTGTTTATCTCTTCTTTTAAACGATACGCCCTGAAATTAGCCCCAACGCTGAAATCCGTATTTTCTCCTGTTACCGGATGGATAAAACCGCCCATACAGATTGCAATGCCGCTTATCTGATCCATATAGGTTTCCACGATCCCCATGAACTGCTTAAGAAACCCGGCCGGCAGTTTTTCCGTTGGTGTGCTTCCTTCATGAAGAACCCGGTATTCCGGATCCATAAGGCTGTACTTTATGTAAGTACCTCCTATATCAATTGCCAGGTATTGTTTCATATCCGTTCCTTTCCGCTGTCTCCCGTAATATGATCCTGACGGCTCCCTGGGCAGCTTCCCCCTTCATCTTCATGATTTCCAGCTGGGGAAATCGTTCTTTCGCCTTTTCACAAAACAGGCGGTATATCTCGTTATTTTTCATTAATACACTTCCGCTTACAACCAGGGAGACCGGAGACTGAAAATGAGTCAGTACGGCTCCTGCCAGCTCCGCCAGTTCTTCCCCGCAATGATCCAAAATCCCGGCGGAAGCCGGATCCTTTTCCCTGATTCCTTCTTCCAGAAGGGGAGCCAGGGCGGCGATCTCTTTTTTGCTTCTCCCGGGCTGATACAGCCAGGTGATAATATCCTCCACAGAATCCATCTTTAGATAGCGGAATGTTTTTTCCTTCAATACGGTCTGCCCCTGTCTCCCATCCGATGACCTCACCACTGCTTTTAAAATATCCCTTCCGATGGCATAGGCACTTCCGGCATCATCAATGATATGGCCGTAGCCGCCGGCCCGGAACTTAGCTCCGGACTCATTGATCCCGTAACAGATCGAACCGGTCCCGGCAATGAGTATGACACCGGCTGGTTCCTCCATCGCCCCTGCCAGGGCAGTTTCATGGTCTCCCACCAGCTTTATCACTCCCTGCATCCCCTGTTCTTTTAAATTCCGTGTCAGCAATGCCGCCGTATCCCGGTTGCTGATTCCGGCGGCGCCAATGCAGATTCCTCTGCAGTCACTCATATTCATGCCTGACGTTTCCAGTTCTCTCTTTAAATCCGTCAGCGTATGTTCCGCCGCTTCCCGGGACTGTCCATTGATGTTTAAAGGCCCTAACTGAAACTTTTTCATAAGATCGCCATGAAGTCCGGCTACCATTACAGTGGTGGCAGTCCCGCCCCCATCCATTCCTATTACAAACGGTCCGCTCAATTGATTACCCCCTTTTTCCTTTCGTTATCCCTTCACCGCACCCACCGTTACTCCTTCCAGAAAATATTTCTGCAAGGTAAAGAACAGGATAAACATAGGCAATGCCGAAATCGTTGCCCCTGCCATCATGGGTGAAAAATAAGTGGTATTTGCAAAACTGAAGTTTTTAAGCCCCACCTGAATGGTCTGCATCTGCTCATTGTTGCATATCAGAAACGGCCAGAAAAAGGTATTCCAGCTGCCCATAAAGGTCATGATCGCCATAACGGATAAAATTGTTTTTGAAATAGGTATGACTATTTTTATCAGGATCTGAAACTGATTGCAGCCTTCTGTTCTTGCCGCTTCCAGAATCGAAGTGGGGAGGGAAGAAAAGAACTGTTTCGCCATAAATATATTGTAGAAGGTGACCAGAGACGGCACGATCAATGCGGTATAAGTATCTGTCAGCTTCAGCACATTGGCTACCAATATGTACAATGGAACCTGGGTGACCTGATAGGGCACCATCATCGCAAACAACAGCAGAAAAAATAATATCTTACTTCCCGGAAACCTTACTTTTGCAAATGCATATCCAGCCATACCGGCAAAGACCACATTGCTTAATGTGACCACGCCCGCAACGATCATAGAATTTACGATCCATCGGATCGAGCTTTTGCTGAATCCAAAAAAGAATTTATAGGAATCCAATGTTACATATTTAGGGAACAGTGTATAACTGGCTGCCCCGATCTCATTTGGCGGTCCAAAGGATGAGATGACCATGTAATAAATTGGGAACAGAGTCAGTACGGCCAGGAAGAGCAGGATGGCTGACATTGCCCCGTTTCTTAACACTTGTTTATATTTTTGATCGACCCCATATTGCCTGAATAAACCCATACCAGCCCTCCTTCCTAGTACTCAACATCAGCAGCCATTACCTTAAACTGGAAGATTGCAAAGACTGCAATGATTCCTGCCAATAATAATGCCTGTGCACATGCTTCCCCATAATTAAAATATTTGAAAGCATTGTTAAATATCAACAGTCCTACCATAGTCGTGGCATGATCCGGTCCGCCCCCCGTCATTAAATACGCCGTCTGAAATGCCTGAAACGCATTGATCACTCCGGTGATAGTCAGAAAAACAGTGGTCGGTTTGACCATAGGCCATACTACGTATTTGATTCTCTGCAAAAAGGTTGCTCCGTCAATATTGGCAACCTCATAATAGGTGGGATCAATCCCAAGCAATGCAGCCACATAAATAATGACAGTAGAACCAAGGCCTGAGAATATTGTCATGATGATCAGTGACAGCATGGCCGTCTGAGAGCTGCCCAGCCAGTTCTGATTCTGGATCCCAAATGCCCGGATCACCGAATTTAACAGGCCGCTTGGCAGAGGATCAAATATCCATTTCCATACAAAGGAGAGAGCTACTCCCGATGCAATCCCGGGCAGATAAAATACTGCTTTAAAAAATGACTGGCTTCTTTTCTTAAAGGGAACCAACAGAATGGAGATGATAAATGCCACCAGGATGGAGATTGGCACCGTTACGGCCGTATACACGGCAGTGTTCCAGATGGATTTAAAGAAAAGTCCGTTTTTTAATGTGTTACTGTAATTGGTCAATCCCACAAACTCTGTTTTTAGGGGCTTATAGGATTGAAAGCTTACAATCGCCGCCTGTACTACCGGATATAATGTGAAGATAATAAATGACACAATGGGTACGAATATGAAAACATACCCCCATTTGGCATCATTGTTTAACCGCTTTCTTCTCTTTGCTGTCTGCATACTCCTTCCCCTCTCCCTTTTTTCTAAAAAGCATAATGATCCCGCAGATAAGAAATGGGCATTGGCACCTGTTACGATTACCAATGCCCGAAAAATCATGATTTCCTATGGATCTCATTTCCCATTAATCCATAACACAGCCTTCCTCACCAAACGCCTCTACTGCAGCCTTTTTAATGGCTTCGTGCATCTCCTCCGGGGTGATTTCTCCTGCTAACAACCCCTGGAATTTTGGCAAAATAACCTCTTCTTCAATCTTTATCGCCTTTGCCCCTAAATCAGCCGGGATGTCAGGTCTGGCTTCCGCCACCTGGGTGGCAAGATTTTTAACTGCTTTTGTATTATTCTCATTTTTCCCTTCCATCGGAGGAAGGGAGGCAAATGCTTCTTCTCCGGATTTACAAACGGGGCTGATATAAAGTTCCTGACAGGTTTCTGCCGCTCTTTTTCCGCTCGCCAGGAAATAGGCGACCTTTGCCACGTTCTTTAAATGATCCGGGCTTGGTTCATCCTTGCCGCGGAAGCACACATATCCATCTACCGCTCCCTGTGCCTGCTGCTTATTTCCCTGGAATGTAGGCACCGGCAGTACGATGTACTCCACCTCCTGGCTTCCTTCTACTGCACTTCCGTCATTTGCAGCCAGCTTTTTATTATTATCAGTTGCAGACTTTTCAAAAACCGACAGTCCCTTGCCGGTGATCATGGTCTGCCCGGTCAGGAACATGTTCCAGCGTTTTCCCGCATCCACGGAGCTTAATTCTTTCGGCATGGAACCATCGTCGATCAAGGCTCTGATATCTTTTAAAAATGGAACTATATGACTGCTGGTATATGTATATTTCAAATCCTTGTCAAAGGCGGCAGGCATACCTGCATTTTTTACAAAGATCGAAAAATAATCCTTTGCAGCTACGCCTGAACAGGCAAAAACAAAGCCGTACCGGGAATAGCTGTCTCCGTTCTTGACAACTCCTTTTTTGATGGCTTCCCGAAATTCTTCATAGGTCCAGCCATTATTCTGCACTCCCTCCCAGTCGATCCCTGCTTCCTCCAGCATGGCCTTATTTCCGCCGATTGCCTGAACCTCCACATAGGCAGGGAATCCATAAAGCCCGTCGCCGTTTTTGAAATAGTTGATAATATCTGCATTGTAATCTTCTATCATTTCCTTATCCGCATATTGGGAGATGTCTACCAGCATTTCCGTATCCAGATATTTCGTGACCCCGTTAGAACCGATAAAGGCAATATCAGGCGGAGAGCCTGCATTTACCTGAACATCCAGTTTTTCCGTAATGTCTTCCCAGCTTGCCGTTGTGATCTGCAGCTCCAAATCGGGATTGGCTTCGTTAAACTCCTTTGCATATTCCATCAGTTTATCCTGATAGGATGCAGAAACAGGCGGAAGCAATGCTTTAACAATGTCTTTTCCATTGCTTTGCTGCACCGCAGTTCCCTTTGCGGAAGTACCGCAGCCCGCCAGTGTACTGGCAATCATGGCTGCTGCCAACAGTACGGATAGTTTTCTTTTTTTCATGTTTTCTCCTCCATTATTTTTTATATCTGCTCTATGGCGTAATGCACATGTTCATGTGCCTTTGCCAACTTCTCCCTCGCCTTTATGGGAATGCGATCCCTGCCCCAAATGCCACCATTTCCTTATAGCTGTTTCCATTATATATTCATGAATTCTTTTTGTCAAAGAATTCCAATTATTAGGAAATATTATTTCACACATTGAAATAATACATCAAATTTCACCATCATTTTCGACATATACTCTTATATTTTTCTACAATATTCCATTCTATTTACGCATTTTTATCATTGCATTCTTAAAGAATATCTTTTTCCATCACCTTCCATCGTTTCATAAAAAGAAGCAGGTCAGATCGTCTGTAAATATAAGACATTTCTGACCTGCAAAAGCAATAAATTCTGTGGTCAAGCTTTGTACTATCTGATTTGCACTACTCCATCCACGATCCACTCTCCATTTGCGTTTACAGCGTAACCGTCTGTGGTAGTGGTATTCTTAAGCATAGCGCCATATTTGTATTGCGCTGCCAGAATATCCGGATTGAAGCAGTAACATTTTCCGTTAATCCATCTCCAGCCCGTAACCATAGCGCCGAATGTGCCATCATGATTTTCGCTCATGTAGTACCAGCTTCCATCTGCATCCAGATACCAGCCTGTAACCATATACCCTTCTGTGTCAAAGCGGTACCACGACACCTGGCCATTATAGGAACACTGATACCATTCATTTGCCGCATATGTTCCATCTTTCTTAAGAGCCTGCCAGCCTCTGGCATTCTGTTTCCATTCTACATTGTAACTTTGTACAAGGGACTTTGTAACCGTGCCGTAATCCCTATCTCTATCCGAGTCACTGGGGCGCTCTGGCTTTACAGGATTTTCAGGATTTCCCGGATTCTCAGGATTCTCAGGATTTTCGGGATTTCCGGGTTCTTCCGCAAGCTTCACATCGTCTCTGTCACGAATTCGTATACGAGATACAGAATCCTCAGAGTCGCCTATGACAGTTCTGGATGAAAGTCCTACTGCCGACATATATGCACCGATTTTCAAATCCTTTATCACCTTATCCTTTGTAATATAACCATCAATAAATATCCTTGCCGGTTTCCCTGACTGATCCTGCAGCATAATCGTTTCTACCAGGTTATTCGGCGCATCAATGGAAATAACCTTGCCGCTTACCATGACTAAACTGCCGAGGTTTTTGCCCTCATAAGCTTCTTTCGTAGTTTCTTTAACAGGCACTGGAAGCTCCGTTATATTCGGATCAATTACCATAATCTTTTCTACTGCCAGCTGCCTCTCTCCCTGATAAGAAGAAGTTTTTCCAAATACCCTGATGGTCTGGCCTGCTCTGATATCTCCGGATACAGGGAAAAGATTAATTCCGCCAGTATAATCCTGCACATAGATACTATCGAAGAAAGCAGTCTCTTTATCATAACCAGAAGCGTTAGACGTAGCTATGCCTTCGATAATAAACCGCTCGCCTTCACCGGCCGCCTGCACTTCCCTAATAGGCGTAATCTGCAATTGGTTCGTCTTCTCCAACAGATTTGCCATAATCTGGTAGTTGCTGTAATCATTGGTGGCCGCACTGTCAAATGTCAGCTGGAAATCACTCATAGTCGAACATCCTGATAAATATAGTGTAGATGCTTCGACATCGCTAAAATAAAGCTCCTGAGTAGCTGCCAATACAAAACGTCCATCTAATTTCGCCAATGCGTCTCCTGATAATCCTACGCCGTCTTTATCCAGGCTCTTCGTATCTGCCGGTGCATATACCAGAGGTGCTGCTCCTGAAGGAAGCATGGCGCTGTCACGGACTGGAGTTCCACTTTCATCCACTGCATAAATGTCCGCATTGCCATACGTGTTGAATTTAAGGCCTGCATCCACTCCGGTCATATATGGATTCAGCTGATTATAATCGGTACTTAAGATACCAATCACTCTGCCGTCATTACTGCTATCGCTCTGTAACTCATCATCTGCAAAACGGAAAGAACTTCCGAGAGCTTCTAAGATCTTGTTCTGCTGAGCCGACATATGATCCTCTGCCCTGGACGGATCACCCTTGAAACCATCATATGCCTCATAGGTATCGCTCCAGGCACAGACCATAATCGTCTTTCCGCCCTTTTTAGCAAAAGCTCTGACAGCATCAAGTTCACCCTCTGTGTAGTTCTTATAATCCTCCCGCAGCTTGGTACCATCGCGTCTGGAAGGCGCATTTATCAAAATTCCAACATACTTGTCGTCCTTTAAAGCGGCGATCAGTTCCTCGCTCGTGTAAAGCGTGACCATCCTGATATTGTAATCTCCTGCTAAGGCAGTGAAATTTCCCATACTGTCCTTATAGTTTCCATTCACATATTCATTATAGTGACTGGCATCTATCCCAAAATATTTCATCTTCGAACTGTCACGTATATCTATTTCCAGTGTAAAGCTGAATATCTTGCGATCTCCTTCCAGTTCCATTTGGGCAGTAACTTCTATTTCATTTACGCCTACCTTATCAAGTATAAACGCTTTGTTTACCGTGTAAGTTCCAAATGACTTTAAATTCACATTCAGATCTTCACTTTCAAGCACCTTATCACCGGTTTTAAATGTCAGCTTTGTAAGCGTGGCATCTGATTCTTCATTATTGAAAGCTGTGACTGTAAACTTCACCGGATCGCCTGTCACTGGTACGTCTGTATCACAGGTAAAGGAAGATATGCCTGCTTTTGCAGCGGAACCATACCACACGGGAGCCGTTACGGCGATATTTTTATCCGCCTGAGTAACACGTATGTAATAATATCCTTTCTTTGCCGGAAGCTCAAAGGTGAACTCTCCGCTATTTCCAGTGCCTTCCTTTTTTCCTGCTATTGCGCCGCCATTTGTCACTACTTCTACACTTTTAATGATATCTGACGGATCCGGGTCATCTACGCTTACGGAAATATTCAGCGTTTTCACATCATCTGATACATCCAGGATACTTCCCATAAGCTGATCATTTAACGTATACATGATATTTAAGTTTTTATCTTCTGTCGCGTATACATGCATGTCTTTCAGCGCACTTAAAATCCCTGTCTCAGATAAATCATCTGTAATGACGACTGTCCTGGCCGTATTTGCATTGCCCCAGCGCCCTTTATGATTATCCTGGTTATTGGAAGGCGCTAAATGCCAGCCCTTATCCAGTGCTTTCGTATATTCATTGTAGCTTGGGAAATATCCGCCTGAACCGATGGAGCCTTCGCCATTGCCTACTTCTACTAAGACCATTTTGGCATCTCTTGCCGGTGTATAGTATGCAAAATCTGAAAATGTACCAAATGTCTTGCCCGGGTGGTTGAACTGTGAAAGATTTGCCAACGGGTCTGAATCAGCAGTCAGAATGTCATAGTAAGCCTTTAAACCTGCATCATTTTTCTTGTCATTGAGCGTGGTATTGTTGCGGCTTACCAGTCCTGCTGAGCCAAATGTATTGATGTGACCGGGACCGCCGGACCAGGTCATCTCAAAACCGGATAATGCCTTTCTTGTACTGGTTTCATTAAACGATCTCGTCTGCTCTCTGTATTCCTCCCATATCGCCCTGCTCTCAGATGTCATAAGAGACGGGTCGTTGAGCGCCTCTTTCGGATTAGGTGCATCTTTTGTATCAAAATAGTTGGAATGATCTGTAAAAGATACAAATTGTACATTGTCTTCTTCCGGTATATTGGCAAGATAATTAAGACCATCTTTGACAGATCCGGAACCATCCGAATAGTTCGTATGCCCATGAAGCTGTCCGAAATATGCGGTGAAGGAAGACTTGCCTATTGTAAATTTCCAATTCTCAGTAAAAGACACTTTATCTTCCCGAACAACCGTCACCTGCGCGTTATAAGTGCCGTCTTCCAGCACCTTGGGCGAAAAAGCATATGTTGTGCCGTCAGCGGCTGTCTCTTTGAGATTCATAGACTGGTCTGTATAAATAGCAGTGCCATCTGACTTACTGAGAGTGAGACTTACCGATGGGTTATTTCCGCTATTCGCCAGCTTGATAGAAATCTCAGGCGCTTTCACGTCTCCTGTCGCCTTATTTCTCTCAGGAGTAACTGCCAGTACCTGCGGTTTGTCATTGATAGCGATCGTTACTATCCCACTTTCAGATTCGAGACCGGTTTTATCTTTCGCTTTGAATTTTATGTATAAGGCCTGCTGACCCTTAGCAAAATTTTCTGCCGGAATAACAGCCTCATAGTTGTTCGTATCCTGATTAAATGTCATGGACATTGACTTGTCTTGCATAGCCTTTAAGGACCCGAAAAGAACCTCCACACTCGCAACGCCCACGTTATCCCTGACCTGTACGGAAATGGGATATTCCTGATCCGGTCTTGCATCAATATAGGTACCTAAGGTAATAACCGGTGGTTTGGTATCATTTTTCACGTAATAGACAGGAAAACCATTTTTCTCTTCCGTACCGGTGTATAGCTGAATCGTCTGATTATATCTGCCTATCATGGCAGTTAAATCCACGGTCTCCCCTTCTTCAACACCTTCCGGATATGGAGCTGCCTGATAAATGTCAATCGTGCCGGTTGCATCAGTTACAGGTGTACTGCCTGATGTATTAAGCTTGCCCAGCTTGACATCCTCTATCAGAACAACTCTGTTAATAAGTCCGCTTTTCTCTATATCAGCGGTACCAGCCATGGCTTTTATCTGACTGACGGTATACTTCACAGGCGGTATGGTCGCCTCATCCTGCTTAACAGCGATTTTTGCTTTATCTTTCGTGGATGTGATCTGAGGCATACCATAGCGGATCTGGAAATCTCCCGTGATTTCCAGGATATCACCAATCCTGGCATCATCCGGCGCTGCTCCATAGATATAAATGCTGTACTGGCTGCCATCGATCTCGGACTGGAGCACCGGATTTCCATATGTAGTGGCCAGATATGACAGTTCCCCTGTAACCGTCACATCTTTTGTGTTCTGTCCCAATGCCAGCACATCTTTTATCGTCATCACTTTGCCGGCTTCACGGATTGTATAGGAAAACTCAGCTATCTCACTGTCTTCCAGCCCGTCCTTAACAGCACGCACATAGTATGTAACCGGTTCATCAATCATCAGCTTGTCAGCGTTTGAATATATGATCCATTCATCAGCAGCATTAGACTCCGTATTGTACTCTATCACAGCGTCTGAAGTTGCCGTAGAGAATGTGAGCTGCGTTCCTTTCAGTACCGGTCCGGCAGCCGGTGTTGCAACAGGTGTCTTGCATTTGGTTTCTTCCGGTTGATTCCCGCCTTCCTCATAGGAACTGTTATGCGGCTCTGGCTTTCCAATCTTGAAATCAGCGCTGTTGTTGTCAGTATCAACTGCCGGGTCCTTGCGGATAGCGGCGGTAGAATTTGACATTGCAGCGGTTGGTTGGGTCTCATACTCCTTCGCTGCGCCAACTCCTACTAAATCAACGAAATTCTCATCGTCTTTACCCGATAACCTCTCGCTGCTTTTGGACAATGCCGCTGCCCCACCTGTTGCTGCCATGTTGATACTACCCTCAACATCAGGTTCCGGAAGTTCTGGCGCTTCTTTATTATTCCCATCTGCTTCCTTTATCAGGTAGTAACCGCCAGCTTCGATGGTCCCTGAAAGGTTTGTTAATTGGATGTTAGGAGAGGCAAACGTGTTGGTAGCCAGCCACTGTATTGACCACCCTTCCAGGTTTATATCTTCATCTGTAGGATTGTACAATTCAATAAAATCGCTCTTCCATATACAGCCACTATTGCCTCCGCCGCCATATACCTGACTGATCACTACGTGGTCTGCCAGACCGATGTCGCTTAGTGCGGACTTATCTTCTACAGGTTCCACAGCACTGGCTTCCTCTTTCACTGTGCCCGTATCTCCCTTATCGGCTGTATCTCCCTTATCTTCCGTTTCTCCCTTATCTTCTTCCATCTTATCGGGAATGTCTACATCCGTGTCCTTGTCCGCTTCACTGGGGCTGGCTTTATCCCCTCCCCCACTGGAACGTTCTGCCCCATAACCGTTTGTCAGGTTCGAATCTGCCTTCATCGCAAAACCAGGCACGACTAACAGATTCATACACATGGCAACTGACAGAATCAAACTTAACAGCTTCCTTAAGTTCATAACTTTTCTTCTCCTTCCATTTTTAATGGTATCACCTAATTAACCTTATTATGATGAATTATAAATAAGTACCAATTTTATATATACTTTTAATACAGAATATGTGAATATCGTCACTACTTTTTCCTGTATTTTCTATTTTTTTCATTAACCGCCACGACCGGCTTGTCCACCGCATTCTTCCTGCTGCATATAAACGCGCTTAGGAATGCTACTAATGGCACAGTCATTACAATACCTATGGAACCCGAGATACCCTGTATAATCTCCAACGCCATCATGTCACTGTTAATAATCTGCAGATATGGATAATCAAAGATTCTAAACAATATCAACATATTGAGTGCCGAACCAGCAAAAGCTAATATCAGCGTGTTCGCCATAGTCCCCATGGCATCCCTGCCTATATTAATACCCGACTGAATCAGTTTTTGTCTGTTCAGCCCTGGATTCAGCTGATTCATCTCAAATACTGCAGACGTAATAGTCAAAGCAACATCCATAACTGCGCCAAGTGCCGCTATGAGTATGGCACTGATCAGTAATCCGCTGATATTCAGACTTGTCCCATCTGCACGGAGAATTAATTCTTCCGCCTCCGACATATTAAAACCGTTTATCGGCGTAGCAACTGCCGTAAGAGCTGCTGCGGCCCCAGCCATCGCTACTCCGCCTACGCACCCAATGGTTGCACATAAAGTTTTCATGGTAAAGCCATTTAACAGTACCAATGAAACAGCTGTGGTAACAGCTGCTATGACAACAGATGATAATATAGGATTGATGCCATGCCTTATCATGGGTATGAGCAAAAACCAGATATCTACGATAGCAAATGCAAGCCCCAGTATGGCGGCTATTCCTTTTTTCCCTCCGAATACAGCTAAAAACAGCACGAATATCACCGTCAATCCAAGCAATGCCGGACCCCTGTTATAATTGGGTATGGATGCGATATAGGAAAGCCCATTGGCGTCTATATCCATCCTGGCGATTATTTTCGTACCTGTCTTTAAATCCACATTGTTGTATGCACTCATATAATTGACTGCCGGCAATATCTTACCTTTGTCCTCACCGCTGTCTATCTGCACATAGACTTCCTGTACTCCTATACGCAGCCCTTCTGTCCAGTCTTCTGCTTTCGCCTCGTCTCTGATGATTTCAGTCACATGTGCCCTGGCAAACCTTAACTGGCTTGCTGACGTTGGCACTTCCCCTGGCAGTGGCTGATTTATCCATATGAGAATTGCTATGAATACCATGCTAAAGAGGAATGAGGCTATTAGTTTCATGCAGAATGTTTTCTGATTTTTCATTTTAAGTACACCTTTCTGCGAGAGGCACCAATGTGGTTATGAACCCTGCGCCCTTCGTCCTGTTTATTTTGTTTGTTTATTAAGCTGCATTGTCGACACGCCTCAGAGCACTTATAGGCGGTAACATGTACAAAATTTTTCGCAAATAATGCTCTGGAAGCGCTTAACATGTAAAAGCTGGAAATATAGCGTTCTGTATAATTCTATTCCGGTCTTAACCACTTAAGTACTCCTTATGAATAAAAATGAATGATTTAAATCTCATTTCAAAGTAGACCCTGCAATAACATCATACTTTGTGTTTATTTTACCGGCTGTTAAGGTACTCTAAGCTGCCGCAGTCACACCTGCGTAGCTGGCAGCTGATGAAAGGATTGCAAAAAAAACAGGCCAGAACGTCTGTAAATATAAGACATTTCTGACCTGCAAAGGCAGCAAATTATGAGGCTGTTATAACAGTGCTTTTAACAGCATTTAAGATATCCGGTATATTAAAGGAACATACACCACAGGGGAATGGTCACCAGGGATAACAGGGTGGTCACAACCACGCATTTTGTGGCAAAAATATAATCCCCCTCATATTTGGACGCCAATATGGCAGTCGTGCTTCCGGCGGGCATTCCGGTCAAAAGGACGGATACTCCGGACAAAAGGGGGGTCACATGAAAGGCCCGGCAGCATACATAAACCAGAAGAGGGAGCAAAAACAGGCGGATGAAGGCATACCTTATAATCCCCCAGTCTAATATGCTTCCCGGCTCTACCTCCGCCAGTATGGCGCCGATCAAGACCATAGATACGGTGGTGGTACAGCCTCCTACGCTCCTGATGGTGTTTTGCAGGAATGCCGGCAGCGGCACCTGGGTGATCATGAGAACCAGGCCAATATAGACCGCTATGATGCAGGGATGAGTCAAAACCTTTTTCACAACGGTCTTCCGGTCCGGGCTTTCCGTAAAATACGAAACCCCGGCAGACCACATAACGATCCTTTGAGGGATCAGAAATATGGAGGCATACATGAGCCCTTCTGCCCCATAAACGCCTTCTGCGATGGGATTTCCCATAAAGCCCGCATTGGAACAGACCGTGCCATACTGAAGCACTTTTTTACGGCTTTCCGGTTCCCTGTTATAGAAAATTTTTGCAAACATTAGGCAGCCAATCTGGATCAGGCCGGCAATGATAAGGATTACAGCAAAGCCCTTTAAGATATCCAGATTAAACTCGATAAAAAATGAATTGATGATGTTGCAGGGAAGGATCAGATAGATCACAAGATCCGTGAGAATGGTCTTTGCCCCCTCCGGCAGGATCCCTTTCTTTCTCATGACAACACCTGCTGCTACCAGGAGAAACAGCATCCCCTGAAGATTTAAAAGACGATTATAATCCATGGTTAGCTCTCTTCTTTGGATTTCATATATTCATCCATGGCCAAAGCCACAGTCTTTGAGTAGGCAACCGCTTCCACCACGGTCCTTGCTCCCAGCACCACATCTCCGGAAGCGAATATGCCCGGAATGGTTGTCTGGCCGTTTTCATCTGTCATCAATAAGCCGTTCTGGCTGGCCAGTAAGCCCTTGGTGGTATTCACCAGCTTGCTTTTTGGCCCCTGGCTGATGGAGATGATGGTAGAATCCGCAAAAACCTGTTCCCGTTCCTCATCAATGCCAATCTGGTTTCCTTCCACATCATAACGGACATTCTCAAACACCGGACCTTCATCCGTAATCTCAACGATCTGTTTTCCAAACTGAAAAGCCGCTCCGTCTAGCTTTGCATAGGCTGTTTCGTGATCGCTGGCATTGCTGGATAAGCCTCTGGCATAAAGAGTCACCTTCCTGGCTCCATGACGGATCACGGTCCTTGCCACATCCATGGCAGAGTTTCCCATGCCAATGATGGCAACCGTCTCTCCCAGATCATAGGCATCAGGGTTTGCCAGATAATCGATGGCATAATGGACATTTCCCAGGGATTCCCCTTTCACTCCCAGAGTTTTCGGCCTCCAGACACCGGTTCCGATAAAGATGCTCTGATAGCCGTCACGGATTAAATCCTTGATTTCAAGGGCGGTTCCAATGGCGGTATTCGGGCGGATCTTCACTCCGATTTCCAGAAGCTTCTTTTTGTAGCGCTCTAAAATAGTCTTTGGAAGGCGGAAGTCCGGTATCCCATACTGGAGAACGCCTCCCACCTTATCCTTGGCATCAAAGATCGTCACGCTGTAGCCTTCCTTGGTCAAAAGAAAAGCGATGGTGATCCCTGCCGGACCTGCACCGATCACCGCCACCTTTTTCCCGTTTTTCGGCTTGCACTCCACCTTCATCTTGTCAAAGATGGTATCAGAAATGTAATTTTCTATGCTGCTGATATGCACCGGCTGTCCCTTTCTTCCCAGAATGCAGTGTCCCTCGCACTGCTTTTCATGATTGCACACAAGAGAACAAACCAGGGACATGGGATTGTTTTCAAATACCTTTTCTCCAGCTTTGTTTAGACCTCCTTCCTTAAATGCTTCAATCATCTGGGGAATGGGGGTATGGACGGGACACCCCTGCCTGCACAGGGGTTTTTTACAGTTTAGACATCTGTTTGCTTCATCAATTACATGAACTGCCATAATTCATCTTCCTCTCTTTTTCTATATCGTACCCTTCGGTGGGACAAAGGTACATGAAACTTCCTTTACCTATGGATTTTATCAATCGTCAATCGGATATACGCAATCCGGGACCTTGCTTGATGAGGTTAAATTTCAAGTTGCATATTGTATACAGTTTTTATTGTTTTTCACATCATAACATACTCAAAATAATAAAATCAATAGGCAGCATTTATGTACAGAAAAAAATAAATTTTGACAAAAATATATCGAATAATGGGCAGTTCATTCCTATGAAACAAAAAAGAATCCGGCAGATAAGGGCGAATGAACATGTCCAAACACCGCTATCCCGGATTCTCTGTTTTTTTAATTATTTTCCCTCGTAAGTAATCATTGCTTCCACATCATAACCTTCAAGCTTTTCTCTGCCGTTTAATCCTGCAAGTTCCATGATAAAGCAGATTTTCACCACTTCGCCCCCAAGCTCTTCAATCAGCTTTATGATGGCTCCAATGGTACCGCCTGTAGCGATCAGATCATCTATGATGACCACCTTTTGACCCGGCTTAATAGAATCCTTATGGATCTCAATGGTCGCCGTGCCATATTCCAGCTCGTAATCAGCAGACAGGACTTCCCTTGGAAGCTTTCCCTTCTTTCTCACCGGAATAAAGCTCTTATGCTCTGCATAGGCGACCGGAACGCCAAAGATGAAGCCCCTTGACTCCGGTCCCACTACTGAATCATATTCCACCCCTTTTAACATCTCCCGTATGCCATCCACTGCCAGAGAAAGCCCGTCTGGATCCTCCAGAATGGTCGTCACATCCCGGAAAATGATTCCTTCTTCTGGAAAATCCGGAATGCTTGTGACATAATCTTCTAATCTTTTCATTATCATACCTCGTATAATTTTAGTTTGCGCCCAGGTTTCGGGGAGTTCCCCCTATCCTCTTGGATGGGCACCCGTATAGGCGCGGCGCAGATCTTCTCCCTGAGTGTAGTTCATATACATCTGGGTCGTAGCCATATCGGAATGGCCAAGCATAGCTTGTACCGCATGAATATCCGCTCCGTTGCGGAGCAAATGCGCCGCAAACGAGTGGCGCAGGGTGTGAGGCGTAATGTCAGCCTTGATCCCTGCCTTATCCCCATAGAATTTAATAATCTTCCAAAATCCCTGACGGCTCATGGATTTCCCGTTGCAGTTGGTGAAAAGCCACTCAGACTCCTGATCCTTCAATAAATATCCCCTGCCGCGCTCCATATAGGCGGAAAGGGCCAGCTTGGCCACTTTTCCAAAAGGAACCATGCGCTCCTTATGTTCATCCCGGCAGGTGATATATCCAATGGATAAGTTTATGTCGGTCTTTTTTAGATGAATCAGCTCCGATACCCGGATTCCGGTTGCATAAAGCAGTTCCAGCATGGCCCGGTCCCGAAGTTCTTTGGGAGACTCGCCGCCTGGCTGGCTTAACAGGCTGTTCACCTCATCTACCGTTAATATGGTAGGCGCCTTTTTTTCCACCTTGGGCGCTTTTAACAGCTCAGCGGGATCCTTTCGGATTCTCCCTTCCTTACATTCGAAATGAAAAAATGCCTTCATGGAGGCCAGACAGCGCGAAATGGTAGTGGTAGCCTTCCCCTCTTTCTCCAGGTGCAGAATATAGGAAGTAAGACTGGTCTTTGTCACCTTGTCCACTGACCTGATTCCTTGCCGCTCTAAAAAAGAGGCCAGCTGCATCAAATCCCTCTGATATGATACCTCTGTGTTCTTTGAAGTTTTTTTTATCTCTCTTAAATAAATGATAAAATGATTAATCTCTGCTACCATCTCCATATCCCCTGACCTTTCGGCTTCAAAAATGCCTTAAAATAAGGCTTCTTCCTAACATTATATAGACTATTTTCGATAAAATCAAACACATTTTTCCCACCATCAAGACATTTTAGGGTTACTTTACATAATATGTACTAGATATTGGTAATGCATGACTTTTTTTCGCAAGATATGGGGAATTGGATCAATTATTTTTTTTCAATTCTTTCTCTATCAAAGAACCATTTTTAAGAAAAATGGGTTGATCCAGGCCTCGCAGGCGCTCCCAAGGGCGGCCAGAAAGAAAAGCAGCAAAAAAGCCGGGATCCGAAACCGCCGTCCATTTTGCAGTCCCCGCAAAAGAAGGAGGCTCCAAAGGAAAAGGTAACAAACCCCCTGGGGCATGACTGACATAAGGAACACTGGAAGCCCCATAAGCCCCTTTTGAACTGTTATGACGGAAAGGACAAATCCCATGGAAAAACCGATTCCTGCTGTCAGAAGGCAATACATTGGAACTGCATAAGCAGTCAGGCCGATAAGCCAGGCAATCCATACCTCAATCCCTCGCTGCCTTAACACCTGATAAAAAAGCTGGATCCGCTCCCCTTTGTCCAGATTCACATTTCTGTCCAAAAGGCTCATATAATATACGGCTTTCTCCATGAATGACGGGTAACAGAAATTTGCCATAAACGTACCGGCAATAAGCCCGGCAAAAAAGCAAAGGAGATAGCGGTCCTCTGCCCTTAGGTTTCGTTCCAGGGAAAGGTGCATTCCCCCTGGTCCCGGTCTTCTTCTCAATTGATATCTAAGCGTTCGAAATAAACTGGCCATTAAAAATCCCCCTGCAGGTTGAAAGACATCCTTTTTTCAACCTTATGCCTGCAAGGGGACATTTATTCTCGTAAAGGCAGCGGGCCAGGGGCAGGCCAGACTGGCCTTGGCCGGACTATTGTTTTGCGTTTTTTCCTACTTCACATCGTACTTTCTCGCATAAGCAAGGATCGCTGCAATGGTCTTCCCGTCGGTAATCTCTCCCCGGTAGATCTTCTGTTCCAGGTCAGCTACCTCCCATTCCTCCACCTCAATGTATTCGTCTTCATCCAGGTTCTGCTTCGAGGGCTCTAATTCCCTTGCAACAAAAATATCGATGGCCTCGTCACAGAAAGCTACCGTTGTGTTGACGCTGATTAAATACTCCAGCTTTTCCTTATCCGTCTTATAGCCGGTCTCTTCCTCCAGCTCCCTGTGGGCACAGTCTAGCTTTGGTTCATCGGGGCTGTCAAGGGCTCCGGCCGGGATCTCCAGGGTATAGCGGTCTAAGGCATTGCGGTACTGGCGCACCATGAGAAGCTTCCCGCTTTTCGTTACAGGGACCACAGCCGCTGCACCGTTATGATGGATGAAATCCCAGTGAGCCAGATGACCGTTGGCATCCACCGTGTCCTCGTATATTTTTAAAATATTTCCCTCATGCTTTAATTCTCTTCCAAGTCGTTTAACAGGCTTTTGTTCCATTGTCTTACCTCCATGTCCGGTATATGAACCTGCAGTTCATGATCCGCATTCAACCTTTGTGCTGACGAGGCGAACTCATCTTCGCTCTCTTTTCGTTCCTTTATAGTTTCTCACACTTTTTAAAACAGGCATCCGCCGCCTTAATAACCGCATTGCGGAATCCGAATTCTTCCAGGGCCGATACTCCCTCAATGGTAGTACCTCCCGGCGAACACACCTTATCTTTTAAGGCTCCCGGATGCTCCCCTGTCTCCAAGACCATCCTGGCACTGCCAAGGACTGTCTGGGCAGCCATCTCATAGGCAGCATCCCTTGGAAGGCCATATTTTACCGCGCCGTCTGCCAGTGCCTCGATAAACATATAAACATAAGCAGGAGAGCTTCCGCTGGCACAGACCACCGCGTTCATAAGCCGCTCTTCTACAATCCGCATCCTTCCCAGTGAACGGAAGATATCACCGATCGTCTCCTTCTCCTCCTGTGAAAAATCCTTCTCATCGTAGCAGACTCCTGTCATTCCTTCCCCAAGAAGAGCAGGGGTGTTTGGCATGGCACGGACCACCCGTGTCTTCTCTCCCAGCTTCTCTTTTAGCTGAGCCGTTGTAATGCCGGGCGCAATGGAAATGATCACATGGTCCTCTGTCACTTCCTCCCGGATATCAGACAGCACCGGGTCAAAATACTGAGGTTTTACAGCCAGTACCACGTATTTTGACAGCCCCGTACACTGGGCATTGCTTTCCCCATGGGCCACTCCCATCTCGGAACTGATCTGCGCACACCGTTCTTTATTCACATCGGTAAAAATGATGTCTTCCTTTTCGTAGGTCTTTAATAATCCCTTTAAGATTGCAAAACCCATATTTCCGATTCCGATGATTCCTATTTTCGCCATAAACTCTTCCTCCTGCTCTTGCTTTTACATCTATGAATCAGCATCATTCCAGCACCATTTCCCAAATATCACTCCTGGGAATTTTCCTTCATGATCTGTTATGATTCCCGTTTCATCAGCCAGGCAGTTGATCCGCTCATCCCCTGCCGGTTGAATCTGGAATCAAATTCCCTTATGTATATCATAAATGATTACAAGAAAATACTCAATATCAAAACTTCAACAAATCCAACGGCCCAATTTCCAGGAGATGGGGCCGGTATACCTGCCGAACGGTGGAAGTAATCACACCCGGATTCACTTATCCATCAATATTTATCATTAACATACATAACATCTGTCCGCCAAAAAAAAATATATTTTCCCTATTGACATTTTATTTTTAATCTCATATACTGTAACAAATCAAAGTGATAAACTGTTGAGCAGGAGTAAGTAAGATCTTAACATCATGCACAGAGAGCTTCCGGTTGGTGGGAGGAAGCGTTGATGTCTGGTCTGAATGGACCTGCGAGGGCGGCTTGAAACCGGTTTTATGACCGGAAGTAGGTGTCGACGGGTTTCCTATCCGTTATCAAGGGGAGGCACATGTTAGTGTGTTATAAAGCGGGAGAAGTCTATCTTCTCCAATCAGGGTGGTACCACGGAACCGTAATTATCTGGCTTTCGTCCCTCTTATCCATAGCAGTATGGAGGAGGGACGAAGGCCTTTTTTATGTTCCTCTCCGCTTGCTATAGGGTGTTTACTGGCTGCAGCAGACATGAGTACTAACTAGGAAAGGAGCGTAATAAACCATGAACATCACGCCGGACTGTAAGGAAATCGAAGCGCTTGCCGCTTCCTATCCCGTCATCCCGGTCTGCAGGGAAATTTTTGCAGACATTGTCACACCGATTACCTTACTGCGAAAGATCGCAGCAAAGAGCAACCAGTATTATCTGCTTGAAAGCATTGAGGGAGGCGAAACATGGGGACGCTATTCCTTCCTTGGCTATGACCCGGTCCTTAAAGTCACGTTAAAGGATCACGTGGTAAGGGTACATCATTACAGCCAGCCGGAGGCCGGCCAGGTGATCCGAACCAGTGAGCCCTATGATGTGCTGCGAAATATCTTAAAGGATTACCGTTCCCCAAAGCTCCCCGGACTCCCCCCCTTTACCGGAGGATTTGTAGGGTATTTTGCATACAGCATGATCGGCTATGCGGAACCGGTCCTATCCATCAAAAAGGGAACTTGCAATGACTTTGACTTAATGCTTTTTGATACGGTCATAGCCTACGACCATTTGAAGCAGAAAATCAGCCTTGTGGTCAACATGAAAACCGACCGGATCATGGAAAATTACGGGAAAGCCTGCACAAAGCTGGAAAGCATTGCAGCCATAATCGGAGAAAATATCCCGCTAAAAAAATCTGCGGTCACCAGCAGACCAAACTTCAGCTGCAACGTGACCAAAGAGGAATACTGTTCCATGGTGGAGCGGGCAAAGGATTATATTGTGGACGGGGACATTTTCCAGGTGGTGCCTTCCAGACAGTTTACAAGTGATTACCAGGACAGTCTTCTCAATGCCTACCGGGTCTTAAGGACCACCAATCCGTCTCCCTACATGGTATATCTTCACATGGAGGATACGGAAATCATCAGCACTTCCCCTGAGACCCTGGTCCGTTTAAAGAACGGACGGCTCACCACCTTTCCGGTAGCAGGTTCCAGACCCAGGGGAAGGAACGAGGAGGAAGACAATCGGCTTTCCAAAGAGCTTCTGGAAGATGAAAAGGAACTGGCAGAGCACAACATGCTGGTGGACCTTGGAAGAAATGATCTGGGTAAAATCGCGGCATTTTTCACGGTAGAGGTGACAGGCTATCAAATGATCCACCGCTATTCCAAAATCATGCACATCTGTTCCCAGGTGGAAGCAGACATTACTCCTGACCGGGATGCCTTCCATGCCATTGAGGCGGTCCTTCCGGCAGGCACCCTTTCCGGAGCTCCGAAAATCCGGGCCTGTGAGATCATAGAAGAGCTGGAAACAGAGCCAAGGGGCATTTATGGAGGGGCTCTGGGCTATATTGATTTCACCGGGAACATGGACACCTGCATCGCCATACGCATGGCGGTAAAGAGCCAGGGAAAGGTATACGTTCAGGCGGGCGGCGGCATCGTGGCCGACAGCGTTCCGGAACTGGAGTACGAAGAATCGGAAAACAAGGCGAAGGCAGTGATCCGGGCCATTGAAACCGCAGGGGAGGTAAATGACTGATGATTCTATTGATCGATAATTACGACAGCTTTTCCTACAACTTAGTCCAGATGTTTGGAGAGCTGAATCCGGATATCAGGGTCATACGAAATGACGGGATGACCACGGAAGAAATAAGGGAGCTGTCTCCCAGCCACATCATCCTCTCCCCTGGTCCCGGCTATCCAAAAGACGCAGGAGTGTGCGAGGATGTGGTGAAGAAGCTTTCAGGAACGATCCCCATTCTTGGGGTATGCCTGGGGCACCAGGGAATCTGTGAAGTATTCGGGGCAGAGATCACCCATGCAAGGAAGCTGATGCACGGAAAGCAGAGCCTTCTTGCCATCGATGTTTCTGATCCCATCTTCCACGGGCTTCCAAAACAGATCCTGGCAGCAAGGTACCACTCTCTCATTGCCGCAAAAGATTCTCTTCCTCAATGCCTGACCGTCATCGGGACTGATGATATGGAAGAAATCATGGCGGTAAAGCATAAGGAATATCCCCTTTACGGACTGCAATTCCATCCGGAATCCATCCTGACCCCAGATGGAATGACCATACTTAAGAATTTTTTATCCATTCATATAAAGGAGGCAGATTAGATGATCCAACAGGCAATCCATGATGTAATATCAGGGCAGGATTTAAGCTTTGAAGCAGCAAAAGAGGTCATGAATGAGATCATGAGCGGGGAAACCACCCCAGCCCAGATGGCAGCATTTTTAACAGGTCTTCGGATGAAGGGTGAGACCATTGACGAGATCACTGCCTGTGCCACGGTCATGCGGGAAAAGGCATTAAGGCTGGAACCGGACTTTCCGGTCATTGATATCGTGGGAACCGGCGGCGACGAGGCAGGGACCTTTAACATTTCCACAACCAGTGCGTTTGTGGTGGCCGCAGGAGGAGTTCCGGTGGCAAAGCACGGCAACCGCAGCGTTTCCAGCAAAAGCGGGGCTGCCGATGTGCTGGAGCACCTTGGCGTGAATTTAAATCTTACCGCGGAGCAGTCAGGGATCCTGTTAAAGAAAACGGGCATGTGTTTCCTCTTTGCCCAGGCATACCATTCCTCTATGAAATACGCCGGACCTGTGCGGAAAGAGCTTGGAGTGCGGACCATCTTTAATATCTTAGGCCCTCTCTCCAATCCGGCCGGAGCCACCATGCAGCTTTTAGGGGTCTATGACCGGAAGCTGGTTAACCCCCTTGCCCAGGTATTAAGCAATCTTGGAGTCAAGCGGGGACTGGTGGTCTGCGGAGATGACGGGCTTGATGAAGCCACGGTCACCGGTCCCAGCCACGTATGCGAGATCCGTTTCGGGGAGCTGACTCCCTATGAGATCACACCGGAGCAGTTTTCCTTAAACCGCAGCAGTCTTCCGGAGCTGGTGGGCGGCTCACCGGCAGAAAATGCCCGGATCACCAGGGATATTTTAAACGGAAAGCTCCGGGGGCCAAAGCGGGATATCGTTATCTTAAACTCTGCCTTAAGCCTGTACCTGGGAATCGATGACTGTACTATTTCCCAGTGCATCGAAAAAGCGGCCCATCTTATTGATTCTGGAAAAGCAGCCATGAAGCTTGAGGAATTTGTAAAGATGACCAATGAGGTGGTTTTATGATACTTGATGTCCTGGCTGCTGCCTCCAGACAACGGGTGGCGGCAGCAAAAGAAAAAATCCCTGTGAAGGCCATGGAAAAGCTGGCATTTGAAGCCCTGGAAAAAACGAGGGAAAAAGATCTTTCCTTTGAACGAAGCCTCTCCTCTCCAGGCATATCATTTATCTGTGAGATAAAGCGTGCCTCTCCTTCCAAGGGCCTCATAGCCCGCGAATTCCCCTATGTTGAGATCGCAAGGGATTACGAAACTGCAGGGGCGGATGCCATTTCCGTTCTCACGGAACCGGAATACTTTCTCGGAAGCAACGACTACCTGACAGAGATCAGCCATGAGGTAAAGATCCCTCTTCTCAGAAAAGATTTTACGGTGGACCCTTATCAGATTTACGAGGCAAAGGCCATAGGCGCCTGTGCGGTTCTCCTGATCTGTGCCCTTCTGGATACAAACGCCCTGAAAGAAGATCTAAGGCTATGCCAAAGCCTTGGTTTAAGCGCCCTGGTCGAGGCTCATGACGAAGAGGAGATCCACTCCGCTCTTTCAGCGGGAGCCAGGATCATCGGAGTAAATAACCGGAATTTAAAAACCTTTGAGGTGGATTTTAATAATTCTCTCCGCTTAAGGAGCTTAGTCCCCTCTGATGTGCTTTTCGTGGCAGAAAGCGGAATCAAAACAGAAACAGACATCAGACTCCTGTCAGAAGCCGGGGTAAGTGCCGTTCTGATCGGTGAAAGACTGATGCGTTCCCCTGACAAAAAGGAAATCATAAACGGTTTTAAGAGGGCGGCGCAATGAATTCAGGAAAAAAGATAAAAATATGCGGGCTGACCCGGAGGGAGGATATTCTGGCAGTGAACACCTGGAAACCGGATTATGCAGGCTTTGTATTCGCCCCTGGAAAGCGCCGTCTTACAGTGCCGAAGGCACAGGAACTTAGAGAGCTGCTGCTGCCGGAGATACCTGCAGCAGGCGTTTTCGTAAACAGCCCCATAGACCATATCCTGTCCCTTACCGGGAAGGGGATCATTGACCTTATCCAGCTTCACGGTGATGAGGACCGGGATTATATGATGGAATTAAAAGGCTGCCTGGCCCCCGGCTTTCCTGTCATAAAAGCCATACGGGTCCGGCAGGCAGAGGATATGAAAGAGGCAGAAAACCTTCCTGCGGATTTCCTGCTTTTTGATACTTATGCCAAAGGACTTTACGGCGGCAGCGGGGAGGCCTTTGACTGGTCCATGATACCGGACATAAAAAGGCCCTGGTTCCTGGCAGGAGGCATAGACTCCTCAAACGTTAAGCAGGCCATGAAAACAAAGGCCTTTTGCCTGGATCTGAGCAGTTCCGTGGAAACAGAGGGCAAAAAAGACCCGCAAAAAATAAAAGAGATCATACAAATAGTAAGGAGTGAACAGCCATGTCAAAAGGAAAATTTGGACAGCACGGCGGACAATTTGTCCCCGAAACACTGATGAATGCAGTGAATGAACTGGAAGAAGCTTATGAGAAGTACAGCCATGACCAGGAGTTTTTAGCAGAGCTTTCAGACCTCCATAAAAAATATACCGGAAGGCCCTCTCTGCTCTACTATGCGGCGCGGATGACAGAGGATTTAGGCGGCGCGAAGATTTATTTAAAGAGGGAGGACCTAAACCACACCGGCTCCCATAAGATCAACAATGCTCTGGGCCAGGTCCTTCTTGCAAAGAAGATGGGAAAGACCCGGGTCATCGCTGAAACAGGGGCCGGGCAGCATGGCGTTGCTACCGCTACCGCCGCCGCTCTCATGGGAATGGAATGCGAAGTTTTCATGGGCAAGGAGGATACGGACCGTCAGGCCTTAAATGTTTTCCGCATGGAGCTTTTGGGCACAAAGGTCCACGCTGTCACCAGCGGCACCCAGACCTTAAAGGATGCGGTCAATGAGACCATGAGGGAATGGACCAACCGGGTGGCGGACACCCATTATGTCTTAGGCTCTGTCATGGGCCCTCACCCATTTCCCACCATTGTCAGGGATTTTCAGAGCATCATCGGAAAAGAGGTCCGCTCTCAGCTTATGGAAGCTGAGGGTAAGCTTCCTGATATGGTGATCGCCTGTGTGGGAGGCGGAAGCAATGCCATGGGAATCTTCCATGAATTTGTAAACGAGGCTTCCGTAAAGCTGGTGGGCTGCGAGGCCGCTGGGCACGGCATTGAAACAGGAAAGCATGCGGCTACGATTTCCACCGGCTCTCTTGGAATCTTCCACGGCATGAAGTCCTATTTCTGCCAGGATGAATACGGCCAGATCGCCCCTGTTTTCTCCATTTCCGCAGGACTTGACTATCCAGGCATCGGGCCGGAGCACGCAGCCCTTCACGACTCAGGAAGAGCCAGCTACGTCTCCATTACGGATCAGGAGTCCGTGGAAGCCTTCGAATACTTATCCCGTCTGGAAGGGATCATTCCTGCAATAGAAAGCGCCCATGCCGTCGCCTATGCCAGAAAGATCGCTCCTTCCATGGGAAAAGATGAGGTCATTGTCATTAATTTATCAGGGCGGGGCGACAAGGATGTGGCAGCCATTGCCCGTTACAAGGGGGTTGAAATCTATGAGTAGAATAAGCGAAGTATTTTCCAGAGGAAAGGCATTTATCCCATTTATTACGGCAGGAGATCCCGACCTTGCCACCACCGAAGAGCTGGTTCCTGCCATGGCCGAGGCCGGAGCGGATTTGATCGAGCTTGGAATCCCCTTTTCTGACCCGATCGCAGAGGGGATCGTGATCCAGGAAGCCGATATGCGGGCTTTGGCGTCAGGAACTACCACGGATAAGCTTTTTGAAACCGTAAAACGGATACGCAAAAAAACCGATGTTCCTCTGGCTTTTATGACTTATATCAATCCGGTTTTCGTGTATGGAAGCGAACGGTTTTTAAAGAATGCGGCTGATTGCGGCATTGACGCCCTGATCGTACCGGATATGCCTTTTGAAGAGAGGGAGGAACTGCTGCCCTACTGCAAAAAATACGGGGTCGAACTGATTTCCCTCATCGCCCCCACTTCCAGGGAACGGATACGGACCATTGCAGCTGGATCGGAAGGATTTATCTACTGCGTTTCCTCCATGGGCGTGACCGGGGTGAGATCGGAAATCAATACCAACATTGGCGAAATGATTTCCTTTGTAAAGGAGGCAAACGATATTCCCTGCGCCATCGGCTTTGGGATCTCCACCCAGGAGCAGGCAAGGGAGATGAGCAAACATGCGGACGGCGTCATTGTGGGCAGCGCCATTGTAAAAATTGCCGCAAATTATGGAAAAGACTGTGTAGGGCCTGTCTGCGACTACGTAAGGAAAATGAAATCCGCCATCTCCGGCTGACGGCCGGTAAGGGATATTTCCCTTGACAAGCTGGAGGGGGAATGCTACACTAGTGCCACAAGAGGGAGCTCGTAGGCGGGCTGAGAGGAAGTAATCAACTTCGACCTTTATAACCTGATTTGGGTAATGCCAATGTAGGGATTCATATGGGATGATTGAATATTTCCGAGCCTATACCTGTTGGTATGGGCTCTTTTTCTTGTTCTTTATCAAAAAGCCCTTACAATCCCCACCTTTGCGAGAAAAAGGAGGAACGAACATGAATTACACCACACAAATGGATGCTGCAAGAAAAGGCATTCTGACAAAGGAACTGACGACAGTGGCGGAACACGAACAATGGGAGCCGGAAAAGCTGCGGGAACTGGTAGCGGAAGGAAAAGTCGCCATTCCGGCAAATAAGAATCACAGCTGCTTAAAGCCCAGCGGGATCGGCTCCATGCTGAGAACAAAGATCAATGTGAATCTGGGAACATCCAGGGATTTGAATGACCTGGACATGGAGCTTCTGAAAGTAAAGGACGCAGTTCTCATGGGGGCAGAGTCCATTATGGATTTAAGCTCCTTTGGAGATACCCGGAAATTCCGCAGGAAGCTGACGGGAGAATGTCCGGCTATGATTGGTACGGTTCCTATTTACGATGCTGTGGTTTATTATCACAAACCTCTTCGGGAAATCACCGCCGAGGAATGGATACAGATCGTGGAAATGCACGCGGAAGACGGGGTGGATTTCATGACCATTCACGTTGGGATCAACAAGCAGACCGCCAAAAGATTCAAGGAAGCAAAGCGGCTGACTAACATTGTTTCAAGAGGAGGGTCTATTATCTTTGCCTGGATGGAGATGACCGGGGAGGAGAATCCCTTTTATGAGCATTATGACCGCATACTGGAAATCTGCCAGAAACATGACGTGACCTTAAGCCTTGGAGATGCCTGCCGGCCGGGGTGCATAGAAGATGCGTCAGATATTTCCCAGGTGGAGGAATTGGTGACCCTTGGAGAGCTGACGAGAAGGGCCTGGGAAAAGAATGTACAGATCATTATTGAAGGCCCCGGCCACATGCCCCTGGATC
>NZ_DAMAUN010000030.1:0-34384 GCF_032078915.1 Lacrimispora sp. | reverse complement strand
GATTGCAGCCAATATGAAAATACAGCAGACGATCTGCAAGGGAGCGCCCTTTTATGTTCTGGGACCTCTTGTCACTGATATTGCACCGGGATACGACCATATAACCGCAGCGATCGGTGGAGCGGTGGCTGCTGCTGCCGGAGCAGCGTTTCTCTGCTATGTGACTCCAGCGGAGCATTTGAGGCTGCCGGATGAAGCAGATGTAAGGGAAGGAATCATTGCGGCCCGGATCGCGGCTCATGCGGCTGACATTGCAAAAGGCATAAGGGGTGCTAAGGAATGGGATCATAAGATGAGCGATGCCAGGAAACGGCTGGATTGGGAAACCATGTTCCAGCTTGCCATTGACCCGGAAAAGGCCAGAAGCTACCGGGCCTCGTCAAAACCGGAAAAAGAAGACACCTGCTCCATGTGCGGCAATTTCTGCGCCATGAAAAACATGAACCGGATTTTAGATGGAGAGATCGTCGATATTTTTGATGAATAATATTTTTTGGAAACCATTCGGATATTCGCAATCCGCGACCCTACTTGTTAGGTTGAAATTACATAAACAGGAGGAATTTTCATGAAAAATCAAATATTTTCAACAATTTATAATAACTCTTCTGCCGGTTCAAGAGTACGGGTGAAAAAGCTGGTGATCAGCGGAATGCTGACAGCTCTTACCGTTGCGCTCTCCGGTTTTTCCATCCCGGTGGGAGCTTCTAAATGCTTTCCAATGCAGCATCTGGCTAATGTTCTGGCTGGGGTGTTCTTAGGGCCTGTCTATGGCGTTTCCATGGCGTTTTGTACTTCACTCATACGGAATCTTATGGGAACCGGAAGCCTGCTTGCCTTTCCGGGAAGCATGGCCGGCGCGTTTCTTGGCGCTTATCTGTTTCAAAAAACCAGGAGGCTTTTGCCTGCTTATCTTGGAGAAGTAGTTGGGACCGGGCTGATCGGAGGGCTGCTCTGCTATCCGGTTGCCATCTTTCTTATGGGAAAAGAGGTAGCTGTCTTCTTCTTTGTAGTTCCGTTTCTCATGAGCACTCTTGCCGGGACCCTATTAGCTGCAATCCTGCTGGCAATGCTGCGCCGCCTTGGTCTTTTTTCCTATTTCGAGCGGCTCATCAACGAATAGGGGGAAACAGATATGAGCTTTAAGATGAACCATTCTCTGACCGGGCTGGTCAGGGAAAAGCGGCCCGTCATCCACTGTATCACCAATTATGTTACGGCCGGAGACGTGGCAAATATCATTTTAACCTGCGGCGGCTCCCCCATTATGGCAGACCAGCCGGAAGAGGTTTCGGAGATAACCGCCTTATCCGACTGCCTTCTTTTGAACATCGGAACTCCGAAAGAAACCACTAAGTCCGCTATGATAAAAGCCGGGCTGGAAGCAAACCGGCGAAACCTCCCTGTCATCTTTGACCCGGTAGGAATCGGTGCATCCCGTTATCGGACTGAAACTGCTCTTTCCCTTTTAAAGAAAGTACATGTAACCGTTATCAGGGGAAATGCCTCTGAGCTGCGGGTCCTGTTAAAGGAGCTGACAGGACAGAGCGCTGGGAACGGAAACGGTTTAGCATCTCCCGCCCGGGGAGTTGATGCTTCCTTTTCTGATGAGATAAGGGAAGATACCCTGGAATCTCTTAGAGAAACAGCCAGGGCATTAAGCGCTGCAACCGGCGCCGTGGCTGTTATGACAGGAGCCATTGATATTGTTTCAAGCGGGAAAGAGAACTTGCTTATAAAGAACGGATGTCCTCAAATGTCCCGCATCACAGGAAGCGGCTGCATGCTGGATGGCATAATCGCCGCCTATACAGCCGCTATCGGCCCCGCGCCCTCACAGCATGACATATTTAAGGCCGCTGCTCTTGCCACGGCTGCTGCCGGTCTTTGCGGGGAGCGGGCGGCAAAACAAGCGGAACAGATCTCCGGCGGTACGGGGATCTTCCGCTGCTGCTTTCTCGATGAGGTAAGCCTTTTGGATGAAGGTATCTTGAAAGGAGGAATAAATATTGAAGTTTCATAGAGATATGCTTCTCCTCTATGCAGTAACAGACCAGGCATTTACAGGAGAAAAGACCTTAACAGAGCAGATTAAAGAAGCTCTTTGTGCCGGAGTGACCCTTCTCCAGCTCCGAGAAAAATCTATGGACAAACGTGCTTTCCTGGAGGAAGCCATACTTGTCCGTGAGCTTACAAAGCATTATGGGATCCCCTTAATCATCAACGATGATGTGGAGATTGCCCTTAAGTGCGGGGCAGACGGCGTACACGTTGGACAGGATGATTTATCTCCGTTAGAGGTCCGCCGGCTGATCGGACCGGACCGTATCCTGGGCGTTACCGCCAAAAATGTAAGTCAGGCAAAAAAGGCATATATGGATGGGGCGGATTATATAGGATCCGGGGCCCTCTTCCCAAGCCCTACAAAAAAGGATGCCATTCCCTTAACTCTGGAACAGCTGACAGCGATCTGCCGTTCCGTTCCTATTCCGGTAACGGCCATCGGAGGAATTACCGTAGAAAATGTTTCCAGACTGAAAGGAACAGGCGTGGCCGGAGCTTCGGTGGTTTCCGGCATCTTCGGGCAAAAGGATATAACCACAGCCGTCCATCGCTTAAAAGAACAGCTTTTAAAGGTGGTGAGCCTATGAGTCTGATTCTTCCTGCCTTCCTCACCATTGCAGGCACTGATCCCAGCGGCGGCGCCGGAATACAGGCGGATTTAAAGACCGCCGCAGCTTTGGGTGTCTATGGCTCCAGCGTTATTACCGCCCTGGTCGCACAAAATACTACGGGGGTTTTTCTGACGGAAACAGTTAGTCAGGAAATGCTTGCCGCCCAGCTTAATGCCGTATTTACGGACATTCCGCCAAAAGCAGTAAAGATCGGCATGGCCGGGACTTCCAGTTCTATCGAAATCATTGCGGAAAAGCTGGAAAAATATAACCGCTCTCCTGTGATCGTGGACCCGGTCATGGTATCCACCAGCGGGCATTCTCTTTTAATGCCTCAGGATGTTAAGACTTTAACAAGCAGGCTGTTTCCCCTGGCTGCTTTAGTTACCCCCAATATCCCGGAGGCAGAAGCACTTTTATCCACAAAAGGGCACCGGATATACAGTAGAAACGATATGGAAGAAGCCGCGATGGAGCTCTTCCATATCTATCAGGTACCTTTCCTGTTAAAAGGAGGCCATAATTCCCAGAGGGCTGATGATGTTCTATGCTGCAACGGAACTGTCACCTGGTTTCCAGGAGAACGTATCGACAATCCAAATACCCATGGAACCGGATGCACCCTGTCTTCTGCCATTGCCTGCGGACTGGCTTTAGGCATGGGGCTGGAAGAAAGCATCCGGATGGCAAAGTCCTATCTAAACGGAGCATTAAAAGCCGGATTAAATCTGGGAAAAGGACGGGGACCTTTGTGGCACGGTTGGAAAACCTAAAAATTCCCCAAAAAGCTTTTTAACCGGTTATGGCGGGAAACATTACATGCTCCCGCCATAACCGGTATTTTCATTTCCTATTGCAGAATCCCGTTTTATTTGCTTTCCAGTTTCCTGTAAAGATCGATCATCTCTTCGGCCATGACCTTAAAGATCTCTGCGCTCATCATCTGATCCTCCGCATGGGTCAGAATAAGTCCCATAGGCACTGCCTCTCCTGCCGCTTCTCTTTGAATTAAGTCGGCATGAGGCAAGTGACCTTGTTTCATCATTTCGTCCCCTTCCGCAATCAGATGATCCGCTTCTTCATATTTTCCTTGTTTTGCCTTTTGCACTGCTTTGATATAGTTTGATTTTGCTCCGCCGGCAGCAGTGATCAGCTGAAAGCAAATAAGTTCCAATTCCTGCATTTTTCCACCTTTTCTCTCTGTACAGAAATTATCAGCCCTGAGTCTGATTTTCCTGCTTCTCATACATTTTGTCAATCACCCTGATAAATGGAAAGTATACGAAGAATGACAATGCCAGAATCACCACCTGAAGCAGTGCCGTCCTCCAGCCTCCGATCAAAAATCCCGAAATAATGGGAGGACAGGTCCAGGGCACCAGAATCCCTTTATACATGGGACAAAGCCCCATATAGATTGCCAGATACTGAATGGTTCCGGACAGAACAGGCATGATCATGAAGGGAATTGCCATAATGGGGTTTAACACCACCGGAGTGCCAAAAAGCACCGGCTCATTGATGTTAAAGCATGCCGGTCCGATTCCCAGCCTTCCCACCTGCCTGCACTGGTTGGACTTGGCAAAAAAAGTAAGATATATCACCAGTCCAATGGTAATTCCGGCCCCTGTAACCGTCATAAACTGATCCAGAAACTGCTGGGTGACAATGTGTCCGCCATTTGCCAGATTAAGCTCCCTTCCGCTGTCGAGAATTGCCTGATTAGCGGCAGAATTGGCCGTAAGGAGGGGACCCATAATTCCCCCCACAAGGGTTGAACCATGAATGCCAAAGAACCAGAAAAACGGAATCAAAAATCCCATGGCAACAACCCCGCCAAAGGAATCCGTCAGGCCCTGGAGCGGAATCTGAATGGTTTTATAGATCCATTCCATTGGGGTCGTATCAAACATATTTTTTACAACCGCATAAACGATGGAAGCTGCGATAATAATAACCGCGCCTGGAATCAGAGCCGTAAAAGAAGCGGCAACTCCTTCAGGCACTCCATCCGGCATTTTAATGGTAATGTTTTTCTTTAAAAATACGGTATAGATCCAGCCTACAATAAGTCCGATAATAATGGCGCCGATCATTCCCTGTCCGCCGGTCCAGGTCTTAAAAATAACACCAACGTTAGCTCCCTCCTGGCTGGTTACCTGGGAAGGCTGAAACAGCAGATAAGTGCAAAGGGAAATCACTCCTGCCGGCATTCCGTTATACCCCTCATTTTTTACATAGGTATAGGCAATTCCTATGGAGGCGATAAGAGCCATAACATTGAAGGTGCTTTCAAATGCCTGATTCAGCACCGGAGTGATTCCTGCTGCCCCCAGCCAGTCGGCAACAGGTGTATACGGGAAGTTTGCCAAAAGCAGAAAAATAGATCCGATGATCATCATTGGCATGGAATACAGGAGACCATCCTTTAATCCCCGAATTGCCTTTGTATTGATAAACACCATCATTTTAGGAATCACCTTATTATTTAAAAAATCCTTCATCCTCACTGTCCCTCCCTTTCTTTTCTCATTTGCCTGCCAGCTTCCGTGCAAACTCCAGAACCTTTTTTCCATTGCACATGCCGTAATCGATCATAGGGATCACATCCATTGGCACCTGATGACTATCACATGTCTTTAAAACCTTGTCCTTTAAGTATCCTACCTGAGGACCAAGCAGGGCACAGTCTACTCCGCCCAGATTTTCATCTAAGTCATTGACCGGAAATGCCATGATATCCGCTTCCAGTCCTTCCTGAACCGCTGCCTCCCTCATTTTACTCACAAGCAGGCTTGTGGACATTCCCTGATTGCAAAATAACCGAATCTTTAACATGCTTTCCCCTCCTATAATTCCTCTCCGTTTGTTTGAATCACCTTCTTAAACCAGTAAAAGCTTTCTTTCCTGCTCCGCTCTCCTGTTCCGTTTCCCTGATTGTCCTTATCCACATAAATGAACCCGTAGCGCTTCTCCATCTCACCGGTCCCTGCGGATACCAGATCAATACAGCCCCAGGGTGTATATCCCAAAAGATCCACTCCATCCTGGTCGACACATCTTTTCATTGATTCTATATGTGCTTTTAAATATTCAATCCGGTACCCGTCATGGATCATGCCGTCATCTCCCGGCTTGTCATAGGCACCGAAGCCATTTTCCACAATAAACAGAGGAAGCCCGTACCTGTCATACAGCCAGTTCATAGTGTAGCGAAGCCCTTCCGGATCAATGGGCCATCCCCACTGACTTGCCTCCACATAAGGATTTTTCACCCTGTCCCGACCTTCCCGGTAATCATACTCAGGATTATCGTCCCTGTGCTTCACCGTAAAGGACATGTAATAGCTGAATCCGATATAATCCACACAGCCTGCTTTAAGCGCCTCTAAGTCTTCCGAAGTGATATCAAGAACCATCCCCTTCCGTTTCCAATATGCCTTTATGTATTCCGGATATTGTCCTCTTACATGGACATCGGCAAACCAGTAGCGTTTCTGCATGGAAGACATGGCCATCATCATATCTTTTGGATCACAGGAGTAAGGATAAATAGGGCACATGGCCATCATACAGCCGATCTTAAAATCAGGATTTATCTCATGTCCTGCCTTTACTGCCAGAGCTGATGCCACCAGCTCATAATGGGCCGCCTGGTACATCAGATGTTCCCGGTTATCTCCTTCCTTAAAACGAAGTCCTGAGTTGGTAAATGGGGCAAAGTCCCCGTCATAATCAGCCTGGTTATTGATCTCGTTAAAGGTCATCCAATAGGTCACCTTGTCCTTATACCGCTTAAAGCATGCTTTGGCAAACTTCACGAACAGCTCCACGCAGATACGGCTTCTAAAGCCGCCGTACTTAGCCGCCAGTTCATACGGCATTTCAAAATGGGACAGAGTCACGACCGGCTGGATCCCATGCTTTCTGCACTCATCAAATAAGCCGTCGTAAAACCGGAGGCCTTCTTCATTCGGTTCTGACTCTTCTCCCGTAGGGAAAATCCTGGTCCAGGCAATGGAGGTGCGGAAGCACTGAAACCCCATTTCCGCAAAAAGAAGGATATCTTCTTTATAACGGTGGTAAAAATCAATGCCTTCATGGTTGGGGTAATATTTTCCTTCTATGACACCATCTGTGATCTCCCGTTCCTTTCCATTGGCTCCAGCTGTCATCACATCGGCAACGCTGACGCCTTTGCCTCCTTCTTTCCAGGCTCCTTCCAGCTGATGGGCAGCTACTGCACCTCCCCACAGAAAATCTTTTCTCAGCATATGTATTGTTTCCTCCTTCAATCATTTGTCTTTATGGTAACATCAGAATACTCAAAACTCCAACGAAAAAAATACCACATTCAATCTGGCAGTTCCTCTCAGTCTGAATGTGGTATCTTTATTCTTCCAGCAGATCCAGTAAAGTCTCATACTCCGGTTTCTGGATCAATTGTTTCACCGCTTCCTTATTAAGGGCAAACCGCGCAGTCGTTTCATAAAAGGTCTGACGGTTTCTATCCTCTTTTCTTCCAATGGAAATCAGCAGAACGATCTGGACCGGAAGCTTGTTCCAGATAACCGGCTCTTTTAGGATCACCACATAAGCAAAGGTTTCCTCCGAAGCGATCTGGTTTGGGTGCGGGAGGGTGATATAATTTCCATAATCCATCTGGGCAAAGGTTTCCCGCTCAAGCACCAGCTCATAAAAATTATCATCCACCTTTTCCTGCTTCCGGATCACGGCGCATAAATCCTTTAATATATCTTCCTTATGCTTTCCTTCCACCCCTGTAAGCAGCCGCTGTGGAGTATAATACCGCTTTAAGATCCCACGGCTGTTGCCTCTTCTAAGGGTTTTTGTGATCTTCTGGATATCATCTGCTTCCAGAAAAGCCCCCACCTCTACAATAGGCACCGGGACCTCCATGGTAATAGGGACGGTGGAAAAGATATAATCGACTTTCTGGAAATCGAAATGCTCCAGCTCCAGAAGATCGCAGACATAGATATTCCTTAAATATCCGGAAAATTCACTTTCATATTTGTATTTTAATAACCGGGAGCTTCCCTTTCCCGTGCTGCATACCACAAGAATATCCGAGCAGGGATCCATCTTGTCCTTTTCTAAGGCCAATTGGAAGATCAGGGCAAAATATCCGATCTCATCCTCGGAAATATCCTTTTTATAATGCTTTTTAAGGACTCCTACTGCTTCATAAGATATCTGATATGCCAGGCAATACCTCTGCTTAATGTCTTCCAGAATGGGATTTTTCAGCGGAATATCATACCGGATCCTGATATCAAAGGGGACCAGATGCTGGTTTAAGGTCATCCGTATCTCAAAATTATTATGCATTTCCAGACCGTATTCCCTGCTTACCAGCTCCATCATGGCGAGGGCTAACTGGTCGGTCTGCTCCCTGATCACAAAATTGATATCGTTTTCCAGAGTGCTTCCGATCATTCTCTTTCCAGCCAGATACAGTAAGAGATAATGTTCCTCATCAGCCGTATAGACGATCTGTTCCTGGGTCCCGATAGAAGAAATAAGCTCCCGGATGAGGGCAGATTCCTTCCCCCCTATTTCCGGCAGGTTTTCCTTATCCATCTGAAGATAAAAGCCTGACTTCATCCGCTTCCTGGCTACATAGGTATATTCCACGAAATTCTCAAAGGCAATCTCGGAAAGACGGATCCCATACTTCTTTAAAAGACCTTTGATCACTTCCGCCAGGTGGATCAGTTCACTTTCCTGATGGCTGATGTCCACCCCGGTTAAGCCCTGTCGCTTAATAAAATAGTCGCTTAACAGCCTGCGGATATCAAATTCTTCCCCTTGGATCCTGATTCCGTAATTAGGCTTCCGGTCAATGGAAAGGCCGTAGCGCTTTAATATTCCTTCCACCGGTTTAAGAGAATTGGACAGGGTGGATTTTGAAACAAAGAGAAAATCACAAAGCTCATCGATCTTGATATAATCCATCCTGGATATCAGATATGCAAGCAGATATTCTCTTCTTTCATTTTCTCTCTCAGGAAAACGCTCCGTATGTTCCCTTTCATTCTTTATGAATGCGTCAAATTTCTCCTGGTCATGAATCCGAAGTATATATCCGTATCTCGCTTTTGAGCTTATTTCTGCTCCATGGCCTTCCAGCAGCCCGCTTAAATCCTTCAGTCTCAGCCGTACCGTCTTCTCACTGACCTTCAGCTGTTTTGCCAATGCCGAAGCCGTTCTGTATTCTTCCTGACTCAAGAGCATCAGCAATTCCTGCAACTGTTTCCAAAGCATAGCCGTCTCCTTCGCACTTTTTGTCCCACAATACTTTATTATCAGCATAACATGGCAGGCGTTATTTTTCCATTTACATTTTTACCACATTAATTCTGGTAATGAAAGGCGTGTGGACCGGGAACCTTCTCCCATGGATTTATCCCAAAAACAGTGCCGGAGGCCTTAAATTGCCAGGCACCGGCACTGCTGTCAGAGTATTTCTATTAATATTTACCGCCGGTCGCATAATCATCAGACGGTTCTATGGCTGTGTTTAAGGCCCTATGAGCTGCAATCCTTTCGCCTGAATCTCTTAGCTTAAATCTGCTCACCAGATTCTTTAACATCTGTGCCTGTCCCGAAAGCTCCTCGCTTGCAGCCGCGCTTTCTTCTGATGTTGCGGAGTTGGTTTGTACCACTGATGAAATCTGTTCAAGTCCTGCTGCAATCTGAGTAACCGCATAAGACTCTTCCTCGGAAGCTTTTGCTATCTGCCGGATTCTTTCATCCACGCTCTTAGATGTATCCACTACATCAAGCAAAGAGCCGGCAGCTTGATCGGCCAGTAACCTGCCCTTCTCAATTGCCTCCACCGCGCTTTCAATCAGTGCCGTAGTGTTTTTTGCAGCCTCAGCCGATTTTCCTGCAAGGTTTCGCACCTCATCCGCCACCACAGAAAATCCCTTGCCTGCTTCGCCGGCACGGGCCGCTTCCACAGCGGCGTTTAAAGCCAGAATGTTCGTTTGGAAGGCAATGTCATCAATGGTGTGGATAATTTTACCAATCTCCCGAGAGGTATCGGTGATTTCCGCCATTGCTTTCATCAGCTGCTGCATTTGCTGGTTGCTTTGTGCAACCTCCTCTCCTGATTCCTCCGATAAGCGGCTTGCCTGCCGGGCATTGTCCGCATTATTTTTGATCCGTTGGGAAATTTCGGTAATGTTGGACGTAAGTTCTTCCACGGAGCTTGCCTGCTCTGCCGCTCCCTGGCTTAAAGTCTGTGCGCCGTCTGACATCTGCCCCGCTCCTGCCGAAACCTGATCAGAGGCTGTATTAATTTCCGCAAGGGTTTCGCTTAAATTGCAGTTAATGGTTCTCATGGCAATTAGTATCTCCTGATAATCGCCGATGTACTTTTCCTCATAGTTTGTATCGATCCTGAAATTCCCCTCGCTCATTTCCTCTAATAAGTATTTTATGTCCTGAATGATAGACCTTAAGTTTTCCGCCATGTCCATAAAGGTTCTGGAAAGAATCCCGATCTCATCATTGCTTTGTGCATCAACCTGTATTGAAAGATTACCGGCAGCGATCTCAGCAGCGGCAGAAACCACACCGTTAATCGGCTTCAGCGCCTTCTTTAAAACAAGGATAACAATGGCGACCACAGCCACAAGTGACAAAACAGAAACAGTCACAATTGTAGCCGTTAATATTTCGATGTCTTTATTTAAGTCAGAGGTATCCAATGCCGTCTGTGCCCACCAATGGGTTCCTTCCACATCAATGGGGTAGAAAAACCGGGATACTTTATGTCCATCCTCAAGGACCGTGGTACAGGAAAAAGCTTTTCCCGAAGCTGCTCCATCGGTAACCTTCTTCATTTCTTCTGGATTTTTTAAAAATTCAGAGAGATTATGGCCAATGTCTTCAGCAAATCTACTGTCGTAAGCTGTGGTAAAATCTTCCGTAAGAATACCAACGTAAAGTGTTTTATAATCTTCGGAGGAAGTGGTGATTTTATTAAAATGACCGACATCAATATCAGCTGCAATCACTCCCCGGAACTCATCTTTATTCATAACGGGATATGCGGCAGTGATCATGGTAGTGCCCTGATATTCGTAAGGCTTTGTAAAATAAGACTTGCCGGTTTCTTTCACAGTTTTATAATATTCCTTATCACTGTAATCACTGTATTTTCCAAAAGGCTGCGCTTTTTTATTGACGGCATCCTCACCATTCACATAAAACCCATAATCCTCTATGCTTTTATCGAGCTTGCCAGGCTCAAAAAAGATTCCGAACCCAACGATATCCTCATCTGCCACAACGGCAGAGCACATGCTGTTAATCAAATAATTTTCTACCTCAATGCTTAGATCAGACATTTCCGTGTGATACACTGCGCTTTTTACCTTGACGTCATCGGCAGAAGAGATAACCGCAGTTTCCTGGTTATAGGTCTTTTCGATATAATCCTGCATTGCTGCTGCCTGTTTAGATGCTGCATCCAGGATCGCCTGTACCTGGTTTCCATTTGCGTGCGCCAAATTTGTAAGCTCAGAACGAACCGCTGTACTGGTTTCATTGCCTGAAAGACTGACGACTATAATACTTAAAATAGCAAAAACCACAAACAATGCCGCTGTGATCACGATTGCAATTTTCTCTGAAATTTTCTTGTATTTATTCCTCTGTATGTTTCCTTTTCCAATTTTCATGTGTTTTTCCTCATATGATTATTATTATAAAGTTCTGCCATCAATGCTCAGGTCTGTCTCTCCTGCCTTTGACGCGGTGAAACACACATGTTTACACATACGTATAAATTGCTTTTCTTCTTGAATCCTTCCAATTTTACATCTCCCCCCTGTCATAAAATTTGTGTTCCTCCCTTAATTTGCGCATTTTTCTTATCTGCTTATATTTGGATTTAAACGGAAAGATTCCCGCCTCCGGCCGTAAGCATTACTGGCCGTCCTAATGATTACAGTACAATAACAAAAAGGTACACCTTGCTATCACTGGCAAAATGTAAAGAGAATAAGTATAATATGTGTGAAATATGTTGTATTTTGTCGAAATAGTGCTTATAATAAACGTAGTATTTTTAGGCCGTTTATATTTGATAAAAAGGTGTACCTTTTTATCAAATGATCTACTGCTGCAATTCCCATTTTATAAGCAGAAATCCCCGGTAGAACAAGTATTTCTTATTTATTTGTTTTCATTTTTATATTTTGACCTGCAGGCTTTTGTTTTCTTAAATACTAATATAGTAGAATAATCTCTTGACCTCATGCCATAATTAAGAATGACAGGAGGTTATTTTAATGAAAAATTTTTATGGATACATGAGGGTCTCCTCATTAGAACAAAACACAGAACGGCAAAAGGTAGAGCTTCTGCGCTGGGGCATTATTGACAAGAACATATTTTGCGATAAATTATCAGGAAAAGATTTTAACAGGCCCCAATATCAAAAGTTAAAAAGAAAATTAAAAGAAGGAGATGTTCTTGTTGTAAAAAGCATTGACCGTCTGGGAAGAAATTACGATGACATACAGGAAGAGTGGCGGGAAATCGTGAAAGCCAGAAAAGCTGATATTGTGATTCTGGATATGCCCATTCTGGATACAAGAACTAATAAAGATCTGATCGGCACCCTGATTTCCGACATTGTCTTACAGCTCCTCTCCTATGTAGCACAGGCGGAGCGGGAAAACATCAAACAGCGTCAGGCGGAGGGGATCGCCATTGCAAAAGCCCAGGGAAAGCATCTGGGCCGATTTCCCACCCCCATTCCTGATGAATTTTACCCGGTTTACGAAAAATGGCAGCAGCGCATCTATACCCTTGAAACCGCAAGCAAGGAGTTAGGCATCACTGTCAGCCAGTTTCGGACAATGATCAAAAAACACAAGTCAGATACAAAGACTTTTTAAAGCAGTCCCTATAGGACATAAAACAGGCAGAACCGCTGCTTTTCATCAACGATCCTGCCTGGTCATACAAACACAGTTTTCTATTCACATCTGTGGAAATACGGGTCCCTCACTTGACCGATCCAGTCAAACGGCAGTCAGATATCCGCCTTCTCAGGAATCAGTCTCACTTCAAAAACAAATTCCTCTTCATCAAACCGGTATTCTTTCCGAAGTTCCGGTCCGCAGCTTGCAGACCCGATCCCGTCCTGGCGGTAATCCAGGCAAAGGACCGTATAGCCAGAGGCTGCCAGCTCATAATTATGGGCTTTTTCTGTCAACTCCTCCTGGGTATAAACCGATGCATTAAAAGAAAATGTCCGTTCTGAGGCTGCCGAGAGGAAAACTCCCCCTCCTTTTACTGTTACAAAATCACAGTCGCTCCGGCTTCCGTTCTCCTGAGGCTTTAAATAGTCCTCGTGCATTTCCTTTACCCCAGCAGTAAATAACCCGTGATAGCTTGCTCTTCTCTTATCCAGGTAGTTTTCCACCGGACCCAGGCCATAATAGGTCACCTGATCCATGCCCTTTGGAAGGAAAAGGCGAAGGCCAAACCTAGGAAGCTCTGGAAATTCCATATCCCTCTTCACATCCAGCTTTCCATTCAAAATCCCATCGTTTCCGACGGTCCACAATGCCTCAATCATTAATATTCTCTGGATCACAGCCGCAGTAACAGACAGTACGGTCCTAATTTCCACCTGCCCATCCTTTAACTCATAAGAGGTTTCATAAGCCCTGGATATGGCCCGGTCATAATGGGCCGCCATCCACTTATTCTTTATATATCTGTCATTATCCGTTGGTGCTCTCCAGATGTTATATTCCATGGGGCGCTCCAGAAGAGTCCTGTTTTCAAACACCATATCCTGGAAACAGCCGGTCAGCTTGTTGTAGGTATAGGCAAAGTTTGTACCATCTATATAAAGATAACGGTCATCTTCCCGGATCGCGGGGCATGTCCTTTCCTCGTCATTTGTCTCCTGTCCTTTTAACAGGCAAACCCCGGTCTGGTTTCTCATATCTTCATTTTCAAGGAGTATTTCCTCAAATCCCAATAGGCTTCCGGCTTTTAAAAGGGCAGTATTCTGCTTTAATAAATACTGAACCTTCAGATAACATTTTCCCTTTTGAGGAACCTCAAAATCCAAAGTCAGACTGCCTGTGCAATGAGGCTTTATTTCCGGCACATCTTCGTCCTTAAGGATTCCCTTTGCGGTGACCGCTCCGTCACAAGTCAGCTCATACTCAATAACCGCGTAATCCTTCAAACCGATAAAATCCATGCGGTTTTGAATCACCAGCTCCTTCTTTTCCTGGTCATAGGAAACAAACCTTGCCGGACGGTACACATTTTTAAATTCCATCAGACCGGTGTGAGGTCTTCTGTCCGGGTATACCAGGCCATCCATGCAGAAATTGCCGTCATGAGGATACTCGCCGTGATCTCCTCCATAAAGGTACATGGGTTTTCCATCCAAGGTCCTTCCCTGATCGATGGCATGGTCACACCACTCCCAGACAAAACCGCCGCAGACCTGGTCGTACTGGTCAAACACCTTAAAATAATCTTCCAGATCCCCCGGTCCATTGCCCATGGCATGACTGTACTCACAAAGGATAAAAGGCTTTCCGGTATTTCTTCCAATGTATTCATGAATTTCTTCCAGCTTCGGATACATGCGGCTGTATAAATCCAGATCAGAAAAATCATAGGTCTTGCTCCGGTCACGGTAACGGGCCGCTTCATAGTGGGTGAGCCTGGAAGGATCAAAGGCTTTGGTCCAGGCCAGAGCGGCTTCAAAGGTGCAGCCATAGGCGCATTCATTTCCCATGGACCAGATCACGACACTTGACCGGTTCTTATCCCGCTGCACCAAACGCTGCGTGCGGTCAACCGTGGCCTGGGTGAACTCCGGATTATCTGCAATTGCCCGGTTCCAGCGGCCATGCACAGCCTCTATGGAACAGTCCTCCATGTAGATGGAGTTGGTACCGTGGCTCTCATTGTCGGCCTCGTCAATGACATAGAAACCGTACTCATCGCACAGCTGGTAGAACTGAGGCCCATTCGGATAATGGCTGGTGCGGATGGCATTGACATTATGCTCCTTCATGAGCCTTAAATCTTTTTTCATCTGTTCCAGGCTGATGACAGACCCTGTCACCGGATCACTGTCATGGCGGTTGACACCATGGAATTTGATCTTTTCCCCGTTAAAATAAACCACTCCGTCTTTTACGGTGATTTCCCTGATTCCCAGGCGGTCCACGATCACCTCATTCTGGCATTCCAGAACAATGGTATAAAGGTAAGGCTGCTCTGCATTCCAAAGCACCGGATTATCTATGGTCAAAAGAAGTCTGCCATCCTGCGGGGTTCCTTCCTGGCTGGCGGCCAGCTCCCCTTGGGGACCATATACCAGCGCCTTTATTGGAACATCTTTCCCAAGAAAGGTGACTGCTGCCTGGATATGAGCCTGATTCTCTTCCCGGGAGGTTGTGAAAAAATAATCAAAGATTCCCTCTTCCGGCCTTTTTAAAAGATACACATCCCGGAAAATGCCGGTCATGCGGAATTTATCCTGATCTTCTAAGTAGCTTCCGTCGCACCATTTTAAAACAAGGACCGCTAAGGTATTTTCCCCCTCACGGATCAGGCCTGTCACATCAAACTCGCTGGTGGAATGGGATACCTGGCTGTATCCTGCATAGCTTCCGTTGAGCCACACATAGAAGCAGGAATCCACGCCTTCAAAATTTAAATAAGCTCTGGGAGCATTCTCATCCCTTTCATAGACAAAATGGCGGACATAAGCACCGCAGGGATTTTCAGCCGGGACATAGGGCGGATCCATAGGGAAGGGGTAGCGGATATTGGTATATTGGTGCCTGTCATATCCATAGTTCTGGAAACAGCCGGGAACCGGGATATCATCATAATTTCCGGTATCATAGCCTTCCTGGAAAAACTCCTCTTTTACATCATAAATGCTGTCAAAATAGCAGAATTTCCATGTCCCGTTTAAGAGCTTAAACCGGTCAGAATTTTCCCTGTGCTCCACAAGGTCAAAACGCGCCTGGGAAGCAGGTATGTAGTAGGACCTGTTTGGCATAGTATTTTCATGAAGCAAGTGGAGATTTTCATAATGTTTGGGTACGATCATGGTTGATCCCTCCTTCGTTTATTACCTTTATTATAAAATGAAAGGATAGAAAATCCATATCTCCAATTAGACAAACTATGCACAAAATGATACTGGTGGTTTTACAAATTCCTATATATACGTACTTTTCCGTTTAAAACCACGACTTATGTGATTTAACCTCAATAACGATCACTCGTAACCTCTTTTGAGGTACTGCTATCGCGGTCTCTGCCAGATTCTCCTCTGCACTATAGCCTACTGATCCCAGCGCTCTTATGATGATTTTCTCAATCTATTCTTCCTTTCTTTATAAACTTCTGCTTGACTTCCTTGTAATACCGTGTTACACTAAATCAGTATTTTAAATAAAGTTTTGATTTCGCATATATTTGTAAGTCATTATTCTATTGATGATTTACAAGTATATGCGATTTTTGCTTTTAGAGGAATACAATATAATTTTAAGGAGGTATCTTTCATGAAAAAAGGTACAGTAAAATGGTTTAATGCACAAAAGGGGTTCGGTTTTATCTGCGATGAAGAAGGTAATGATATTTTCGTTCATTTCTCAGGTCTTGCTATGGAAGGTTTCAAAGCATTAGAAGATGGCCAGTCAGTTATTTTTGAAACAACCACAGGCAATCGCGGCCTTCAGGCTGTTAATGTTCACATCGCATAATCTCCTACCGTATTAATTAATCACATCTAGCCTATCCATTTGCATCAAATACCAAATTGATAAAGTGAATATGTACCAACAATCTGTATATTAAAAAGTCAGAGCAATATTTAATTATTACAGCTAAGTCAGCAGGGTTTATTATTATATTCCCTGCTGGCTCAACCTATAGTTTCATTTTAACAGCGTCCGAATATCTTAATCTATATAAAAAATAATATTTTTCAGTTAACTGATCCACTATATTTCCATTCTATCTGCTCTATCAAATATCGTTAAAAAATCCCCCGGAACTTTACTGCATACTCTCTATTTTTATCATAGAGTTTTTATCGCTAATTCAAAATAACTCCATATATAAATAATAATATAATTTATCATTGAAATCTTTGCCGATAACGTATAAACTGTTCACGAAAGCAATGAGTGAGCGGTCCCAGGATCCGCCCGCTGCACCGCGGACTTACGTTACTGCCAACCCCAAACAGCAGTCCCAAAGATCAAGCCAGTATAACTTTGACTCATTGCCTTCCCGTAAATAAACAAAGGAGACTAGATATGTACACCAACACAGGCTATATGAATCTGACAGACGATGAGCTGGAGGACAATTCGATTCCTCTTAAGGCAAACTGCTGCGGCGTCTACCGCCTGATCACCCACCCGGTCATGTCCACCATACGGCCATTGGGACGCCCTGATTACCAGCTTTTATACATCGCATCAGGAAAAGCATGGTTTTCCATCCAAAATGAGACCGTAGAAATTCCTGCCGGAAATATGGTGATTTATAAACCTGGCGAACCCCAGAAGTACGCCTATTATCTGGAAGACAAGCCGGAGGTATTCTGGCTTCATTTTACAGGCAAAGAAGCCAGGGAATTTACCGCACAGGCAGGTTTTGATAACAGCCGGATCCTATACACCGGTGTTTCTTCCAGATACCAGGAGTTATTCCTTGCCATAATCCGGGAACTCCAGCTCCCCCGCCCCTGTTTTGAGGAACTGGCGGCCCTTCATCTCATGCAGCTTTTCCTTCTTCTTAAGCGGCAAAGGGAGGAAGGGGGATTTCAGAAAACAGAAATTCAGAAAGAAATGGAAAAAACGGTCCATTATTTTCATGAGAACTTATCTGCAGATATTGAAATCGATCTTTATGCCAAAAAGCTTCATATGAGCACCTGTTGGTTTATCCGCAGCTTTAAGCAGTACACAGGAATGCCTCCCCGCAGGTACTTAACCTCCATCCGGGTGAAAAAAGCACAGGAGCTGCTTGAAAGCACGGACTACGGCATCGGGGAAATCGGCAGCATCGTCGGCTATGACAATCCCTTATATTTCAGCCGCATCTTTAAAAAACAAACCGGTACTTCTCCCGCAGAATACAGAAAAGCGGCAAGGTGAGCGCTCCTCCCCTGCCGCTTTTTTTATCTTCCCACCAGACGATAAGTCTGTCGGTATTCCTTTGGCGTTATTCCCATATACCTTTTAAAGATCCTTCTGAAATAATCCACATCCTGATATCCACACTGGTAGGCAATTTCATTTCCTGTCTGGTTTGTCTCTATGAGCATTCTGCACGCCTTATTAAGCCTTGCCTCGTGGATCCCCTCCGTAAGAGTCTTCCCATAGACCGCATTGTAGACCCGTCCCAGGTAATCCGGGCTGCAATCCAGCTTATCGGCCAGTATGGAAGAGGATAAAGGCTCTTCGAAATGATTCCTGATATACTGTCCCGCCTGGTTTGCCAAAAGCACTTTCTGCCCGGTCACTTCCATTGGTGAAAGGGAGTCGCTGAGCTCACACAGCAGCTCTAAAAGCACCAGATTTAAGATGGTCCGGTCGCCCCTGAAGACATCCTGCCGTTTGATAAAACGGCGGAAAAGTTCCTCAAACTGCTCCGGCTTTCTGATACGGATGAGCTGAGGAAGGGACATAATATCCCGTCCAATCCTCACGGCCTCTTCTTCCAGATGAAAATGAAGCCAGTAAAAATTCAAATCTTCCTCAAACTCTCTTGTCCCCCAGTGATGCCTTCCGGGAAACAGAATCAGCGCTTCCCCTTCCTCCACGTTATATGTTATGTCCTCTTCGGCAATCCCCAGGATCCCGGAATTTACATAGATGATCTCAAAAGAGTCCATGACCCGGTCTGCATGGCGTCCCTTTCCGCCTGTCACCAGATATCCTGCATTTAACGCCCTCACCGGAAGTACGGCCTTTAAATTTAAGTAATGTTCCATAGTTTCCTCCTGTCACCCCGGTCGGAATCCTCCAGTTTTTCGCTTCTTTTTCCTCTTGTATCCCTTCCATTATACTGGCAATATAGAGAGAGGAAAACCTTTAAAAACAGAATATCAGATATCTAACAAAAAGAAAAGGGGATTGTGGCAGATATGTCACGGATGTTCAATGATTGAAGCAGTATTACTCTTAAAAGAAAAAGTGTCCCGCACTTATTTCAGCGGAACAACTATGACAGAAGCAGATTTTACCAAAGGCAGAAGGCTCTTTATTGCAGAGGGCTGCTGCGCCAATGGAATCGTTACACTGACCACCGGAGCATTTCTCTCCGGCTATGCCAACTCACTGGGAGCCACGGACTCCATAAATGGGATCATCGGTTCGATCCCGGTACTTCTCTGTACTCTCCAGATGTTTTCCTCCATCCTTCTGGAAAGCCTCTGCCGGAAAAAATGCCTGATTTCCAGTTTCTCTTTTATTCACAGGCTCCTTCTGGCTTCCGTCTTTTTTGTGCCTCTGTTTATTAGAAATCCCGGACTTCGCCTGGCAGCGGCAATCACTATTTATGGAGTCGCTCATTTTTTTGGAGCCTTTATTGGAACCGGGACCGGGAACTGGATCTTGCAGCTTGTTCCCCAACACATGAGGGGAAACTATCTGGGAAAAAAGGACTCCTTTGCTTTTGCCTTTTCCACCATCTTAAGTCTGACCATGGGCTGGGTCATGGACCGGTTCCGCAGCTTTTCCATGGAACAGACCGGATTTCTGGTGGTAGGAACTGTAGTCTTTTTCGTCGCCTGTATGGATTTCTGGTGCCTCTCCTCTATCAGTGAACCGGAAAGCCTTCCCCAACGCCAAAAGCTCCAGGATGCATTATGGAAGCCATTGGCCGATAAGGAGTACCGGAAGGTCATGCTTACCTATATGTTCTGGAACCTGGCCCTTCAGATCGCAGGACCCTTTTTCAGCGTATACATGGTTACAGGACTTAAGTTAGATTATACATACATTACCTTTTTAGGCCTTATTTCCTCAACCGTCCGGGTTTTGGCGGCATGGCTCTGGGGACGTCTGGCCGATGCTACTTCCTGGCTTTTGGCAGCCCGCTGCTCCATGGGAATGCTGGGACTTGTCCATGCCAGCTGGCTTTTCATGACCCCGGAAACCTGCTATACCCTTCAGCCTATTTTACAGGCATTGTCCGGCGCTGCCTGGGGAGGCATTGCCATATCCGTCTTTAACCTTCAGTATCACTATGCTCCTGCGGAGAAACGGGTGCTTTATGTCAGCTCCAATTCATCCTATGCAGGGCTTTGCGGCTTTCTTTCCACCCTTCTTGGAGCCTTCCTTCTCAGGGTGTTTCCTACCCTGGAAATAGGGGGACTTCCCATAACCGGAATGCAGCTGCTCTTCCTTCTTTCCGGGACCCTGATCCTGGGATGCGTTTTTTACATGGGAAGACTTCGGTCTGTCTCCCTTTAAATCCGCCGGTCTTTGCAGGACTCCCGGATGATCAGCTCCGGCTTTAAGATCCGCTCCACTCTGCTTTCTTCATCAGGTACATTGTTCATTTTTTCTATAAGAAGCTCCGCCGCCATAGCCCCCAGCCGCTCCTGGGGGTGGGCGATGGTGGTCAGCTTCACAATCCCATTTTCTGCGATAAAGGAATTGTCATAGCCTGTTACAGAAATATCCTCAGGCACGGAACGCCCGCTCTTTTCAATGGTTTTCATGACCTCGAAGGCAATCTGGTCATTGTAGCAGACGATTCCGTCAATTAACACTCCATCTTCCAGCTTAAGCCTTAAGGCGCCTGATGGCTTTGACGTCCGGTCCTCGGTGTGGAACCAGACAACCATATCCGGATCATAAGAAAATCCCGCCTCCTGAAGAGCTTTTACATAGCCTTTGTGCCGGTCCCTTCCCTGGCTGTCATCAGCCTTGAATATTCCCAAGATGTACTTATGCCCTAATTGGATCAGATGCTTTGTCACCAGATACCCACCCATACAGTCGTCCATCAGGATATGTGGCTTGTTCATCATGTGGGCGTAACAGCCCTGAATGAATACATAGGGGATCTGGTAAAAGTCCAATTTCTCATAAAGCCCCTTATGGCCGCACATGATCTCACTTTTGCTTGGCTCTATGATGAGCCCGTCAATGTCCTTTTCAAGGATCTCTTCCAGACATCTGCTTTCCTTAAACCTGCTGTTTCCCGTATTTTTCAGTATAATGCTGTAACCGTTTGCCGTGAGTACACTGTCGATTCCCTGGATCAGCCGCGGAAAAATATAATCCGACAAATAGGTGGTAATGACCGCGATATTTCCTGATCCCTTTTTTCCTCCCGCCTTTCTGGAAACAAAGGTTCCCCGGCCATGTTCTGCCGTAATAAATCCCTCCTGTTCCAGAATGGAAATTGCTTTTCTCACCGTGTGGCGGCTTACATGACAGGAGGCCGACAGTTCATTTTCCGAAGGCAGCCGGTCGCCCGGCTTTCTCTTACCTGAAATAATATCCTTTTTCAGTTCTTCCATTAACAGATAATACTTTGCTTTTCCGCTGTCCTCCGCCATATAGGGCTCCTTATGATTCTTTATTCTGGCCGTAATATGCATTGGGCCCATGCTTGCGCATAAAATGTTTATCCTGCATACACTGGGGCGCCGGTAAAACAGAAGGATTCAACAGTTCCGTCATAAGGTTCATCTTTGCGATTTCTTCCAGCACAACGGCATTGTGGACCGCACCTGCTGCATCGGTCCCCCAGGTAAATGGTCCATGGTTTTTGCACAAAACTGCCGGAACATGCATGGGATTCCTTCCCTTAAAGGTTTCAATGATCACGGCTCCCGTATTCTTCTCATACCCGTCCCGGGTCTCTTTCTCCGTGAGATTTCTGGCACATGGGATCTCCCCGTAAAAGTAATCCGCATGGGTGGTTCCATAGCAGGGGAGGGCCCTTCCAGCCTGGGCCCAGGATGTAGCCATGGGGGAATGGGTATGAACGATCCCTCCTATTTCCTTAAATGCCTTATAAAGCTCCAGATGGGTGGCTGTATCAGAGGAAGGCTTAAGCTTTCCTTCCACCTGATTACCGTCAAGGTCCATGACCACCATATCCTCAGGCGTCAGCTCTTTATAATCCACCCCGCTGGGCTTAATCACGAAAAGCCCCTGGTCCCGGTCAATTCCGCTGACATTTCCCCAGGTATAAGTGATAAGTCCCCTTCTGGGCAATTCCATGTTTGCCTCGTATACAATCCTTTTCAGTTCTTCCAGCATGTCAGCTTCCTCCTTTTTGCTTTCCGTATTATTTCAAGTTATTTACCGCAGCACGTTCAATGGAAAGTCCGTTTCTGTACCGTTCCATAAAAGCCTGAAAACCTGCTTCATCCTCAGGATCAGGCTCCATTCTGGTCCCCCCGTCATCTTTAAATACCTTTTCAGCCAGGTAATGATCCAATGATTCCCCCTCCTCCTTCTTAAGCATGTAAGAGGCTAAAAGTGCGGCTCCCCAGGCTCCTCCTTCCCCGGCTGTTTCCATGACGGAAACTGGAACGCCCAGGGCGGCAGCCATGATCCTCTGTCCCACTCCCTTAGTCTTAAAAAGTCCTCCATGGCCCAAAAGCACATTAAGACGGACTCCTTCCTCAAAGAGGATATCCATTCCCATCTTTAATGCTCCCAAAGCTGTATAAAGATGGACTCTCATAAAGTTTGCAAGATTAAACCGGCTTTCCGGTGTCCGGACAAACAAAGGCCTTCCCTCTTCAAAATGGGTGATGTGCTCTCCGGACAAATAGCCGTAGGAAAGCATGCCTCCCCCATCTTTGTCTCCTTCCAGCGCCTTCTGGTAAAGAGTGGAAAACAGGGTATTTCTGTCGATTTTCATTCCCGCCGCGACCGCAAATTCCTCAAACAGGGAAACCCAGGCGTTTAAATCTGAGGTGCAGTTGTTGCAGTGAACCATTGCTACCGCATCGCCGGCAGGAGTGGTGACTATATCGATTTCCGGATAGACTCTGGAAAGCTCTTTTTCCAGCACCACCATGGCGAACACACTGGTTCCGGCGGATACATTGCCGGTTCTTCTTGCCACGCTGTTGGTAGCCGTCATCCCTGTCCCGGCATCACCTTCCGGCGGGCAAAGGGGAATTCCAGGCTTTAAGTTCCCGCTGGCATCAAGAAGCCGTGCCCCTTCCCCGGTCAGGGTCCCTGCCCTCTCTCCTGCCGTCAGCACCCTTGGCATAATATCCCGAAGCTTCCAGGGGAACTGCCGGGGAGCAACCAGCTCATCAAACTGTTCTATCATGCGCTTATTAAAATCCTTTGCGGCGCAGTCCACGGGAAACATCCCTGCACAGTCTCCGATGCCAAGGACCCTCTCTCCCGTCAGCTTCCAGTGGACATAGCCTTCCAGGGTAACCAGGTAATCAATTTCCGGCACATGCTCTTCCTGGTTAAGGATTGCCTGATATAGGTGGGCAATGCTCCATCGCTGGGGAATTTGAAAGGAGAACAGCTCCGTCAGCTTTTCCGAAGCCACTTCTGTCATGGTATTTCTCCAGGTCCTAAAAGGCACCAGCAGCTCCCCCTCTTTGTCAAATGCCATGTACCCATGCATCATGGCAGAAAAACAGATGGCTCCAATGGTGGTAAGAGTTTCCCCATACCTCTCTTTCACCTCCTCTGCCATGTTTTTATAGCTTTCCCTTACTCCTTCCCATATATCCGGAATGGAATAGGTCCAGACGCCGTCTATATACTGGTTTTCCCAGTCATAGCTGCCGGAAGCAATGGGATTATGCTCTTCATCTACCAGTACGGCTTTAATTCGTGTGGAGCCAAGCTCTATTCCCAGAGCGGTTCTCCCTTCCCGGATGGCTGCTCCTATAAGTTTTTCCATCATTTGAAACCCCTCCTGAATTATGTCCGCCCCCTTTTTTCCTTAAGGACGGTTTCTGTTATTTATTTAACGATATGCCATGGAATTCCATCTCAATTCATTTTTTAAATCCCTGATGGTGGTTTTTTCATCAATGAAAACAGCTTCAATTGCCATAGCTTCCGCCCAGTCCCCCATCTGTTCTGCCGTCAGATCATAGGTAAAGGCCGTATGGTGGGCGCCGCCGGCTAAAATCCAGCTTTCCGCTCCTGTGGCAAGGTTAGGCTCAGGTGTCCAGAATGCAGTGGCAACCGGAAGCTTTGGCATGGGCTTTTCCGTCTTTTTACAGTTTACGGTGTTGATAATCAAGCGAAAACGGCTGCCCAGATCGATCAGGGATGTTGCTATCCCCTTTCCTTCCTTTGCCGTGAATACAAGGCGCGCAGGAGCTTCCCTCTCTCCCATGGACAGCGGATTTACCCTGATGCCTGCCGTTCCATCGGCGATGGTGGGGCAAACCTCCAGCATATGGGCCTGTAAGATCCCTTCTTTGCCGGGAACCAGGTTGTAGGTGTAATCTTCCATAAAGGAAGTTCCCTTTGCATCCTTTGCCCCTTCGGTCATGATCTTCATCAGGCGCACCATGGCAGCTGTCTTCCAGTCTCCTTCCGCCCCGAAGCCATAGCCCTTTTCCATCAGGCGCTGGATGGCAAGGCCGGGAAGCTGTTTTAAAGAGCCTAAATCCCCAAAATGAGTGACTATTGCCTGATAATCCTTATCCTTTAAAAACCGCTCAAAGCCCAGCTCGATCTGCGCCTGAACTGCCACATGGGCCTTAAACTCCTCATGGTCCATGCCTTCCGTTAAAATTTCGTATCTGCTGTAATATTCCTCTACCAGGGAAGAAATATCACCTGCTGCCACATCCTTTACATAGTCTGCGATTTCATTGACTGGATAGGCATCGATCTCCCAGCCAAATTTCATCTGGGCTTCAACCTTATCCCCTTCAGTAACCGCCACGTTTCTCATATTGTCCGCAACCCGGACCACGCGGATATGGCTGCTTTCCATAATTCCCACTGCAGTCCGCATCCAGGAACCTATCCGCCTCTGGACCCCTTCATCATCCCAATGACCTGCGATCACCTTTCTCGGAATCCCCATTCTGGTGACCATATGTCCGAATTCCCGGTCGCCGTGGGCCGACTGGTTCTCATTCATGAAATCCATGTCAATGGTATCGTAGGGAATCTCCCTGTTAAACTGGGTGTGCAGATGAAGCAAAGGCTTCCGGTACTCCTGAAGTCCTAAAATCCAGGACTTAGCAGGAGAAAAGGTATGCATCCAGGTAATCACACCAGCGCAGGACTCATGGGTGTCAGCCTCATGAAACAGCCTGCGTATGGAGGTATTATCAATCAGCACCGGTTTTAAAATCACCTCATAGGGAAGCGCTCCGGATGCGTTCAGCCTTTCCGTGATGATCCTGGAATGCTCCGCCACATTTCTTAAGCATTCCTCACCGTAAAGATCCTGAGAGCCTGTTGCAAACCAAAATTTATATTCTTTTTTCACCATGTTTTCCTGTCCCTCTCTTTCATTATCTTCCAAGACGGATCACATTCCATGACGCCTTGTGCAGAGTACTTGTCATGATACCGCCATCCAGCGCAGACTGACTGGTCTGCTTCGGAGCCACCCGTTGGCAAAAAGGCCCGTTCTCCGCTTTCAAATCATCGCTTTCCAAAACCACATGCTCCAAAACCCGGTATCCTTCAAAGCTCCTCACATCCGCGGTCAATTCAGCATCCGTTTTAAGATCCCTGTTCACCGCAAAAATGGTCACCTCATGAAGTACCTCATTGTATACGGACACAGCTTCTACCGCAGTCACATCTTCGTGGGCTGACGTATGGAACTTTGGCGTACTGATGACCGGGGCAAGGGCTGTTCCCCGTCCATATCTGGAAGCATGCATGAATGGATAAAAGATTGTCTGTCTCCATGCCTTTCCGCCTTTGGCTTCCGTCATAATGGGCGCGATCACATTTACAAGCTGGGCCAGACATGCCATCTTCACCCGGTCCGCATGCTTTAACAGGGTAATAAGCATAAGGCCTACCAAAAGAGCATCTTCAAAGTTATAAATGTCCTCCAGCATAGGAGGTGCGACCTGCCATGGGTGGTTTTTCGTGATGTCGTCATCCGCCGCATTGGAGTGATACCAGACATTCCACTCATCAAAGCTGATCTTAATATCCTTTTTGCCCCTCTTTTTGGCCTTTACAAAATCACAGGTGGCAATGACGGTGCGGATAAACTGATCCATATCATCGGAGGAAGCAAGAAAATCCTGGCTGTCCCCCTTTTGGTTCCCATAGTACTGGTGCATGGATATGTAATCCACATAGTCATAGGTATGCTGCAGAGTCACTGCCTCCCAGTCCGGGAACGTAGGTATGGCTAAGTATGAACTTCCGCAGGCAACCAGTTCAATGTCAGGGTCAATGATCTTCATGGCCTTTGCCGTCTCTTCTGCCAGACGCCCATATTCCTCCATGGTCTTATGTCCGATCTGCCATGGACCATCCATCTCATTTCCCAGGCACCAGGTCTTTATGTTATGAGGCTCTTTATAACCGTGGCTGATCCTTAAATCACTGTATTTGCTGTTGCCGGGATGATTGCAGTATTCCAGCAGATTGCATGCATCTGCAATCCCTCTGGTTCCTAAGTTTACAGCCATCATTACATCAGCGCCTGCACTTCTGGCCCATGTTGTAAATTCATTTAGGCCGACCTTATTCTCTTCCAGACTTCGCCAGGCCAGATCCAGACGCCTGGGCCGATCATTGAAAGGGCCTACGCTGTCCTCCCAGTTAAAGCCAGATACAAAGTTGCCTCCAGGATACCGGATGATAGGAACATTTAATTCCCGGATCAGTTCCTTCACATCATCCCGGAAGCCATTTTCATCAGCAGATACATGTTCCGGACAGTAAATCCCGTCGTACACAGCCCGCCCCAGATGCTCTATAAAAGAGCCATAGATTCTTTCATCGACCTGTGCAATGGGATACTCCCTGTCAATTACCATTTTTACTTTGTGAAACTCCATTGATATGATCCCGCCCTTCTTTCATAAACCACACATGTTATGTTCCAAATACCTTTTTATAAGAGTGACAAAATATCCTCTAACTATAATCTATTACTTGTACGCACCATTGCACAAGTTGTTTTTATGTATTTTACCACAAGAAGGCAGGTTTTACAAAAATATCCCTTAAGGGTCTGAAGAGAGAACGCACAATGAATACACATGTTCTTTCTGGTTTTCTATATTTTTTCCACAATCCGCAGAATAAATGGAGCTAAAATGCACAATTTTAATTTTAAAATTCATGAATGTTTGTTGACACTTTTTCAGAAAAATGAGTTATATTAATAAATGTAACCCCCCCCCAATACATTATATAGTTTTTGCTACACCCCATAAGAAACGAAATACCTTCTCCGAAAAAGGACCAGCTTCCCCAGCTGGTCCTTTTCATTTTCTTTTATACTTATATTTATTTTTTATTCCGGCGTTGTTTTAAAATCTTTTCAAACGCTTCTTCTGACCCTTCAGCTTTTAATCGCCGCCTTCTCTCTTCTCTTCTGAGAGCAATCTCTCTGGCCTCTTTCTTTTTCTTATAAATGAAAAATCCGGTTCCACCGCCTGCCAGTCCAAGAAAAGCAGCAATTCCTGCTATCGTAAGCACTCTGCTTCCCTTATTTTCAGATGACTTTTTATTGCCGTTTGAATTTGTTTCCGATTCCACAGGCTTTGCATCTGTGGATCCCTGTTCCGATTCCTGGGTTGTCGGTTCCGGGCCCTTCTTTTCCATTAAGTAGGCCTGACCCACCTTTCTGTCATTGTAGGTATATTGGATCATGGCAACCGCCCCTTTTGGACTTCCTTCCGGAAGCTCTGTTACAAGAGTCTTATCTGCCTGGGAGAACTCGGCTCCTTTGGGAAGGGTTATGACGCTGTCCGGTTCCAATTCCAAATCAGAGGGTTTATAAGATGTCCCCTTAATTTCAACAGGATCTTCCCCTGATATATAGCTGGTTTCATTCCCTGTAACAGGGAAGTTTTCAAAACGGCTGAAGCCAAATTCCAAAAGAGTTTTGCCATCGATAAAATATTGCTTTGGGCTTCCCTTTAATATGACGGAGATAAGCCTTTTTCCATCCTGCTCCCCATAGGTCACAAGGGTATTTCCTGCTTTAATTAGATATCCAGTCTTTCCTGCCACTGCTGACGGACAATAAAATTCACTCTTTGTATCCTTGGTTTTTACCAGACGATGCTCGTTGTAAATGGTAAGCCCCTCTGGATTATTGGAGGTGGGAGGGATATTATGGCTGATTGCGGAGCTGATCTCCACAAGCTGTTTATTGCTGTAAGCAGCCTTTGCTATGAGTGCCATATCATAGGCAGTCACATACTGGGTGTCTCCATTAAGCCCTGACGGGTTGTCAAAATGGCTTTCTGTACAGCCAAGCTCCTTGATCTTTTCATTCATCATGTTTACAAATCCTTCTCTGCTGCCGGCCACATGCTCCGCCAGAGCATTGGCTGCCTGGTTGCAGGAATGAAGGATCAGAGAATAGAGACAGTCTTCCACAGAAATCTGGTCTCCTGTATCTACATTTAATTTATTGCCGCTGCCCTCTTCCACATTGTAAATGGCATCCTTTGAAAAGGTCACCATGTCGTCAAGTTTCGCGTTCTCTAAAACAATAAGAGCAGTCAAAATCTTTGTTATGCTGGCTGGCGGATAAGGGGCATGGATATTCTGGCCAAATATGACGGCCCCTGAATCCCCGTCTATTACAATCCCGGCTTCCGCCTGGATGCCCGTATCAGACGGCCAGTCCGGTTTCGCATATACAGTCATTAGAAACAGCTGGCTGACCAATATGCAGCTAATCAGTACTTTTATCCTCCGATTCACGTATCATCCTCCTGACATGAAATATGCCTTAAAGCCGCATTCAGATTATTATACGGTTTTAAGGCATTATATTACTTCGCACAATCTATCACTTGCCCCTAGATTTTTAACTATAAGTATCTTACTGACCTTAGTCCAATCTGAAAAAGGGCATTTATATTATAATACATCAAATCTTTGCTATATTCAAGAAAAACATTTAGAACTATATTGCCTTTATTTGGTCTTATTGTGATCGAATGAATCAAGAAATGAAATTCAGGCTTCTTTCCCCTAAAGAAAAACTCAATTTAAAAATGCCCCAAACCCGCAGAAATACTAGCTTTCTACGGTTTTAGGGCATTTATCATCTCATTCTAAATAATTACTTCGCGTAATCTGTAACTCTGGACTCCCGGATCACATTGACCTTGATCTGTCCCGGGTATTCCAGAGATTCTTCAATCTTCTTGGAAATATCACGGGCTAAAAGCACCATGTCGTCATCGTTAATTTGCTCCGGAACTACCATAATCCGAACTTCGCGTCCTGCCTGAATGGCAAAGGACTTGTCCACTCCCTTAAAGGAATTGGTAATATCTTCTAACTGTTTTAATCTGTTTGTATATGTCTCCAGAGTCTCTCTTCTTGCTCCAGGTCTTGCGGCAGATATCGTGTCTGCTGCCTGGACAATGCAAGCGATAAGGCTCTGTGGTTCAACATCGCCATGATGTGATTCCACAGTGTTCAGCACGATTGCAGACTCCTTATATTTCTTACATAACTCCACACCCAGCTGAATATGAGAACCTTCCATCTCATGGTCAACGGCTTTTCCGATGTCATGTAGTAAACCGGCACGCTTGGCCATGCGGATATCAAGACCGATCTCTCCGGCCAACAGCCCTGACAATTGGGCCACCTCAATGGAATGCTTTAAGGCATTCTGACCGTAGCTTGTTCTGTATCTCAGCTTGCCAAGCAATCTGATGAGTTCCGGATGAAGTCCGTGAATGCCCACTTCAAGGGCAGCGGCTTCTCCTTCTTCACGCATATTGGTTTCTACCTCTTTTTGTGCCTTTTCCACCATCTCTTCAATTCTTGCAGGATGAATACGTCCATCCACAATAAGGCGTTCCAACGCGATTCTGGCTACTTCTCTACGAACCGGATCGAATCCGGATAATACAACAGCCTCAGGGGTGTCATCAATAATGAGTTCCACGCCCGTAAGGGTCTCTAGCGTACGGATGTTACGGCCTTCCCTTCCGATAATTCTTCCTTTCATCTCATCGTTGGGAAGCTGCACGACTGAAACCGTAGTTTCTGCCACATGGTCTGCAGCACATCTTTGAATGGCTGTAACCACATATTCCTTCGCCTTTTTTTCGGCTTCTTCTTTTGCTTTGTTGTCAAGTTCCTTAATTAATTTCGCAGTGTCATGTTTAACGTCATCTTCAACAGATTTTAAAAGATATTCTTTTGCCTGTTCGGAGGTAAGTCCAGAAATTTTTTCCAGTTCCTGTATGCCTTTTTCATAGAGAGATTCCACTTCGGTGTTTCTCTTATTCAGGGCGTCCTCGCGAGCAGCCAGACCTGCTTCTCGTTTTTCCATAACCTCGGACTTCTTGTCCAGGTTTTCTTCCTTGTTTAATACTCTTCTTTCATAACGTTGAAGCTCAGCTCTTCTTTCCCTGGTTTCCTTCTCCAGTTCATTCTTAGTCTTTAAAGACTCTTCTTTTGCCTCAAGGAGAGCTTCGCGCTTCTTTGTCTCAGCGGTCTTTAATGCTTCATCTATTATTTCCCGGGATTTTTCTTCCGCAGTGCCTATCTTGGTTTCGTAAGCATTTTTACGATACGTGATGGCAGCAGACCAGGCAATAAAAGCAACTACTACTGATACTACAATTGCAATCAATATAGCCATGAATACTGATACTGACACAGGAGCACCTCCTTATTAGATTTTCATTGTACAACAATACAACACTACAATTTTAAACTGTTTTATACATTATGTCAAGTATTTCGCCCCTGTTTCAGGTATACTTATACACATTTTCCTTGTTGTCAGTATTCACTATAAATACCGCCTAAAACACGGCTTATTGCATCGTAGGAAAAACCTCGTCTACCCAAGGCAGCCATCATTTTTCCCCGTTCCTTAAAGTCCATTTCCTCCGCTTTTATGCGCTTCTTTTTCACATAGGCCCGTATCTGGGCCTCTTCATCCACTGGCTGTTCTCTGAGTATCTCCTGGATCACCTCTTTGTCCAGTCCCTTTTTCTGCAGCTCGTACTGAATCTGCCGCCCGCTTTTCCGTTCTGAATTAAATTCCACGTATCTGCGGCCATAGTTCTCATCGTTGATAAAGTTATGCTCTTTTAAAAATTCTATGGCGTAATCGGCTGCCTCTTTCGGATACCCTCCGTCTTTTAATTTCCGTCTCAGTTCCTGTTCCGTCTTATCTGAGGATTTCAGAAGAAAAAGGACCCTTTCCCTGGCCCTTTTAAACAAAACATCCCGTAGGATCTCCTGATAAGTTTCTTCGGAAAGCGGCTTTCCTTCCTCTATCCCAAATTTTCTGATTTCCCCTCGATAAAGGACAAGAGTAAAGTCTTCATCCAGAATGACTTTACTCCTGCGTTTATCAACGGGCACGATTTCCACAACTGTCATATAGGCCCCTTATTTTAACTATTTTCCCAGCGTTCATGAATCCGCTGGTCAAAACCTTGCTGAAATTACTCCTTGGGAGTTTCGCCCTTGCTTTCTTCTGCCTTGATTCTCTTGCTTTCCTTAGTGGCAGCTGAACCAGCACTCTCCGGTGCTACACCGCTTTCTTCATGAAGCCCATACTTTATACGGACCTTGTTCTCTACCTCCAGGCAAACTGCCGGATTGTCCTGAAAATAAATCTTGGCATTCTCTCGTCCCTGGCCGATCTTGACATTATTATAAGCAAACCATGCTCCGCTCTTTTCCACGATATTCTCTTTCACCGCCAGATCCAGGATATCTCCTTCCTTGGAAATACCTTTGCCGAACATGATGTCGAATTCCGCCTCCTTAAATGGCGGTGCAATCTTATTCTTTACTACCTTTACACGGGCCCGGTTACCTACCATATCTCCGCCCTGCTTTAAGGTCTCGATCTTACGGATATCCAGGCGGACAGACGCATAGAACTTAAGGGCACGTCCTCCTGTGGTAGTCTCAGGGCTTCCAAACATTACTCCCACCTTCTCACGAAGCTGGTTAATAAAGAGAACGATACAGTTGGATTTGCTGATGACGGCCGTCAGCTTTCTAAGAGCCTGAGACATCAGACGCGCCTGAAGCCCCACATGGGAATCGCCCATATCACCTTCGATTTCGGCCTTTGGCACAAGCGCTGCGACCGAGTCCACGATTACAATATCAACGGCACCGGACCGAACCATGGTTTCCGTGATCTCCAATGCCTGCTCCCCGTTATCCGGCTGGGAAATGTAAAGGTTATCAATATCCACTCCAATATTCTTGGCGTAAACAGGATCAAGGGCATGCTCCGCGTCAATAAATCCTGCGATGCCGCCTCTCTTCTGAACCTCTGCGATCATATGTAGGGCAACCGTCGTTTTACCACTGGATTCCGGTCCGTAGACCTCCACAACCCTTCCCTTTGGTATTCCGCCCAGGCCAAGTGCAATATCAAGGCTCAATGCACCCGTAGGTATGGTCTCAACGTTCATATTCGTGCCTGAGTCGCCCAGCTTCATAACAGAGCCTTTCCCATATGCCTTTTCTATCTGAGTAAGGGCGGCATCAAGCGCCTTTAGCTTATCATCTTTATTCATATTATCCTCCGATGCGAACAAATGTTCTTTTTCTGTTTATTATCATAGTATATTTCCGGGCAAATGTCAACCAGAATTTTATACTTCTGAGCTCAATATGCATCACACTCCTGATACAGCAAAAATTTCATTTTAATGAATCCAATAGGGAAGTTTTGGCGAAATGCCTGAAAGTTGAAGAGAGGACAAGCTGCTTTCTTACTGCTTATTTACTATAGCATAGGAGGGATGGAGGTGCAAGTACTATTTTGTAATAATGTTAATCCGAATCAGGCCACATCATACGGTATATCGAAGACTCCTGCATAATTCAGGAAAATACTGAGCGATTCCCAAAATAATCCAGGTAAACACGGTAAGCCTTTGGTCGGTTTTCGAGGGATAGACCCGTAGGTGATACACCGCTGCATAACAATATCAGGGCCTCCACGGGCCAAACTTTCCCGTAGAAGCCCTGATCATATTCATACGTTCTTCTATTACATCAAAAGCCTCTCCACATCAAGCATCCCCCAGCCCTGCTGATTTATGGGAAGCCCCAGATCCACTGCCCGCTCTCTTAACATCAGTTTCACATCCCGGTTGGTCAAATATGGATATTTCTGAAGAAGAAGCGCAATCGCCCCTGAAACCAGGGGTGTCGACATTGAGGTTCCGCTTTTGGCAAGGTATTGCCCTGATTCGTTGGCGCAGCTGATAATCCCTGCCCCCGGAGCGATGATTTCCGGCTTGCAGATGCAGGCACCTGTGGGACCTCTTCCGGAATAGTCGATCATCCGGTTTCCCATTACATTGACCTCTTTATAGTCATCTGAGCACCCCACGGTAATCACCTTCCGGCTGATTCCCGGGGTGGTGATCGTATTCATGCCCGGTCCCATGTTTCCTGCGGCAACACAGACCACCAGCCCGTCATCCCACGCCGCATTTACTCCACGCACAAGAACAGAATTCTCCGTCATCCCCTTTTTTGAAAAGGAACCAACAGAAATATTTACAATCCTGATCCCATACCTTTCTCTATTATCACGAATCCATTTAAGTCCGGCCAGCACATCGGAAGCATAGCCGTTCCCTTTTTTATCCAATACCTTAAGCATAATGATATGACACTCTGGTGCAATGCCCATATACATTCCTCCGGAAGCGGTGCCGTTGCCTCCGATGATTCCTGATATATGGGTCCCATGGCCGTTATCGTCATAGGTATCCCTTCTGCGGTGTACAATATCTACAAAAGCCGCCATTCTATGTTCAAAGTCCTCATGAAGATAAATCCCCGTATCGAGAACTGCTACTCCAATCCCACGCCCTGTATAGCCCAAATGACGGGCAGCATCACAGTGTATTGCTTCTCTCACATGATTCACAGTCCATTACCTGATTCCTTTTTTATTAGGATATTCCGGTTTGGCTCATGTGGTTTCTTTTCCTCAAAAATACGAAGGAGATTTTAGTCAAATACCATTTACTTTCTGCTTGTCCGTTCCTATAATGGATATAGAATAACAAGTAAGGAGATTATTATTATGGAAAATCATCGATCCGATGCCACTTTGCTGACACAGAACCTGATCCGCATCGACAGTACGGATCCCGGTGCATACGAAAAAAATATAGCCGAATATATTTTTAAACAGCTATCTTCCCTGTCTGTCCCTGTCATCAAAAAAGAGGTCCTGCCGGGCCGTTATAATATCATGGCAAAAATAAAGGGAGAAATCGACGACCCTGCCCTTGTTTATATCTGCCACATGGATACGGTAACCATTGGAGACGGCTGGACAACCGACCCTCTTGGTGCGGAGGTGATCAATGGGAGGATTTATGGCCGGGGAGCCTGTGACATGAAATCCGGACTGGCCTGCGCCCTCCCCGCCTTTCCCGCCATGGCAGAGGAGGCGCCTTCCGGAAGAATCCCCAGCCATGCTTATGTTTACATCGG